>NZ_AP018681.1:0-600035 GCF_002218025.2 Vibrio casei | reverse complement strand
TTGGGTTGCCTTCAATTTTATATTGGTTATATTTTTTAAGTTCAAACTTGTCGAGTACATATTCAAGATCATTAATAATGATTGTATTTAATGATCTAGTATTATTTGGATTTAATATTAGTTGTCGTTTCATTGTATCCTCTTATTTTAATTAAGCCGTGATTCTAGGGTGTAGGAAGCCCCACACGGCTATTTACGTGCATTAAGGTGTATTAGTATTGTTATTTGTTAAAACGCTTATATGAGCTATTTAGATGCGTTTTAGAAAGGTAGCCAGTTATCACAATCTACGTTCTCGCAATCACTCCACTGATTCAATGCACTATTGCAAGTCGGGCATGAGCCGTATTCGTGGAATGTATCAGCACTGACAAAACCCCATGATTCGAGTTCTTGATCGGCTTCTGAATATTCAAAATCGTGTTGCTGTTCCAAATCTTCAATCGCTTGCTGTTGCTCTGTTTCTTGCTCTGGGTTGTGACCATATTTAAAATCAACAATGCAGTTATCTTGTGATCCAAGTACATCCGCCCATGCTTTGTGCATAGCTTGCTGTAGTTGCAATGCTTTGCTCTGAGGTACAATAAAGCTGTCGTGAAAGCATAGAAATGGTATGCCTTGGGCTGTTAAGTCCAACATGATTCTTTCTGCAATCTTTGCATCCAAGTTTTGTAAGTAACCTGCTTGACACCCTTTGAAATATTCCCCGATTTCGCTATTTACTTTCTTTAACCCCTGAACAATGATTGAACAATCTTTTATAGTAGGGCGGTTAACCGTGGTATAAACTTTAAGTTTTTCAGGAATATCATTTTTCTTTTTTTCAATAGTGTTGTACTTTTGTTCCATGTCATTAAACAAGCTTTGCGTAGGGTTGCCACTGTTAAAAAGCATCATCATAGCAAGCTTGTATATAGCACGTTTACCTTGTGAAGAACCAACAAGAGGACAATCTTCTTTGCTTAAATAATAAGGTTTAAAATCCTCATCCTTTCGTACATTTTCCAGCTCGTAAGCAATCCTAGCGTGGTTAGATGAATAATCACCTTCGCAAACAGCTTCACCATTAATAGTAATGTGTTGGCGGATATGCTGTGGTGTGCTTTGATAGCTATGCGAAAACCTGCCGTAGTTATCAAAACTTTTAATAAAACTGCGCTTCATCGTTGGATCAATGATTTGCCCTTTATCCGTTTTAAATGTATTGGTTAATAAAAAATTGTTGAGTACATTTAAATTGTTTTGGATTTCTCGTGATCCTGCAATTTTAATTTGTTGGCGTGTTTTTTTATCGTTGCTATCCCATACAATTATACTTTCCTTGGGTGATTGCTTAGGTTTGCTCGGGGCTTTATCTACATTTTTTGTTTTAATAATATCAAGCAACATGGGAGACATAACAAAAATAGAAGGTAAAAAACTTCCGTTGAAATCTTCACCACCTACAAATACTTCGCCTAATCCTTTTTGAACTGCAATATCCTGTACTTGTAGCCATTGGTAAGCTGTTGGTGTGCGTCCTTGGGTTTCTTCGTGCTTGTTATCCAACATTACTTTTCTGCGTGGAATAATAAAGCTATTTCCATTTTTAGCATGTAATACACAATGGAAAGCAAATACTTTACAGGCTGTCTTGTGGTTTTCTGTGGCTTCAGGGTGACTCAAGAGGAGGTTTATAATATTGTTGTATTGTTTATGTAGTTTGTAATTTTTACCACCGTTAAAGGCTATATTTAATTTGTTTACTGTTGCCGGATAATATACGCTATTTAACCATTGTTGGGGCTGTTCTGTTACTTTCTTGTGTTGCACTGTCATCATTCGCTTGACCTTTTATTTGTTGTTTATGTAATAATTCGATAGCCATGTATAAAACTTTTACAGGGCTTATATTGTTTTCTTGGGTTAAGTCCATGACTTTTGCCCATACTTGCTCAGGGAAATTTATTTTCATTTTGTTACCTTAATAACTTAAATAAGTTTCTGGTGTGCTTGGAAAGTTTGGATTACCAGTGGATAAATAACCGTATTCATATTGTTCATCTAGTGTTAATCCAAAATCATAAAACTTTAATAGTAAAAACTGGAATCGTTTAGCGTCTTTTTTATTCATTCGTTATCCTCTTTATTATTGTACTTCTGGATTTCTCGAAAGATTGAATATGCAAGCCCTAACTGAAATGCTTCCTCGTCAAGTCCTGCTTTATTACGTTTAGCTTTAAGTTGCGTTAAATTAACTAGCTTTTGCTTACCTTCTATTAAGCGTGTTAACTGATAAGCGGTTATATAAGGTAGTGTATTAATATTTAAACTATCGGGTAGTTTCATTTTTATTCCTTTTCTAAATTGCAGACACGACAAAAACTACCGCAAGAACCCTTGGGTAGGTAATATAATTCTGGTTGTGGTTGGTAATGTTTAATAATGCGGAGGGGAGGTAAAGCTATTTACTAATAACTTTTTCACTCTATAAGGGTATTATATAATAAAACTGTTTTAAAATCAAATTTTAGAGTTTTGTACTGTATATTGGTTTATGGTGGATAATATCATTATAAGATTGATGATATCATTGTATTTGTAGTATATGCGCCTTAATAATTCTGATTGGTAGCATATCATAAACTAGAATCGAGGGGTTTAGGTGAATATTTTTAAAATAAATGTTGTAATGGTGGTTAGAATGGTTGATAATGTCGGGTTTGGTTATAGGTGGTAACACACTATATACTTATATCTCTCTCTATTATCGCTATCTTATCAATAGGGGTAATCATTACACTACAAGCCCCATTCTATAAAGGTTCTTCAACATTATAACCCTTAAAAACAATTATGTTAGATTAGCAAATACACTATTATTCAATCTATTCTATATTCTTCTTCTTCTTATTATATATTACTCTCTCTTTCTATCTCTTTCTCTCTCTCTCTCTTTCTATTATCAATAGGGGTAATGATCACCCTAGAACCTTTATACAATGGTAGTTTGTGGAAGTTATAACCCTTAAAAACAATTAAGACACTTTGAAAAAGGTTGATATATAGGAAAGGATTAATAGGATCTGTATCTAATTCTATCTTATATATTCTATTATTCTTCCTATATTATCAATAGGGGTAATACCTACCCACAACACTACTGTTTACAAGGGATGCAATAATTATAACCCCTAAAAACAATTTAATCAGTTAGGGGTAAGGAGGATTGGAGGGAAGAGGGAGAGTAGGGGAGTATGTAGGACAATAAATACCAACAAACCTTTATATACCAATGCTTCCAAGAGGTTTTGTATAAAACACGAGGTTGATTTAGTGTAGTATTTACTCTCTTAGATATTAACCCTTGATACTATCCCTCTTATATTACCTCCCCTTTCTAAATCACACCCACAAGCCACTTTAGCGGTGAACTTCGTTCATCCCCAGAGGGGACATACAGACGCTTTATAGTTCACCTATACAATTGCATTTTTATGATACTAAAACGCCCGTGAGGGACATACAAGCCTTATCGGTGAATTACGGTAAGTGTATGATTGACTGCTCAAAAGTTAGCAGTGAACATTAGACAACCCAATTTTTGGGACTGCTCCGAAATTATGCGGATGAGGTATATCAAGGATGTGCGCAATTTAGAGAATCCAATTTAGGATTGTACAACTTGCAATATTGCGTTTTACTCAAAAATCAATAGCTTAGCAACAAGTTATGTAAGTTATTGATTTCATTGAGACGGGATTCCCGTCCCGAGGTTAAGTTATAAGTAACAAGGTTTACAAATACGTTCTGCAATATTGCCCTTGTGATTGCTCCACTTGCTTAGTATTACCATCAGAATCTTCATATACACAAACCTTCCGTGTCTCGCTAGTGTTGATTTCGTGGGATAGCTTCCATTGAGAGGCATTGGCTAAAGGAGACATTAGCAATAAGATTGTAGATAGAGTGAGTTTGATCATAGTAGTTCCTTATTCAATATTCTTTCTTCCACATACAGCTATTATATCAATTAAGGTAATATGCTAACACAAAGCACCATTGCATAAGGCTTTATAAGCAACTTAACCCCTAAAAACAATTTAATGATGCTAGAACATGGTCACATTGTTGTCATGCTTGGGGTGGTATTGTGAGAGTTTGATTGATTGTAGGAGATAGGTTGATGTCAAATGTGTATGAAGAACTGGAAGAAATGTACTCTTATTTTAAAATGTGTGGTTGGTCTTGTGAGTTCGATAAAGAGAGAGGACTACTTGAAGTTGAAAAAATTTATACTAAGCATGATTGGGAAGGTACTCTAGATGTAATCACCCTTGTATATGATATGAATAAAGAACAGTTTACTAGTATTAAAACCAACCTTACTTTGAATGGGCAACTTGATAAGGATTATAAGTTCATTAATAAATTAAACCTTTCTCAAGTTGATTTTAAAGAAGGCATGTTGTTTATTGATGGTAATGCAGTACATCCAGATAATAATTTATTCTCAGTGGTTAAGAAGGCAATAGGTAAATAAGAGGGTGTGAAGTGTACTGTATGGATGAACAGTGATTTAACAACATTCACTTGCACATTACCGCTAAAAACCTGACTCATAAGTCAAAAAAGTGTAACATTACAACACCTTTGTACTATCTAGCTAGTACACCAACCTAGGATTACAATAAAACCTACACCAAATAGGCATACTCCAACACAATAAATCCTTTCTATAAGCCCCTGATAGCCTCTATACAGTGTTTTAAGTATATATTAGTGTAGTTATAGCCATATACACCATAAACGCCTACAAGGTGGCATATAGAAAGGATTTATACACCACAAGATACAATTGTTATAATATAACATTACAGGGTATATACGATTTACCATATATGAATAAAATTTCACTCTAGATATGATTATGTACAAAAGTAATAATAAACTCATTAAACATGAATAAAATTAATGATTGTAAATTACAGCAACAATACACCATTTCCCCAGAAATCATCTTGTTTTTACAGTGCATCATTTTGGTGCGTTTTATTAACATAATTCAAATTCAAATTTACCCACAAAACACCAACATTTACCCCACAATATGCAGACTTCAGTAAGATTTATTGATAAGACGGTTTTCGAATTTTACATAATGGGTGTAATGCGTAGTAGTAACCATAATACGCACTAGCTAATTCGCCTGTAACCATTGATACATAAGGGTTTGCTATGATTATACCAAGTGCGCTTATGCTAAAACTTTGTACAAAAAGGAACTTATGGGGAAGTGTGGAAAGGTGAGGGCATCGCCCTAAAGGGTGCATATTATGATGAATGATTATGTAGTTTTGGTGAGTAGATATTTTGAGGTTCTATGGGGTACAGGGTGGGCTAATATGGGTAAGCTAAGCCAGTCAATCTAAATTTCCCCCAAATTCCCACATCCTCACTACAGATATTTTCCCCCACAAAATGATCATTGTTACCCCGAAATTTCACTCTGATTTTAAAATTTTTAGTAAATTCTCAGATATTGGGGGTTAGCCTTTATGGGTATTAGAACAATTGTCTTACATCCATATTTTAGATATTCAACAATACAGCTCACAATAATAAATAACTGTCAATAGATAATCTGAAATTTATTGAATTTAACTGTCATTCATGGTACAATTGATAATAAGACGCATTAAGATTAAGAGCCTTATCTCTTAAATCTACCTTTTTAGCGATAACAGGGGTAGGCGTCAAACTCTCAACACCCCAAGATCCTTTTACTTTCCCCATTCAATACCAATTTCACCTTAGAATTTATGATTTTAAGGTGTTACCTGTGTTCTTGTAACCTATTGATTAATAACAAGTTGACAGTTGGATAACAGGGGGTTAAGAGGTCACTTTATAACACAATAATGAGGTATAAATTTGTATCCATGATCGAACAAGACCAACTAAACAAGATCGCTATACATATTCAAGATGAAACCATGAAATTGGCTTACTTTTTGTGTAGTGATTACACACGAATGAGCGAGCAAACAAAGCAAGTGATCGCTTTACTATCCATCAATCAAAGCTATGACCAAGTGATTGAGCACACAGGTTTTAACTTAAAGCCCGACACAATAAAACGCTATGCCTACCGCTATCGAGAAGTGATCGATTGTTGTAGTAATTACGCTACAGCCGAATATAAAAAACATCATCTAATCTAATAAGAGACTATAAAATGACCAAGAACGCATACGATACAAAACAAATTCCTTTCCCAATTCAAGACCGTATTAACAACCGTGTAGATACTTTGATCCGCTCCAGCTGTTTTGGACACTGAGTTAAGTGAGTACAATCACTAACGAGGTGAACAATGACAACTAAGAAAACTAGAATTAAACATTCCCCTGAATTTAAAGCAGAAGCCCTAAAACTAGCAGAGAGAGTGGGAGTAGCTGCGGCTGCAAGGCAGCTTTCTTTACATGAATCTCAAATCTACGGGTGGCGGAAGAACTCGAAGAAAGACACCAATACTAGTCAGCGAGAACAAGAGCTAGCCGCAGAGGTTGCCAAGCTCAAAAGGCAGTTGGCTGAGCAAGCAGAAGAGCTAGAAATTGTAAAAAAGGCCGCCACCTACTTCGCGAAAAATCTAAAGTAAATTGCTACGAATTTATGCTCGAACACCTGATGTACTTCAATATTGTACGTATGGCTAAGGTATTCGGGGTATCCCGAAGTGGGTTTTATTACTGGGTTAAACATCGCCATAAGGCTAGCCAACGCGAGGCAGTTCGCCAAGAGCTTGATACAAAGGTCAAAGAAGCTTTTGATAACAGCAAAGGCCGAGATGGCTCAAGGCGAATCCAAAAAGAACTGTCTGAGAGCGGTGATAACCACAATGTGAAAACCATTGCGGCCAGTATGAAGCGTCAAGATTTAACGCCGAAAGCGGCACGTAAATTTAAGTGCACGACAGACAGCAAGCATCAAATGCCAGTTGCTCCAAACTTGCTGGCTCAGAACTTTAACGCAGCGGCTCCGAATGAAAAATGGGCGGGAGACATCACCTATGTTGCGACAAGCGAAGGCTGGTTGTACTTGGCAGTAATTATTGACCTTTACTCAAGACAAGTAATCGGATGGTCTATGGATACCAGAATGACGGCTACGCTGGTCTGTGATGCTCTATCAATGGCTTTGTTCCGTCGCGAATTTCCTGAGCAGGTTATCGTTCATAGTGATCGAGGTAGTCAGTACTGCTCAAAAGATTATCGAGACCTCATAACTGTTTATAATCTAAAGCAAAGTATGAGTAGGAAAGGAAACTGCTGGGACAATGCTTGTGTTGAGAGCTTCTTCCATTCGATGAAAGTTGAAGCGATCCAATATGAGCCGATTATGACGAGAGACCAGATGCGTCAAACGATCTTCGAGTACATAGAGGTTGATTATAATCGGACAAGAAGGCACAGTGCTCTTGGGTATCTAAGCCCTGTTAACTTTGAACAGCAAAATGTCGCTTAATGAAGTGTCCAGTCTGGCTGGAGCAGATCACTTCTGATCCAACAAATAAAGCCATTATCGAAAAGAATAAGGTACTCAAGAAGATCAATGCTAAGTACGGAATGATGGTGGATGATCCGCTCCAGCTGTTTTGGACACTGAGTTAAGTGAGTACAATCACTAACGAGGTGAACAATGACAACTAAGAAAACTAGAATTAAACATTCCCCTGAATTTAAAGCAGAAGCCCTAAAACTAGCAGAGAGAGTGGGAGTAGCTGCGGCTGCAAGGCAGCTTTCTTTACATGAATCTCAAATCTACGGGTGGCGGAAGAACTCGAAGAAAGACACCAATACTAGTCAGCGAGAACAAGAGCTAGCCGCAGAGGTTGCCAAGCTCAAAAGGCAGTTGGCTGAGCAAGCAGAAGAGCTAGAAATTGTAAAAAAGGCCGCCACCTACTTCGCGAAAAATCTAAAGTAAATTGCTACGAATTTATGCTCGAACACCTGATGTACTTCAATATTGTACGTATGGCTAAGGTATTCGGGGTATCCCGAAGTGGGTTTTATTACTGGGTTAAACATCGCCATAAGGCTAGCCAACGCGAGGCAGTTCGCCAAGAGCTTGATACAAAGGTCAAAGAAGCTTTTGATAACAGCAAAGGCCGAGATGGCTCAAGGCGAATCCAAAAAGAACTGTCTGAGAGCGGTGATAACCACAATGTGAAAACCATTGCGGCCAGTATGAAGCGTCAAGATTTAACGCCGAAAGCGGCACGTAAATTTAAGTGCACGACAGACAGCAAGCATCAAATGCCAGTTGCTCCAAACTTGCTGGCTCAGAACTTTAACGCAGCGGCTCCGAATGAAAAATGGGCGGGAGACATCACCTATGTTGCGACAAGCGAAGGCTGGTTGTACTTGGCAGTAATTATTGACCTTTACTCAAGACAAGTAATCGGATGGTCTATGGATACCAGAATGACGGCTACGCTGGTCTGTGATGCTCTATCAATGGCTTTGTTCCGTCGCGAATTTCCTGAGCAGGTTATCGTTCATAGTGATCGAGGTAGTCAGTACTGCTCAAAAGATTATCGAGACCTCATAACTGTTTATAATCTAAAGCAAAGTATGAGTAGGAAAGGAAACTGCTGGGACAATGCTTGTGTTGAGAGCTTCTTCCATTCGATGAAAGTTGAAGCGATCCAATATGAGCCGATTATGACGAGAGACCAGATGCGTCAAACGATCTTCGAGTACATAGAGGTTGATTATAATCGGACAAGAAGGCACAGTGCTCTTGGGTATCTAAGCCCTGTTAACTTTGAACAGCAAAATGTCGCTTAATGAAGTGTCCAGTCTGGCTGGAGCAGATCAATAGTCGTTTAAGCTATCAGTGTTTTTTACTGTATCTGTCAATGCTTTATGTTCATCTACTTTTTGCTGTAATTCTTTTATTTTAATTTCTTGTTGTAACATCAGATCCAACATTGTTGGCGATTGCGTAGAGTTCCATCTTGTCTTGATATCTTCTAAAGTCGTTTCCGCTTGTTCTAATTTAGCATTATGTTCTTCCACTTGTCGCAAGTAATCAGGGGAAGTAATACGTTTTACACCATCTTCTAGACCTTCATTTATCAATAACAAGACTATTCTCTCTAATGTTTCAACGTCTAGCTTCCACAATAAATGGTTAGATTTCTTGGAAGATGCACCACAACAAAAATATTTAGCTCGTTTATTACTACTAGATTTATTAGCAGTTGCAGCCATTGAATAACCACATTCACCACACACTAAGACACTTTTTAAATCACTTAAAAGATAAATATTATCTGTGTAAGTTCTCTTTTTATTAGCTTTGGTTTTTTGGAGTTGTTGCCATGTATCCCAAGTGATCAAGGGTTGGTAATAATCGTCTAAAGTAAAATCTTGCTGTTTCCCATTTTCATCTTTTATTGTTACTTGCTTATTGCCTAATAAAGCCTTGTTGCTTCTTAGCTTGTAGATAGTTTCTATCGTCCAAAATGTGCCTGCTTTGCTAGTATTTCGTTGAGGCGGTAGGGGATACTTGTCTTGTAGTTGCTCTGATATTGTCTTATAGCCTATGCCTCTTATGAGACTATCAACAATAAACAAGGCGGATTCAGATAGTGAATTAAGTTTCCCTGTGGAATTGTCGATCCAAAAGGGTGCGCTAGTTAAGTTAGCTGTGAATGTTTTTTCATCTTGCCACTTCTTAACTGCGTTTATAATTGCGTCTCTATTCCGCTTTGCTTTAGTTTTACTTTCATTATGCGCACGACTAAATAAAACAGTAGCTAGTATGTAATCTGTATCATCGTTCTGATAAATCCTAGCTTCAGTTTCACTATAAATTTTCACACCATTTTCGACAATCGGGATAAAAACTTGTTCGTACGCTGCACCTAGCTTTAAGCGACTCAGACGGTCGAGAGAGTACACCGCAAGTATTGAGCCTTTGGGGATTTTCCCTGATTTGCAAGCCTGTATAAATTCAGTTAATGCGGTAGTAGCTTCAAGATGTTTTCCATGATAGGCGCTTAAACCTGCGTCATTAGCAAGCTCTACAAGAGAATAATCGGGATACTTTTCTTGTAAATCTGATAGTGTTTTATCACTTACTTGTATCTCAAGTCCTGATTTTTTAGTTTGTCTTTCTGAACTTACACGCCTGTAAATATAAATTTTTGGTTGTGACATAATTAGCCCCTCATGCTGTATTATTACAATATAACATGAAAAGTTTAATATGACTTATGCGGAATCAAAAACCACAACCTCCCATGATGTGAAACTTTCTTGCTGAGGAACTTGTTTAGTGATGGCATCAGCAACACATTTTACATAAGTGTTTATTTTAGGATCATGGCTTACCGTTTCGGTTTTCTTTAGTTGCTCAAAAGATTGAGATCCCAATTGAGACATTTCACTATCAGAGAACAAAATAACTTGGTTACGTCCTGTTGGCGAGGAAGAACAAGCTGTTAATACTGCCAATAGCAGATAACTGAGTGCAGCTGGTTTGAGATAATATGAAGAACAGTGCATATCTATTCCTTAATCCAAAATACGCAAAAAAATAGCAAAATCCTTGCCACCTTATGTATTAATGATAATTAAATTGTAAATCAGGTTTTAACGTGGTGCAATTTTTGGCTATCTATCCAATTTAAATGCCAATAGTTTGAAATGAATAATTTGAAAAAGTATGACTGAATTTATTAAAATTATTTACCAAGATCTCATGGTGCAATAAGCACTATTGAATTTATCTAATGATAAGAATATCTTAATCGCATCATTTTCATTTGTCACATAGGTTAAGTATGATTTGGAAGAAAGACGTCAGTTTAGAATTGTTGAATTCAACGTCAAAAAATACCTTAATGGAACATTTAAACATCGAATATGTCGAGATTACCGATAATAGTATTTCGGCAACGATGCCAGTAACGAGCATTACTCATCAGCCGATGGGGTTATTACATGGTGGGGCATCTGTTGTACTGGCTGAAACTCTTGGTTCACTCGCGGCTAATATGTGTGTTGGTGATGATGCTTATTGTGTAGGGCTTGATATTAATGCAAACCATATACGAGCAAAGCGTAATGGTGTTGCGACAGGGAAAACTTGGCCTATTCATCTTGGTGTATCAACTCAAGTGTGGCAAATTGAAATAGTTGATGAGGAACAAAGACTATTGTGTACCAGCAGAATTACCATGGCAGTAAAGCGTAAAAAATGATCATTGAATTTGTTCATGGAAAAATTATCGCCAATCAACACGAAATTGTGATTAAGTTAATGTCGATTCCTCACTCTAGCTTACAAGCACAAGTTGAATCATTAACATTAATTGGGCGTGGTGCGAATGTGATTACTGCCCATGATGCGGGATGTCAATGGTCTATGAAGCTTGATGACCACACTCAGCTTGAGCAACTGGCTGAGTTTTTATGCCTGCCAATTCATGAATAAAATAAAAGAGGAAACATCGAACTCAAGTGGTTCCTATCATTGCTTAGCTTTTAAGTCTGATTCAATATTTTAATCATGATTTGTTAGTTTTTACCTGCTAAAGTGGGAAATTATATAGTATCGTTTAAAAGTAGAGTTTCCCCTTTATGAGTAGCCCGCGCTTACGAACCCAATTTGAACGTTTATTTGAGCATTTTCAAGGTGAAGATGCAGTCATTCAGCTTGATGAACTTACCGATATATTGTGTTGCACTCGTCGTAATACGCGTATTGTTTTAAATAAATTAGCAGAAGAAGGTTGGATTGAGTGGATACCCGCAGCAGGGCGAGGAAAGCAGTCTCAGCTTGTTTTTAAACGCAACAAATATGATGTGAGCGATAACCTAGCAAAGCGTTATTTAGAAGAAGGTAGAATAGAGCATGCCTTAGCAGTGTTAGATAATGATCCTGCTCGCTTAACACAGGTATTCCAAGGTTATTTAGGGGTCAGTCATTTAGAAGGTCAGCAAGTTATTCGCTTGCCTTATTATCGCCAGATCGCGACGTTAAATCCGCTTAAACCAACGCGTCGTTCAGAGCAACATATCATACGGCAAATCTTTAGTGGTTTAATTAAACTAGATGAGGAGGGAGAGGTTCAATCTGATCTTGCTCATCATTGGGAAATGATAAGCGCGAGTCATTGGCGGTTTTATTTACGCTCAGGGATTCGTTTTCATAATGGTGATCGCCTGACGATGAATGATGTTATTGAAAGTATTCAGCGACTAGCCTCGTTTCCTCTTTTTGAACATATTCAGAGTGTGGATTCACCTTCAAGTAATATTATTGATATTCACCTGCATTCCGATGATCACTACTTACCGCTTTTATTAACGGAGACTCAGGCTAAAATTGTACAAAGTCAAATAGGTCACAATGAAAATTTTGATTTAATACCAAATGGCACGGGGCCTTATAGAGTAACGAGAAATGATAATGCTCGACTAGTATTGGAAGCTTTTGAACATTATTTTGGGTATCGACCATTAATCGAACGTGTTGAAGTTTGGGTGATTGATCAAGCACATTCTTCTATGGTTTATCCAAGCTTGACCCATCCGAATATTTCTCGTGAAGGTCAGTTTACCGATGTTGAGCTTGATCCGGGTTGTACTTATTTACTGTTGAATCGTTTATCTGGTATAGCCAAAAATAATCAATGGGCAGATTACTTATCACATAAGCTGAATCCTTTTAGTCTACTTAGACAAATACCAGATCAAAAAGTCATTGAATTAGGTTTACTACATGCTCATGGTTTAAAGCCGGGTTGGCATCATAGTGGTGTATTGGATCCTAACCCGATGCCACCAAAATTGATAGATGAAAAGGTGGATATTACCGTCGCCTACCATGCGAAACACCCGTTATTCCCTTATGTCGTTCAGTCCATGAAAGTCTTATTAAAAGAAGATGGTATCCAACTAAAAACCATTAAATACGATTTAACGGTCGAAAACCCAGATGCTGTTGATATTTGGCTAAAACCAATGGGATTGGCGAATAATCGTAAAGATGCATTGATCGGCTGGTTATTAGGCTACAGTGATATTAGTTCTATGAGTACAAATGAAAACTTTAATACATGGAAAGAATTAGTTTCGCAATGGCGAGAAACGGCTAACAATGAGTTTCCAGCCAAAGAGTTAGCAAAACAACTGGTAGAGACGAAACAACTTATTCCTATGTTTCACTGTTGGCTTGGTGTGAGTCAAGAGCAGTGTGGATCGTTACAAAATGCGACTTGTAATGCACTGGGATGGTTTGATTTTAGCCAAGTATGGGTTAAGCCTGACTAAAGGTGTCACCAAAGCTAATGAGTAAAATATTGTAGTGAAGGAGATAGAATATGGAGAGTCAAGACGGTTACGCCATTGTTTTATCAACGACTAATGATGAAGAGAGCCGACAGGCTATAATTGAATCACTTTTAAGCGAAAAATTGGCAGCTTGTATTCAAGTCGTGCCAATTAGCAGTTATTACCAATGGCATGGTGAGGTTAACTGCGATCAAGAATCATTGATGATTATTAAAATATTACACCGTCATTATAAAGATGTTGAACGACTTATTTTGGCACACCACAATTATCAAATACCGCAGGTGATCATGTTGCCCATTGAAACAGGGTTTCATGAATACTTACAGTGGATACAAAAAAACAGCAAGTAATACCGATTTTTATTTTTAATACAAACAGTAGTTGGACAGCATGCAGACAGTTTCAATCTTAGTTGATGTACAAAATATCTATTACACCACCCGCGATAAATATCAGCGTCACTTTGACTATAATGCCTTTTGGGCGGAAGTTATGAAGGATCGAACTTTGGTTCAAGCGAATGCTTATGCTATTGCACGCAGTGACGATAAGCAGAAACAGTTTCATAATATTTTGCGAGGAATTGGCTTTGATGTGAAGTTGAAACCATTTATTCAAAGGCAAGATGGATCGGCGAAAGGGGACTGGGATGTTGGAATTGCCTTAGATGCGATCGAATTAGCTGAAACATCCGATGTTATTGTTATTGCTTCAGGCGATGGAGACTTTGATTTACTGGTTAAACGTATTCAGCAACGCTATGGAAAAACAGTAGAAGTTTATGGTGTTCCAGGATTGACGGCGAATTCTCTGATTGAAGCCGCCGACCGTTATCAGGCGATAGAAGCATCGTTACTTTTATAGAAGTCAGCCATTAAGATTAAAACGAATTTATCCTTGCACTATAGATTCGTCGGATTTAGTGACTTCTGAAGCTTGCTGTGCCAGATCTTCTTCCATTTTAGCGCGATCAGCCTTTGAGATATATTTAGGCTTATTGGTGCTGTGAAGCTTAGCGTTTTGTTGCTTAAGACGCTTTTTCAAAATAGAATTTATTTTTTTCTTACGGTTCATGGCCTAATTCTCATAAAAATGGTGCGACATCATACCAGACTATCTAAATAGCGGATAAGCATTTCCATTCCCTATATCGGTAAAGTAGCAATATAGCCTTATGTGTCGCCTCTTTGCGCTCTAGAATACTCTTGAGTGCGGAATGTTAAGCAAAGTTTATCATTCACTTTCATTTCTGGATTGAGTTCTATATTCTTAGCGCAAATTTAAGATGAGATACAGTAACGATGACTTGCGAAATATATAAAGACTTTATTTTTGAAGCTGCCCACCATTTACCCAACGTTCCTGAAGGCCATAAATGTGGTCGTTTACATGGACACTCTTTTTTTGTTCGCTTGTATATCCAAGGTGAAGTAGATGCCACCACTGGCTGGATAATCGATTTTGGTGATGTTAAAAAGATATTTTCACCTATCTATGATCGCCTAGATCATTATTATTTAAATGATATCCCTGGGCTTGAGAATCCAACAAGTGAAGTGATCGCTAAATGGATATGGGAACAAGTAAAGCCATTATTACCAGAACTAAGCAAAGTTGAAATTAAAGAAACATGTACAGCTGGTTGTATTTACGTTGGTCAATAAGTTGTAGGTGATACTTGTATAAAATTAATGAGATATTTCAAACAATTCAAGGTGAAGGTTACTTTACTGGTGTGCCGTCGGTCTTTGTGCGATTACAAGTTTGCCCAGTAGGTTGTGCCTGGTGTGACACTAAACAAACATGGACTGCTGAGGCTCAAGATGAAACGACGCTTGGCGATATTATGCTTAAGCAGAGTGATAGTCCAACGTGGAGTTATGCGACGGCAGAAGAGATCATTCAGCAATATGTGATGAAAGGTTATACCGCTAAACATATAGTGATTACTGGTGGTGAGCCTTGTATTTACGACTTAACGTCGTTGACGGAAGCGTTTGAATCCATTGGTTGTCGTTGCCAAATTGAAACCAGTGGTACGTCAGAAGTGTTATGCTCAAGCAATACATGGGTGACAGTGTCACCAAAAATTGCCATGAAAGGCAAGCTTGACGTGTTAGATTCTGCGGTCCAACGTGCCAATGAAATTAAACACCCAGTAGGAACACAAAAAGATATTGATCATTTGGATTCTTTACTGAAAAAAGCAAATTGTGAGTCAAAAGGACATATTGCTTTGCAGCCTATTAGCCAGAAAGCGAGAGCAACAGAATTATGCATGGAGATATGCATTCAGCGTAATTGGAGATTATCCATTCAAACGCATAAGTATCTTAATATTGCTTAATGTAAAGCATGAAGATAAAAAAGGCCCTGGAATCTATTGGATCCAAGGCCTTTTTAATGTGTGGTAACGTGAATTACTTACTAATCTCCAGCGACGATGCGTTGTTTACCTTTTAAGCTTGCTGCAAACATATAAAGCGCAGTTGCTAATAAAATAACAAACAAGTAACCCATTAACCCTTCTGGGTTACGCATAAAATTATGCGCGACTAACGGGCCGAATACTGAACCAATGCTATAACTTAATAGCATGACTTGTGTTGCCGATACAATGTAAGCTTCTTCAAGCTGATGACAGCCTAGAGTAATGGCGATTGGGTACAAAGAAAATGTAGACATTCCTAATAATACTAAACAGATCGCTAATATAGAGTAGCTGCCATTTAGTGTTGTAATTCCAATGGAAAATACACCTAGTAAGCAAAATAGACCCATTAATAAACTTTTGCTCATGCGGTTACTTGCCCATGAAACTAAAGGTTGTACTGCCATTCCCCCCAGTACCAATAAAGCCATTAAAATACCTATATGGTCAGTGTCTACATGACGCGCTTTTAGTTCTAAAGGCATTAAGCCATAAACAGAACCTAGTAATAAACCAGAAACCGCACATCCAATGATCGCCGCTTTATCTAATTTTAAAATTTTGCGCAAGCTTAAACTTAAATGTTGCTGTGTTTCTGGCTGCTGGCTACGTCCAAAGACTAAAATAGACGTTGCTAGTAGAAGAATGACGAGAATGCTCATGAATGGAGCATTACCCTCATTGCCTAGGACACCAATACCAAGTTGACCTAAGGTTGATCCGCCATAAAGTGAAGCCATGTACAAGCCTAATCGTTTCGTACGGCTTTGTTCATCACCAATTAATAACCAGGATTCAACCACAACAAAAATTCCAGCTACAGCCATACCTGCAATAAAACGAGCAAACAACCACATAGATTGGGTTGGAATTAAAGGCATAACCGCAATAGTTAGCGAAAATAGAATTAAGAATAAAATAAATGAATATTTGTGGCCAATCTTTGCAACGATAGGCTCTATAAACATGGCACCTAAAAGCAACCCTGCATAAAAGGCACTAGCTAACCAGCTAGCAGTATCCGTACTTAAACCATATTGATCAAGCATCAAAGGAATCAGACTCATCAAATAGCCAGAAGCGATCGCATACAAAGAAAGGGCGATCACAGGTACTGTGAGGGATTGTTTTGATGAAGGTAAAGATACGTCTTTCACCGCCATACTCCGCTTTGGTTTAAAAATTAATGAAATAGATAAGGTTTTCGCGGCGAATATGGGGTTTATGATGTATTAAGTAAAATGATTTTTTTTTTACTTAACGATGAAAGAAATTAATTGATTGGTGAAGTGTAAATTTCCATAAGTTTCTAGCCTAAATACCATCATATTAGGCTAGGTTTTTTGAAGGTTTTAATGTGTTCTTTATTTAGCGATTGCTTGCGTTAGCCATTGAGAAAATTGAGTTTTATTCAGTGCACCATTAATGATATCTACTCGTTTTCCATCTTTGAATACCATAATGGTTGGAATACTTCTGATTTGATATAAAGCAGCAATGTTTTGCTCACTTTCGGTATCAATTTTTATAAACCTTATTTTTCCGGACATTTCATTGGCTGTATCTTCAAAAACAGGCGCAAAGCCAACACATGGGTTACACCATGGAGCCCAAAAATCGATGACGACAGGAACATTGCTTTTAAGAAGATGATTGATGTTTTCTGAAGTACCTGTAATAGGGGTTCCATCAAAAAGAGGAAGTTTACAACGACCGCAATTGGCTTGGTCAGATAATCGTTCGACCGGTACGTTATTTTTACCGTGGCAGTGTGGACATTCTGTTTTGAAAGTTGTCATTAGAGCCTCATGAGTATAGATTCATAATAAGTTATAAAGAACACCTTTCCTTATTTATAATATTGTAAATAAGGAAAGGTGTCGTATCAGTTTTTTAGCAATTATCGTATAATGTTGAGAAGTTTAAAATAATTAAAAATAAAACAATAAAATTCGAAGGTGTTTTTTATGGCCAATATTTATGCAGAAATTACAGGTTGGGGCAAATGTCTTCCACCCGCTGTTTTGACCAATGATGATTTAAGTACTTTTTTAGAGACATCCGATGAATGGATTCGTTCTCGAACTGGTATTGAAAGTCGTAGAATTTCACATGTTGAAACTTCCGATTTAGCCACTGTTGCCGCTAAAAATGCGATGCAAGCTGCCGGTGTTACTGCAGATGACATTGATTGTATTATTGTGGCTACATGCTCGCCTGATACACTGATTCCTAATATCGCTTCTAAAGTTCAAAATAATCTTGGTATTAAAGCCGCTGCGGCATTTGATTTGAATGCCGCTTGTACGGGGTTTTTATATGGGCTTGAAACGGCTACGCGTTTAATTCAAGCGGGGAATTACCGTAATGCAGTTGTGATTGGTGCTGAGCATCTTTCTTATTACCTTAACTGGACACAGCGTGATACGGCTGTTTTATTTGGTGATGGTGCTGGCGCTGTAGTGCTAAGTCGTCGAGAGCAAGATCAGCCTGTTGGTTTACAAGAAGCCGCATTAGGTTGTGATTCAGAAGGGCGAGATATTCTTGCTATTCCTAAATTTGGAACAAGTATGGATCGTTTTGCAGAGGACAGTGGTAACTGGAACTTTGATTTTGTCGGTAAAGATATCTTTAAACGTGCAGTAAAAGGCATGAATGCTGCAACTCAATCCGTATTGGAACGTTCTGGTTTAAAGAAAGATGAGGTTGATTGTGTTATCCCTCATCAAGCCAATATTCGAATTATTCAAACTTTATGTGATTTTGCGGGTATCCCGCAAGAAAAAGCATTTGTAAATATTCAAAAATACGGTAATACATCAGCAGCCACTGTGCCTATTGCGTTGTGTGAAGCCGTAGAACAACGTTTTGTTAAACCAAACATGAATATTTTGGTTGCGGCATTTGGTGCTGGACTTACTTGGGGGGCCGGTATGATTAAGTGGGGCGACCGTATTACTCCAGTTGAAGCGCAAACGGCTAAGCTTGAAGATTGCGATAAGACTGCTCTTCAATTGCTAGAAGAAGCTATTCAGCATTGTAAGTCTTACCAAAAATAATAAATGTTCTAAACGTCCATTAAGCTTGTTTGGTTTAGTGGACGCTTTATGATGATTTTTTATTATCTTATCTATTGCTCTTACCTATCAAAATCAAACTGATTACAATGTAACCTTTAGGTTTATGTAAATCCTGCAATGTGCTTTTTATTTCAAAGACTGATCTTAATGTTTTCCTTTTGTTTTATGATCATACCGTCACAAATAAAGAATATTAATTATAAGAGGTTGTTATGAGTATTCCATGGAATGCATTGTTTGGTGGGGCACTACTCGGTGTCTCTGCAACGTTACTTATGTTATTTAAGGGAAAGGTTGTTGGTATCAGTGGTATTTTAGGCGGAGTGCTGGCTCGTGAATCCTCTGATAAGGGTTGGCGTGTCCTATTTATTCTTGGATTAATTGCTGGTGGCTTTATCGCAAATATCATGATGGGTTTAGATAGCGTTGCGATACCTCAAATGTATTCGAGCAGCATGGTAGAGATGATGATTGCAGGATTACTTGTGGGACTGGGAACTAAGTTAGGTAATGGTTGTACAAGTGGACATGGTATCTGTGGAGTGGCACGATTTTCATTACGATCTGTTGTCGCAACGGTAATTTTTATGTTTGTTGCAGCCGTGGTCGTTTTCATCCGATTACATGTTTTATAAGGCCCACTAAAATGAAAAACTATTCATTTATCTCGTTGGTTTCAGGTTTGTTGTTTGGCGTTGGGATGGTTGTATCTGGTATGGTTGATTCGAGTAAAGTAACCGCCTTTCTTGATGTTTTCGGTGATTGGAAGATTGATCTCGCTTTTGTAATGGGAGGAGCTTTATTCGTTTTTACTCCTATGTATCATTTTGTCATCAAACCAAGGCAGAAACCGTTAGACCAATCAACATTTTGTTTGAGTAATAAAAAAACGATTGATTGGAAATTGATCCTAGGTGCGAGTTTGTTTGGCTTGGGTTGGGGAATCGTAGGTATTTGTCCTGGACCGGTGTTAGCGTCAATTTCAATATTGAACATAGACTTATTAGGTTTTATTGTGGCAATGATAATAGGCATGGTTATCGTTCAAAAATTCCAACACAAAATCGTATAATTGTCCTATTCTTTAAGTAGGTAAATGTGATTTATTTTATATGGGGATTGATATGGAAATGCACAGACATTCGTTAGAATCGTTATTTGAACAACTCGGTTTACCTCATACCGCTAAAGATATTGAATCCTTTATTCAGAAGAACTCTCCTTTGCTCGATCAGACATTACCCATACACCGAGCGTCATTTTGGAATGATTCACAGTCCGCTTTTTTAAAAGAAGCCAAAAAAGAGGATGCTGATTGGGTTGAAGTGGTTGATCAACTAGATGTGCTATTACGTACTTCTGAGCATTAAATTTATCACTATTTATTGTTTAGAGCCGTAAAAATACGCTTTATCGTGGCAATCGACTCTTCATTATCGCCGTGCACACAAAGCGTATCGGCTTGAATTTCAATCGTGTTGCCCTTAACAGTGGTTACGGTACCAAAGTTAGCTAATTGCATAGCTTGATAGAAAATGTCTTCACTCTTTCGGTGAAGTGCATTTGGGCTTTGACGAGAGACGAGAGAACCGTCATCTTTATAACTTCTGTCTGCAAATGCCTCGAATAATAGGGGGACGTTATATTCGTCCGCTATATCCAAATATTCGGTGTTATCGGCTTTGGCAAGGACCATTAAAGGAAGGCCTGTCGGCATTGCTGCTTGAACAATCGCTTCAAAAATCTCAAGATTATCCATCATATCATTATATAAAGCCCCGTGAGGCTTGATGTAATCTATTTGAGCGTCATAAAACGAGGCGAGATTTTGTAGAGCGCCAACTTGATAGCACACCAAATGTGAAATTTGTTCCGGTGTATGAGTAATAGAACGACGACCAAAGCCTAATAGATCTTGGTATGAGGGATGTGCTCCAATGCTAACATTGTGTTGTTGCGCCAGTTGAATCGTTTTCGCCATCATGTCGGGATCTGAAGCATGAAATCCACATGCAATATTCGCCATGTGAACATAAGGCATTATATGCTCATCTTGGCCCATATTCCATTGACCAAAGCTTTCACCCATATCACAATTTAATTTAAGTTTAGCAATTTCGAGAGTCATAATAGCCCTTTGAGACAGAACGAAATCATTGAGTTAGATAAAATAATATTGACACTCAAAAGCTGTATCATCAAGAAACATTGTTGTAAGGTGTCTATAATGACGAAAATTTATTAAATAGAGGGTCTTATGTTTGTTCTTATTACCGGTGGAATGGGGTATATCGGCAGCCATACATGTATTCAAATGATTGATGCCGGTATGACACCTATTATTTTTGATAATTTGTATAATAGTAAACCTACTGTTTTAGATCGTATAGAAAAAATCTCAGGTGTTCGTCCTATCTTCGTTGAAGGGGATATTCGTAATAAAACTCAGTTACTGTCTGTTTTAAATCAATACAATATCGAGTCAGTTATTCATTTTGCTGGATTAAAAGCAGTGGGTGAGTCTGTTGAAAAACCGCTTGAGTATTATGATACTAATGTCCATGGTACGCTTGTTTTAGTTGATGCTATGCGAGATGCAGGCGTGAAGTCATTGGTGTTTAGTTCGTCAGCAACAGTTTATGGTGATCCTGCTTCGGTGCCAATTCTAGAAAATTTCCCGACCAGTGCGACTAATCCATATGGCCGCAGCAAACTGATTGTTGAAGAGTGTTTAACTGATTTTCAAGCCGCTAACCCTGATTGGAGTGTTACTCTATTACGCTACTTCAATCCAGTAGGTTCTCACCCATCAGGTGAGTTAGGAGAGGATCCTCAAGGGATCCCAAATAATTTAATGCCGTTCGTTGCTCAAGTTGCGGTTGGAAGAAGAGAGTATTTATCGGTCTTTGGAAGTGATTATCCAACCAAAGATGGAACAGGAGTTCGTGACTATATTCATGTTATGGATTTAGCTGACGGTCATCTTGCTGCGCTTAATCATGTTGGTAATAAAAAAGGTCTGCATGTTTATAACCTTGGTACCGGTTGTGGTAATAGTGTTTTGGAAATGGTGACGGCGTTTGAAAAAGCATCGGGTAAAAAAGTGCCTTACAAGTTAGTCGCTCGTCGAGCGGGTGATATTGCTGAATGTTGGGCTAACCCAGCAAAAGCAGAAGCGGATTTGAAATGGAAAGCAACCCGATCGTTAGAGCAAATGACAGAGGATACATGGCGCTGGCAGTCAAATAATCCGCAAGGTTATCCTGAACAATAATGTATTTGTTGATAATTAAAAGTGATGTTTTAGTAATATAATACCTAAATATAGCGTTATCTTTTTATTTTCCAGTTAACCATATGAATAATAAGTATTAGTTTAAAATGCAAATTATATCGCAAATTTTGATTTTTTGTACATTTGAATAACAAAATTGGTTATAATGCGTTCGATTTTATTTAGGGTCGATGGGCCATATTATTTCGATAAACTTTTGGGGAAAAGTCATGTCATTATCGTTAGGATTGATTCTTGTGTTTATTATTGCTGCTGCAGTGATGATTAAGCATGAAATGTCTAAAAAATCTAATCTGGATACAAAGAGAAGCTAAAAATTTTTAATAGTCGCTTTATAGCTTCCCATTTTCCAATGTAAGAAAATAGCCAGTTATCTGGCTATTTTTGTTTTTAATACTTTAGGTAGCAGATAACCCCAATGCCTAGTTTATGTACAAGCTAGACATTGGGGGATTCAATTTTTACTGCTAGATTAGAATTGGTAATCTAAACTTACGCCCCAGTTTCTCCCTGATTGAGTACGGAAATCTTGATTATCACCTTGAGTTCGTCCATTTACATCAGAAAATAGCCAGTATTTCTTATCGAATGCGTTAAACAATCCAGCACGCAGTGTTAGATCTTCTATTGGACGATAATAGGTAGTTAAATCAACTAATGAATAACCAGGAGCTACGAAATTATCGCTCGTTGACCAATCATCTTTACTGGCTGCCATTGAAATATTAAGTAAGCCGCCATATACAAAATTAGTACTATCGTAGCCTAGTCCAATATTACCCGTTAGTGGAGCCACTGAGTCTAAATGATCGCCAGTCTCTTTATCTCTACCTTCTGCATAAGCAACGCTTAACTTACTATATAAACCTTTTGGCGCACCAAATGCTTGGTCTAACATCGTTGTCGATGAAAATTCTGCACCATAAATTTCAGCTTTACTGATGTTTTCTTTCGTATAAGCATCTTTTCCATCAATAGTGCCTAAGCTAGAATCATTAATGAAATCATTGTAATCATTATAGAAAGCAACAATTTCGAATCGAGTACTGTCATTTCTGCCTCTGAAACCGGCTTCGTATGAAGTGCTTTTCTCTGGTTTTAAATCGGGATTTGGTTCAACAACGGCACCTTGATTGTAGAAATAGTATAAATCATAAACCGTAGGTGCTTTAAATCCTTGGCTGATTTGAGCAAAACCACTAAAGCTATCACTAAAGTGATACACGCTACCAATTTTACCTGTAAATGCATCACTATCGCTATCAGGGTATTGAGTAGTGAATCCATCATCAGTTTCAGGAGAAGTGCTAAAGGAGTCATACCGTAAACCAGCAGTTAGAATTAAGCGTTCTTGCAAGAAAAACGCTTGGTCTTGAAGGTAGACTCCCCATTTTTGAACTGTTGAGTCAGGCATCCCAGTACTGCCGGGGGTTACGGTACCAAAGTCAAACTTGTAATCGGTATTTTCAAGTTCAAATTTATCATTGATAAACGTGATGCCATAGGTTAATTGGTGATAACTGTCACTTAATTCAACTAACTTATCAAACTGGGCATCGAATTGAATACTAGTATCTTTGGCGTCACGTTCACGTTCACGTCGTCCATTAGAAGGGGTTGTATCATAGTTTTTGGACAGTGAATCGGTACCCTGATAGGTTAATGACCACGATAAATTATCGGCCAGCACGGTATTCATTTGCCAATCATGAAGCAAACTGACTCGTAATCTTTTTGTTTCATCGTCATTATAATTATCGGTATAAACAAAACCTGGGAAAATCTGATAACCTTCATAAGATAGCTCGGTTTCATCATAATTTCTTTGGTTATATTCAACGGCGAGGCCGATACGATTCGTTTCATTAACTTGATAATAGATTTTTGCCAGTATATTACTAATATCTTTATCTGCTGGATCAGCCGCACCTCTATCTGGCCCACTGCTATCAGCACCATCACCATGAGTTTCTGTTTCATGTCCGTTGGCGTAAGTGAGCATTAATAAGGTTTCTAGATCGCCATGGCGTAGAGCCCAGGTCAGCGTATTTTTAAACGTTTCATCGGCAGACGTATACCCAGATTTAATACCAAAACGATTTTCATCACCATCAGTAACAAGTACATCTGATGGATCCTTTGTTTTGAAAAGTACGGCGCCACCTAAAGCATCAGAACCGTATAATGTAGAAGAGGGTCCTTTATTAATTTCAATTGCAGATAAAGTATCTATTTCGATATTATTTGGGTAAGAACGCTGTTCATTTGAACCAGGATTGTATGGTGTTGGCTGTTCTACACCATCCACCATCACTTTTATACGACTGTCTTCCATTCCTCGTATATTGTAACCTGAGATACCAAACCTTCCTGTACCTTGAGCCTCTACTCCTGGTGTATATTTCAAAGCTTGTTTAGGGTCGGTTGCCATTTCTTGGTTTATATCATTTGAGGAAACCGTTTCGATTGAGGCCGAGACATCTTTAATGTCTTGTTCTGTACGAGTCGCAGAAACGACCACTTCTTGTAATTCAGTTTGCTCGGCGGATACAGCGCTTGTAAACAAGGAGAAAGTAATAGATGTTGCCAATAAGGTTGGTTTAAACTTGGGGGTATACATATAGTTTTCCATTCACTATGTTAATATTTGGTTTCGCATTCTACTTAACTGTAATGATAATGACTATCATTTGTAATTGCATTTGGTTGGTATTTTTATAAGTAAGAGACATTGATGTTTTTATTGTTATTAAATTTCAATTAGTTAATTTGTATGTGCACATTTAACCAACTCGGATTTAATATCCATTTCGTGATATATGTCACATTTGTACTGTGTGGGAGCATTTATTTTGAGTAGTAGCCTGACATTAGAAGCACTACAAGTGCTTGATGCGATAGCTCGGCGGGGAAGTTTTGCTGCTGCGGCGCAGGAATTGAATCGTGCGCCATCATCACTGAGTTATCAAGTTCAAAAATTAGAGCAAGATCTTGACCTTGTTATCTTTGACCGTTCAGGGCATAAAGCGGTATTTACTGAAGCGGGACAGTTACTCTTAAATAGAGGAAGGATATTACTGTCAGCCGCTAATGACTTAGTTGAAGATGCCAATATACTTGCCCACGGATGGGAACTTGAGATTTCCATTGCCTACGATTTATTACCCATTCAATTTTTTTTCCACTCGTGCATGACCTATCTTCCGTATCTAAATCGAGGGTTAAATTGCAAGAAGAAGTATTGGCGGGTAGTTGGGAAGCATTATCTTATGACCGGGCTGATATACTGATTTGTCCTAAACCAGAACATATTCCTATTGATGTGAAAATTGAGACATTGGGAAACTTAGACATGGTGTGGGTTGCGGCACCTAAGCACATTGTACATAAAAGAACCTCTGATTTTGGCCATCAAACAAGAAAAAAATATCGCGCCATCGCTATTGCTGATTCTGCTAGAACGGCTCCTAGGCTCAGTAGAAATTTAGTTGATGATCAGCCGCGATTAACGGTGAGTAATTTTCCTGTAAAAATAGAGTCACTATGTGCAGGACTAGGTATTGGCACTTTGCCTCGTTATGTAGCTAATCCACTGATAGAACAAAAAAAGCTAGCTATAATTGAAGGAAGTGAGGTCCTATCTTTTGAAATGGTGATTGCTTGGCGACGTAACAAAATGGGGAAAGCAAAATCTTGGTGTATTCAATATTTGAAAAAGTATTGGAAAATCAGTGATTTTAATTAAAATTGAAGTTTGTTTATCTTGCTGCAGGCCACAAAATAAAGTATCTGTACCCACAGTAAGAAATAATATCCAATAAATTAAAGTATCAGTAGCATATCAACAGTGTTGTCTTCAAAATGGATGTCTGTTTTAAAATTTAACTTTTTAGCTAAAGACACCATACCTTTATTGGAGGGCATAGTGATACCACTTAACCTAACTGTTCCTTTAGTTTTGCTGTAATCGATGAGTTTTTGCATCAATAGTTTGCCTAAACCAATACCTTTTAGATCTGAACGAACTAAAATGGAAAACTCTGCATCATAATTATGTGAATCTGCCACAACGCGAGCGACGCCCAATAGTATCTCTCGTCCATTTTCTATTTTAGTTGCCACGAAAGCCATTTCACGGTCGTAATCTATTTGCGTCAAATTTGCCAATGCTTCGTGATTAAATTCACCAACATCAGAGAAGAAGCGCTTATAAAGGTCTTCTCGTGACACTTGGGTGATGAAATCTGCCATTTTTTGTTCATCTTCGGGGAGAACTGGTCTAAATAAACATTGTTGGCTATTTTTTAATTCAAGTAACTGTTCGAGTTCAACCGGGTAAGGTTTAATTGCTAGTCGTTGCCGTGGCACACCATTTTTAGCTTGAAGCTTTAAGCTTGCATCAATAACGGTAAACTCGTTTCCACTGGCCAGAAGAGGATGTAGATCTAGGCTTATTATCTCAGGGCTATCAATGACCATTTGTGAAAGACGAACTAATAGTTCACATAAAGCGATGGTATCAACAGGATTAGGTAATTGTTCCAAGTGTAACTTTCCCACTCGCATCGAACGAATAACTAAATATCGAGCGAGGGCCATATTTAGAGGTAATAAGGCAACAGAGGCGTCTTGGTTCATATCCCACTCCATTCCACTTTGTCCTAGCATGATGACCGGACCGAAGATGGGATCACTTTCTATTCTTATTCGAAGCTCTTGAGCACCGGCACGACTTGCCATACATTGAACTGAAAGTCCTTGTATCAACGCGGAAGGATAAGATAAAGCGGTTCTATCTAATATCGCTTGTGCTGCGCTGGCAACTTCATTAGCATTTCGTAAATTAAGCATAACTCCTTGAACTTCCGATTTATGCAGAATGTCGGATGAACGAAGCTTAACCGCGACAGGGTAGCCAATACTTTCACTAATATGTACCGCTTCACTTGGATCAGCAGCTAACCAAGTTGGTAAAACCGATATGTTATAACTATCAAGTAATTTACTAATTTGGTGAGAGGCATAGTTGGTTTCACTTTCTTTAACATGGCTACTAATCCATTGTTTGGCTTGTTGAAGCTGAGTTGCATTTCTTAATTCTACAGATGATGGTGTTTCCATTAATTGTCTTTGGTTACGTCGATACTCCACAAGATGCATATAAGCACCAACGGCACCTTCTGGAGTCCTATAGGTTGGAATGCCTGCTTTAGTGAAGAGCAAGCGAGCTTCTTTTGCGGTTTCCTCACCAGACCAATTAGTTAAAATATTAAATTGTTTACTTTTTTTATGAGATTTAATGATATCAATTATAGCCTGCGCAGTTTGTGTCGGATGAGATATCGCGGAAGGGCTGTGCATAACTAAAATGGCATCAATAGATTCGCTGTCTAATAATACGTTTAGTGTTTTTGCATAGCGTTGGCTATCTGCATCGCCAACAAGATCTATTGGATTGTTATGTGACCAAGCTGGTGGCAAGAATAAACTTAATTGGTCAATAGCCTGGTCAGATAAACTAGCAAGTTTTCCCCCTCGGTCAATTAAAGCATCGACAGCCATAATCGCGGGCCCACCTCCATTTGTTATTATCGCTAAGCGTTCACCGCGCAGAGGTACAGCATGAGTAAGGGTTTCTAGAGCAGCAAATAGTTCATGAGTATTATTTACTCGAAGCATCCCTGAGCGTTTAATGGCTGAATCATAAATGATATCTAAACTTTGGCTACCACGAGTGTGAATGGACGCAGCTTTTTGACCTTCAGTACTCCGGCCACTTTTTAATACAAGGATTCGTCGATTTCGTGAAGCACTTCTTGCTGCAGACATAAAGGTTCTTGCATCTTTTATTGAATCAACATAGAGCAAAATAGCAGACGTTTTGCTATCAATTGATAACGTATCAAGCAGCTCTGAAAAATCAATATCAATAGCATTACCTAGGGAAATAAAGGCGGAAAACCCGATGCTTTTATCATTAGCCCAATCCAAAATAGTTGTACATACTGCTGCTGATTGAGAAATAAAAGCAATGCTTCCTTGTGACGCTGTCACAGGTGAAAGGGAAGCATTAAGGTTTAGCCAAGGAAGAATAATACCTAAACTATTTGAGCCTAATATCCGCATATTGGCATCTCTTGCTATTGCTAAACATTCGTCATCAAGTGTTTCATCCGAATGAATCGTTTGGTGCATATCTGACGATATTACTATTACTGCGCCAACCCCAAGCTTGGTAAGTTGTTGGAAAATTAGTTTGTTATATTTTGCATTGGTACAAATCATGGCGAGGTCGGGAATTAAAGGCAGATGGCTAATACTTGAGTAAGCTAAGACACCATTTACTGATCTATATTTAGGCGTGACTGGCATAATTACCCCTTGAAACCCACCATGCAGTAAGTTATGCATTACTATAGAGCCAGCACGAAAAGGACGTTGGGAAGCACCAATCACAGCAATGGAACTTGGTTTTAATAACTTGTCTAGATTTTGCATTTATCCCTCGTTAAACAATAGATTGGTAGCAAGGCGAGTGGTGTAAATATAATAATCTCATTCCTAGATAAAAGTGTGAAAGGCGTGTCTGTCTGTGATCCACCACGATAATTATTCTAACTGTAATTTTTGTCGTTAATAATATGGATATTTAACCGGCAATATTCAATAAATTGACAGACATTTTACTGAGATGTTGGTATGCACCTTGATATTCATTAGTGGCAGGGGCATGATGCATAAATGTTTATAACACTTTGGTCTTTTTATGAAAAAAATAGCAATTATATCTCTTTCCGTGTTGTTTTTAGCTGCATGTTCATCATCAAATTACGATAGCGAAGTGTCAACAGAAACATATCAAGAAAACTATAAGTCAGATGAAGTGCCACAGCCAATCACTACATCTACTGCAGCTCCAATGGAAGAAGATGTACAGCCATTATCTACGGTGGCTTCAACAAAGGCTGGTCAGCCTTCAATGATTGAACCCTCTAATTCGTCAGATACTACTGCGCCTAAAAGTAAGAAAGTGGTTAAGTTGAGCCCTAAAGAAGATATGACATTAGATCAAGCCAATACAAGTGAGGCTTCAGTTCGTGTTTTTTATCCAAGTGACAATAAAATGACTCAGCCGGATACTGATCATTATTTAGTTCAAGTGGCTGCATTGGCAAATGAGAAACATTTGTTATCAACGGCGGCTGATTTACCAAGTAATCAACCAAAATGGGAAAATGTTAAAACAATAAATAATAAAAATTGGCACAGCTTATTGTTTGGCAATTTTGAGACAGTTAAAGAGGCTAAAGATGCGATACTCCAATTACCAGCATCTTATCAAGCAATGGGTCCGTTTGTTAAAAGCGTGAAGTCGATTAAATCATCTCAATATCCAGAATTGAAAAAATTGCCTTAATTAGTACTGCCCTTTAAAACGACGTGAAGTTATGTTCTTTTAGAGGGTTATTCCAACATGGAATGTAATGAATGTGTAGACCAATAATTTATGCTGAATACTGAATCATAAAGCACTATCATTACCTCATCACTTTTAAGTTTCCGTAATAATTAAAGCGTTGAATTGAAGATGAAAAATATTTTACTCTTATGTGGCGGTGGTTCTTCTGAGCATGAAGTATCATTAGTATCAGCTAAATACTTAGAACAGCAATTAAATGTAACGGCTGATTTTAATGTTATTAAAGTAGAAATAACACCACAAGCTTGGCTTGACTCCAATGGGCTGAAAGTTGAATTAGATATCGCTCATTCAAGTTTAAAAGGTAAGCAAATAGAAACAATACCTATTGATTATGTAGTTCCTTGTATCCATGGGTTTCCTGGTGAAACAGGTGATATTCAATCTTTATTAGAAATGGCAGGTATTCCTTATTTAGGCTGTGGTCCTGAAGCTAGTTCAAACAGTTTTAATAAAATAACATCGAAGCTTTGGTATGACGCACTAGGCATACCAAATACACCTTATCGTTTTTTGACTGAAAATAGTGAGAAGTCCCTAAGTCTGGCTCTTCAAGCTTTTGATTTGTGGGGGGCAATCTTCGTTAAAGCAGCCAGGCAGGGTTCATCAGTTGGCTGTTACAGTGTCACTGAAAGGGTGGCAGTAAAAGAAGCCATTCATAATGCTTTTCAGTTCTCTGATCAGGTTCTAATTGAGATGTCTGTTAAGCCTCGAGAGTTAGAAGTGGCTGCTTATGTACTAAATGATGAGCTGAAAATAACTAAGCCAGGGGAGGTTATCGCACCAGAAGGTGTTTTCTATACTTACGATGAAAAGTATAGTTCGGATAGTCATTCATCGACGGTATTAGAAGCTGGAAATTTGTCGGATAATCAGTTGAAGCAGATCGAGCAATACTCTCGAAAAGTATTCACACATATGAATTTGAAAAATTTATCTAGAATTGATTTCTTTTTAACCGATGAGGGGCATCTTTATTTAAATGAAGTGAATACCTTTCCTGGAATGACACCTATTTCAATGTTTCCTAAATTGATGGAATATAATGGGGATAAATTCCATGTGTTTTTAGAGCAAACAATTCGTCAAAGCTTGAGCTAGAAATCATTGCGTTAAAATTGGGATTAATTAGTTAATCCCAATTTTTTATTTTCTTAAATACAAGTTGCTCGGATTCTGAAAATTGATGCTTACCAAGATATTGAGCCGGCATCACTGGGCTGAACCAACGTCCAAACTCTTGTATTTGCCTCAGATCATATCCTTGTTTATAGAGTTCCTGAGTAGCACCTACACGTGTGGATTGCCCTGAAAAGCTAAGGTGTTGAGGCAAATTTAATGTATCACTTGCCCTACGAAAAATACGATAAATTGAAGAATCATTTAATGCTTCAGAGCCAATATTTCCATGTTTATCAATTTTACACAGTAAAAAGCCATCATGGCGAGCTAGCACCAATAGCCACTGATCCAATAACTGACATAATTGTTCAGAAAGTTCATAGGTATTATCACCAATATTTAAGCGTATAGTGTCATTTAAGGTGATGTCTAAATGGCTAATTAATAACGTTCTAAGCTGACCGCGTTTTAACAGACACTCAAACATTAAGTGATAAATAATCAGATCTCGTAAATCTTTAATCGATTCAGAAGAGTTAAAGCGTTCGTTTAATGCTGATAAATGTTTAGATGTAAAAGGGCTGGCTTGAGATGCATCACCTTTTTTCATATTTCTTAGTGCTGAAAGAGTGAAATGTATTTGCCGGTGGTTAGTAGGATCAGCTAGGCGATGTAAACGATGCAGGAGACCAATAGTTAAGCTGTATCGCCTTAATGTAGCGTACTTTCTTTGTTGGCTTTCTTTTTCTAAGAACAGTCGTATTGCTGTAATCGATGCCGGTAGTGGGCTCACATTTTTTTTCTGGCAAAAAGAAACAAATAAATTCCAATCATTAACCATTGAAAGTAATGAATTATGCGCATACTGATGGTGTGTTAAATCATTGAGATTGTCGTAAGTAACTAAGTCAGAAAATAATTCCTGACTTAGTTTTAATTTACATTGATCCGACTCAATGGTAATTAATTTTTTCATTTAACTCTCATCAACGCACTATAACTAAATAAATTATAGCAAATACTTGAACCTTAACCAAATACATTTACTATTAAACTATCTTAGATAGGCTAAAACGTTTTACTTTTAAAATATTAATAAAGGTTTTATATGTCACTTGTATACTCCACTGATGTTGGTCGCATTAAAAAAGATAAACCAGAAGAACAGCGCCCTAAAGGCGATGGTATTGTGAGAATTCAACGAGAGACAAAAGGTCGTAAAGGTAAAGGTGTCTGCCTTGTATCTGGGTTTGATTTGAATGATTCAGAATTGAAACTTGTGGCCGCTGAATTGAAAAAGATATGTGGATGTGGTGGTAGTGTTAAAGATGGTAAAATAGAAATTCAAGGTGACAATAGAGATAAAATAAAAGCTCACCTTGAAAAGAAAAATTATAAAGTTAAGTTAGCCGGTGGTTGATCATTAATTATAATATTGAGAAGCCGAGGAATTTACCTCGGCGTCTTTTTCGTTTGTGAGTGAACAATGAAAGAAAGAAATAGTGCTATTTTTGAAGGTTCTATCAGTAAGGTCTTGTTAAAGATAGCATTCCCGATTGTATTAGCACAAATATTACAATCAGCTTACCAACTTACTGATGCATTTTGGGTTGGACGATTAGGTGCAGCGCAAGTTGCAGCGGTATCTGTTAGTGCGCCAGTTACGTTTTTAGTTATTGCATTAGGTGCCGGGTTGGCAATGGCAGGGGCCACGCTTTCAGCTCAGTACATGGGAGCGGGTAATCAAAAAATGGTTAACCATGTGGCAGCACAAACCATGGTGATGGTTATTATTAGCGCTATCGTATTAGGTTTAACTGGCTATGTTCTATCACCTTATTTTTTGACTCTATTAGGTGTTGATAGCACAGTTTATAACGACGCATTGAAGTATATGCATGTTTCTTTTATAGGGGTTATTTTTGTTTTTATATATGCAATATTTCAATCCATCATGCGTGGTATTGGACAAGTAAAAGTACCGCTTTATATTGTTTTATGCACCGTTATTCTTAATTTTGGTTTAGATCCATTATTTATTTTTGGATTTGGAAGATTTGATGGTTTAGGTGTAATGGGGGCTGCATTGGCAACCTTAGTTACACAGGGAATAGCAGCCTGTATAGGACTCTGGGTTTTCATTCGAGGTCGACATGGTATTCAGCTAGATTTATCTAGTTTTAAGCCTGATTTCTTATACATAAAACGTGCTTTTTTCTTAGGCGCTCCTGGCTCTGTAGAATTATCGGCAAGAGCTTTAGGTTTGATGATAATGTCTTTTTTAGTGGCTAGTTTTGGAACGGTAACTATTGCATCTTATGGTGTTGGATCAACAGTGCTTCAAGTAATAACGATTCCGGCTATGGGATTAGCCATGGCTGTTTCTACATTAGTTGGTCAAAATATAGGAGCAAAAAATATTGAAAGAGCATCAGATTATACTTAATGCTGTGTTAATAGTATTGAACTTTGAATAAATTAAATGGAATTGGATATGTATAAAAAACTTTTTGTAATTACTACTGGAGCATTGGCACTTATGGCATGCAGCTCTTCACCTGAAACAAAAAATACGGCAGAAACAAGTACGGCATCAACACAAGAAGCTGTATGCGAGCCCGTCAAAGCAATGCCTGGTAGTTGGCAACAAGCAGATATTACTCCAGAAGCTAAACAAGCAGCAGTTCTTGCTACAGCAAGTATGGAAGGAGGATATTCATTGAAAGAAATCCAGAGTGTTCAGCAACAAGTTGTCGCCGGTATGAACTACAAAGTTAATTTTACGATTGAAGATGGAGATGCATATTCCACAATCGTATTTAGAAATTTAAAGGGTGAGTACAAGTTGGTAAGTGTTCAGCCTCAAATTTTAGTCGATGAATGTAATCCATAATTTATAATTAATTAGATCATCAGCACTAGACGATAATTAGGTAAATAAATGGAGGCTAGTGCTGATGAGTTTCTTTTGTTTTTATATAACTTCAAGTTACAATGATTTAACATAAGATACATAATGCGAACTATTGGAGCGTTATTATTGGGCGAGTTTCTGCTGTTCCTGGTCAAACATTGGAGATACTCGAATATACGTTAAGACGGTCTGAAGCTCTTCAACCTTATCAAGTAACTCAGAAGTTAAAGCCTCGAATAACTGAGCATTCTTAACTGAACCAGAGTTCACTAACAAGCCTATGTTAGAAATATCATCAGCTAACGATTCTGCATTCTCCAAGCTATAATAATTCTCACATGATTTATTCTTATCCGAACGTGTCATGAATGCATGTGTGATATTGTTATCTTGAGCGGTATTTACGATACTTGTATTCATATGATTAATTCCTATTTTTAACGGTTGGGGTTTATCATCATCTAGGGACGTTGGCGCGTCCCTAGATGCGTTTTAAGAGCACCTAAACTATTTTCTGCGCTCTGATACAGTTCAGCATGTAAACTTTCAAAACTGAACTAGGTGAAGTTTGTGAAGCTTTACAAAGTCTCTTGAATTCCTCTTTAAGCTCAGAGTTACATCTAAAATTGAAATTAGTATCCAATTCATCCGAAAACTCCCTGCTCATTCTCGCCTTTCTGAGCTCTACTGCTTTATCCAAAAATTGAACTAAATCTGTCATATTAAAACCTATTTGTGTGTACATTGCGATTACAAATAAGAATAGCAACCAATAAATGCGATTACAATGTAATCTCAATGTAATTGCAAACTATAATTTTGAGCTTTTTCACACTTCCGTAAGTTACTAATAACAAATAAAAAAATATCGGCTTGTGTCATATTTACACAAGAGTACACTATTAAAGATAGTGTACTCACGAAAATGGGGGGCGCTCCGCTTGCCTCCCCCCATCCCCGTGAGCTGCAATAGCTAAAAGAAGAAAAGCATTCTAGAGGATGAAGGATTTTTCATCTAACTGGTATGTCATTTTTTTAACATACCCCGCTTTGGTGCGATAAGTGGCGGATGTCCACATGCACACTATGAAAGTCATGTGTATATGCAGTAGCTTTAGAATTCAGAGGCGCGGATAAATCAAACCTTAGTTCGCATTATGGGAATTATATTAAACGTTGCTACGCAACCCGCCAGTGCTGCGCAATGGTACTGACGGGCACGCCTTAAACATAATGCCATATACATAATGCGCACTTGGTAACGTGCGCAAGGGTAGCATCCGCATGGCTTGAAAATAGCACCGCAACTATTCCTCAACTCATTGAAATTACTGATAATACCAAGCCGTTACGAAATTGTCATCAACCTAAGTCTTGCATTGGATAAAGCAGGTTTTGTCACCAACACTACGGTCGTAGACTTACTGACCGACAACGCCGCTATTTTTACGGGTGGGGATTTTAACGCATTAGTTAAAGCGGTGACCACTGACCAAAATACTGAGCTGTTATCACGCCCGAACATGTTAATCATGGACAGGGAGCGCGGTTACATTACGGTCGGTCAAAACGTGCCCTTTTTAACCTCAACCGAAGTGACCGACGGCGGCAATGTTATCCAACAAATAGAACGTCAAGATGTCGGGGCGTCTCGCTTGAAGTCGTACCGCATGTGATTAATGGTGAAATAACCGTGTAGGGCGTTCCTGTGTTGATGGACTTCCCTATTTAGGCTCTTTATTTCGCTCTGATAAGATGGAAAAGACACAGCGAGAATTAAGAATAGTGATTAGAACGACAGTTTTATGACACACTTTTATTCATGTTATTGATAACACTTTGTTATTAATGATTATTATGTATAATTCCTGTTCATTAATATTGACAAAGGGATTAATTTTGAACAAATTTAAGTTAATAGGGTTAGCTTTAATTTTTGCAGGTACACTTAATGGCTGTGGATCATTAAATAATACTCTTGCCGAAAAAAGCAAAACGGTGGAATACTATAGAATTTTTGACATCCAAACTGATAGTGATAGAGCTACAGTAATAAATGCTGCAAGCAATGGTCTTGGACAAAATATTAACTCTGCAAATGAATCGACACCAATCCCTAATTTTTCAACTCCTCCAAAGCAATCTGGTCGGTTTCTTTTAGTAAATCCCTTTGCAGGCTCTAATATGGCCTCTTTAGCCGCAGCAAACGGTGTGTCTTTAAAAGTAGCCACATGTGATGGTGCAGTTTGGGTTGCTCAGGCTATTCGTGAGATTCAAGATAGTAGTACATTAAAGTTAACTTCTTGCTTATGGCAATATGAAAATGGATATCATTTAGATGTTTATGCATCGTTTAATAAAAAGACGGGTGGAATAATGCAAATTAGTCGAAGCATGTCTGATGCGATGGCGGTGTTTGTCAAACTAGTTGTCGCGATCACTACGTTATGCACTCTCAGCCTTGACACTATTTTGTTCAGGGTTTAAGTACACTTCTTTTGGTAAATCCCAATTACGGATATTACCGCTCCAGCGCTCAGGGTGAGCATCTTTAGCACCTTGATAAACTTCTTTTCTATTAGCCAATATGTCACCCGCTAATCCTGAATGCCTTTGATGTGGGCTGACGTATTTGATGCCACTATGTTTGTGGTTAAAATTATACCAGTGGCTAAATTTCAACACCCAACTACGCGCCTCATCAATTGTTGAAAACCCTTTATACGGATAGTCAGGGCGATATTTACACGTTTTAAATATCGACTCAGCATAAGCATTATCATTGCTCACCCTAGGACGATTAAAAGACGACACGACACCTAAACTATAAAGTGTTTCAAGCATTGATGAGCCTTTCATTGGGCTTCCATTATCCGAATGCAGTACCAGAGGATTATCTTTAACTCCTTCTTTTAAATGAGCTTTCTTAATTAATATTGATGCATTTTCTGCTGATTCGTCATCATGAATTTCCCATCCAACAATCTTTCGACTAAATATATCGAGTATCAAATATAAATAAAAATGCAGCCCTTTAGCGGGGCCTGGTAACCAAGTAATATCCCAACACCACACTTGGTTTGGCCCTGTAGCACAGTGTGTCGTCGGTACTTTTCTCTCTTTTATCTGACTACGTCCGCGAGCGTTTTGCTGTTTTTCTTCATGAAGAACACGATAATATGTTGATTCAGAAGCAAGATAAATACCCTCATCTGCTAATGTAGGGACGATTTGGCTTGGTGGTAAGCTCTTAAAATCATCGCTATTAACGATGGCTAATATGTTATCTCTCTCTGCTTTTGATAGCTTATTTTTTGGCTCAGGGCGCTGAGATATTGGTCTACCATCTGTTTTTATGTTCCCGTCAACAGTCCAACGTTGATACGTCCGGACACTGATCCCAAGTTCACGGCAAGCTTTAAACTTTGGCGCACCAGAACTCACAGCTTCATTAACTAGTTTAACTGCTTGAATGCGAGCTGAGTCGAGGATCATTCGTCCTCGGCTTCCCCCCAGATCGCATTTGCTTTTTTTCTTAACACCAATAGTGCTGCGGTTTCAGCGAGTGCCTTATCTTTTCGACGTAGCTCCTTTTCTAATTGATTGATCTGTTTTTTATCTTTCTTTGTTTCGGTGGAGAAGGCTTTTTCTTGCTCTTTAACGTTAGCGTTTGCATCTATACACGCATTTCGCCAAGCCGATACTTGTTCCACATAAAGACCTTTGCCTCGGCAATATTCCGCTAACTCAGCTTGATTTAAAGAGGCTGTTTCCAACACGACTGAGAATTTATTTGCTGATGACCACTGCTCAGCATTCTTTCCATCACCTGGCACTAAATGCCCCTTATCAATTGCTTGTTTTCGCCAATTATACAAGGTTGATTCACCAATCCCCATCTCGATTGATAATTGGGCTATTGCTATATTATTTGGAGGCATCATCTTCTGAAGAGCCGACTCTTTGCTTTGCGCTGAATAATGTTTCATTGTTACTCCACGCCCTCTGTTTAATGGTTGAATATTAAGCGCGACAACTAGTCTGACAGAGAGGGATGGTAGGAACATCTGAAGAATGGACGGAGAAAACATTTTTAGATATTGTCAGAGAAATAAGAAAAGAGACTTATGCAAAAATCACTTATTTAGAAGGTTACCCCAAAATGCATGGTACGCCATCCCCCGGTGTCAGGATAGTTGTCCAGATCTTAGATCGCCCAAAAATCCAGTAATGGAGGGCTAACGAAGGACACTATGCCGAGATATTCCGAAGAAAGAAAAGCTGCCATCTTGAAGAAGCTACTGCCACCGCATAACAAAACCATTCCAGAAGTTGCTGCGGAGGATCACATCAGCGAAGCAACGTTATACAATTGGCGTAATAAACTCCGCTCCGAAGGTAAACCTGTGCCAGGTAATCAAAAAAATTCTGAACATTGGTCAGCTGAAGCCAAGTTCGCCACCGTCATCGAAACCGCCAGTTTGTCAGAAACTGAGCTTAGCCAGTATTGTCGCCAGAAAGGTTTGTACCCTGAACAAGTTAAAGCGTGGAAACTCGCTTGTATCAGCGGTGCGGGTCAAGCTGAGCAATCTAAGAAAGCAGAGCAGACAGCGCGTAGAGCGGATAAAAAGCGTATCCGAAAATTGGAAGCAGAGCTGCATCGTAAAGACAAAGCCCTGGCAGAAACGGCGGCGCTATTGGTGCTGTCAAAAAAGCTCAAGGCCTTGTATGGGAGCGACAGCGAGGAGGACTGACTCCTCTCGATATGCGCGAGACATTGCTGGCGCTTTTTGATGAAGCGGTTGCTAATGGCGCGCCTCAGTACAAGGCTGCAGACCTTATGCAAGTTCCACAGCGAACCTTGCGCCGCTGGCGTACGTCACAGGGTCATGTGTTGCCCGATCTTCGTCCTCTGGCTATCAGACCAGAGCCCAAAAACAAGCTGTCAGAGAAAGAGCGTCAGCATATTTTGAATGTCTGCAATGAGGCCGACTATGCCAACTTACCCCCCAGTCAAATCGTGCCAAAACTGGCCGATCAGGGAGAATATATCGCCAGCGAGTCAAGCATATATCGTGTGCTGAAAGATAACGACCAACTGCATCATCGAGGACGGACGAAACCGCCACAGCCTACGACGGAGCCCGCTTCTCATGTGGCGACAAAGCCCAATGAGATCTGGACTTGGGATATCAGTTATCTGCCCGCGAAGGTTCGTGGTCTGTACTGGTACCTTTATATGGTCATTGATATCTACAGTCGCAAAATTGTGGGTTGGGAAGTCCATGACTGCGAATGCGGAACGCTTGCTTCTCAGCTGATTGAGCGAGCCACCTTCGGTGAACGCTGTTTCGTGAAGCCTCATTATTTACATTCTGACAACGGGGCTCCCATGAGGTCACTCACCTTGCGTGCAAAGCTTGATGAAATGGGCATCCGAACGTCCTTCAATCGTCCGGGCGTGAGTAATGACAATGCCTATTCAGAGTCATTGTTCCGTACAGCTAAGTACCGGCCTAACTATCCGGAGCATGGCTTCGAAACGCTGGCAGACGCACGTGAATGGATACTGAATTTTGTAAACTGGTACAACAACGAGCATCACCACAGCGCGATTAAGTTCGTCACTCCAGCAGAAAGACACAGAAACTTAGATACAACAGTGCTGGCGAAGCGACATACTATGTATCAGCAGGCGAAAGCCAAGCATCCTGAACGTTGGGCAAGGGAGACTCGCGACTGGTCACCCGTTGGTTCGGTAACACTCAACCCCAAAAGCGCAGACAATAATGAACATGGCGGTCAAAAAAGAGCCGCATAATTAGAAAATCTGGTCAACTACCTTGAAATCTACCGCCATGGTTAGATTCTGAAGATAATATTTAGTTATATCCAGCTTGCTAGAGTATTAAATTTACAATAATTTAAAAACTATAAATATTATATATTTTGAATTCAATTAAGAATAACAGCGTTCGCTGTTTGGTGATTCTTACGGCTTAGGTATTACGAAAAAGTCAGATCCCGTTAGATCTGGCTTTTTTATATTAAACCTTTGTTAGTATCACCTGTTACAACCCCGTATCGTAATACGGGGTGAAAGTCTCACCTCGTTTTTATCCTACCGATCGCTCTTGCGATTTTTAAAATCCTACGGGATGTCATTAATTCTATTTCTGAATTGATTTCTAACAGCCCTAGCCCTGTTAGAATTTGTTGAGGTGTAGCTCTTTGTCCGGTTGGAGGAGTTAAGAGTCTGATCTTTCTGCATTCGAAAGCCCTCCCACTCACTTTAGAGTGAATCAAGAGCAGAACAATATACTTTTATTTTTGTATAGTCTTTAATCCCAGCGACTAACTTCAATCCTAAGGTATTTTTCTGTGACATCGTAACGAGTTGATTTATTTAAATACGATTTTAATTTATTTTTCGCAATTTTACATATCTTTGGGCTTCCTATGTGAGTAATCCTTTTTAGTTGAGCGTATTTTCTGTCTATGTGTTGCATCGTTAACATAAGTTGGCATTCACCCTTTAGGTTTGCTTTTGAGTTACTTACTGCTGATTGCGCTTTATTTTTATAAAACTTTGCCGCTTTATATCGCTTGCTATCATCATAGGCATAAGCGGAATGGCTAGCTATGAGTAAAAGTAAAATTATCATTGTTCTCATGTAGTAAACCTTAAATTTTCATCTTGTTATCAACATCCCATGAAACATGTTGCTGGACTAGAGCACAGTTAATGTATAAATCCGTCAAGCTCATAAATACTACAAGTTTCATTACTACATAAAAATATACGATCAATGTAAGCAAGTTAATTGAACTAATTTAAATGAGGTAACTCATAATTAATTAAGCTATTTTAATTGTTTAAAATAAGACCTGGTAGGATATGTATGAAAAAACTCGCTTTACCTATTATTATTGCCTTTGGTTCACATAGTGCATTCGCAGATACAACATTTACCCCTGAACAAGAGGCTAAGATAGGTGAAATTGCAGCCCAGTATCTGGTTGATAACCCGGAGTTTTTGGTTAAAGCTAGCCAAAAATTACAGCAACAACAATTAGAGCAGCAAGCTGATATTCAAAAATCAGCGGTTCTATCTAATAAAGATGCATTGTTAAATGATAAAAATACGCCATTTACTGGGCCCAAGGATGCAAAAGTAAACGTAGTTGAGTTCTTTGATTATCAGTGTATATATTGTGCTCGTCTCTCTCCGACTATTGAGAAACTTCAAAAAAAATATCCTAATGTAAGGTTTATTTTTAAAGAAACTCCTATATTTGGTAACCGATGGGAGCCATCGAAATATGCGGCACAAATAGGACTTGAAACATTTACACAGAAAGGTTCCTCTGCATATGAAAAATATCATAATGGTATTTATGACAGTGGATTAAACGAAGGGCAGCTGACCAAAGACGTGGTTGATGCCAATGCAAAGTTGGCAGGTGTTGATTTGAATAAGTTTAAACCGACAGAAAATTATCAGAAAAACCTCCAATTATTTTCACAATTAGGGTTTAAAGGAACACCAGCTTTAGTTGTCATGCCTACCTCTGGTGCTTCAATTGATAATACTTATATTATTAATGGCGCAGATGTCGCTAGTTTAAATAAAGCCATTAATAGCTTAATGAATTAAATATAGCTAATTAAGGCAACACTTAAGCACAACCATATCGGTTGTGCTTTTTTTAGCCCACAATAAGTGACAGTGTGACAACACTCTTACTTAACACCTTGATGAATAGACACTCAAACCAGCAAAAATATTAAGGATACAGTTTTGTAATTTACTTACACTTTGTGAATAACCTGTTTGTAAGTATGAAGTGTTTGCCGTGAAAACATTGAGATTTTAAACAAAAAAATATAAGCATTTAAATTCAAATACTTAATTAAAGCCATGAAGATCAACTCACATTGCAATGTTTAGTGTGAATAATAAACAAAAAAAAGCCCGCTATTTATTAGCGGGCTTAGCTGAATTCGAAGTTATTAATCTTCAATAACAATATCATCATTATCCGAATCATCGTCGTCATATGATGAACCAGTAGATTTCACTGTACTGCAAAGTGTATAGGTTCTTTTTCTTTGAGTTTTATTTAAGTATTTTTTCCAACAATTGGCATATTGACTTTTAACATACTCCCCTCCTTCCTGAAATGCAGAAATGAATTCATGTTCGTCTGAATTCTCAGGTGTAAGGCTTCCTTCATACAAACCTTTCATTGTTCGTCCGAAGTTTTCAAGTACTTGCGCTTCATTAATAGTGAATTCTCCTGAGCGATTAAAGCCTCGAGCAAAATGTTTATTATCAAAAAACTTTCCTAGATTTCTCATTCTTTTACTCTTTTCTTGTGTTACTTGTATTTCTGCGAAAATAGGTGTTTATTGTGTTTCTGTACAACAAAAGATTTTGTTCAATTTAATAAAAAATTTTTATCATTTTAGGTTATTCTTGTCATTATGGTTTTTAGAAAATCTAATCTTTATCAAATGCTTTGAGGTGTAAATTGGATACTGAGCTATTACGCACATTTTTAGAGGTCGGTAAAACCCGTCATTTCGGTCGTGCAGCAGAAAGTCTATATCTAACGCAGTCCGCAGTGAGCTTTCGTATTAGGCAGCTTGAGTCTCAATTAGGAAGCCCTCTTTTTTCTCGTCAACGAGGTAATGTCCATTTAACACCTGCAGGTGAAAGATTGCTTCCTTATGCTGAGTCCATATTACAGACATGGGGCCGTGCTCGCCAAGATGTACTGCTTAGTGATAATTATATGGAACAAATTTCTATTGGTGCTTCGTCTAGTGTATGGGAACTAAGTGGTATTTCTGATTGGATTAATGATAGCCATAATTCCCTTCCTGAAGTTGCTTTTCGGATGGAATCAGTTAGCAGGCAAGATATTGTCCGAGCGTTGCTGGAAAAAAGCATAGATATGGCTCTTCTTGGTGATCCTCCCAAAGTTGAAGGTTTTAATTTAAAGCAAGTCGCGAGTTTTGAGTTTAAGTTAGTATCAACACAGTCAAATTCTACTTTTTCAGATTTACCATCTATCCCATTAGCCTATTTAGACTGGAGTACTCGATTTTCTATTGAACATGCTCGTATTGTAGAATTGCAAAAAACACCAATCATGCATGCTTCATCAAGTAATGTCATTATGAAGTATTTAATAGCGAATACGGGGATGGCTTATTTACCAGAACCGGTTGTAAGTAAAAGCTTAGATAAGGAGCAACTGTTTATTGTTGAAGGTGCTCCTATTATGGAACAATCTTTGTACTTATGCTGGAATGAAAACAATGAAAAGATAGATTATATTAATCAGTTAAGTGATGTTCCTTTTGAATTAAGAACGCTAACTTACGATTAATATATTTCATGATAACGTCAAAAAAAGTTCGTTTTACTGTCACATTGTATTTGCATAATCTTACTTGCGACTCATAAATGATAATGATGTTTGGACAGGACAATGAGCAACTTGGATAAGTGGTTGAAAAATGATACACCTCGTAATGGTAACAAAAAAAACAAACGTGATTTTGATGACTATGACGGTGAATTAGTAGAAAAAAGCAAATCAAAACGTAAAACTCATAGAGAAAGGACGCATCAACGCTCTGAGGATTTTGAAGACCGTTTATACTAATTGAGGGGAGTTGTACTCCCCTTTTAATTTAGTATATATATTTAGTTATAGTGCATAATATTAATCTGATCAGTTATTTCTTGCTCTTATTTTCTTTAGCTTTTTGTGCTCGAATTTTTTGAGCTACTAACTGAATAGCTTGGCCTGTACTCATTCCTTCTTGCATTAACTTCTGTATTTCTTCTACTGCATCTTGCTGCTCTTCGTGAGAGAGCGTAGGTAGATCATCAAACATACTCAACCTTATCTAATCTGATATATCATAAGCTTTATTAATTATTTGCTTATCTTCAATTGTCATTAAACCTTGCCAGCGTTTATGGGTAATGGAAACACCTAATAAATATCGATTTGGTGGTAGTGCTACATTCGAAACTGATTCTGGATAATCGGTTTCATACTCTTTTTTCCAGACTTCGGTGTATTCTCCACTCACATTTCCATATAAAGAAACCTCAAGCACTGGCAGTGGACAAAAACGATTCAATAAACCTATTTTATCAACAACCCAAGTGTCTTTTGAATTCCAGCGTACCGTTTGCTTATTATTTGGCTTTGATAAGATCACCCAGTTTTCCCACTCCTCACCAGCTTCATCTATCAATTTAAACTTATATAAACCGCTATCTATTTGAGCATTCATATCAATACGATTGCTATACAACCAATGATTTCTCTCTTTGTTCTCAACTAATCCTACTTTGTTTATAAGCGTAAGATCTGGCCATTTTGTAAAGGTTACATCATCGAGTCTATGGTTCGATTGAACTAATATTCTCAGTCGATAATTTAATCTTCCTGGACTTTGAATAGTTTGCCTTTGAATGGTGACCTTTTCCAACCAACTAGGGAAACCAGAGCCATCAAAAGAACGGCCACAATCTTTATCCAAGGCTTTAGTTAATAAGTTGTCAAGATGATTTTTGATATGTTCTTTCGGCTCTTTTTGCCAAGTTTGGATCATAGAATGAAAACTTTGCTCTAAATCTCCCTCTAAAAGAGTTTTATGAGCATTCGTTAGTGATGACTTCTCTGTAAACCAATCATTAGGTTTTGCCGCCCAACTGGACGCTGAAACGGCAAAAAGTGACAACGTTACAAATGTAAAACTTAACTTTAAGTGAGACATTTAAAATTAGGCTTTCATTTTGTAGCCAACACCGCGAAGTGTTTCTATTTTAATTGTTGGGATTTTTTGACGAAGTTGAAGAATATGAGTATCAACCGTTCGTGTCGTTGGGAAATGGTTGTAGCCCCAAACATGATCAAGAAGCTCATCTCGAGTAAATACTCGGCCTAAGTTACTCGCTAAAAACACCAATAAATCAAACTCTGTGCGAGTCATCGTTACAAACTCTTCTCCAAACTTCACTTCGCGTGTAGTTTTATCAATAAAGATATCCCCTACGGTAACTGTATTACCATCATCTTCTGCATCTGGAGAACGAAGTTGTGCTCGAATACGAGCAAAGAGCTCCGCTTCAGCAAAAGGCTTAGTTAAATAATCATTAGCACCTGCATCAAGCCCCGACACTTTATCTTTAACAGAAACAAGAGCGGTTAACAAAATAACAGGTACTGATTTTATATTTTTCCAATCATTTAAAAATGTAACGGAATCACCATCAGGCAGCTGACGGTCTAATATCACTAAATCTGCTTTATCCCATACAGAGGCAACATCAGCCGCGCGTTCAACGTGCAAACACTCATAACCTGCTTGTTCTAAACTGACTAATAGGCCATCTGCTAGATTTCGATCATCTTCAACGAGTAGCAATGTCTGTTTCACAGGGAATCTCCAATTTAAAAGTTGTTGGTGGACCACTAAGGCTCATTGTACCGCCCATTCGCGCAACCATCGATTCAACGATAGTGAGGCCTAAACCTAAACCACTTTTACTTACAAATGGCTTACGAAGTCTAGCCCAATCCTTTTTAGTTAGTTGTCCTTGATCAATAACCTCAAGAACTAATTTCTTTGAATGTGTTGTTACCTTTAGGAGTACGGGGGCTTCACCATACTTACAGGCATTTCTCACTAAATTATCAACACAAGTTCCAAGCCAATATACGTTTACTTTTACAGCTTGATCTTGATTAATCTCCATACCGATATTAAATTCTCCCTGTACATATCGGTATTCTAACCACTCTTCAACCGAAGGAATCCATTCAGTTGCTAAAGTCTGTGTATCAGACTGCAAATAATCTTTACTTGCTTCAGCTAGTTGCCTTAAACGCCTTGTATCTTCACATAAACGCCTGAATTCGTCATACACAGTATTCGGTAAATGTTCAAATTCTCTTCTAAAACCTTCCACTGTTAACGATAAGCTTGCGATTGGAGTACGTAGTTCATGTGTTAGAATCTGCAGAACTAACATTCGGCTACGTAATTCCTTTCTCTTATTTAACCAGCGAGAATACCCCCAACTGCATATAAGAGTAATATTAACAATACCAAGTGCGAGTATGCTGTAGAATAAAATATCTGAATCATTTTTTGTATCCCAACAAACATTACCACTTCTTACATAGCAATGATCTGTTTGAGACAACGGTCTCGCAATTAAATTCGCATCACTTAATGCACGGTTCCAAATAGACTCAGTGAACACATAATATTGTGTTCCTCGCCTTAGCCATAATTCATTATTTGCAATGATAGTTTCAGAGCCAGCAATTAGCGCACTGATAGAATCATAAGGCATTAATTGCAATCGACCTAATAAAGTATTTTCTGGTGCTTTTGGCCTCTCTTCAATATGCATGAAATTAACGAGTTGTTTGTATTTTTCTGGATGAAGTGCTGCATATCGAGCTGCATAGGTTCCACCGCCAGGGTGAATGAGTCCTGAACGGATAAACCATTTAATTGGTAATGATGTCCCTTTACAAATAGCCCGAGTAAACACTAAAGGCTCAGTAACCGCAGGGCTTAGCGGATATTTACCTTTACAAGTCGTTGCAAGAAGATAAACCAGTTGCAAGTCCTTTAAAGGGTATTTAGATGTTTGTGGGAGCAACGATTCTGGTGATAATAGGCTAGTAGGAAAATCAGTTTGAACGACACGTAAATCATAAATTGCACTTGCCTTAGAGTGATCAAATGATCCTTTAAATTGATCAATACGCTCTGGTAATGTATCAGCATACGCTTGCCCTACCATCAATACTGTCAACAAAAATAAAAATTTTGATGCTTTCAAGGGCTAACAATCCATGTTTATATGAAAATAATGGTACATCATACTACATAAAAAAACTGCACTGAGTAGAATACATGTCATTTTTGAGTCATTAATTAACGTTTGGATAACTTTTAATCATTAAAGTAAACAGGATTGGTTATACGTAAAAATTAGGATTGTGAACATTAAAAATGAGGATTACTTTTTTAGAACGACGAAGGTGAGCATAAAAAAACCAGCCCGAAGACTGGTTTTTATTAATTATAACAAGAAATTAAAGCGCTTTAGATATAGCATCAACGCTGGCTTTAGCATCACCAAACAGCATTTGCGTGTTTTCTTTAAAGAACAATGGGTTTTGTACACCGGCATAACCTGTGTTCATTGAACGTTTAAAGACAATCACGTTTTTAGCATTCCAAACTTCCAGTACAGGCATACCTGCGATTGGGCTGTTTGGATCTTCTTGAGCTGCTGGGTTAACTGTATCGTTAGCACCGATAACCAGAACCGTATCTGTTTCAGAGAAATCGTCGTTAATCTCATCCATTTCTAATACGATATCGTATGGTACTTTCGCTTCAGCGAGTAATACGTTCATGTGACCTGGTAGACGTCCTGCTACAGGGTGAATACCAAAGCGAACTTCAATACCTTGTGCACGTAACTTTTCAGTGATTTCGTAAACTGGGTACTGTGCTTGTGCAACCGCCATTCCGTATCCCGGAGTGATGATAACTGACTTAGAGTCTTTCAGCATTTCAGCCACATCTTCAGCGGTTGTTTCACGGTGCTCACCTTGCTCTTCATCGCTTGATGTAGAAGTTGGAGCCGCGCCGAAACCACCAGCAATAACACTGATGAAAGAGCGGTTCATGGCTTTACACATGATGTAAGACAGAATCGCACCAGAAGAACCCACTAGAGCACCGGTTACGATAAGTAGATCATTTGCTAGCATGAAACCTGCTGCTGCCGCTGCCCAACCAGAGTATGAGTTCAGCATAGAAACAACCACTGGCATATCTGCACCACCGATTGATGATACAAGGTGATAACCAAATACTAAGGCAATGCCCGTCATCACTAATAGAGCAAACATACTGCCATCGTTGTTCACGAAGTAGATCATCAACAAAGTTGAAGTCACTAATGCTAATAGGTTCCACTTGTGCTTATGAGGAATGTTCATCGCAGAAGATGAAACTAGACCACGTAGCTTACAGAAAGCAACAATCGAACCACTAAAGGTTACTGTACCGATGAATACACCTAAGAATACTTCTACCAGGTGAATCACGTGTTCAGCATGGTTTAAAACCATTGTGCCCATATCTAAGTAGCTGTTATAGCCAACCAAAACGGCCGCTGCACCCACAAAGCTATGTAGCATCGCCACTAGCTCCGGCATTTCCGTCATTTCTACTTTCTTAGCGTAGAAGATACCAATCGAACCACCAATCACCATCGCAATGATGATCCAAGTAATACTACCGGTTTCAGGGCCAAAGATCGTTGCGATCAATGCGATCGCCATACCAGTAATACCGTAGTAGTTACCAGCACGAGCAGAATCTTGCTTAGATAGACCAGCAAGGCTCATGATAAAAAGAACAGCAGCAACAAGGTATGCCGCTTGTACTAATCCTGCAGACATATGTTACTCCTATTTCTTACGGAACATTTCAAGCATACGTTTGGTCACGGTAAAGCCACCAAAAATGTTAATGCTCGCAATTAATATAGCGATGAAAGACAAGACAGATACCAACGTATTATCTTGCCCAATTTGCAACAATGCACCGACAACGATAATGCCAGAAATAGCATTGGTTACCGACATCAATGGAGTATGCAGTGAATGTGAAACATTCCAAACTACGTAGTAACCGACAACACAGGCTAAAACAAACACGGTTAAGTGAGTCAAGAATGCAGCAGGGGCAACACTTGCAATCCAAGCAAATACACCGGCAGCGACAGCCATACCAACCAATTTCTTCGTTGGTGATTTTGGTTCTTCTTCCACTTTAGGCGCTGGTGCAGCTTGAGGTTTTGCAGCGGCTTGTGGTTGCGCTGATACCTTAATTGGTGGCGCAGGCCATGTTACTTCGCCTTCTTTTACCACTGTCACGCCACGAAGTACTACATCATCAAAATCGATATTGATGTTTCCATCTTTCTCTTTGCAAAGCAGTTTAAGAAGGTTTACAAGGTTTGTACCGTACAACTGAGAAGATTGAGTCGGCAAACGACCTACCATGTCAGTGTAACCAATAATCGTTACACCATTTGGTGTGGTAATTACTTTATCGGCTTCAGTGTATGCACAGTTACCGCCATTCGCAGCAGCAAGGTCAACAATCACGCTACCCGCTTTCATGCTATCAACCATTTCTTTGGTGATAAGCTTCGGCGCTGGGCGGCCTGGGATCAATGCGGTTGTGATGATGATATCAACATCTTTAGCTTGCTCAGCATAAAGCTCTTCAGCCTTTTTGTTGAATGCTTCAGACATTTCTTTCGCGTAACCATCGCCAGAGCCAGACTCTTCTTTGAAATCAACTTCTAAGAATTCTGCGCCCATTGACTGGACTTGCTCTTTTACTTCAGGGCGTACATCGAATGCACGAACGATAGCGCCTAGGCTACCGGCAGCACCGATTGCAGCAAGACCGGCAACGCCCGCACCTGCAACTAATACTTTCGCTGGTGGCACTTTACCTGCAGCGGTAATTTGACCAGTAAAAAAACGACCAAACTGATGAGCTGCTTCAACTACCGCGCGGTAACCTGCAATGTTAGCCATTGAACTCAATGCGTCTAGCGATTGCGCGCGAGAAATACGCGGCACAGAATCCATCGCCATAACATTAATGTTTTTGGTCGCCAGTTTATTCAGTAGCTCTTCATTTTGAGCTGGCCAAATAAAGCTCACTAGGCTCGCACCTTCTTGAATAAGCTCAAACTCATCCACACCTGTTTCATCGTTAATACGAGGCGCATTTACTTTCAGGATCAAACCTGACTTCCACACTTCTTCAGTATTAACAATTGAAGCACCTGCCGCTTCAAAGGCAGTATCGTCAAAGCTGGCAAGAGCACCCGCTCCTGACTCAACGGCGACGGTAAAGCCTAGTTTTAAAAGCTGCTCAACCGTTTTCGGCGTGGCAGCAACTCGCGCTTCACCCGCGAGTATTTCTTTTGGTACACCAATCTGCATAGCTATTCCTTGAACATTGGCACAATAAATTTGTAGTCCACTATTTAAACTCATCTCTGGGCATCGCCCTTTAATTAAGATCAACTTAACCTAAGAGATAACAGTTAAATATAGTAACCGTAAGTTCAATGTAATAAAAAAACATTTTTATATGACATATAACTCTAAGTTTGACGATTCTCACTCTTATGACGTAAAAAAACAACAGATTGATCACAATAACAGGTCATACCTGATATGCACGCCATGCATTTGTGTAGAAAATCTCCATGTGATAAGTCATAAAATGCTGATTAAACATTCAATTGAATCAAAAAATCTTGCCGGATGATTGGTCAATAAACATCTTTGATTTCTTGACCATTAATTCACAAGCATCTGATTCAGAAGACAATACATCTGAGCGTATAAACCGATGACTTTTAACTTCACCATCAATTTCTTTGGTTATTTGTCCAGCAATTCGAAATTGCCCACCTTCTGCGATAGGTTCTGGGTAAATTAAAAAGCCATTGTACTCAATTGGTTCTACTTCTTTCTTTGCTGACGTTTTGCTACCGCCAAATAACTTCGACAAAAATCCCAATGCTCTATCCTCTTTATAATTCTCAATTCAATATTTGCTTTAACTTTCTTAGCGCTACCGCCACGCTAAGCGATCAAACTGTATAATTCAAACTTACTAGGTGTACGGTTTTTTACTCATTAAAAAATAAAACGATACTTCCGCCTTTCAGTGCACTACCGTAGTTCATATTAATACCTATTCCGACATTATCGATATAGTCTTTAAAAATGGGCGGCGTCAGCAATAGCCCAACTGAAAACTCGTAATAGTTATCTGTACCAAAAGAAGCCTCAGGATCTCCCTTTAAATCAATACGCTTAAAGCTGGTGTAAGCCGAAGGGATAAATCCATCCCAATTGGTCAAGTTGTAATTGGCCTTTAAGCCGTTAACCATGTACCAACCTTTGGGGTTACCAAAATCATACTCACGTTTTTTATCCCAAACTTTGCCATAAAAGTAGTTAAAGGATGATGTGTATTTCCAATAGCCCCATTTTCGGTTCAATTCGTAATTCAACTCAATGTTAGGCTTGATCCGCTCCAGCTGTTTTGGACACTGAGTTAAGTGAGTACAATCACTAACGAGGTGAACAATGACAACTAAGAAAACTAGAATTAAACATTCCCCTGAATTTAAAGCAGAAGCCCTAAAACTAGCAGAGAGAGTGGGAGTAGCTGCGGCTGCAAGGCAGCTTTCTTTACATGAATCTCAAATCTACGGGTGGCGGAAGAACTCGAAGAAAGACACCAATACTAGTCAGCGAGAACAAGAGCTAGCCGCAGAGGTTGCCAAGCTCAAAAGGCAGTTGGCTGAGCAAGCAGAAGAGCTAGAAATTGTAAAAAAGGCCGCCACCTACTTCGCGAAAAATCTAAAGTAAATTGCTACGAATTTATGCTCGAACACCTGATGTACTTCAATATTGTACGTATGGCTAAGGTATTCGGGGTATCCCGAAGTGGGTTTTATTACTGGGTTAAACATCGCCATAAGGCTAGCCAACGCGAGGCAGTTCGCCAAGAGCTTGATACAAAGGTCAAAGAAGCTTTTGATAACAGCAAAGGCCGAGATGGCTCAAGGCGAATCCAAAAAGAACTGTCTGAGAGCGGTGATAACCACAATGTGAAAACCATTGCGGCCAGTATGAAGCGTCAAGATTTAACGCCGAAAGCGGCACGTAAATTTAAGTGCACGACAGACAGCAAGCATCAAATGCCAGTTGCTCCAAACTTGCTGGCTCAGAACTTTAACGCAGCGGCTCCGAATGAAAAATGGGCGGGAGACATCACCTATGTTGCGACAAGCGAAGGCTGGTTGTACTTGGCAGTAATTATTGACCTTTACTCAAGACAAGTAATCGGATGGTCTATGGATACCAGAATGACGGCTACGCTGGTCTGTGATGCTCTATCAATGGCTTTGTTCCGTCGCGAATTTCCTGAGCAGGTTATCGTTCATAGTGATCGAGGTAGTCAGTACTGCTCAAAAGATTATCGAGACCTCATAACTGTTTATAATCTAAAGCAAAGTATGAGTAGGAAAGGAAACTGCTGGGACAATGCTTGTGTTGAGAGCTTCTTCCATTCGATGAAAGTTGAAGCGATCCAATATGAGCCGATTATGACGAGAGACCAGATGCGTCAAACGATCTTCGAGTACATAGAGGTTGATTATAATCGGACAAGAAGGCACAGTGCTCTTGGGTATCTAAGCCCTGTTAACTTTGAACAGCAAAATGTCGCTTAATGAAGTGTCCAGTCTGGCTGGAGCAGATCAGCTCAGCAATATAAGAACGGCTTGATGTATTATAGGCATAACCATCTAAAAAAGGTTTTAACTGCTCACTTTCTCGACTGTTATAAGAATGCTTATTTTTGAAATACATAAAATGATTACCTAAACCATACTTAATATTCCAAGAATCGGTAATGTTGTAGATAAGGCGATACTCAAAGAAAGCATCATAGACTTCATTACTATCTGTATCTGCGGGTAAATCAGGTCGGCTGTCTAGCGAGACTTTATTTTCAAAGTGAACATAAGAAGCACGAACGGCAATTTCATGTTTAACTTGTGGGCTTAGGCTATTTAGCTGCCAAGAATAAGGAAAACTAGTGACGGCAACTTTGTTCCTCAAATCAAGAGAATCATCGTTCCCCATATCGTCATTTTTAAATGGTGTAATGGAGTTAGGGTTAAAATTCTGCACCCCAAATTGAATCGCATCACTATCGGTGAGTACCACAGCGGTGGCAAAGTTTTGCTGGGCCCGAGATCGGATCTCCTCATCAGTTTGTGCAGATAAAATCACGGCAAAATAAATAATACAACCAGCAAACCATGCCGTAACAACTGACGCCACTGACTACCCTTATAATAAATTAATGACTCCCATTTCAATCAAAATGGGCACTGAGGTGAAGAGTATTGCTTAACCTTAATTTCTCTCGGTGTTATATACCCAAGTAAGTATGCTAATTTATCTAGACAAAATAAAGGGGATTCCGTTATGTCATCTTGGTCTAGCGCACAATTTAGCTATCATTTTCATGGATTATCAGAATCCTTCTACCGAGGTGTTACGCCGTCACCATTAAGCCATCCTCATTGGGTTCATTGGAACCGTGAATTTGCTGAATCACTCCAACTCCCAACAGAACATAATACAGAAATGCTCAATGCTTTTTCTGGTATTACTCTACCTGAAGAATTTAAACCGCTCGCCATGAAATACGCTGGCCATCAGTTTGGTTATTACAACCCAGACTTAGGTGATGGTCGCGGCTTATTGATGGCAGAGATCAAAGCAAACGATGGGCGACGTTACGACATTCATGTTAAAGGTGCTGGCTTAACGCCCTTTTCTCGCCAAGGTGATGGTCGCGCGGTTCTTCGTTCTAGCATCCGTGAATATCTATGCTCTGAAGCCTTGCATCACTTAGGTATTCCCACTACTCGCGCACTAGGATTAATCAATAGCGAGACTCTGGTTTATCGTGAAAAAACCGAAACGGGCGCAATTTGTATTCGCCTAGCAGAAAGCCATATCCGCTTTGGTCATTTCGAGCACTGCTTTTATACAGGTCAACACGAACAACTTAAAGAACTGGTTGAGCATACCTTAAGAAATCACTTTCCTGAGTGCCAACAACAAGAAAAACCTTACGCTGCCATGCTACAGCAAGTGGTCATTTCTACCGCTCAATTATTTGCCAAATGGAATGCCTTTGGTTTTGCTCACGGAGTTCTCAATACCGATAACATGTCGATACTAGGACAAACCTTCGATTTTGGGCCATTTGGCTTTTTAGATAACTACGATCCAAACTTTATCTGCAACCATTCTGATTACCAAGGCCGTTACTCCTTCGCCAATCAGCCGAATATTGGATTATGGAACTTAACCGCCCTCGCTCACTCTTTGTCAACATTGATTGAGCGTAGTGATTTAGATGAGGCTCTCGCACTCTACGAACCTGAGCTTAACCGTGAATTCAGCCGTTTGATGCGTCAGAAAATTGGATTGCAAACCAAGCAAGAGCAAGATCCTGAGTTATTTGGTGAAATGTTCGCTCTACTAGCCAAAAACAAAGTCGACTACACTCGCTTTTTCCGTCAGCTTTCTATGCTCGATAGCCAAGGCATTCAGCCTGTTATCGATTTAGTCTTAGATCGTGAAGCCGCGAAAATCTGGCTAGATCAATACCAACAACGGCTAACTTTAGAAGCACAAAGCTATGCTGAACGTTGTGAAGCAATGAGAACTCACAACCCTAAATACATTCTGCGTAATCACCTTGCTCAAATTGCTATCGATAAAGCGGAAGATGGAGACTACTCTGAAGTAGAAACATTATTTAACTTGCTACAAAACCCTTATGATGAGCAGCCAGAGTATGATCAATATTCAAATCTGCCGCCTTCTTGGGCACATGAGCTTGAGATCAGTTGCTCTTCATGACCAGCTTATACATAATGGCGAAGACGAATAGAAGTACACGCTTATTTGTGTACAGGATAAATTGAGGTTTCCTTATGTCAGAACAACAAGAACCCGTTTCAGTGGAAGAAATCGAGACAGAAAACCATACTCCAGAAAGTGTTGATTTAAGTACATACTCTCCAGAGTTACGTCATTTAATCGAATTTGAACAAGTCCCTGAACAAGCAATTCCAATGGTGACCTCAATACATGAAGTTTCAGAAGAGCCTGTTCGCGATGTATGGGATGATCTACCAGGCAGCGCGCAAAATATTTTAGATAACTTCGAACAATTCCATGCTTTGATCTCAGTAGGCCAAACTTTTGCCGCTATCGATTTCATGCAAGAGTTCGAAACGCTAAAAATGCGTGACGATATGAGCGAAGAAGAGCAACAAGAATATCGCGCAAGCCTACTAGACAAAGTGCTACAGAACTGCGTAAAAGATATGGTTAAGCAGCTTAAAAAAGCACGCCGTGACCCTATCTTGAAAAAAGACTTTATGGAAATCTTTGCAGAGCAAGCTTAATCGCCGCTAGAGCCAAGTATTCCAGTATAAGTAAATGAATAAAAATAACGCTGACTGATGTCAGCGTTTTTTATTGCCTAAAGGTTTGGATGATAGATCTGAATTCTGCATCTTGAAGCCACCTAGGTATAAATTAGCTAATCGCCCACTTCACGGCATAGTCAGCATGAATTTTAGTCGTATCGTATAACGGCACATTTGTGTGGCTTTGATTAATGAGCAATGCAATTTCAGTACAGCCTAGTATGACAGCTTGCGCACCTTGTGATGCTAAACGATCAACCACATCAAGATAGCGTTCTCTCGATTCAGCATTAACCACACCTTGGCATAGTTCTTCATAGATCACCGTGTGGATCACGTCGCGATCGTCTTCGTTTGGTACCAAGACTTCAATACCGAACTTATCAACTAAGCGACGCTTATAAAAATCCTGCTCCATGGTAAAGCGAGTTCCAAGCAAGCCTACTTTAGTAACGCCATCGCTCAGTAATTGTTCAGCGGTCGCATCCGCAATATGCAAAATTGGAATCGTAATGTTAGCTTCAATTTGAGGCGCAACTTTATGCATAGCATTGGTACAAATAAGTAGGCAATCCGCACCACCAGCTTCTACCGATTGAGCGGCCTGAGACAAAATCACCGCCGTTTCATCCCATTTCCCTGGTGTTGCATTGGTTAAAAACCGCTGATCAACCTGAGATTTATCAGGCTATTTCACTTCAAGCCCTGCAACCTTTAGCTCAAATGCAGCAGAACTTTACGCAAATGATGCAAGCGCCACCCGCTACTTTTGATGACATTCCAACGCAACTTGCACAACGTTATTACAATCAAGATTACGCATTGGTGGTTGCTTATCCATCTGGTGATATGCGAGATGTAAAACAGTTAAATGAGTTTATTGATGCGGTACAGGCGATTGCGCCTAATGCCACCGGACGCCCAGTCGCCGAGCAACAAGTTGGCAAGATTATTACTCAAGCCTTCATTCAAGCCATCTGCTATTCATTAGCCTTAATCGCGCTAGTGTTATTGTTTGCTCTAAAGCATAAGAGAGATGTGGTACTGAGTTTTATTCCGCTTCTGCTGACAACCCTATCAACCATGGCAGTCGCCCATTGGAGTGGCTTTTCACTTAACATGGCGAATATCATCGTGATCCCATTGATCTTTGGATTAGGGGTAGATAACGGTATTCATATTGTGGAACGTTTCCGCGAGGTAGGTTCAGTAAAAGCCTTCTACCAATCTTCGACACCAAAAGCAGCCATATTAAGTTCGCTCACGACCATAGTAACTTTCGGTTCATTATTACTGGCCGATCACCGCGGTATGTTCAGCATTGGCTTCTTACTGACTATCGCAATTGGCTTCTTGCTAGTTTACAGCCTAACGGTTCTACCCGCTTTGCTGTTTAGTACAAAGAAAACTACTTAGTAAAAAAACAGTTTAGCGCGAAGAAAACGAGTTTATATACCGAATTTGAATGCTGTGTGTATTCCTGAAAATATATCAGCATTTTCAAATTCCAGTTATACACTTTGTATTATTAGTAAGATCATCAAGATAACACAAATACTTTGCCAAAATTTGACGGGGTCTCGTTGCATTAACGGCGGTTTAGTTTTAGCTAAAAATTGTTTATTTGGTTGATGTAGGTCGTGAATAAATTCGCTGATCTCCGTGTAACGCTTTTGCGGATTTAGCTTTAATGCATGCTCTAAAGTGTCATCTATCCAGGCCGGAAATTGGCAATTCTCATCAAGAATACTACGGTAGGCTAGCTTATTTTGTGCTGAAATACTGTTCGCTTGGGCTAGTTTAGGTGAATAAGGAAATTTCCCTGATAACATTTGATAAGTGATTACCGCTAATGCGTATAAATCAGAACGCTTAGTACCAGGTTTACCTAAAAAATATTCTGGTGCGCTATATCGAATGGTGCCACGTACTGCCGCTTCTTTGTACATGTCGGTAACACCAGCAATATATGTTGAGCCAAAATCGATAATTTTAACGGTATTAGTGCTATCAATCATAATATTAGCTGGGCGTAAATCTTGGTGGATCATTTCTTGTCGATGAAATCCTTGTAAACCTTTAGCGACTTGTTTAATTATGTCTCTAACTTGTTCTAATTTAGGTTTAGGATTGTCTATCATCCATTGATTTAAAGAAATCCCGTCAATATATTCTGTGACTAAGTATAGATAATTTCGCTTACGGTTAGAGGTAATAGCTTTAGCAACATTAGGATTATTAATACGCTTCGCAATCCATTCTTCTAACATAAAATGTTCAAGGTATTCTTTGTCACTTCTTAGTTCAACGGACGGGACTTTGATAACAACGGTTTTATCGGTGTCGGTATCGCGAGCTAAATAAACATGACTACGACTACTAATATAAATATCGCGTAAAATTTCGTAACCATCAAAAATCATTCTAGGTGATAATGTTGCTGGTAGCGGTAATTGTGTCAGTTGATGAACTTCATCAAGTTGGTAAGTCGCTACTTGATCCACTCGGACTATTTGAATGCTTAAGTTATCATTACTGCCTAATTTGATAGCTTGTTCAATCAGCTTATCTGCTGTTTCGTTCAAATCAGTGGAAGCTTCAATAGCAGCAGCAACTTCTTGATCAGCTAGGAACTCGTAAACACCGTCGGTGCTAATTACATAAGTATCACCTTCTTCAAGAGCTTGTTGGCTGTAATCAACCTCAAAGTTATGCTCAATACCTAAAGCACGACTTAAATAACTGGTATCTTCTGAAATAATTCGACGATGATCTTCTGTTAACTGTTCTAAATTACCGTCTGAAACACGGTAAATGCGGGTGTCACCAGAATGGAAAAGATGTGCTGTATTTGACTTTAATATCAAAGCACTGAAAGTACACACATAGCCTTTATCTTTATTGAAGCGGTATGGACTATTTCGGGTTTGTGCATAAAGCCATGAGTTAATGGACTGAATAACTTTTTGTGCTGAGGTTTTAACTGACCATGAATCGGAGGTGCAGTAGTAGTCTTCTAAAAAACTAGCAATGGCTGTTTCACTCGCTATTTGGCTAACTTCGCTAGAGCTGATGCCATCGGCCATGGCTAACACAATACCTTTACTACTAGATAGAGGCTCTTTAGGAATAACATGCCCTAAAGCATCCTGGTTAATGGCTTTAATTCCTTTATTAGTTGAACTACCAATACTGACACTTAACGATTTATCCATAAAATACCTTTAACTTACTTTTCAAGATTCATCTCGACAAATGAACTTCAATAAAAAAGGTTTCAAAACCTAAATTAAGAAACCTTTATAATATCAATTGTTATGTCAGTATTATTCGTACAAAGTATTGTAATAACAATACTTTGTATACAGCTAACTTAGCCAATAGTTCGTACTGGAGACGTACGCACATGAGTGAAATATAATGGTAATCCAACGAGTAATAAACCACCGGCTAAGTTACCTAATACCGTTGGGATCTCATTCCATAAAAGGTAATCATAAACAGTAAACTCCCCCCCCATAATCATAGAGAATGGGAATAAAAACATATTTACAATAGAATGTTCAAAACCCATAAAAAAGAACAACATTACTGGCATCCACATTGCTGCCATTTTCGCACCAGCAGATGTTGAAATCATTGCGCCAACAACCCCCATAGAAACCATCCAGTTACATAACATACCGCGAATAAAAATGGTAAACCAACCACCAATACCGTGTTCTTGGTAACCAACGGTTCGTGATTCCCCAATATGCGCTACTTTAGCTGCTAGTTCCCCACCATCGGTTGCGTAACCATAAGTTAAAATAAAGGACATGAAGAATGCAGTAGCCATTGCACCGGCAAAATTACCGATAAAGACTAAACCCCAGTTACGCATAACGCCACCAAAGGTAACGCCTGGACGCTTATCCAACCAAGATAACGGTACTAAGGTAAATACACCCGTTAATAAGTCAAACTTCATTAAATAAAGCATGATAAAGCCAACAGGAAATAAGCAAGCACCTAGAATAGGACTGCCCGTTTTCATTGCTACGGTAATAGCAAAAACTGCTGCTAAACCTAGAATGGCCCCCGCCATAAAAGCACGAATTAAAGTATCTTTAGTAGACATGTAAACTTTTTGCTCGCCGGCATCTACCATTTTAGTGACAAATTCACTTGGTTCTATATAGGCCATAGGTTCTCTCTGTTATCGTTAAATTCATGGTTGTTACAATATTGTTAAGCACAAAAAGTGCCAAAATTACAACTCATTGATTTAATGACATTAATTTGATTTTATAGCTATTTAACAAGCTATTATGAACAGTAGTAGTGCAAAATGTTATGATAGGTGCAATCCTTTGCACTAAAATTAATCACCATGATTTGTACGGCAAAAATTTACCATTTAAAGTGAGAATAACTCTATCACCTTTAGGGTTTTCTTCTTTTTGAATATCCATTTCAAAATCTATCGCACTCATGATGCCGTCACCAAATTTTTCCTGAATAACTTCTTTTAAGGTGTCGCCATATACGCCAACCACTTCATATAACCTATAAACTAATGGATCTTGCGGTACCGATTTATCCCACTCCTTTGTAGGGTATTCCATTAAAACCGGTAGACTTTCTTCTGGTAAACCTAGAAATTCCATTAATTTTTCTGCCTGCTCTTTCGGAAAACTGTTCATACCTAAACAAGCTGATGTAGTCCATACTATGGACATATCAATACCATCAGCAATAGCTTGCCAACTTAATTGCTTTTCTTTTTTAATGGCAAAAATAGTTTCAGTTAATTCTAATTTATTCATAATCTTTCCTTAATTATTTTAATTCTGCATAGACATTTAGCATTGCAGTCCATTTATTTATCAATAGTGCAAAAATGACTACCTTTGTCATATCATAGTGCAAGCGCTTGTTATATTTATAAATAACCTAGCTATAACGCATTGCTTTTCACACTACTTACTGACAAAGCAATTACCGCGCCACAATAATGAAAGAAATATGACTTTGATATAAAAAGAATTAGCTTTATTTTTAATGAATTTTAAATAAACGATATTTCGTGAGGTATGTTCAGCATTGGTTTCTTACTTACTATTGCGATTGGCTTCTTGTTGGTTTACAGCCTAACGGTTCTACCCGCCTTGCTGTTTAGTACAAAGAAAGCTGTTTAGTACAAAGAAAAGGGGTTAGCGTGAAGAAAGGTGTAAAAAGTTAAAATTTGATTTGGAGAATAGATTTAACCAGCACTAGGCAAACAAGACTTGCCTAGTGCTCAACATTAGCAGTTCACTTTCTTAGCCTGTCCTGGCGGGCAAAATTTACCGCTATTGTTACGGCTATCGTCTCTCGTACCGACTTTAACATCGACATTATGCAGTTCGCCCTCTACGCGAGTAAGTTGACAACCACTTAATATGAACAACGCACCCAAGACTACAATCAATTTATTCACAAACTATCCTTTTATTATGAAATACAACATTCCCATCTTTATTAGTGGGATAAGTTAGATGCGATAAATTGCCTGTTTATAAAGATTGATATGTCAAATTAATGACTGAGGGAGGTTAGTTTTTAGTGGTACATCTTCCTTGCTAACATTCTGTGAGCGAGTAATAGAAGCCGCGAATGCCTTATCATCTTGATCGGCAACCAAGCCATCTTGCCCTTTGCCTTTTACGGGAGTGAAGGCCAAACGAGAAAATAGCGGGAAGTGATCGGAGCCAATGGATGGTAATCGTTGGATACTCTGAACGGTAAAGTGCTCACTGTGGAAAAGATGATCTAGTGGCCAACGTAGTAAGCGATAATCAACATGGAAAGTATTAAACATCCCTCTACCTACCCTAGGATCCAGTAAACCACTCAATTTGCGAAATAAACGAGTGGTTCGAGACCATGCGACATCATTTAAGTCACCGGTAACTATGATGGGCTGATCGCTCTCTCCCACACTACGCGCGACAATAATTAATTCGGCATCACGTTCGGCTGATTCTGGATTTTCTGTAGGGCTTGGTGGCGCAGGATGTAAAAAGTGCATTCGCACCAAGTCACCAGTCGGTAACTCGACAAGCGTATGCATAGATGGAATATCATCTTCAACTAGGTAAGCAATTTCTTTCTCGTGCAACGGAAGTCGCGAATACACATGCATGCCATAAAGATTATCTAACGGACACTTCATGGTTTCAGGCATATCCACTTCAAGGCATTCTAATTGGTTTTCCCACCATTGATCCGATTCAAGTGTAACCAGTACATCTGGCTGATATTTATTAACCAGCTCAATCAGTTTATATGCATCTCGATTCGGAGTCAGCACATTGGCAGTTAAGATACTAAGTTGACGAGTCTCATCGACATTTTGGTTTGCACGCACTTCGACTCGCCATAGTTTGGTATAGGGCAAAATCCACCAAAGCTGCCAAACCAAGCATAGTGTTGTGGTGATAACAATAAACCAGGTTTGAGGCTCAGAAAGGTTAAGAATGCTCAGTTGTAGCAAGAGCAGTAACGAGGCACAGATAACGAGCTGGATCCGAGGAAAGTCCATTCCCCTCACAATCCAATGTGGATGACGGGATATAGGCAACAGAGTCGCTCCAACAATCAATCCTGTCACTATATAAATCACTATATCCAAATATCCCAAGTATCCCAAGTATCTATACCTAAAGTTAAAGCTAAACCATCGTCAAACATCTACTATAAAACAAAAAATACTAAACCTTGAAAGCCAAGATTTAGTATTTTGTTAGCTGCTACATACAATCAGAGCCTTACCTAGTCTGTTTTGTCACACTCATCACACTGTGTAGGAATGAATGGTGGGGAAAAGTTCGTATAGACATTATTAGGTTAATTGAGTAACGCTTTGCTAAGCCGAGGCAAATACGGAAGTTACTGTGGTAAAAATTAAGCTAAACAAGCCACAAAGCAACTGGTGTGTTTGGCTTCGCTTAAGCGGATTCTGATAACCCTAAGCCATACTTGTCCAATATTTTATCGGAATACTCTCGAATTTCACTACAGCTTTCTGCATCTGTTTTTGATAGATATTTTGATAAATATGCGGTTGCACCAACATTTGAGTTTAAAGCCTGAGCTTTGACTGCGGGCTCTCCTGTAATAATGTCAAAAATTCCCTCTTGATGCAGTCGTGACTTTTCAATAGAGAAGTTGTGATAGTGAGAGTAAAGTGTGATTGAATCTTGTAAGTAGCCTTCATAAGCAGAACTAACCACATCTGGATTAACTTTTTGAACTGATCCGCTCCAGCTGTTTTGGACACTGAGTTAAGTGAGTACAATCACTAACGAGGTGAACAATGACAACTAAGAAAACTAGAATTAAACATTCCCCTGAATTTAAAGCAGAAGCCCTAAAACTAGCAGAGAGAGTGGGAGTAGCTGCGGCTGCAAGGCAGCTTTCTTTACATGAATCTCAAATCTACGGGTGGCGGAAGAACTCGAAGAAAGACACCAATACTAGTCAGCGAGAACAAGAGCTAGCCGCAGAGGTTGCCAAGCTCAAAAGGCAGTTGGCTGAGCAAGCAGAAGAGCTAGAAATTGTAAAAAAGGCCGCCACCTACTTCGCGAAAAATCTAAAGTAAATTGCTACGAATTTATGCTCGAACACCTGATGTACTTCAATATTGTACGTATGGCTAAGGTATTCGGGGTATCCCGAAGTGGGTTTTATTACTGGGTTAAACATCGCCATAAGGCTAGCCAACGCGAGGCAGTTCGCCAAGAGCTTGATACAAAGGTCAAAGAAGCTTTTGATAACAGCAAAGGCCGAGATGGCTCAAGGCGAATCCAAAAAGAACTGTCTGAGAGCGGTGATAACCACAATGTGAAAACCATTGCGGCCAGTATGAAGCGTCAAGATTTAACGCCGAAAGCGGCACGTAAATTTAAGTGCACGACAGACAGCAAGCATCAAATGCCAGTTGCTCCAAACTTGCTGGCTCAGAACTTTAACGCAGCGGCTCCGAATGAAAAATGGGCGGGAGACATCACCTATGTTGCGACAAGCGAAGGCTGGTTGTACTTGGCAGTAATTATTGACCTTTACTCAAGACAAGTAATCGGATGGTCTATGGATACCAGAATGACGGCTACGCTGGTCTGTGATGCTCTATCAATGGCTTTGTTCCGTCGCGAATTTCCTGAGCAGGTTATCGTTCATAGTGATCGAGGTAGTCAGTACTGCTCAAAAGATTATCGAGACCTCATAACTGTTTATAATCTAAAGCAAAGTATGAGTAGGAAAGGAAACTGCTGGGACAATGCTTGTGTTGAGAGCTTCTTCCATTCGATGAAAGTTGAAGCGATCCAATATGAGCCGATTATGACGAGAGACCAGATGCGTCAAACGATCTTCGAGTACATAGAGGTTGATTATAATCGGACAAGAAGGCACAGTGCTCTTGGGTATCTAAGCCCTGTTAACTTTGAACAGCAAAATGTCGCTTAATGAAGTGTCCAGTCTGGCTGGAGCAGATCAAACAGCCGCACAAGCCACGCTTGCAAGTGATAGATTCAGTATTGAATTATCTCCTTTAGGACTAGATGCTAGTACTGATGTTGTACCAAGCGAGAGGATTAATACTATAGCTTGTAAATATATATGCACTTCGACATTCCTTATAAGTTATAACATGCACAACACCAGACAATTGTTAGTTCAGCTGAAAATTGTTCCACGCGCTTGCGATTGTTATATTTGTCTGACAGCATAGCTTTCAGCTTTGCGATAACTATTCTGAAGAGGTTTTGGTAACAAGCCTAAAATAGCATCTTTTAAAAATGAGGTAGCAACCTCACAGCCTTTTTGATCACTAAACCCCCAAGTACCACCTTCATCATTATTAACTGAATAGCGAATAATACTTTCAAATAATGCACGAACAGAACTAAAAGCACCGTCTTTTTTCATTTGCTCTAGATTGCAAACAAGAGTGCTATTTATATTAAGCTCATTAGGTTCACTAGAAGGACTTACCTCTAAAAGTAAAAGTTCATTCTCTCCACTATAGCGCCATTTAGTTTTGCTCTCAAAATCTTCCAACGCCGCTACAAATGAGTTATCACTATAACTCCAATCCACGCCATCTATACTTGTTACTTTCTTCAGGTCAGGGTATTTATCTTTTGGCCAGTAAGCTCCATAACCACAACAAAATATATTTATGTGTTCCTTTGATCGATGATGAAAATAACTAAGTGATTCTAGAATTTCATTCTTACAAAACTGTGAATTAGGATTGCAAAATAGAATCGCCACAAGACTTTTCTTTTTTATTTTTGAATTAACATCAGCCATCGCTTTGGATGATGCAGGACTAACACCGTCAAAAAATGCTATCCGCTTAGACTTACCTAAAAATTGACTATTGACTACTTTTACTATGTCCTTATATAGGATGGCGTCGATCATTGCTCAAAACTCTCCTTAAAATATAACTGTGTATTAGCAAGAAACTCGGATAAACCCGAATGGACTTTATACACGTTCACTATTAATCAATTCATTTATTATCAATAAGATACTCTAATGATAAATTTTTAAAAGCATTTGGAAAATTTTATGCGATATAGAAAGCAAGAATTGGGTTTAGTGAACTAATTATCACAATCCCAAAATTGAAATTATTACATACTTTAATTTTAAATCAGTGAGTTAAGTTACAATATTTACATGAAATTGCGTTTAGGAGGCAATTAAGATGAGGGGTAAAAAAGAGCTATATATGCATGTGATAGGTAGTAAATTTGGTTTTACCAAAAGCCCTTTGGACTAATAGATTTTCCACTATTAATCCAAAGGGTAATTTTATTATGTGGTGTTACTTCGCTTTCGGTCTAAACGGCTTAATCACGCTTTCATCACACTCTAGGAATGGGCCTTCCATTAAGTCGATGCAGTAAGGAATTGCTGGGAAGACGGCGTCTAAACATTCGCGGATTGATTTTGGTTTACCCGGTAAGTTTACAATCAGGCTGCTACCACGTAAGCCAGCTGTTTGACGAGACAAAATCGCAGTTGGAACAAACTTTAATGACTCCGCGCGCATTAACTCACCGAAACCTGGCATCATTCGATCACACACCGCTTCTGTGGCTTCTGGCGTCACATCGCGCTTTGCCGGGCCAGTACCGCCAGTGGTCACTACTAGACTACAGCCATCTTCATCCACCATTTTTGCAAGCATGGTTTCGATTTGGTCTTGCTCATCGGGGATGATTTGATAAACCGGTTCCCACTCTGATGTTAAGTACTCGTTGAGCGTATCAATGATGGCTTGGCCAGATAAATCTTCATACACACCTTGGCTAGCACGATCACTTACCGTCACAATACCGATTTTTGCTTTGCTCATTGCTTGTTCCTCTACCAAAGTTTTTACCTCGATCATAAGCGAAGTATTTCAAAATTTTTAACCCCGCTAAGATACCGTTTCAAGGTAGAAATGAACATAGCCTATTGCTTTGAAACCCTATTTTATTCGAGCTTTTTACTGTTAGTTGAACCTATTCGTGATCCAGACGGTTTGATACGGCTTTAATTGGATGCTTTCCGTTGAGCCTGTCAGTTCAGTATCGCTGATCAGATCTTTCCAATGATCCGTTTGGATCAGATTCATATCGGCTAGGTTCAAGGTTTGCTCTTCAAGGCTGATATTACTGACACAGAAAATACTTTGTCTTCTATCCATACTTTGACGCCAAAAACCAAATAACTGTCCACCTAGGTGCAGCGTAAATTGCACTGCATTAGGATGGAAAGCGGATTGCCCTGTTCGCAGTTCAATTAAATGCATCAAACGTTTTAATACTTGATGATGTTGGGTGTGCGGTTGAGACAACAAATCTTGCAGTTGTGAGAACTCCCAGCGATGGCGGTTAATCGAGCGATTTTGATTGGTGTTTTCAACTTTATCGTAATCATTCCCCGTACCAAGCAAACTGTGAATATAAATCCCCGGAATGCCCTCCATCGCAAGCATAATCGCATGGGCGCAAATAAAGCGGTCGATACCATATTTATCGGGCCCTGCTTGCGTGCCTTGTAAAGCATCAAATAAGGCGATATTGATTTCATAAGGCTTGCGGTCTCCATTTTCCGTCGCGCGCCATGACACTAAGCCACCGAACGATTGCATGGTATTTACCAATACATTGATTTCGTTTTCTTGGAGTAAACCTTCCGCTGGCCGCAAACCAATGCCGTCGTGTGAAGCAATAAAGTTAAAGTAAGTCGTGCCCTGTTGCGCCGGAGGCATCCCCATCATCCAACGTTTCAGATGATCACCATTGCCGGTAATTAACGTATTCACCAGTAGCGGCGGCAGCGAGAAGTTATATATGGCGTGCGCTTCATTGGCATTGCCAAAATAAGTCAGGTTTTCATGGTTGGGAATGTTGGTTTCGGTAATGATAATGGCTTGCGGGCAGGCTTGTTCAATCAAACTACGTAATAGACGAATCACTTCATGGGTTTGATCGAGATTGATGCAACTGGTGCCGAGTTCTTTCCACAGAAACGCCACCGCATCGAGCCTAAAGGTACGAATGCCATGGTCGATATATTGACGTATGATCTCGACAAAGGCTTTTAATACTTCTGGGTTACGGAAATCAAAATCGACCTGGTCGTGGCTAAAGGTACACCAAACATATTGAGTGCCTTGTGCGGTTTCGACTTCTTTGAGTAAATCAGAAGTTCTAGGACGCACCACTTGTTTGGTATCAATATCTGACGCAGCGGTATAGAAGTAATCATGCCCTACGCCTTCGCTCTTAATAAAGTTTTGAAACCAAGCACTCCTTGCTGAACAATGATTGATTACCAGATCCGACATCAAATTAAACTCACTGGAAATCGCTTCAATATCTGGCCAGTCACCCAAGCCTTCATTGACACTCGAATAATCAATCACTGAGAAACCATCATCTGAGCTATACGGGAAAAAAGGCAGAATATGCACGCCGTTGATATGAGGCTGACAATATTGATTGAGAAAGGACTTTAAGGTTTTCAGAGGTGTTTCACCGCTTTGCAGCAAGCTATCGCCGTAGGTGATCATGATGGTATCTTTCTCAGTCCACAGAGATTGCGATACTGACATCGGCATAGAAGTCTCTAAATTGGGAGATAGACGCATAGTACTGATTAGTTGATTGGCTAATTCTTTATGCTCAATTGATAGTTCAATACCTTGGTAGATCACATCCAAATGGTGACAAATTTTATCCACTAATAAATTTGATGACGTCATACTTAGCCCCCGAATTCTTGTTGATCTAATTCTACCGCCTCTTTTAATCGTTCCATCACATCAGGCATGGCACTCACTACACGGTTCCAACTTGGAATAAATGGCGTTTCCATCGGGTTATCTAGGAAGCTTTGGCCAGCGGTCATTATATTTTGGGCAAACATTTCGACCGCTTTTTCTTCTAGATGAACATCCAAGGTTAGGCCATTCATTAAGGCATCGTTGTGGTAGGCTTCAACAAAATCGAGCGCAATACGGTAGTAAGTAGCTTTAAGCGAGCGAAAGCCTTCGATATTAAAAGTTTCACCTTGAGTCGCCAGTTTACGAAACAGAGACTTGGTAATATCGATCGACATTTTAGATAGCCCACCATCGGTGCAATCTAACGATAAATCTTGATGTTTATGATCGTAGGTTTTAGCGATATCAACCTGACACAGGCGATTACTGGCATAGTTGCGATGCATTTCCGACAGCACACCGATTTCTAATCCCCAATCGCTTGGAATACGAATATCACTCAGCACATCGCGGCGGAATGAAAACTCGCCAGCTAATGAATATTTGAAGCTATCCATATAATCTAAGTAGGCATTCTGATCGGTCACTCGTTTAAGCGCTTTTAATAATGGCGTGACCAATAAACGTGCCACTCGGCCATTCATTTTGCCATTGGCAACTCGTGCGTAGTAGCCTTTACAGAATTCATAATTAAAGCGCGGATTGGCGACTGGGTAGATCAAACGTGCTAATAAATCACGCTCATAAGTGACAATGTCACAGTCATGTAATGCTACCGATTCAGCTTTACCGGTAGCTAGGACGTAACCCATGCAATACCAGACATTACGGCCTTTGCCGAGCTCTTTAGGGGCTAAACCTAACGCCGCTAATTCTTTATCTAAAGCTTGTAAACGAGGGCCATCATTCCACAAAACGCGGTGATGCTGAGGTAAGTCTTTAAAGAAAGATAAAGCATGTTTATATTGCGCTTCATCGGCTCTATCTAGGCCTATTACGATCTGAGATAAGTAAGGGACACTCTTTAATTCTTCGACAATTTTAGGCAATGCTTCGCCTTCTAATTCCGAAAATAAAGAAGGTAGAATCAACCCCATGGAACGCTGGTCAGCAAACGACATTAACTCTGCTTCCAATTCCTCCACTGGCCGTTCAGACAAGTTGTGTAATGTTGTCACGATACCGTTTTGATAAAAGTCAGCCATGATGCCTCCTGCATTCCATGCTAAAAATGAAAATTTCTAATTCAAGATCTTACTCAAGGGATAAAATCAGCTGTATACACTCTGCCCAGCCCGTTGGGCCATAACTATCACTATCAATTACCCCTTCTTCACGAGAAAGAATCGGAAAATCATGATGCTCTGAACGAATTCGCACCGCGATATCCGCTAATTCGAGCATGCTGATATCATTACCGCTGTCTCCTAGCGCGATACTGAACCAATCTTTCTGTTGTCCTGTTTGCTGTAAAAGATCTCTCTGATAAACATTCATAAGCCACTCCATTGCGATGCCCTTTTGAGCACAACCACCGATATGTAGAAAACGCCCACCTTTTAGTACCGTTGCACCACACTGCTGCATAAACTCGATAAAGCACTGTTCTTGTTCAACGCTGCCATGCCAGCTAATCGGCTCACTATAGTCACGTTGCAATGCACGTTGCGCTTCTTCCTCAGTTAAGCCCGTGAGTTCCGCTACTTCTGTTGCAGACATCTCGGTCATCAAACTAAAGCATCCTTCAAATTGGCGTTTAGCTTGCTCAATATATGGTTGCCAGTAACTACGAGGTTGGGTAAAGGATTTGCACCAATAATCTTGAATCGATACTGTGCCTTCTGGCTGATTCATTACCGTTGTTGCTGTTTTCGGTTTAGGAATAAATACCGCGGCGCCATTCTCAACAATGAAAGGTGTCTTTAAACCTAACTGCGGCATGATGAATTGCAGTTCAGCAAAGGTTTTACTAGTCGTTGGAATAACATCCACACTAAGAAGCGCTAACTTTTTGAGTACCGGCTCAACGGCATCAATACTGTAATCATTATGATCAAGTAAAGTGCCGTCTAAATCGCTGAAGATGATTGGCCGCTGACTGAGTTTAAGCATTAAAGGTCTCTGACTTTGCTAGTGAGTCAACTTTAGCCCCTGCTTGACTGATTGCATCAATATGGTGCACAACAACCGGCATACCATAAGGACTTGCACTATAAATGACCTTATGTTCGTCCATTGCCGCGTTCAATGATGGAAAATATAATGATAACCACATAGTTGTTGCTCCTTGTGTTAAACACTTAATAAAAGTAATTCAAGAAGCGTGCCACTGGGCTTTTGGCTTTCCAGATACAAAAATGGCCTGAACGTTTCCATTCAGGCCATTAAGGTTTTTGTGCAGTGATGTTTATTTTCGAATTGCCATGTCTTTGTTGGTCATTTTCACGCCCTTGATTTGTGCAAATACCTTCTGTCCAATTTCAAGCTGTAAATCTTCATAGGCCCAAGCGGTGATATTGGCCCAAAGGTAATGTTCAACCTCACCTTCACCTATCGCTAAACAAATTGAAACCGGCTGCGCAGGATCCGTCACTGGCGCGAGTTCTACGACTTTTGCAGGCAAGATATTTCGAATCGACGTGTCTGTAGATTCGGATAAGGTTAACGATACGTCGCTGGCATGAATACGAATTCTAACCGATTCATCGATATTGGCATCAATAGCCGACATCCAAACACCACAACTCGGCGCAATTTCTACATAGGTCAGCGCATAACGTTGGTGATGTTGCTTGATGACTCCTTTAAATATCGTGCTCAAATCCACTTCATCATGCCAAGGTTTAAAGGCACTTGATGCCCACATGGTCTCAATATCGCCAGAAGCCACGACTCTTCCTGAATCCATTAATAGCATGTGATCGGCTAGGTGCAGAATCTCATCCAGACTATGGGTAACATACAAAATTGGAATTTGAATCTCTTGCGCTAACGATTCTAAAAACGGCATGACTTCTTTTTTTCTCGGCAGATCTAAAGACGCTAATGGCTCATCCATCAGCAATACTTTTGGCTCTGACAACAAGGCTCTTGCGATCGCACAGCGTTGTTTCTCACCACCAGACAAATCGGCCGGATAACGATCTAATAATTCAGATAATCCTAGTAGATCAACCACTTGATTAAAGTTACCGGGTAGCTTTTTTTTACCAATAAGCTGGTCTTTACTGAAATAACTTTTATTTTTCACACCATAGAGTAAGTTGCCTTTCACTTTATAGTGTGGGAATAATCGAGACTCTTGAAATACATAACCTATATCTCGTTTTTCAACCGCTAGATTAATACCTTGTTGGGAGTCAAACAGTACTCGTTGATTGATATTTATCGAGCCAGAGTCGGGATTTTTTAAGCCACTAACGGCATTAATGATACTGGTTTTTCCTGCACCTGAACGGCCAAAAATCGCGGTAATGCCTGAGCTCGGTATCTGAGCTTGAATATCTAAATCAAAATCCATGAAACGCTGCTTAAAATTTAAATCAATCATGCTTGGCCTCCATGCTTGGAAGAACTGCTCTTGAAAGAGCTAGCCTTGGAAGCACTAGAAACGCCGAGTCTTTTCTGGGTTTTTTGAGTTAACCATTCAGAACAAAGTAAAGATAACAGTGCAATCACTATCGAAATCACGCACAGACGCGCGGCTTCAAACTCCGCACCGGGCGTTTGGATAAAGTTGTACATCGCCAATGGCAGCGTTTGTGTTTGATTGGGAATGTTTGCCACAAAGCTGATGGTTGCGCCAAACTCCCCTAGACTACGGGCAAATGACAGCATGGCACCAGTTATCACGCCCGGTAAGACCAACGGCAAGGTGATTGTCATAAAGACACGAAATGGTGATGCGCCAAGCGTTCTCGCCGCTTGTTCGAGTTTTGGATCGACATTCATTAAGCTTAATCGAATCGAGCGCACCATTAACGGTAAAGCCACAACTGCCGATGCCAATGCTGCGCCTTTCCAGTTAAAACTAAACACTAGACCAAAGGTATCAAACAGCCATTCACCAACAACGCCCTTTCTACCCATGGTTAGAAGGAGCATATAGCCAATCACCACCGGAGGAAGCACTAAAGGAAGGTGAATTAAACTATCTAATAGCTTTTTACCCCAAAACTCTTTAGTCACAAGCAGCCAAGAAAAGAAAACCCCAACCGGCAGTAACCAAAGGACTGCGATTGAGGACACTTTTAAGCTAAGTAGTAAGGCGCTAATTTCGTAATCAGACAAGATCACTGGTTATCCTTTTATTGATTCTGTTTTTATTCATTCTGATAAATGGTTAGTTCACCGCTATAGGGCTTATTAAATCAGGACTTAATGAGCCACAAGCGGTGTAAATCCGTATTTAATAAAAGTATCGCTCGCTTGCTGGCTTTTCAAAAAGTTGAAGAAAGCTTGGCTTGTCGCTTTGTCGTTCAACGCAACCGCTGGATAAATGATTGGCGAATGGGTACTTTCTGGGAACGTTTGAATAATTGAAACCTTTTTACTCATCAATGCATCGGTTTTATAAACCACGCCAAATGGTGCTTCACCACGCTCAACAAGTGACATGGTTAAACGAACATTACTGCTTGGTGCGGTTTTAGACGATAGTTCCGACCAAAGTCCCATGTTTTCAAGGCTTTCTTTGGCATACATGCCCGCTGGAACGCTTTGAGGTTCACCTACCGCTAAACGATTCTCAGCCAATAAATTAGGTAATTCTTTAAATGTACCCGCATCGACATGTGCATTTTTCACCTCGTCAGAACCAATCAAAACCAGGCTATTGCCTACTAGATCCGTGACCTGATCTTTGGTCGTCATGCCTTTATCTTCCAGGTAAGTCATCCATTTCGGATTCGCTGAAATAAACACATCGGCTGGTGCACCTTGTTCAATTTGACGCGCTAGAGTAGACGATCCAGCAAATACAGGCACCAAGGTATCACCGGTTTCAGCTTGATACTTTTGCCCTAATTCTTTCATGACATCTGTCATTGATGATGCCGCATAAACATGAATGTCAGCCGCAAATACTTGAAGTGATGAGCATAAAGCCGATAAGCCTAACGTATAAAGTGCTAACTTTTTCATGTATGGCTTTTTGGTGAATAGTTTTTTCATGGAATCCTCTAAAAACAAACGCTGTATACTTAAATGCATAGCGATGGGTGAATCATACGCAAAACTGGCTCTATAAGCAAAATAAAATAAGTAGGATTATAAACAGGTCACTAAGATCTGGCTTGGTTCAAAAGATGCGTAGTAAGTATTATCGAGCTGTAAGGTGTTATTTTTTAATGTATTTTCTTCTAATGATTGGTGTGTCACAGAAGCATATAACAATGTGCCATCACCAATATCTAAAAATACTTCACTGCTCGCGTCACCTTGCGTGAGATGGATGAGCTTCCCTTTTAATTGATTTTTATCGGTTTTTTGAGATGTTTGTGAAATTGTCACCGACGGCGCTTTAAACAGCAACAACACCTCTTTGCCAATCTCAAGTTGAAGCTGCTCTGTGCTAACACGGGTGATAATAGCTGAAATTTCACTGCCTTGGTTAAGCGCGACCACAATACGGTCTTTCACATCTTGAGATTCAATTCGTGTGATCCGTCCTTTCAACTGGTTTCTTGCACTGGTTTTTAAGCTAAAATGCCCCAGTATATCTAATAAGCTTTCAGTCGTGACATTGGTATCCATCAAGGCTTTCATCACCATCGACTGCATCTCATTCATCAGGCTATAAACCTTGATCAAACGAATGCCAAATTCAGTTAACTTTGCACCTCCGCCCCCTTTCCCACCGGTTTCACTAGAAACAACTAAATGAGGTGATGCTAGATTCATATCATTAATTGCATTCCAAGCCGCCCGATAACTCAATCCTGCTAACTTCGCACCTTGTGAAATAGAACCAGATACACCAATTTGTTCAAGCAAAGCAATTCGCTTAGGGTTAGCGAATAATTTCTGATTGGTATTTAATGTTAGTAATGCTTCTAATTCCATTGAAGTACCTTGATATAAGATGTCAGGAGCTAATCTCAGCTAAATAGTTCTGGCCAAAGTAAGGCTAGATTTAAATCTTGCTCGATACTATCGGCTAAACGATCCAGTGATTTGATTTGCTGTTGCTCACGGCTATTAATTTGTTGTAAGTCACTCCCCCCTGCCCATTCAAGAATATGTTCAAAGGCTTGTGGCGAGTCAAAGATACCGTGGCAATATGTTCCAAAGATCATACCATCATCCGATAAGGCACCATCATATTTTTTATCGTGTGAGTCCGTGTTTATTGATATAGGTTGTTGTAAATCAACAAGTGTCTCACCTGCATGAATTTCATAGCCAATGATGCTGGCCACTTTTCCTGTGACTAAAGATAGTGTGCCTGTTACTTGAGTTAATGATTTATGCGGTTTAAGTTCTGTTGTTAACTCTAAATAGCCTAGTCCATCTGCAACCCCAGCCGGTCCTTCAATACCATCAGGATCAGCGATGGTTTTACCCAGCATTTGATAACCGCCACAAATACCAATCAATTTTCCGCCGTAGCGTAAGTGCTTTTCAATATCTTTATGCCAACCTTGTTGCTGCAAAAAGGCCAGATCGGCACGAACAGATTTACTCCCCGGTAGAATAATCAAATCAGCACCCGTTAGGCTTTGCCCTTGATAACGAAATTGAAAATCGATCTCCGGATGATGTTTAAACATATCGAAATCAGTATGGTTACTCATGCGAGGTAAAACCGGCACACATACCGTGAGTTTGGTCTTCTCATTTTTGGTTTGTTGACTATCAACGGCGTCTTCAGCATCCAACTCTAAACCATGCAAATACGGCAATACGCCGATTACAGGCTTACCTGTTTTTTGTTCTAGCCAGTCTAATCCGGGGTTTAATAGCTCAATATCGCCACGAAAACGGTTGATGACAAAACCAATCACTCGGTCTTGCTCTGGTTGAGATAATAGCGCGAGCGTGCCATACAAATGCGCAAACACCCCACCACGATCAATATCTGCCACAATGATCACAGGCACATCGGCTTCTTCTGCAAAACCCATGTTAGCAATATCGTTTTCTCGCAGGTTAATTTCTGCAGGGCTACCCGCGCCTTCAATGACTACACAATCAAACTTCTGATTCAGCTGAGCGAAAGAGTCCAACACATAAGGCATGGTGTAGTTCTTATAAGAAATATTCCCCAAAGTAGCTTCTGTCGGCAGCGCTTTACCTTGTACGATAATCTGCGCTTTCATATCGGTATTCGGTTTTAAGAGAATTGGATTCATGTGAACACTAGGCTCAACGCCACAGGCAAAGGCTTGCAATGCTTGCGCTCGACCAATCTCACCGCCATCTTTGGTCACAGCGCTATTGAGTGCCATATTTTGAGATTTAAACGGCGCGACCGAAACGCCTTTACGCATTAACACGCGGCATAGACCTGCCACCAGCACACTTTTGCCTGCATCGGAAGTTGTCCCCTGCACCATTAACGCTTGAATTGGTTTTAACATCGTCAACTCGCCAGTGATTAAGATTGATAAAGTTCGAGGGGCAGACCATCTGGATCTTTAAAGAAGGTAAATTGTTTACCGGTCAGTTCATCAATTCGGATCGGTTCACACACCACATTATGAGATTCAAGGTAGGCAATACATTGCTCTATATCATCCACGGCAAAAGCTAAATGACGCAAGCCACAGGCTTCAGGCTGGCTAACTCTTGTTGGGGGGTTAGGAAAAGAAAACAACTCAATTTGGCTATGTTCAGAAACAGCTAAATCTAATTTGTAAGAATCACGTTCTGCGCGGTAAACCTCGTGAATAATTTTAAAGCCAAGAGTTTTTGTATAGAAGATTTTTGACCGTTGATAATCCGAACAAATGATCGCGATATGGTGTATAGCTTTAAACATAATAAAACGCTACCTTTCGTCTTGCCATTTTAAAAAGCCCCCTATTTAGGAGGCCTTCTATAAATATTGGCTACTTCTTCTTACCTAATACCACTTTAGGTTGAACAAATTCACGACTTACATCCACTATCGCCACATCTCGGAAGAAGCTACGCCCAAGTAATAGTCCATAATCCATATGAGTACGATCTGCCAGTGTAAATGGTGTTTTTACTTTTAAATCACCCACAGTAATCCAAGCTTCTATTGCATAACGCTCAAAGGTTTCATCTGAATTCGACTGACGTATGAATTTGGTTGAAGACACTGGTAATTCAATATCTTTAGATTGGCGACCATCATGAGCAAGCTTAAATTTCACCCATTTTTTACCATCGCGTTCAAAAGGAACAATATCAATGGCACTAATAGAAGATGTGGTTGCTCCTGTATCAACACGAGAGACCACATTAACATCCAACCCCTCAAGGTGAACCCACTCTTTTTGGCCTAAAATCAATTTGCCATCCGAATTTTTTTCACCCTTTGTCGCCGAAGGAGCCACCTTTGGTTTTACCGTCGGCATTGGTTTAGGCTTCACATTAGGATGCTTTTCCATTGGTGAAAGGGTTGTTGACTCTTTTCCATCCGTGTTTTCTTTTTGACCCGCATTATCCTTGCTTGTCGTAGTGTTACTTGTTTCTGTTGCTTTATCATCAGTTGAAGTGCCTTCTGGCGATGTCGCACAACCGACCATAACAACAGACATAATCGCTGGAAGGAAAAAACCCCATTTCTTCATGTTTTCTACCTTTTATTCGTTTGGATAAATAGTGTATTTAATTCAAATATGCTGTGACTGTCCGATGCTCTATAAGCGTGAACAAATTTATCGAGCAAGCGTATGGATTGCATTTGCGACATATTGAATGTCTTTTTCTTGCAAGCCTGCGATGTTAATACGACCATCACCAACACCATAAATGCCATATTCTTCACGTAATTGCATCATCTGGTCACTTGAAAACCCTAACACAGTAAACATGCCTTTGTGCGACTTTATAAACTCAAATTGGTCATTTTTATGGCTATTAACCAACTCTTGACATAGAGCTTGCCTTAAACCGACTAATCGTTGCTGCATTTCGACTAATTCTGCCTTCCATTGCTGGGTTAAGTGCTCGCTTTGCAATACAGTTTTCACTAATGCTGCCCCATGATCGGGTGGCATGGTATAAGTCGAACGCGCCAACGTCAGTAATTTACCTTTGGCATTATTGGCCTCTTGTAAGTTTTTACCAATCACAATAGCCGCCCCCGTACGCTCACGATATAAACCAAAATTCTTTGAACATGAAGTGGTGATCAGCAGTTCTTCTACATTATTGGCCATGTGTTGTAAGCCAACGATGTCTTGCTCTAAACCGTCACCAAAACCTTGATAAGCAATATCAATAAACGGCGTGAATCCATTTTTTTGGGACAATTCTGTAATCGCTTTCCAATCATCAATGCTGATGTCGGCGCCCGTTGGGTTATGACAACAACCATGGAGTAAGACCACATCTGTTGGTCCTGCTTGCGATAAGTCGTCTAACATTCTAGATGAATCAACTTGGCGTGTTTCTGGATTAAAGTAATGGTAATAACGAACCTTTAATCCTGCCGCTTCCATTACTGGACGATGATTGACATAACTAGGATTACTTATCCACACCGTGGTTTCTGGCTCTGCAATTTTCAATAAATCACCCAGCATTCTCAATGCACCACTCGCACCTGGCGTTTGAATCGCCGAAACACGAGAATAAGCTGAAGTATCTTTAAGCAGTAGATCGACCATACATTGATTAAATTCTTCACAACCGGCTAAGCCAACATACGCTTTGGTGGTTTGTTCTTGAGCCTGTTGAGTTTGAGCCTGCTTGATCGCCGCCATAATTGGGGTTTGGCCTTGGCTATTTTTATAAACACCAATGCCTAGATCGACTTTTTCTGGACGAGGATCGTTACGGTATGCCACAGATAATGACAATATAGGATCTTGCTGCGGAGCGGTTAGATGAGAAAGCATGAATACACAACCCTGTGCTAATCAGTTAATAAAAATTTAAATTACCACCCACACAAAAAAAAATCGACGAGATTTTAAAGTTCTCGTCGATATTCTAATCGTGGTATCACTTAAACATTAAGAAATGCTTATTTTTCCGTCAAATAATGCACAACCTGATTACTACTGCCTCGCCATTGCAAGCTCGGATCGGCCAGTTCCTTTTCAAACTTACCATCCACCAGCACATCAACATAATTCACGACTTCTTTTTGTGATTCTGTTAAATCTGCCAAGATATACCCTGTCCACATCCAAATATCTTTCTCTGGGCATTCAAGCTTCACTCGCTTAACCAGCTTTAATACCGCCGATAAATTCTGTGGATGCAGAGGATCGCCGCCAGATAACGACAAACCCCGGCGGAATATTCGAGTATCTTGCAAGTCACGAATAATCTCATCTTCATTTTCTTGGGTAAACGCCACTCCAGAGTTCAACGACCAAGTACTTTGGTTATAACAGCCTTTACATTGATGCACGCAACCAGACACAAACAAGGTACAGCGTGTTCCTGGGCCATTAATCACATCGACTGGATAATATTGAGAAATATTCATATCAGCTCTGTTTAAGTTGCTATAGCTTATAAATGCTTAACGCGGCGCTTAACTTCTTCTTGCTTACCGTCATTAAACGGCCGTGCATCAGGGCTACCTAAATAACCACATACGCGACGCGTTACTGACACTTTGCTTGAATCGTGATTGCCACATTTAGGACAAGTGAAACCTTTGCTAGTACATTCAAACTCACCGGTATAACCACATTCATAGCATTCATCAATCGGCGTATTGGTACCGTAATATGGCACTCGGCTGTAGCTGTAATCCCAAACATTTTCTAACGCTTCAATGTTGTGCTGCATGTTTGGAAATTCACCATAACAAATAAAGCCACCACTTGAGATTTCAGGATATGGCATTTCAAAATCAATTTTATCGTATGGCGTTGCTTTTTTCTGTACATCTAAGTGAAAGCTATTGGTGTAGTAGCCTTTGTCCGTTACGCCCTCAATCACACCAAATTGCTTGGCATCTAGGCGGCAGAAACGATTACATAAATTTTCACTTGGCGTAGCATATAAACTGAATGCATACCCCGTTTCTCGTGTCCATTTATCAACATAGGTTTTCATAAATTCAACGATTTTAATAGCTTTTAATCGTAAGACTTCATCATCATAAACATGAGTCGCACTTCCAAATAATGCCGCTACGGTTTCATAAACCCCTATATAACCTAAAGAAATAGAAGCCCGACCATGTTTAAATATATCGGTAATATAATCATCCGCGTTTAATCGTACACCACACGCTCCTTCCATATAGAGGATCGGTGCCACTCTAGCTTTCACATTTTCTAAACGATGAATACGAGTATCAAGAGCACGTTTAGCAAGGTGCAGCTTGGTTTTTAATATTTCATAAAAAAGAGCTTCGTCACCTTGAGCTTCAATCGCAATACGCGGCAAGTTTAAGCTCACCACTCCAAGGTTGTTACGACCATCATGAATCAACTGACCGTCTTCTTCATAAGGATTTAAGAAGCTACGGCAACCCATTGGGGTTTTAAATGACCCTGTCACTTCGACGACTTTGTCGTAGTTAAGAATATCAGGATACATGCGCTTGGTTGCACACTCCAGCGCCAGTTGCTTAATGTCGTAGTTAGGATCGCTTGGCTTATGGTTTAAACCATCACGAATCGCGAATACTAATTTAGGGAATACGGCTGTTTTACGGTTCTTACCCAGGCCGGAAATACGGTTACGTAAAATTGACTGTTGAATGAGTTTACTTGCCCACGACTCGCCTAGACCGAAACCAAAGGTAACAAATGGGGTTTGCCCGTTGGCGGTATGCAGTGTGTTCACTTCATATTCCAAAGATTGGAACGCGTCATAACACTCTTTTTCGGTTTGGGTAAGCGCAAACTCTTGAGGATTTGGAATTTCCCACTCGTGTGCTAATTTCAGCTGCTTTTGATGACTGGCGAGCACATACGGTTCAAGAATCTCATCAATACGGTTAATCGTAGTACCACCATAAATATGGCTAGCAACTTGCGCGATAATTTGCGCGGTCACCGCCGTGGCAGTAGAGATTGATTTCGGGGTATCAATTTCAGCATTACCCATTTTAAAACCACGCGTTAACATACCTTCAAGGTCAATCAACATGCAGTTAAACATTGGGAAAAATGGCGCGTAGTCTAGATCGTGATAATGAATGTCACCAGACTCGTGAGCATGAACGATATCGCGTGGCAAAATGTGTTGTTTCGCATAGTGTTTAGCCACTATACCCGCCAACAAGTCACGCTGAGTTGGGATCACTTTGCCATCTTTATTGGCATTTTCATTGAGCAAGTCTGTATTGTTCTGCTCAATTAAACCTTCAATTTCTTTATTCAGCGAACTGGTTTTCTCACGAGCAATATCTCTGTCATGGCGATATTCAATATAATGCCGTGCAAGCCCCTTGTACTCACCTTGCATTAAAATATTTTCAACCATGGTTTGAATATCTTGAATGTGAATGCCATCTGGATAGTCATGGTAACGGTCCATTATCAACTGCTCCACACAGCTAGCAAGTTGATGGGTGTAATCGGTTAATCCGGTCTCTGGATGTTCAGCTGCGCTCAATACCGCAGAAACGATACGATCTTGCTGAAATAACACCTTTGAGCCATCTCTTTTTATTACGATTAACGTCGTCATCTAACCTTGCCTCCTAAGACAATTTTCTACCCTAATTTTATTCCTAGGCGCGATTATCTAGTGCATTAGTCTTATGCATAAACTCAAACCACAACCGCATATATAGGTAGTAAACAAATTTAAAATACAATATGTTGTGTATTATCATTTTAAATTTTCTGGCGATGTTGATCTAAATCAATAAATCTTCTAGCAAAAATAAAGATTGTAAGAGGCAAGAGTTTTATGTCGCATAAATACAAATAAAACTTGAAATTTATACTTTTCACCTACTTGTTCTGTTACCAAAAAGCTATGATTTAACATCTGTCCGTGATCAAAATGTAAAGGATATTAACCTTCAAATGTCGAAAAAACTGAACATTAAATGCTTATTATTTAATCAAAGACTGGCTCAGAATACGTCTTATTATACATTCGCTTATCACATTACTTTCGCTTTGTTATTAACATTATTAACAGTCCCACAGTCATTGGCTAACAGCCTAAAAGTCTCTACATGGAACTTAGAATGGTTAACCACTCAGCCTGTTTCCTCTATTTCAGAGAGCCGAAGAAATTCTCAAGACTTCACTTTATTAGCCAACAAGTTCCAACAAATTAACCCTGATGTTTTGGCATTTCAAGAAGTCGACTCTAAAGCGGCTATTCAAAAAGTAGTTGGGCCTTTTTACCGTGTTTACTTATCAGATCGTTCCCTTTTCCGTTATAAAGGACAGCAGTTTAGCAATATTAATCAATACACAGGTTTTGCCATCTCAAGCCAATTTACCGTAACTGATCCTCGTGATATAGAGCTAACCAAGAATTCAAAATTACGTTTTGCTAGTTATGTGATATTAAACCAAATTGGGGAGCCTGATGTTCATTTACTTTCCGTACACTTAAAGCAGGGGTGCATCGGAAAGAAAAGCAAGAAGTCGGCTTGTGCTCAAGTATTACAACAAGGAAAGGTGTTAAACCAATGGATGGCAAAACGTTTAAAAAATAACGATGCTTTTATTGTGATGGGAGACTTCAATCATAACCTTTCATTTCACAGCGACTGGTTATGGCGCACCTTAAACAAAGGCATTGAAAAACAAATTGAATTGATTACAAAAACGACACCAACATTATGCCAAGTCGAGTCGAAGCTAGATCCAACGGCGCTATATCGTTACCCTCAACTCATCGATCACATTATAATTAGTAAACCAAGTCTAGGGAAAGAAGCGAAACAAATATTGTTTACTCGTGAAGAATCTTTATATCACAATTTAAGTGATCACTGCCCGGTTGTGAGTGATGTAGATATAAGATAGTAAAAGTGCTTCGTATATACATAAAAACCCAATAAGCCTTTACCAAGTACCTAATCTACTCCCTGGTAATTCATTCATCATTTCTAGGATGACGGTGAATTTGAATTGCTCGGTATTTATATTCAACACTAGGAATTAATTAGTCACATCAACTTTCAAGTAAAGTATTCATATACCTTACGACACCATAGCCTAAAGTTTCATGCGCTTAATTTTATCTACGTGTTTAATCTCATTGCCATTCCATACCATTTCAGTATGTGAGCATTGGATCACATCGTGCACCACATAAGGAGTCGATAACGCCCAACAAACCCCATTGTCCGATCGAACAGAATTGTATTTAATACCGGTCGTTTCAGCCCGATTCATATAGACTTTTAAGCCAAACTTTTGAGCGGTTAGATAATTATCGGGATCGTATATTGAGTCTGACATTAGCTTGTCGGTGATATCGACACAACTTGAATCATTAAAGGTAAACTTTAAGGTTCTAAAAATTATGCGGTCATATTTAAGACCAGTGACATTACACCAGTACTTGGCTTGATGAAATTGTACTTCTTTGGTGGCAGTTTTCTCACTATTGCCAATATAGAGCATACCGTGATCACCGTCAGCAAAGCGTGAACCATCACGATTAATGTGAGTAAAAGCTGCAATTGCATAACTGCGCCCTCTTTCACAATGAAATGGAATTTCTTTATGATCTAGAAGAGACATATCACCCACTTCATTGGCAAGACGAGGGTTAGTTAAAGCCTGAAGTTGATATAAGGCTTCAAATTCTTCTTGATTGGAAACATCATCAAAAATATCAATGGTTGGGTACTTAGACGGTATAAGGCGAAAGCCTTGAACAATTGAAGGCATGTCTCCTACCCCCACAGTCCTGAACGCAACGAATCTATGCGACAAAAGACCTCATAAATATGCGAAAACTTACCATCACGGATAATTGAAAGTGGCGTTCTACCATTGAAATATGGATTATGATTTTCTAACGCCATAAAACCTTTAACGTTCTCTGGGTTATCAAACACGATACGTAAACTTGCATGAATATTAACAATGTAACTTAATCGCTCAAGCTGATCACTGTCTAATGAAATGGTTTCAGGATTAACCTTAAATTTGTGATATGTCGAAGGTGCAATTCGCATGATTTTTTGCTTGTCTTTTGTACTGCACCCCCAACCGTCCATGATTTGATTTGCAGCTTTAAAACCGGCTTTTGCCATTACTTTGGTATCTGGTTTCTTTTCGACTTGATGATTATTCATTTTGCCTCCTACAACAAATTGAATAATCTTATTATAGACAACTTTAACCTTAGTGTCTATTTGTAGACTGTTAATCTTTTAGTCAGAATCTTGCTTCACTCCACCCACTTTCGCGAGTGCGATTGGGTAATGTCTTTGCTCGGCTAACGTGCATGCTGTAGCTAATATTTGTTCTATTTTCAATTCAGATGAAACATTTTTAGGCGCTAGTGAGAAGTCATCATAAACACCGCATTCTCGCATCTGATCTTCAATTTGCCTCGCGGCTTCTAATGCTGATGAAGCCTTAACGATTTCCATACGAGCGTAGTTGTCGCCCGCAAATGACACACTGGCCGCGCGTAAAGTAATATCAGTACCGGGAACTTGTTGAGCGCCAAATAACGGCTTACCACCAATGGTCGCACTGGCAAAACTGGGGATGAATTGTGCCATATGGTTAATGGCTTTATCCGTTCTAATCGTTTGCTGCTCTTCGTTCCATCCATGAATGATCTTATTAACCAAATGAACAGGTAACTTGGGTTGAGAGCTTTCTTCTGTAGAATGAGCCACTCCGTCTTCAAATAATGTGATATCTTCTGTCATGCCATGTAATTGGAAATAACCATCAGGATACGGCGTTAACTGCGCCATGCCTTGTGGTGTGCCTCTTTCACCATGAAAAATGACTTCTGGCCACATTGCAGACCCTGTATCCCAATGAGTCACATAGGCCGCTTTAAACTCAACCAACCTTGAACGCGGTTTATCCACCCAATCATCGACAACACCAGTTTTATAACCTGAGGCATTAATTAAATAATCAACGGTGGTAGCTTGCTGGTGCAAATTGACGAGTTGATTAATGTCATATGGCTGGTAGCGAATTGTCCACTTCTTATCTTGAGCCTCAACGGCCGTTACTTGTGTTTGTGTATACACTTGGCAATTTGGCAATTGTTCCAAAGCAAGGTTTACAGTCGCTGATAATCGAAAAACACTTAGCCCATATTCTTGCACTAACATTACTGGGTATTTAAGTTTTTCAAGATCGGTATGTTGGGCAAATGGAATCATCCATTCATCGAGACTTTTTCCCGACAGAGAATCAAGCTCAGGGGTCTCTTGCTGCGCTAATTTAAGCAAGGCTTCTTTTGAATACAACTTAAAGTAGTGCTCAGGAGATCCTAATACTTGATTGGTAGGATCTTTTTCCACTAAGGTTTTATAAGCTTTTTTAATCACTTGTAAACGAGGGAAAAGTTCTTCTGGCTGGCCTTGGTCTTGAATGGGTACTGCGATTACGGTTGGTCGCACATTCAATGTATGTCGGTATAGTTTTACCGTATCAATCGATTCTTTGAGCAGTTGAATACATTGTTGCTCTGAAATTTCACGATATAAATTCCCACCCGCGTGCAAATGGCAAATTGGAGGGCCATCGACTAAGCTAGGTCCTTGCTCAAAAATAGAAACTTGAAGCCCTTGTTCAGCGAAATGCAATGCCGCTGTCGAGCCAGCAATCCCACCACCAATAATACCAATATGAGGAGAAGCCATGAGTAATCGATAATTCCTACAACGATTAATGAGTCAATGTGTATAAATGCTAGATATACTAATCCAAATTCATTTAACACAGCACTTTAGTGTCAATACCCTACCATTTCAGTCAGATATTTCGAGCAATATTTTATATCTTTATCTATATGAAACCAAAATCGAATTTAAGTGCGCAAAAAGGCAGCAAACTCAGCCTTTCTATGCACTCTTTTAGTTCAAAGATTTCGTTCTAACGGCTTAGTCATAAATCTGAAAAAAATCTAAAAAATCACTTGACCGTTTCTATTCAATTTAAAAAAAAGTGCCCTTTGTGAATAACCTAATTGCTGTAAGCAATCCCTGTTATGGTCTGCAAGCTGATGAGCACTTTCAGCCTTCTGAGTTATCCCAATATTTATCCACCGATTTTGGGGATAACTTTTTAGCTATACGGTGCTTTGAGTCTATCTGTACAGTATTTACTGGTATGTGTCACACTTTTTGGCACACATTATGGCACACAAATATTTAATACGTAGGTCGGATTGGTTTTATTTTAATAAGCGGATTGGTAATAAAGTGTTTCGATTGAGTTTACAAACAAGAGACATTTGGACAGCAAAAAGTATAATCAAAGCTATAAAACAAAGGATTGAGGGGGCGAGAGTGACTATAGAAATTATTAAGGCAGTTGTTCAGGAAGAGATTGACAGGGTTATAGATAAAGTTACAGCAATATTGCAACCACAAAGCAAGCAAGCTAAAAGTGAGTTAACAAGGTACTTTCATAGCCACTTCACACCCAACAGCTTACACAATAACCAACTGGATAATGTGCCTTTTGTCGAAGGCTTACCCGACAGAAAACCGATCTTGAACTTAGATGATTGGATTAAGCAACAACTCAAGGATGTTGATATACCTCAGAGCTTGAAAGAATACTTGATGTATGAAGATCCAACGCTTGTCTACGAGAAAGAATTTGTAGAACAAGAAGCCTTGATCACATTACTGAATAAGTACGTACAAGCATTGAAAACTACGGATACAACACAACTAAAACCCGTAGTTGATAATCTCAAGCACTCATTTAATCGCGACACCGTAACGCAATCACAAGTTTATACTACCCAATCTCAACAACTACAGAAGAAATCATTTTTAAGCTATAACCATGCTCTAGAGAAGTACAAAAAGGATAAAAACAGTTACTTATACAAGAATGAAAAAGGTAAAGAAATTGCCACAAAAACAATAACTGAAAGCCTGACATGGATTGAGGGATTGGGATCACCATATTTCGGATCTACGAATATACATGATATTGATTACAGTCAATTCGATGAAATGCTTGTTACATTAACAGCCTTCCCGAAGCGTAAGGAACATTATAAAAAAATGTCTATGGAAGAATGTTTAGATCTTGCTAGAAGTGGTGATACTCCAGAAGATGCACGACAAGATAAGCAACTAGGACGTGTTAAGAGTAAGTTTAATAGGTTTTTTACGTGGTTATACGATACGAATATTCTAGAAGAAAACCCGATCACAAAATCCCGATTCAAGCGATTTACTGACCTTTCTAGCCGTGGTGCATTTAACAAAAGTGAGTTGAATAAGTTAAGAGCATACTATGATAGTTTAGACTTAGATGATCATGGGGCTTGCTTCTATATGCAGTTGTTTGGTGGTATGCGCAACAAGGAAATCCTAGCTATTACCCTCGAAGATATACGCACTGATGATGATACAGGTGTATTGTATTTTTACATCAAAGGTACTAAAACCGACAACGCACAACGCAGAGTACCAATACATAAGTATCTTATTGATCGTGGCGTAGTGGACTACATCAAAGCTAACAATGGCTTTAATATATCGTCAGAGGCATTAAGTATGATGTTTACAAAACTACTCAGAAAGCTTGATATAGACAACTTAAACGAACAAGGCGAACTATTATCATTTTATAGTCTACGCCATAATTTTATGACTTCATTAGTAAGCTATGGTGCTACGGATACTATGATCAACGCTATTGTTGGGCACACCCAAAAAGGCACTAAGAAAGATTACATAAGTACACACTTAATCGACTTAAAGCAACTCGATAATGTTGTACAAGCTATACCAAGTTAAAGGGGCACAATACCCCACTACTCAATCACTTAATAACCACAGCAACAGATCCAATTCTTGCTTTGATAGCTTAGGCATCCGACAAGGTTTGCCAGTTGTGAAAGCTTGCTGTATAGCATTAGATAAAGCCTGAAGGTTAGAATATGACATATTAAAGCCCTCCTTTAGAAGTACAACGTAGAGACGCTTTCAGGGCTTGTACAACACTCAGATCAGCACGTCTAGTATTAGAAATTTGTGTATAATGTTCTTCAAAGTCTTTATTGGCTTTATCTAATATTGATGATGTTTGATTAGTACCTGTATTTGGGCTTGTAGGCTTGCTGTGAGCTTGTTTGAATACTCTTGATGCTAATGTACCAAGTTTAGGGATAACCACTGATAACGCTTTGATAAGGCTTGATTTGAGCGTGTATAGGTTACGTAATCCAATGCCATTAATGCGCTCGATTTTCTTGATTGATATGTAACCAAGTTCAGCAAGTTTTTGAATAGAACGGTTTACAGTGGCACGACATAAACCACAAATTGAGGCTATGCGACTTTGTGAAGGAAAAGATTCATTCTTTACTAAATTGAGGTGTGTCACCAATGTACTAAGTACAAGCTTATCAGTAGATGAGATCGGAAGGTTTGACGCAATAATAGCGTTAACAAGTTGAGAGTGGTGTTTTATTTGCTTCATGTTCTATCGTCCTTTTTGTGTTAAGGACAATGAAGAAACTTGGGGGGCAAAAGCGGTTACAGGCTGCAAAGCCCTCCACACTGACACAAAAAGTAAAACAGTATGAAAGGATATAGGCACAAAAACTTGACCTGTAACCAGTGCCCATATTAGGGAATCACACCCTTGGGGAAAGGATATGATATAAAATTGTTTTGTTTACTTTTTGTGTTCCCCTTTCAGCTTCTTACACTGTCAGGAAGTGAGGTTCTTAATCTCACAAGATAGATCTTAGCCTAGCAACACCAAGCAATGCAAGTGTTTAGAGAAGAAAATTAAAAATAAAACGTATTGTTAATATACTCTTAGCTGAAAGCGTGTTCTTGTAACGCTAGGCGACATACACAAGTAACTTGGTGTTACATACCTACACACCTTTATGCACAGGCATATTATGAGCACAAAAAAGGCTACAACACTAAGTCATAGCCTCATGATTAACGGTAATGTAAGGTTAAGATTTCTTTCGGTGCTACCAACTCAGGGATAACATTAGCAAGAGCATAGTCCCAAGCTGAACAAAGTTGTGCATCCATGATATCAACCTCGTACAATACCCCATTTCTAAAGTTAGATTCGATATTCTCCACGAATGTTTGCAATACCATGTAAACACCGTCTGTGCCGTATTCTTTGAACAGTGCATGAATATATTCAGCCTTTCCAGAAACAAAACTTTGTAAAACTTCTGAGCATTCCGCACTTGTTAATGTTACAAGTGGGCGGTAAATATGGACTGAAGAGAGATCGCTTTCTGTATAACCAAAATTTGATAAAGTTGTGAAAGCTAACTCCGCATGAGTGCCGTTGTATCTAATTTCTCTCGCCATATTATTTCCCATCTCGTTCTAGAAGTTGCGCTAATGTTAAGCTTTGTTGAGGAGCTTCTTCTGGTTGTTCTGGAGTTTTCACTTTCTCACCTTCTAAAACTTGTTTTGTTTTCTGGTCTTCAGTACCAAACTCTTTCAAAATCTTCTCTTGTAAGCTCATGAGCGTACTAATAGCTTTCATGCGCTCACCTGTCTTTTCTTCTTCTGACTCGATAACACGAATCAAGTAATCCACCATCATTCCGTACTTAGCATTGATCTTTTTGAGTACCTTATTCTTCTCGATAATGGCTTTATTTGTCGGATCAGAAGTATCTACACGGTTGTTAATACGGTCTTGAATAGGGAAAGGGATTTGTTTTGTATCGTATGCGGTGTTGGTCATTTTATAGTCTCTTATATTAGATTAGATGATGTTTTTTATATTCGGCTATAGCGTAATTACTACAACAATCGATCACTTCTCGATAGCGGTAGGCATAGCGTTTTATTGTGTCGGGCTTTAAGTTAAAACCTGTGTGCTCAATCACTTGGTCATAGCTTTGATTGATGGATAGTAAAGCGATCACTTGCTTAGTTTGCTCGCTCATTCGTGTGTAATCACTACACAAAAAGTAAGCCAATTTCATGGTTTCATCTTGAATATGTATAGCGATCTTGTTTAGTTGGTCTTGTTCGATCATGGATACAAATTTATACCTCGTTATTGTGTTATATAGTGACCTCTTAACCCCCTGTTATCTAACTGTCAATTTGTTATTAATCAATAGGTTACAAACACGCAGGTAACACCCTAAAATCATAAATTCTAAGGTGAAATTGGTGTTGAATAGGGAAAGTAAAAGGATCTTGGGGTGTTGAGAGTTTGACGCCTACCCCTGTTATCGCTAAAAAGGTAGATTTAAGAGATAAGGCTCTTAATCTTAATGCGTCTTATTATCAATTATACCATGAATGACAGTTAAATTCAATAAATTTCAGATTATCTATTGACAGTTATTTATTATTGTGAGTTGTATTGTTGAATATCTAAAATATGGATGTAAGACAATTGTTCTAATACCCATAAAGGCTAACCCCCAATATCTGAGAATTTACTAAAAATTTTAAAATTAGGGTGAAATTTCGGGGGTATGAGGTTGGGAATTTTGGGGGAAAATATCTGTAGTGTGAAGTTGGGAATTTTGGGGGAAATTTAGATTGACTGGCTTAGCTTACCCATATTAGCCCACCCTGTACCCCATAGAACCTCAAAATATCTACTCACCAAAACTACATAATCATTCATCATAATATGCACCCTTTAGGGCGATGCCCTCACCTTTCCACACTTCCCCATAAGTACCTTTTTGTACAAAGTTTTAGCATAAGCGCACTTGGTATAATCATAGCAAACCCTTATGTATCAATGGTTACAGGCGAATTAGCTAGTGCGTATTATGGTTACTACTACGCATTACACCCATTATGTAAAATTCGAAAACAGGCTTATCAATAAATCTTCCTGAAGTCTGCATATTGTGGGGTAAATGTTGGTGTTTATAGTGGAAATTTGAATTTGAATTATGTTAATAAAACGCACCAAAATGATGCACTGTAAAAACAAGAGGAATTTAGGGGAAATGGTGTATTGTTGCTGTAATTTACAATCATTAATTTTATTCATGTTTAATGAGTTTATTATTACTTATACACATAATCATATTAGAGTGAAATTTTATTCATATATGGTAAATCGTATATATCCTGTAATGTTATATTATAACAATTGTATCTTGTGGTGTATAAATCCTTTCTATATGTCCCCTTGTAGGCGTTATTGGTGTATATGGTTATAACTGCACTAATATATACTTAAAACACTGTATAGAGGCTATCAGGGGCTTATATGAGGGTTTATTGTGCCAGAGTGTGGTGTTTTAGTGTAGGTTTTATTGTAACCCTAGGTTAGTGTACTAGCTAGATAGTACAAGGGTGTTGTAATGTTACAATTTCTTGACTTATGAGTCAGGTTTTAAGGGGTAATGTGCAAGTGAATGTTGTTAAATCACTGTTCATCCATACAGTACACTTTACCCCCTGTTATTTACTCTAACAATACCACCCCAAGCATGACAACACTGTGACCATCATCCAACACATTAAAATTGTTTTTAGGGGTTATCGTGTGAACAATCCCTTGTAGAATGGTATCTTGGTTAACTGTATTACCCCCATTGATAGAATGAAGTAGAATTGAAGAAAGAATACTGAATAAGGGACTACTATGATCAAACTCACTCTACCTGCAATCTTAATGCTATCTGTATCTAGTCTAGCCAATGCCTCTCAATGGAAACTATCCCACTCTCAACAAATTTCTGATACTCGCCAAGTATGTGTTTATGTAGATGGTCAAGGTAACACTAAGCAAGTGGAGCAATCTAAGAATCAATACTGTCGAACTTATTTGTAAAATGTCTTATTTGGATATTTCTAAGAATTCAAGAAGTCTATCGAATAGCCTTCTTAATGAAAACAACAACATAAACGTATATAAAGAAAACAGTGTTGCTAAACAACTTCAAGAAGAACTTTGCCTTTTTGATTTCAATGGGCATCAAATTGAAACAGTTGTTATCAAGAATGATGATGGTAAAGAGGAAGCACTGTTTCGTGGACAAATGGTTGCTGAAGTGTTGGGGTATGAGGATCTAGTTAAATCTGTACAAAATAATTGCCTTGATATCAGAAAGATGTCTTACCTAGATGTTGCTAAATCAAGATCAGTGAATAAATCCGATCTTAATAAAAACAACAGCTTACAACCAGAAAAGTCATTATTTCAACAATTGTTAGACTCAGGTTGGAAACAAACACCATTGGTAACTAAACGTTTATCTTACCTTGATATAGCTAAAACAAGTTCCGTACATTATACGGATCTTAATAAAAACAACAACTTAAACGTATATAGAGAAAACAGTATTGCTAAACAACTTCAAGAATGTGGATGGTGAAGAGGAAGCATTATTTCGTGGACAAATGGTTGCTGAAGTGTTGGAATATATTCGTCCCAACGATGCAATTGACCAACATTGTATTAAAAAGGAGTCCTTATCCTATCTTGATATTGCAAAGAAATCGGAAAACGTTTATTCACCGTATCCCAATAAGGACGGGACTTCCAAGCCGATTTTCAACCAACTACTCGATTCTGGTTGGAAACATAACAAACTATCATACCTAGATATTGGTAAATCCTTGGGATCGTATTTTTCATCCCTTCCCAGTGACCACGGTGCTTACAAGCTATACAAAACGCAATTTTGCACATCCTTGATATACCTCATCCGCAATAATTCGGACTCCCCCGAATTGGGTTCTCTAATGTTCAGCCCTTATATACCTAGGGGACAATTTAGTCTCTTATACTCACTGCTAACTTTGAGTAGTCATCATACACTAAGCTAATTCACCGTTAAGGCGTCTATATGTTCCCTATGGGAATGAACCTAGTTCACCGTAAAACGGCTTGTATGGCTCTCACAGACGTTTTAGCATCATCTTAATGCAATTGTACAGGTAAAGTGTAAAGTGTCTGTGGGATGTGATTTAGAGTAAATACTACACTAAATCAACCTCGTGAATTAGACAAAACCTCTTGGAAGCATTGGTATATAAAGGTTTGTTGGTATTTATTGTCCTACATACTCCCCTACTCTCCCTCTTCCCTCCATTCCTCCTTACCTAACCCTTTCCCCCTTGCCCATTCAATGGGTAATAGTGACTATTGGAGGGGAAATACTCACATTAATAGCATCGTGAATTAGACAAACATACTCTAAGTGATTGATATATAGCAATAATATAGTAAATACTGTCCTACATACTCCCCTACTCTCTCACTTCCCCCTTATTCCTCCCTCCTCCTCTTATTCCCTCTTACTCACCATTAACCTAAATAAACAATATAAACCTGTACACTATACAAATAACCATACAATACTCCACCCTAGACAACCAGTACAACACAAACCAATACCAATGAAACCTTATTTAGTGATTTTTAATAGCAGAACACACAGAAAACACCTTTAATCTAAATAATAATCATTCTCAACTGTTGACAAGATCCCGATTACATGCGAAAATGGTTCTATGGATTGAGAAAAAATTCACTTCTACTCAATCTCTCGCCTCATCATTAAATCAAATCTGACTTACTTTTACTTACTCTAGAGTTCTAGCGGTAGGTTTTCGTGTGTCTGCTATATAGGAAACTAAATGAAACATATTCAAGAAACACTAGCTTTTATCACTAATGTGGAAGCACTGCCACTGGTAACACAGCTAACACTAGAACAGCTTTCAATTGGGGCTACAACACGCAATAACGTACTCAATAAACGACATAGACGCAAACAAAAAGGACTAATCAAAGAATCACTTTACTATTCCACTGCCCTTTTCTTGTGGGATACATACAGAGAATTAAAGGAGACTGAATGATCACATTATATACAGCACAGAATGAATCAGAACTTGATAACTTACATATTGAAATGCTGGAAATAGAAGAAAAGGAGCAAAAAGGTAGATTGACAAAGAAAGACTTCAATAGATTCTCTCAAATCGTTGGTCAGAACATCACCCCAAGTTTATACAGAAAAATCTTCTTAGCTTAACCCTTCTAAACAATCGTGTAATGCACAAACTTTCTCTTTGCCCTTTGGTTTCAATGGGTAGGGATTCTTGCGTTCAAAACACGACAAAAAACAGGATTAAAAATGATTATCGACTTACCAGATCAGACATTCAAAAGACTTTGGGATGAAGCGGAAGCTCAAGGTGTATCCGTCAAGACACACATACGCAACTTATTAAATCAACACACACAAGACACACAACACACACAAGACGTTCACGACAAGGAGAACAACATTAATGATTTATCTAGAGACACTATCGAAAAATGAGGTAGAGCAATACTCACCCCACCTTATCAAATTCTACATTTGTTATAAAAAATACAAAAACACTAAAGTCATTATTCAACATTTCACTAAGATTTACGGGAAGAAGTTCGAGAAAGAAATCGGGATTGTATTCACTGCATTAGCTCAAGCTTCAAAGAATCATGCTATAGGTGTTCGTCTTCCAGTTGGACGTGACTACTTCAGCCCTTCAAAGAATAAAGCAATCGCAGGTCAGAACCTTAATCGTGAACGTTTTATTGCTGTACTAAAGAACATGGATACAGACAATTTACTAACTTTTCGAATGGGCTGTGCTGATCATTTTGATCTAGACGGTGGCGCATTATCTGAAATCATCTTTTCTAAATCTCTTTTTGACATGGTGGATAATGTAAAGTTAGCAAATGAAGTAAGCAAGATTGATCAGCCGTTGGTTGTAGTAAAAGATACAAATGGAAATCTTATAAACACTAAAAATATGCAAGGTGTTGGTCGTACTTCTGATGTATGGCGAATGATGGAAGATTGGCACAATATTATTAGTAAAACAGAAATCACAGTAAACAATATCAGATGTGCTACCCCATTTTATCAAAAACAATATCGATTAGATCAAAATGGTGAGGGGCGCAATTATGTTGCAGGTGGTGGTATCCAAACAATGCCAAAATCACAACGTTCTAGCATTCGACTAAATGATCAACCATGTTCTGGTATGGATTATAAAAACCTTCAAGTACGCTTATGCTATACCCTAGCAGGTGTTGAACTTCCCGATCATTTCGATTGTTATAGTATCAAGCACGACTACCCCGATCATAAAGAAGATCATCGTAAACTATGTAAGTCTAAAACATTAGCTTTGTTATTTTCTAAGTCTAAAGCAGGTGCAGTGGGATCAGTACGTCAAACATTGCGTGAAGATTTGCTTGTATATCCCAAGGCAAAAGCTGGATCAAAATGGTTCAACGTTATCAAACCAACTGACCCAAAAAAGCTAAATGAAATCGAAATTGAACTACAAAAAGACTTGGGGAATAGTCGTAAAAAGCTACAGGCAAGAAAATACGCTTGGCTAGTCAATAGTGTAGATGCTATTCAGTCTGTAGCCACAAAGCTAATAGAAGACTTATCAGAACATAACAAAGCAATTGCAGATTACTTTTATCGCCCTACTTTTTGGCAAACACTGCAAAACCTTGAATCTCGCATGATGGATATTGTAATTCAAAGATTCATTGATAGGGGTGAATGTCTTCTTAGCTGGCATGATGGAGCTGTAACGGTTACACGTTTAGCTAATACATTAAAAAATGATATGAAAGAAGCTTATGAGATCGTGATGGGTACAAGCTTAAATTGTGTTGTTGAATCCGAGTTTATGAAGTTCGACTTTGTTAAATCTGAGCATAGCACACACTTTACTGACCACTTACCAGAGACAGAAGAAGAAACGCTTGAACGTGTCACTAACGAATCAATCAAAGCGGAAGCTATACCTGATCAAATCTTAGAAGAAGATCATAGTAAGAGTGAAAGTCTACAAGAACAAGCCGATCAAGAACTCGAATCATTGGGTTTTATATGTGCTGATACTGTTCAAAATACATATCATCAATTTGGTTTATGTTCAGAGTGTAACCACCCATTAAACCAGTGGAGTGCTTGCGAAAATAGCAACTGTGAAAACTGGCTACCCTTCTAAAATCGCCCTGTAAAGCCCCACAGGGGACATATAAGCGTTTTAACAAATAACAATACCAATACACCTTAATTCACGTAAATAGCCGTGTTGGGCTTCCTACACCCTTAATTCACGGCTTAATTAAAAGAGGACATTATGAAAAGACAACTTATATTAAATCCAAATAACACTAGATCATTAAATACAGTGCTAATCAACGAAAAAGAATATGTACTCGACAAGTTTGAACTCAAAAAATACTATCAGTATAAAATTAAAGACAACCCAATCAAAGAGGAATTATTTTTGATCTGGCTCGAAAACTATCAGACTCTCAAATACAGCATTTATATTAACTCAAGCCCTAATCACTTACCTTCTAAAATAAAGAATTTAGCATAAGAATTTAGGTTAAATAATAATCAAATAGAAGTTACATAGCAGGTTTTTTATATTAATGCAAGCAAAACTATTGCATTTGAATCAATTTTAGTGTATAATAGGTATTATAGGTTAGACATTTTATGTTGTTGCTTAGCTTATATTTCTGGTAGTAGTATTATCCAAAAACGTTATTTTTTAAAGTTACCTCTTTTTAGATAACAGTTATTAAACCCCTGACTTCTCCTTTTTAAGTTTGGGGTTTATTTTTTATTACTAACTGCAAGTAAAAACTTAGCACCTAATCCCCCTTTTTATCTCCTAATTTCTAAAATCTATTTGTAGCTTTGACGTTGGTTTCTTCTCCTTTCCAATGCCAAGGCTACACCCTTTTTTCAAGGAAACACATATGACACTAAGCCACAAACGCAAGGTGTACGAGTCAGCAGAGGAAATTCTTAGTTTACTATTAAATGGTAAAATCAAACTCTCGACTTTATATACCCACCGACATCGATGTATATATCTCTATAAAGATTTTAAACAAGCCGAATTAATACAAGATGCTATCAAACTATATAATAGCTTCAATAATATCAAAAATATTAGAATTTAACACAACAATACTACTACTACTACTACTAGAAAATAAGAGGTCAATAATGACACTAACACAACAACTCGAGCAAGAATATCCACATTTCAAACATCATTTAAAGAAAATTAGAGATGTGTACGCAAACATAAAATCACGGTGTAGTAAGCATCCAAACTATTTAAATGTAAAGTGTGAGTTTGAAAATATTTTCGAAGTAATGGATTTTTTGGAATATGAAAAATCTCAAGGGCGTGATTACACAAAAATAGATAAACCTCAGATTGCTAGATTATTTGATGAGGGGAATTACAGTGCTAAGAACTGCCGATTATTGAGTAAGTCAGAGAATTTAAGAGAGGCACATAACAAACCAATTCAAATCTACGACTCACTTAATAATAAAACTACAGTGTTTAATCATGGTGTTATTAACTTTTACAACATTAATAAATCAGTGTTTAATTTCACACTTTCGACAATGTATAGAAAAATACACGCAAACAAACCCATCATGATCGGAGATCATTTTATTAAAGTCAGTTTTTTATAAATAAGGTAAATAATGATTACATTATACAACAGCAAGATTACAAACACCCCACTTTTAGCAACACCCACTCTTCTTAGCAATGTTAATTCTGTTCTAGCTAACCATACAATTGCGACTCAATCACAGAAGTTAGAGGCTGAATTCGAGCGCAGCGCAAAGTTCAAAAGCATCAAGAGTAACCTACCCTCAAATACTGGCCTGATTCAAATTAGCGGTGCATTAGTAGCGGATAAAATGCCAATGGAAGCTTTATGCGGTATGACTTCTTATCAATCTATTGTTGAGCAAATGCAAGCTTATACACAAAACTCAAGTATTAAGCGTGTACTTTTCCACATTCAAAGCGGTGGCGGTGAAGCGTATAAAGTATTTAGTAGTTGTACTGAGGTTAAGCAACTTGCACAAAAACACGGTATTGAGTTAATTGGTTATGTGGACGGAACTTGTGCCAGTGCAGCATATGCTTGGGGTTCTATTTGTGACAAGATTATTTCACATCCAGAGTCAAATTCGATCGGGTCGATTGGTGTTGTCTTATCACTACTCAATGATTCTCAAGCATTACAAAAGCAAGGGTATGAACGCACATTTGTTTACAGTGGAAATTCGAAAATCCCTTTTGCGCAAGATGGCACTTTCAAAGCGGAATTCATCCAAGAGCTTCAAAGTAAAGTGGATGAGACATATCAGACTTTTGTTACCCATGTAAGCACTAACCGCAAGATGAGTAAAGCCGATGTGATTAAAACTGAAGCGAAAACTTATACAGCCAAGAAGGCGATGTCGTTGAAGCTGGTTGACCACTTGATGACGGAGCAAGAACTTTTCGAATATTTAGGTAAGCCGATCATTGGAAGTAAACCAGTCTCAGCCCCAAGTGCTACCCCTTCAGCTTCAAAAGTTGAGGTTAAGGCGAACATCAAAGTAGAACAAGCTACCGAGAAGTTAAGGGATTTGCAGAGTATTGTTAAAAAGCGACTTCAACGATCTGAAGATGATATCAAGCAGCAAGCAATTGCCAAACTAAAACAAAATAACTTATAAAATAAAGGATAACAATCGAAATGAAAACACTAAACGACTTTTTGAACGAATACTACAACGCCCTTGAATTAGCTACTTGCAGCCAAGCCGAACTTGATAAACGCATTAGTAATTATGTTAGTCGCTATGACATTGGTGTGGGTATTGCTAACACAAGCCCTACACCGAGCTTCAAGGAATTAAAACTAGATCGATTTGTAAGCGTGCAGTTGCATCAAATGCTTGATCGTGACAAATTTATTACTTTTAGTAATTATTTAATCGACAACCCCGATCATAAGGTATCCGATAACAACTTCCACTTGCACTTTTTTAAACATAATTGGTTGATCTTTGAGAAAGGTGAAGCTGAACAAGAAGCAGATAAAAAAGAAATTATTGAATATGTGAAGAAAACTTATCAAGCAGAAGTTGACCAAGCAAACGCTGATTTGTTAGCAGATGAAGAGAAAGCATTAAGCTCCGCACGTAAGGCATTAGCAAAATATGAAGCCGATCTCGTGAAAGCCAATAAGCCCAACTTGGAGCAATTTAAGCAATTAGCTACTGTTAAGAACGAGCTAACCGCCCTTTTAGATGGTGTAACAGAGTTTAGTTACGAGGATATTAAAGCTAAGTGCAGTGTTAAAGATAACAGCTTATTAGTATCAGCAATGGAAAGCTTGGGTTACTCGAAAGTTAAAAAAGGCACAAAAAACGTATGGGTAAAGGAGGGTGTATGATTATTGATTACAACATCGCTCGACAACTCGCCCAAGCAGAACTTCTAAAGACACTCACCCCTTCAACAGATCAGTACCGTTTTGAGATGGATATTTATCAAAAATTAGTAAGTGGTGAGATTCAAAATTTAGACTCAATTAAACATTACAACGAGGCATAATAAAAATGATTACTACAGAATATAAGCTAAGCCAAATTAATTCTCTCAGAAATACTATCTTGAAAAATCAACGAGAACTAAAGAAATTCGAGGATAAACAGATTTTTAGCGACCAGATTGTTTATGACTGGCACAACAACCGATTCGCTCAGCTTAAACCACTAGAAGAACATTACGAGTATTGGCTAAATTGGCGAGATGAGTACCTTGAGTGCTTACGAGGTAATATTGTTGCAGATCAAGCAATTTTGGAGGGTATGCTTAAATGAAATTAATCAAAAAAGAATTTGATGGTGTTGTCCTTCAAGCTTCAAAGCTGAAACAAACAACCGTAAACATTGAGTTATTTAAGCTAAGTAAAATCCTTGTTCCTTGTGTGGGCATCTTATCTGATCAAAAAGACAGCCCAGATTTGTACACTATTTTGTTCAGTGTCGTGAGTCAGAAAGCTAGTGTAGAACATTTTGAACAACTTCAAGATTTACTTTTAAGCACCCTAGTGAACGATGATTTAGAGCATATCAAAGATGTAGATAGCTATCTTGAAGATAAGGGTATTAACAGTTTGGATGTTTTCATGTGGCTGTTCCAAGCTCAACTTATCCAACCCTTGCAAACCACTCAAACTTTTAAAGTGTTACAGAGTCACTTTGAAGATATCAAGGAAACGTTTTTCCCAAGCTTGAACTTGCCTACTCCCTCCCCTACGGAGTAAGACTATATGCAAAATTTAAACCAATCAGGGGGCGCAATGCCTCCTTTTTTATGCGTGAAACATTTACCCACTGTTTACAAAATCTTGAATGAAATCGAAGGTAAACCGCTTACAGATATTAGTTCTGATACATATCAAAGCATTCTTGAGTTTTTGGAATCGGTACAAATTGAAGGTGGAGTGTTTGAAAGTATTCACAAGTTTTTCGAGTTTATCAAACCCCTTTATGAATGCCAATTGTTACCCGATCTACAAACTGAGATTAGCAATAAACGATTGAATAATCTACGTGCTCAACTAGCTGAAGAAACGGATAAAGATAAACGATTAGAAATCAAGAATACGATCAATAGTGCTGAGAATGCAAATCGCCCAAACGAGCTAATTCAACAACAAACAGATGCCCTAACCGCCTTATATGGTGAAGAAACCGCTCAGGTAATGCAGTGGGTTATCTATTCCAAAATCCCTCTAGAACGTGCCTTAAACCTCCCATTTAAGCAGTTTGTGGATGAATACAACATCAATGTACTAAAAAACAACATTGAGTACAGTCATCACTTGGAAGAGAAGAATAAGGAAGCACAACAAGAGGCAATCCGCCAAGCTCAAGGTAGACGATAACCAATTAACAGACAAGGATTTTTTATGATTAAACATTTACAACTTTTCACAATAGCAACCTTTTGGAACTTATTAGGGCTAATGCTAGGAATCGACACACCAGTTATTATTTTAAACTTTATCATTTTACTATGTGCCTACAAATACGGATTAAATAGGGGTAAATAATGGATGTATTAAACTACGCGATAAACTATAGCCTTGCCCAACAATCACGCTTATATGAGCTATCTAAACCCCTTCCTGAGCTTGTTATGCAAAGAGTAACTGTAGAGGGTGAAGATATTGAACTAATGAAGGTAATCCGCCCTTTCAACAATGACTTGAAAGAATTAATAGAGTGGTCAGCGTTTCTTGAATTATCACAACTTGATGAACTTGAACAAGTATTTATCAGTGACAGATACAAGAAAGATATCATCGAACTGTACCAAGAATTCCCAGAAGATCCCGAGGTTCAAGACCTGTATTTACAGTTAGTTGTCATGGGTGTTATCGATCCAGAGATTGAACAGAATAATAATAAAAATGAGGGTTAGACATGGATAACATAGCAGAGTATGGAATTAGTATAGAATTCGAGAACAAACGTAGGCTATTCCGTGAACTTCAAGACTTTGAAAAGAAGTTTAATAAAATTAATACTGATGCTCACCGAAAGGAAATGAAACGTCAGAAAGAGCTTTTAGACTTACACAAAAAGAGTAACGACAAGAGGCTGAGAGATGATAAAAAGACCAACGCACAAGAAGAGCGAGAGACCAAGAAATCTCTAGCAACAGAAAAACGTGCACATGAGAAGGCTCAAAGGGAAGAAAATCGTCGCTTAGAAAAACAACGTGTACAACAAAAAAGGTTCAACGATTGGAAGCTTAGACAATTCCGCTCGGCAAGTTACGCACGATTAACACTTGAGCAGAAGATGGAACTTAAAAGGGTTTTATCAGCTAAGAAATCAGAGGCCGAGATCCGTGAGGAATATGCAAAAACAACCTCCCATTACGCTAGAGAGCTAAAGCAACGCAGTGCATACGAACGTAAACAACAAGCTAAGGAACGTGCTAAAAATGACGGTGGTGGTAAAGGTAGTAAGGACGTTAAAAGCGGAACTATGTTACCTATTGCGCTTAATCCCGCGCTAATGGCAGGTGCAGGTATAGCCTTGGGGGGCATGGCAGTCAAACAGGGGTTAACTTCAGGTCAGCAACGCTATGAACGACTTCAACAAGGTTCTGATCAGACTGGAATTTCGGTAGATGATTTGCAACGGCGTGCTTACATTTCACAGGGGGTAAGTGAAGAGTTTAATCTCGATAAGCAAATCGACATGCTCAGCGATACACAGGAGAAAATCGGGGAAGCATTATCTGAAGGTAGCTTTAATAAAGAAGGTGAATTTACTGGAGGTGGCGGTGCAGGCGATCTGATCAATGCACTTGTACGCAGTGGAGCATTAGAAGCCAATAAACAGAGTGTTGAAGCCTATTTTGCTGATGCAGATAAAAACATGGGTGTAATGATTGACCGTATTTTTGCAGATGTTAACAAGAATATTCATGATCAAGGCAAGCGTAGATTTGTACTTGAATCATTGGCTAGTGATTTAGGCAAGTTAAACAATGCAATGAATCAAAACAGAGAAAAAGTAAACCAACTTACTAAGTCATACGAGGAAAACAACATTGGCTTAACTGATGAAGATATCACACGCTTACAAAAAGTTGACTCGATGTTTGCAACCATTTCCACAAGTATGAGTAACTTCTCCTTAAAATTTTATAATGGTTTTACTAAAGCTTTTGGTGAAGATACCCAAGGTAAGTTAAGTGAGTTTTTCGATACATTAATGAAGTTAGCCGAACCGTTAGGCTATATGTTAGGGCTTGCAATCCAACCTTTTTTAAATCGCTTAATATTACTCACTAAAGCATTAAGCGCAATTGTTGATGGTGTGAAGTGGGCTATTGAAGCATTTAATACTGTTAGTAATAAAATTAGAGAATTTGGTGCTAATGTGTTGAATATGTTTAGTAATTTAGCAGATAAAATCAAGGGGGCATTGGTGGGCATGCTTCCAAGTTGGATGCAATCTGATGATGATAAGAAACAATCAAATGATAGTGATTCAAGTGATGTAAACAATAATATTAACAACTCAAATTCAATTCATAATATTGATAAAAGTGTCATCAATAACAAATCTGAGTCTATAGAAAATTATTATAATCCATATGCACAAACGGGGCTAGGTAGCTATAAGATGAACTTAGGTACATTGCCGACACCTTCTAATGACACTAAGCCACAACCGCAAGTACAAACACACGGATATAGTACAAGTACATTGCCAACTTATAACCCTTATGCTCAAGTGCCAACTGTGCCTACTGTTCCTACTATACCTACTATGGCAAAAGTAGTACCACCTCAGCCAACCGCAGCAAGCACGCAACAATCTATTAATAACCAGAATAATATTACTGTTAATCCTGTAGTTAATACGACTGTAGAGCTGGACGGTGAGATAATCGGTAATGTTGTAAGCAAAACAGATGCTTTTCACAACGGCATATATACAACAATACAACCTATAATGGTTGGTGGTCTGTAAAGTTAAAAGTAGTTAGATAATCTAAGCCCCTAGCCTTGATTGGTTGGGGGCTTTTTATTGCCTAGAATTGTCACACATTTTGGGCTACAATTTGGCATACTTTTACAATGTACTTTGTAACAGTAAAAACATAACCCATTGAATTAACAACACATATTAGTAAATATCAGTCACCGATTTTGTGGATAACTCATCTTTTATTCAGCCGCTTATTAAAATACAGCCTTATTAACAGGGACTAACAATTGTTTAATTAGCGTTCGAAGCACAAGCGCCAAGGTCACAAATGCTAGAAGTGGCAAAATAATCCACAAGCCAATATGCCAAGTAGGGTCAAGTTCAAACCCCCACTTCATTAAACTCGCAACACTGGCTTCTGCTCCCACGCTGGCAACGACACCGGCAATAAAGGCCATGATGCCATATTCATACCACACCGTTTTGCTGATCCTTTTTTTACTGGCTCCCAAAGTGCGGTACAGTCGAATTTCCTGTTGACGTTGAGAGAGACTTAAACGTAATAACGTAAAGATTAATAACAAGCCAGCAATCACCGCTAAGCCAGCCAAAACAGTAATAGACCATACAATCTGAGTGAGTAACACTTGAATTTTGCCAGCCATGGTACGAATATCCATTAAACTGACTGTAGGAAAATCACGAGCCATTTTATTTAAAAATACATCCGTTTTTTTCTGGTTATCCGCTGGCGCTTTAAAGCTCACCAACCATGTTCCAGGAATATCCTTTAATACATCCGGAGAAAAAATGAAGTAAAAATTAGGCTTCATTTCACGCCAGTGAACTTTGCGTATAGTATTCACTTTTGCTGTAACCGTTTGACTACTAATAACAAAAGATAACGTATCACCAATGTTAAGGCCAAGATCGCTTGCCACATCGGATTCAACCGAAACACTGCCGGGCTCACCCCATTCACCTTCTAATAAATCATTACGAGCAGGTAATGTATTAGCCCAAGTAAAGTTTAGTTCTCTGCGCAGTGAATCACTTTTATCTTCCCCATCAGCATAATCTTTGGCATCAACCCCATTAATTTGATGTAAACGACCACGAATTATTGGGTAAGCTTCCGAACGATTGAGATTTGCATTATCGATTTCTTGTAAATAGTCGTCTTTTTCATAAGAGGCTATATTCAATGCAAAAACATTCGGAGCATCTTCTGGTAAGGTTTGTTGCCAATCACTAAGCAAGTCACTTCGAACTAACCAAATAATGGCAATCAACATTAGCGATAAAGACAGTGCGCCAAATTGAATGCCACTAGCAATCGAAGAGCGATTAATGCGGCTTAACGCTAATTTCAATGCTGGTGATGCAGGCAGACGCAGTAAACCTTTAACCATAAATAGGCTGATTACACCAAGGATCACAAATATCACTAAAATACTGGCGAGCACTATCCAAACCAGCATATTGCCGCCATAAACTGACATCAACAAACCAAATGGCAATATGATCAACAACCATGCTTTGTTTGGAATATTACCTTGGCTAGGTTGCATGACTGATGCAGCAGAGGTATTAAGCAACCCAATCAAAGGAATGCCTAACGCGGGAATACCAATCGCTAAACACGTTCCAACGGATAGCAAAAACGGCATCAAACCATAACTAGGTAGAGGATCTGGCAGAACGTCGGTTAACGGAATACGCAATACTATTTCAAGTAATACGCCAATCAGTGAACCGAATACGATGCCAATGGCAAACAAGCTACCAATTTGAAGGCTGAGCCAACGAATCAACCAAGGTTTTTGTGCTCCTAAGCTTTTTAACATAGCAATGGTTTGTCGGCGGCTAGCGACATAGTGCTGACAAGTCAATACTAATGTAATAGCGGCCATAACGACCACAATCGCCACTGTTAATGATAAATATTGCTTGGTTTTCTCAAACACTTCCGACGTTCTGCTTTGCGAATCTTCATCTATCCACCTATCACTTGGAGTGAGGCTAATAGATTGCTTTAATTGTTTTATTTGGTTTTGAGTTCCGTTAATAAACAAGCGAAAACTGACCCGGCTACCAACTTGCACCGCGCCGGTTTTCTCTACATCACTTTGATGGATATAAACACTCGGCATTTGCTGGAATGGGTTAAACGCCAACCCAGGTTCTTGTAATACTTCGCCTGATACTTTGAAATCGGCATCACCAATTGTGACGGCGTCACCGATATTAACTTGTAGTTGTTGCATAACTCTAGGCTCAAGCCACAACTGATTTTCTGAAACATGGTTACGTGTTTTATCACCATTTGAAAGCACCATTTCACCACGCAGTGGATAACTATCATCAACCGCTTTCACCGTTACCAGTTGCATACTGTTGTCGCTGAAGGCCATAGTGGCAAATCGAGTTAATGTTGAGATTTTCGTTTTCTGGGCTTTAGTAGCCGTTAATAATTTTTCAGGTAAAGGATTCGAAGAGCGAAATACCGTATCAGCGGTTAAAGCATTTTTACCTTGCGTCATGATCACTTGATCCATGCGATCGGCCAAAGCCGCCAAACCAAACACGCAAGCAATAATGAGTGTTAATGCAATAGCAATTGGCCAAAGCTGGCTTTGCTTTATCTCACGCCAACTCCATTTTAATAAAGCTTTATTGGGTAAAGGCTTAGACACCGCGTTCATGCTTGATCCTCCAACTCACCGGCTTGCATGTGTAATATGCGATCACAACGCTTTGCTAAGTCGTTATCGTGGGTAACAAGTACTAAGGTTGTGTTATGCGCTTTATTAAGCTCAAATAACTGTTCTATGATCTTTGCTGCAGTAATTTGGTCTAGGTTGCCTGTCGGTTCATCGGCAAACAGTACTTTAGGTTGAATCATGAAAGCCCTCGCCAATGCTACCCGTTGCTGTTCACCACCAGAAAGTTGACTCGGCGTATGTGTTAAGCGATCTTTTAACCCTACTTCGTTCAATAAATGGGTCGCCCTTTCTATGTTTTCTTTTTCGCCTTTAAGTAAGCACGGTAATGTTACGTTTTCCAATGCTGTTAAAGTCGGAATTAAAAGAAAACTTTGGAATACAAAACCAATCGAATCACTGCGCAATGCAGCACGAGCTTCATCATCCATCTTTGATAATGACTTTCCTAGTAAGCTAATTTCACCTTGTGTTGGGCTATCTAATCCTGCCAACAATGTCATTAAAGTTGATTTACCAGCACCAGAGGTCCCTACAATAGCGACACTTTCTCCTTCCAGAATGGCTAGGTTCACACCCTTTAATATGGTTAAATGCTCTTTATTGGTTGAAACGGATTGACCAACACCCTCAGCTTGGATAACCACATTGGCCATGGTTGAACATGGCGGCTTTGCCTGAGTTGTTGCATTTTTATTGATAACATTTTCTGTAGGTGATTGTGACATGATGAGATTTCTATCCTTAATTCTAGTGTTAAGTCTTTCTTCCATTACGCACGCGGCGAACAGCGCAAACACGACAATTTTAATTCTAGGCGATAGCCTTAGTGCGGGCTATCAAATGCCGATAGAACAAAGCTGGCCTTCATTATTGCCTGATCAACTCAAACAAAAAGGGATTAATGCCACGGTCATAAATGGCAGTATTTCTGGTGATACTTCAGGTAATGGCTTACAGCGATTACCTGCTCTATTGAAACAACATAACCCCGATTGGGTCATTGTTGAATTAGGAGCTAATGATGGCTTACGAGGCTTTTCACCTACCACTATAAAGCAAAATCTGACACAAATTATTACCTTAAGTAAAGCCGCTAATAGTGATGTTGCTATCATGCAAATCATGGTGCCACCCAATTATGGTAAGCGTTATACGCAAGCATTTTCCAATTTATACCCAGAGGTTGCTAAACAGCAAGACATTCCGATCTTACCGTTTTTCCTCGAACAGGTAATCGTAAAACCAGAATGGATGATGAAAGATGGCCTTCATCCAAAAGCGGTAGCACAACCTTGGATCGCTGATTTTATGGCGTCTCAGCTGGAATTGATTCTGTAAATGCTTATTGCATTACGCACACAGCTTCTATATAGATCATAAAAAACGAGCCTAAATTAGGTTCGTTTTTTCATTTCCAAGCACTTCCATTCATGATCTGAAACAAATTTTCTTTAAATAAATCATAAAATTGCCACTAATACCCTGTTTGCTCAATACGCTACAGGCTAATTGTTTCTATTCTAAAGACTTATTCCTTACTTTAGAGGCGGATATCGTATGGTTATCGAACCAATCATCAAGGGTGTCGTTGCCCGAAGTGCCCATCCATACGGATGTCAGGCATCAGTACAGCAACAAATTCAGTTCGTAAAAAACGCGAAACAAATCGAAAATGGCCCAAAACGTGTGCTCATTTTAGGGGCATCTTCTGGCTTTGGATTAGCCTCTCGGATTGCATTAGCTTTCGGTGGCAGTGAAGCCGATACGATTGGTGTATCGTTTGAACGTGGTCCTTCTGAAAAAGGAGTAGGAAGTGCTGGTTGGTATAATAATATTTTTTTCAAACAAGAAGCCGAAAAAGAGGGTCGCATTGCGATCAACATTATTGGTGATGCCTTTGCCAAGGCAACCCGAGAACACGTTATCGAAGCGATTGAAACTTACTTCGAAGGCGAAGTAGATCTCATCATCTATAGCTTAGCAACAGGTGTTCGCCCGAACCCAAACACCAATAAAAATTGGGTTTCTAGCATCAAACCAATTGGTGACAGCGTCACAGGTGCTACGGTATTGCTTGACAATGATCAATGGATTGAAACGAGCATTGAACCTGCCACGGATGAAGAAATTGAAGCCACAATCCAAGTGATGGGTGGATCGGATTGGGAATCATGGGTCGACACTTTAATCAATTCAGAATCGATTGCTGAAGGGTGTAAAACCATCGCATTCTCTTACATTGGTTGTGAAGCTAACTACCCAATTTATCGTGATGGCACATTAGGATGGGCAAAAGTCGATTTGCATCAAGCGAGTCACTCTTTAAACATTAAATTGGCAAGTTTTAATGGCGCAGCCTACGCAACAGCTTGTAAAGCTTTAGTGACTAAAGCAAGCGTGTTTATTCCCACTTTCACGCCTTATATGATCGCTCTTTATAAAGCCATGAAAGAAGAAGGAAACCATGAAGGGTGTATCGAGCAAATGCAACGCTTATTCTCGACCAAATTGAATCAAGAAAAACCGCCCGTTGATGCCGAACGATTGATCCGTATGGATGAGTGGGAGCTAAAACCAAGCATTCAAGCTCGTGTAAGTGAAATCATGACGAATATGAATCAAGATAATTTTAAGCACGTTGGTGATTACCATGGTTATAAGCAAGCATTTATGCAGTTAAATGGTTTTGATATTCATGGTGTAGATTATCAGCAAGATGTTGATGTCGAATATTTACGTTCGCTTCAACCATAGTGCCACGATAAAACGAGATATTTCAGCCTCCTTTCACAGGCTCATCACCTCTCTAATGCGATCCTCAAGCATTGCTTATTAGAGAGGTTCCTTATCAACCGATTCATTATTTTTATTGTTCTGCTCTTCAGCTATTGAATACCCCTATTCTCTAAAGCTTTATTAAGCTGAAATTCGCATCTTGAAGTGACTTAGGTATATAATCCCGCTTTAGTCTTTATTCTCATCAAAAGCGATACTGAAACTCTATGGATACGCTGATCTTCAAACTGAAAAATATCGAAAAACAAAACTATCGTGCTTACCAGCAAATCAAAGGCCAATATGATTTTACAGATTTCGATCTTTTCATCGATACAGTGCAAGGTGATCCACATGCGACCGCTTCACGCTTACGAGCTCGCCGAGCATGGTCATTAACGGATTTACAATGGTTACTAGACCAATCTGAAGATTATCAACGTGCCGCTCGTGACTATATCGCTCGTTACTTTTCTCAATTAGCTCAGCCCGAACTTTCCGTCGATATTGCCTTCAACGGACAAAGTGTGCTCGACCATACTGCCGTTGTGTTTGATGAAAGTGGCATTGAACTTCGTTTTCGTGTCAACTTACCAGCCGATGGTCGCCAGATTTTAAGTAAGAAAGCCATTAACATACTGACTTTTCACTTGCCTAAGTTTATCCGCCGGTCAACCATTGCGCGTGAAATCGATATAGAAGCACTAAAACGTCACTGTGAAGTGGTGGAAGATCAAGTGGCGCTTCGTCATCAATTGGCGACAAACAACCTTGTTGCATTTGTTGCAGACGGTAGTGTCTTACCACGTGTTTCTGGTGATTGTGATCTACCAATGAAAAATGCCGTCACCTTTAGTGCACCTGAAACGTTAGCGTACACTTTAAATACACCACACAAAGGTCAAATTCGTGGTTTAGGTATTCCAAAGGGTATTACTTTAATTGTCGGTGGTGGTTTTCACGGTAAATCCACTTTACTCACCGCGATAGAACGTTCTATTTACGATCACATACCAACCGATGGTCGTGAGTACATTGTTACTGATCCGCAAGCGATGAAAATTCGAGCAGAAGATGGCCGTAGTGTTCATCATTTGAATCTTTCGAATTACATTAACCATTTACCTATGGGGAAAGATACGACGGATTTTTCGACGCAAGATGCATCTGGGTCAACCTCTCAAGCGGCTTGGTTACAAGAATCTTTAGAAGCGGGAGCAAGTACTCTTCTTATTGATGAAGACACTTCGGCTACCAACTTCATGATCCGCGATGAACGCATGCAAGCTTTAGTCAGTAAAGGGGATGAACCCATTACACCTTTGGTCGATCGCATTGGGCAATTACGTGATGAGCAAGGCGTCTCTTCTATTATTGTCATGGGTGGATCGGGGGATTATTTCGATGTTGCCGATACCGTGATTCAAATGCATGACTACCAAGCCTTGGATGTGACGGAAAAAGCAAAAGAAGTCATCAAACAGCACCCAAGCCAGCGTAATCAAGAAACCGAAACGCCACTGGTTCAGCATCCTGCTCGTTCATTTAATAATCTATGTTTACAGAAGATTTTGGCGGAAGGTAAATTTCGAATTCAAGGTAAAGGCACTCATACTCTGCGTTTTGGTAAAGAGCATGTTGATGTTTCCGCTCTTGAACAAATTGAGTCCACCAGCGAACTCAATGCCATTGGTTGGTTATGGTTCCAACTGTCTCAACAGCCTGGCTGGAGTGACAACCCGTCTCATATATTTGAGCAAGCATTGCAAAACGATTGGTATCAAGCCATGCCCAAAAATGGTGACTTAGCCAAGCCTCGCACACTCGATGTCATGGCGGTTTTAAATCGACTTCGTAAAGCACAATTTAAAGTGTAAGTGATGGTGTCTGTGTGATAGAAGCGATCTTAGGATCGCTTTTACTTTAGGGGATAAGACATTACCCATTGCAACGAATATAAGCTGAAACTGAAAGAATATTGAATGAAGAACAGTGTAAATTTAAAGTACCTGCAAGGTTATCCGGAAAATGTATTGTCTCAAGTTCAAAGCTTGATAGAACAAGGCAAGTTAGCCGCATGGATGAAAAGTAAATATCCAACAATGCATACGTTAACCACCGAAAAAGCACTTTACGAGTACACAATGGCGATTAAAAATCGTTATTTAAAGAAATCATCCCCTTTATCCAAAGTCATTTATGACCCGAAAATTCATATCGTCAATCATGCCTTGGGCTTGCACACTTTTGTGTCTCGTAATCATGGTGGTAAGTTAAAAGCTAAGAACGAAATCCGTATTGCCTCCATCTTTAAAGAGGCACCAGAACCACTGTTGCGCATGTTAGTGGTCCACGAATTGGCGCACATTAAAGAAAAAGAGCACAACAAAGCCTTTTATGCCTTATGTTGCCATATGGAACCGGAATACCATCAACTGGAATTTGATGCGAGATTATTTCTGACTTATAAAGAATTATCATCAGACATTTGATTGTGTATTTCAAATTCGCCCTGCACATAACTGCCAAGATGAACACTCGCTTTATGTTGTAAGACCAGCATGGCAACGTGTTTAAGATCGGTCGGAAAAGTGCGTCTCTGCTCTAAGGTTTCAATCGGCACCCATTCGATTTCTTGTATAAACACAGCGTCGTTGTGCCCAGCTAAATTATCGATATGAGGCTTACCAGAAAAATCCGTAATATGGTAAAAAAACTCAGCATGATAAATATTTCGTGTGGTTTCTAAAAACTCTCTAACACAGACTAATTTTCCCACTGTCACATCAATACCGGCTTCTTCATGGCACTCTCGCTTTAAACACGCTTTAGTATGCCCATCATTTTCTTCAAGGCCACCACCCGGTGGAATCCAATATTCACCACTAAAATCTTTTACTCGTAATAAAAGTAACGAATTATCTTTAATGATGATACCTGCAGCACGAATTCTATGCTGTTGCTTTGGTTGTAACTGCTTTGGTTCTAGCGGGTTTGAATTTACTTGTTTAGCCTGCTCCATGCTTAATCTTCCTTAAGTTAAAGACTCTTTCTCGTTTAGTGAATCAATTACCGCTTTTATTAGCTGGATATGTATAGGCACGAGATCTTGGTGCTTCGAACGATAGCCCCCGCCAATAACACAGGCAATCGGGATATGCCGTTTCTTCGCTAAGTCAAACATAAACCTATCTCGTTGATAAATTCCCTCAGTCGAGACTTGAAAATAACCGAGCTCATCATCTATATGAATATCCACACCTGCATCATAAAGAATGACATCGGGCTGATGCAGATTAATCGCCATTTCAACAATGGCAGTAAAGTGATCTAAAAACTCTGCATCATTAGTTTCTCTTGGCAACGCCACATCCATCGTAGAATTAGGCTTTCTGGCTGGGAAATTTTTTTCGCAATGAAATGACAACGTGACAATGTCACTATTATTTTGAGTTAATGTTGCCGTACCATCACCTTGATGAACATCACTATCAACAACTAATACTTTATCAATATTATCAAAGGTTAATGCATGTTTTGCCGCGATAACCAAATCATTGAATAAACAAAATCCACTGCCAAAATCAGCATGTGCATGGTGATATCCACCACTGAGATGAATCGCAATACCACACTCTAATGCCATCTCGATCGTTTTACATGTCCCTCCGGATGACATCAAAGTTCGTTCAATTAATGCTTCACTCCACGGGAATCCAATACGACGCATTTTCGCTGCCGGCAAGTTTCCCTGCAACAAGGCTTCGACATAATCAGAATGGTGCACCACTTTGATTTGTTCAATCGTCACGGGTTCAGGTTCAACAAAAGCTAACATAGATTGCCATACCGAGCTAGTTTGCATTATAGAATGAATAGCTTGATACAAAAGACGGTACTTACTGATGGGATAACGGTGCTTAGCAGGCAAATCCAAAGCAGAGTAAATAGGATGATAAATAAGTGGGATCATAAGGTTTCGTGGCAGCTTTAGTCGATAATAGTCAAAAAAGTACCCTGTCGATGCTATCAGCTTCACCGTAAAAATACAGCTTAACCTCACCCTCTTATTCTGCTTCAATGTGACCCTGATCACTCAGGCCTATCACCATCGAAACGTTTCGATGATCCATTTCACAATTTATTTGGTGAAGTAATGCATTATTTTTGTTTGTTACTATTATTCATCGAAACGTTTCGATGAATTCGAATTATTTGAATATAGGTTGTATCACTATGAAGAAAACCCCTTTACTCCATTCAGAGCTTTCATATTTGGTGGCGACACTTGGTCACACCGATGAAATCACTATTTGTGATGCTGGTTTACCGGTTCCCTCTTCGGTTGAACGTATTGATCTTGCATTAACCCATGGTATCCCAAGCTTTATACAAACCGTCGAAGTTCTGTTAAAAGAGTCACAAATTGAAGGGGTGATCATTGCAAATGAATTTAAGCAAGTCAGTGCACAACATCACCAAGCCTTACTTCAATGCTTAAAGATAGAAGAATTGGAGACAGGGAAAACATTGTCTATTACTTACCTTCCTCATGAAGATTTCAAACTACGAACACATCAAAGCAAAGCGATCATTCGTACTGGTGAGTGTACCCCTTATGCCAATGTTATCTTTCAAACTGGTGTGACTTTTTAAAAACGAGATTTGTTATGACACAAGCCATATTAGAACTTAACCGTATCGAAAAAGCCTTTCCTGGCGTCAAAGCACTCGATCAGGCTAGCTTAAATGTATATCCCGGGCGGGTAATGGCGCTAATGGGAGAAAATGGTGCGGGTAAATCGACATTAATGAAGGTACTAACAGGAATTTATTCAATGGATTCCGGCCAGATTCACTACCAAGGTCTACCCTCTCAATTCAAAGGCCCGAGAGACTCACAGCAAGCTGGCATCAGTATTATTCATCAGGAATTAAATCTTATTCCTGAAATTAGTATTGCTGAAAACATTTTTTTAGGCCGTGAAATCACTAATCGTTTTGGTCGTATTCTATGGGATCAAATGCATGTAAAAGCAGATAAGTTACTGGCTCGTTTAAATGTTCAGCGCACTTCGAATACTCTACTTGGCGAGCTTAGCCTTGGTGAACAACAAATGGTTGAAATCGCCAAAGCCCTGTCGTTTGAATCTAAAGTCATCATCATGGATGAGCCTACCGATGCCTTGACCGATAAAGAAACCGATTTCTTATTTAAAGTGATCAATGAATTACGCGATCAAGGTTGTGGCATTGTCTATATCTCACATCGCTTAAAAGAAATATTTGAAATTTGTGACGATATTACCGTATTACGTGATGGCAAATTTATTGGTGAATGCAGCGTTGAAAGCACCAATGAAGATGCCTTAATCGAAATGATGGTTGGGCGTAAGCTTGAAGAACAGTACCCACGAATTGCGGTTCAATCTGGTGATACACTCCTTGAAGTAAAAGGGTTAACCGGTAAAGGTATTTACGATGTGAGTTTTGATTTAAAGCGTGGTGAAATTGTTGGCGTGTCTGGTTTAATGGGCGCCGGTCGCACTGAACTAATGAAAATGATTTACGGCGCTCTTCCATACCAAAGTGGCGAAGTATTACTTGAAGGGAAATCGATTCACTCTAGAACCCCGCAAGAAGGGCTCACTAATGGTATAGCTTACATCTCTGAAGACCGTAAAGGAGATGGATTGGTGTTGGGTTTGTCGGTAAAGGACAATATGACGCTTTCTGCTCTACAGCATTTTAGCAAAGGTGCTCAAATCCAACATAATAGTGAAGTCATGGCTGTCGACGACTTTATAGACTTATTCAATATTAAAACGCCTAATCGTGAACAGATCATTGGCAACTTATCGGGGGGTAATCAACAAAAGGTCGCCATTGCGAAAGGTTTGATGACCCGCCCAAATGTGCTGATTTTAGATGAGCCCACGCGTGGTGTGGATGTAGGAGCTAAGAAAGAGATCTACCAATTGATCAATAAGTTTAAGGCTGAAGGCATGAGCATCATTTTGGTGTCCTCTGAAATGCCTGAAGTACTTGGCATGAGTGACCGTATTTTAGTCATGCATGAGGGAAAGATCAGTGGCGAATTTAACGCTAAACAAGCAAATCAAGAATTACTACTGGCGTGTGCAGTCGGTAAAAATATCAGTAAGGATGTCGCATGAGCAGTAAAACCATCAACCACCCTAATTCCCCTGAGAATAAAAAGAAACCCTTGATCAGCAAAGAATGGCTGATCGAGCAAAAATCACTGATCGCGCTTATCGTCTTAATCGTGGTGGTCTCGTTTTTAAATCCGAATTTTTTCACTGTCGATAATATACTGAATATTTTAAGACAAACCTCCGTCAGTGCCATTATTGCCGTGGGTATGACGTTAGTGATCTTAACCGCAGGGATAGATTTAAGCGTAGGTTCGGTCTTGGCATTATGCGGCGCGTTTGCAGCCAGTTTAATCGCCATGGAAGTCCCCGTATTGGTTGCCGTCCCTACAGCTTTACTCGCAGGCGCGGTTTTAGGTGGTATCAGCGGCCTTATCATTGCAAAAGGTAAAGTACAGGCATTTATTGCCACCCTTGTCACCATGACCTTATTACGTGGCGTCACCATGGTTTACACCGATGGCCGCCCTATTTCCACCGGTTTCACCGATGTGGCAGATAACTTTGCATGGTTTGGCACTGGCTACGCACTAGGGATTCCGGTTCCGGTTTGGATCATGGTGATTGTCTTTGCTGGCGCTTGGTATCTTCTAAACCATACCCGTTTTGGTCGTTATATTTATGCGCTGGGCGGTAATGAATCAGCAACACGATTATCAGGCATTAATGTTGATAAAGTAAAAATGGGGGTATATGCCATCTGCGGTGCATTAGCGGCATTGGCAGGCATCATTGTTACCTCTCGTCTTTCTTCAGCTCAACCAACCGCTGGAATGGGTTATGAATTAGATGCCATTGCCGCAGTCGTGGTTGGTGGTACTAGCTTAATGGGTGGCCGAGGAAGAATCATAGGAACCTTAATTGGTGCGCTTATCATCGGATTCTTAAACAATGCACTCAATTTGCTCGATGTTTCTTCTTACTACCAAATGATCGCCAAAGCCGTGGTTATTTTACTGGCGGTAATGGTCGATAACAAAAATAAATAAAACACAGATAATGATAAATAATCATTTATTAACAAGAAAAAGACAAGAGCCAGTTGATAGGCTCCCCCCTACACATTAAAGGAATAACAACATGAAAATGAAAAAAATCTCCACATTACTTTCTGCCGCCGTGTTAACCAGTACGTTATCGGTTACGGCTCATGCACAAGATACCTTAGCCATCGTTGTGTCTACCCTGAACAATCCTTTCTTCGTTAGTATGAAAGATGGCGCAGAAGCCAAAGCCAAAGAACTCGGTTATGAGTTGATCGTTTTAGATTCTCAAAATGATCCAAGTAAAGAGCTATCGAACGTGGAAGATTTATCGGTCCGTGGCGTAAAAGCCCTGCTAATCAACCCAACCGATTCGGATGCAGTCTCTAACGCCATTCGCATTGCAAACCGTGCCAACATCCCAGTACTTACACTTGATCGTGGCGCAAGCCGTGGTGATGTGGTGAGTCACATCGCTTCAGATAACGTCGCTGGCGGCGAAATGGCGGGTAAATACATCATTGAAAAAGTCGGCGAAAAAGCCAAAGTTATTCAACTTGAAGGCATTGCAGGTACCTCAGCGGCTCGTGAACGCGGAGAAGGTTTTATGAAAGCGGTAAAGGGATCAAACCTTGAACTTCTTGCAAGCCAACCTGCCGATTTCGACCGCACTAAAGGATTGAACGTTATGGAAAACCTACTGGCGGCAAACAGCGACGTACAAGCCGTATTTGCGCAAAATGATGAAATGGCATTAGGTGCATTACGCGCGGTTCAAGCTTCAGGTAAAAATATACTCATTGTAGGCTTTGATGGCACCGACGACGGTATTTCAGCGGTTAAACGTGGCATGTTAGGAGCAACCATTGCTCAACAACCGGCTTTAATCGGTGAACTAGGGGTCGAAACGGCAGACAAAGTCTTAAAAGGTCAGACCGTTGAGAAAAACATTCCTGTTCCACTGAAAGTCATCACAAAATAACCAAATAGAGTGAGGGTCAACAAGCCCTCACCTTATTTTCTCGATGCATTATCGCGGCATGCGTTATGTTTCAATTTATACAGTACCCCACTTATACAATAATAAGTGTCATCACAATTCTGCGCTCATCAATGAAAGGATTTTTCAATGAACAAACTGATGGTTTTAGGCAGTGTTAATGCGGATCACGTGCTTCAAGTCACCTCCTTCCCTCGCCCAGGGGAAACCCTAATGGGACGCAACTATCAAGTAATCCCTGGTGGAAAAGGCGCGAATCAAGCCGTTTCAGCCGCTCGATTAGGCGCTGATATTGGTTTTATCGCTTGTGTCGGTTCAGATAGTTTTGGTCACAATATTGTTAAACAATTTAAACAAGATGGCATGGATACGGAGTGCGTTCACATCACGCAAAATACTCCAACAGGCATTGCGATGATTCAAGTTTCCGATGAGGGAGAAAACAGCATCTGTCTATCACCCGAAGCCAATGATCACCTCAATGCAGAATTAGTGTCTCGCCATCGCGAAGCGCTCCAAAACTGTGAATATTTATTACTGCAACTTGAAACCCCGCTTGATGGTATTGAAGCAGCCGTTCAATTGGCTAAGCAAACAGAGGTTGAGTTTGGTTCTTTGCGCCAAGTAATCTTAAACCCTGCGCCAGCGAGAGCTTTACCCAATCAATTATTGGCTCTGATCGATATCATTACACCCAATGAAACTGAAGCTGAAGTACTAACTGGTATTAAAGTAATGGATGAAACATCCGCCCAACTCGCGGCTAATCAATTACATGCTAAAGGTATCGAAACGGTCATCATCACATTAGGTGCTAAGGGTGTTTGGTTAAGTAATAATTCAAATAGTAAACTCATTCAGGGCTTTAAGGTAAAAGCCGTTGACACGACCGCCGCAGGCGATACATTTAACGGAGCTTTGGTTACGGGTTTAATCGAAGGAATGGCCATCGAACAAGCCATCATTTTTGCTCATGCCGCTGCCGCCTTATCGGTAACACGATTTGGAGCACAAACGTCGATACCCACACGGCAAGAAACGGATGAGTTTTTAGCGTTACGAAGCCATTCATCCCTTAACATCTAATATCTAATATCTAATATCTAATATCTAAAGGAATAAAAAAGCATGGCCACCATGAAAGACGTAGCGAGATTAGCTCATGTGTCGACTTCGACGGTCAGCCATGTTTTCAATCAATCTCGATTTGTTAGTGAAGATATTGAAAAACGCGTCAAACAGGCAGCGCAAGATCTTAATTATGCCCCTTCGGCCCTTGCCCGTAGCTTAAAAATGAAATGCACTAAAACGGTCGGAATGCTCGTCACCACCTCGACCAATCCTTTTTTTGGCGAGGTTTTAAAAGGCGTTGAACGTCGCTGCTATGAGAAAGGTTACAATCTCATACTCTGCAATACGGAAGGTGACAGTGAACGGATGAAAGCCTCTATCGATACGCTATTACAAAAACGTGTTGATGGATTAATGCTAATGTGTTCCACGCTAGAAGGCGAAAAAATAGAAATATTTGAGCGTTATCCAGAACTTCCAGTGGTGGTCATGGACTGGGGACCAATGGCTTACGCCAGTGATAAGATTCAAGACAATTCATATAAAGGTGGCTACCTTGCTACCCAGCATTTAATTGAAAATGGTCACCGTACAATTGGTTGCATCACCGGGCCACTGCATCGTAACCAAGCGTCTTCTCGCTTTGATGGATTTAAGCAAGCTTTACAAGATGCCAAGATCATACTGAATCAAGATTGGATCGTTGAAAGTAACTTTGAATGTGACGGTGGGTATGATGCTTACCAAACTCTAAAAGCAAGTGGAGCCTTACCTTCTGCGCTTTTTGTTTGTAATGACATGATGGCAATGGGGCTCATTAATGCGGCCACGGAAGATGGCTTAACGATCCCCAAAGATCTTTCTATTATTGGCTATGATGATATTCATTTAGCCAAATTTATCACACCTTCTCTTACCACCATCCACCAACCTAAACATCAGCTCGGTAAAACAGCAGTAGACACACTACTCGCTCGACTTGAAGCCCCTCAAGCACCGCAACAAGTAGTACAGCTAGAGCCCACATTAGTGATACGCCATTCCGTTCTTTCTGTAGTCTGAATGGCATATCTGTAGGTTATTTTTCTTATGGTAGATACAAATTAAAAATGATTTTCCATAAAAGCACGAATCAATTGAATGAAGTAAAAAATAAATCAACTTTAAAATAAATGTATGTATGTATTTAATTATATCAAAAAGTAATTTACGTAAAATCTCCTCCACCAAATTAAAATCATGGGGTTAAATAAATTATTTTCAGCAAGATTAATTACCGCCGCATATGATATAAATTAAATATGACCTATATTTAAACTCGGACATTAATAAATAAAATAATAACCTAATTTATTAATTAATATCAACATTACAAATAAAAATCTTACCTTTAACACCATACATTTTTAAAATACTCCCACCCTTATTATCAATACTAAATATTAATAACAAAACACCCTATAAAAACAGGGTGTTTTATAAGTAATCACCATTTAATAAAAACCAAAAATTTACCTATTAAAACAGATAAACCATATGCTGTAAGTAATAAAGTTATAACTTTTATATCTATAGCTATATTTTCCACAAGAAATAATGGGGATAAGTATTTTAATATAATTATAGATAAAATAATACTTACTATCTTTAATATAATTAACTTATATTTATCAGCTATTGCCATTAATAGCACCCACCAGCAATACTGCCTCCAATTGCACCTAATCCCATTCCAGCTAATCCGCCACTCATACCAGCAACCATTCCACCACCTACTCCATTAGAACAATCCCCTGAACCTAAGCCGTGACCAGCCGCTGCTGAATTACCCAAATTACCACTTCCAATTCCATTTGATTGAGCTCCATATCCTGGTCCAGCGGGTAGCCCCCCATCACACCACCATCGACCATCAAAATTTCATTTGCATTTTTAAGTTATACATAAAAATACCTTTCGCATTAATGCAGTAAAAGAGTACTGCGCTCATTTATGGCTAACCGATAAACTTTCGAGTTAGCCACGATTTATTTTCCTTGATAATTCATCGACATAACCAAATAAATTAAAAACTAGGTTATCAATTCTAATTTAATATAAAACATTTGAAATTTAAATATAAATTAAATATTTAAATCATGATAGTTTATTTATAAAAATCAACATTAAATAACATAATAACGAATTAAATTGCTCACTAAATAATTATATACATTTTCAATATAGAATAGAACTCATAAAACCATCCGAGACAATATTATTAAGCACTAAGCTACTTTAAATTATTATAACCGACTATTACTCCTTTGTAATTTTTAGAGTTAAATCTAAAAAAGATGAAATATGTAACTGACAAATAAGACAATAAATATAATCTTAGCTATAAATTTTATGTTCTTAACTGCTCCAAAATAGTTGGACAACTAACATTGGGGGTTATTTATGTCTAAATACATCAGAGAATTAAAACTCTGAATCGCACAACGCTGTCTTGATGGCGAATCTTCTTGAACTCTTGCTAAAGAGTTATCTATTCCGGCTCGTCAAATCCGATATTGGACTTCTGTACATTGAATCCATGGTACATCATCATTCTTACCTCTTAGGTATATCCAATACCGCTGATTTTAAATTACCTATACTAAAATCAATATGGAAAAACAAATGGTCTATTAATCACACTAGTGCGCCTTCAATTTATCATCATCAGAGACTATTTCTGTTTGGTTAAAACATTATTCTCTACCCTGCTAGAATATTATAATTTCCCTAATTACGTAACTTTAGCTCTTGGGTTTGATGGTTATTTCGTGCTGTTTTAGTACTTAATTTTAAAAACCAGTTAGTAGCACACGGGCTTAGATCGATTGCATCCACAACCTTGCATGAGCAGGCTTTTATTCCTTACTGATTGAAACCTGTTTATCTCACTTAGACCATAATGAGACCCGTGCAAGTTATCGTGAAGTGTTTTTTCTTTGATCCTTCCCTCTTTCGTTGCTTTCCATTGTTCGGCAACAGATAAGAATGTGGCATTTTTCTCTACAATTGCCATAGCTTTCTGCTCTGCTTTGGCTAACTGCGGATCTATCCCTTCAGAAATCATTCTCCTAGCTTCTAACTCCCTATCTCTCTTCAGCGAGCAATCTGCATAGGTTCAACAAATATTTGACCATTTTTTGTACGATATTATTTCTTTGGCAAGAAGAACGTACCACTCTCAGTACTTGACTTCCTCCTCTACATACACCTTTCCATTAATGTCTCAGTTATTATCTGAAATCAGGAATAGTTAAATGTTACTAAGCATGTGCTAGCAGATAATAAGTGTTAAACTCCCCCTAAATTTTAAGTGTTATTGGCATTTTTGTATTTTGGTTCATCAATTCGAAAAAATCGAAAAGTCCCCCCAAAATACCCCCAATACACATTACAAAACACTAAGGTTAATAAATTCATATGGTTAATAACGCAATCCAGTGGTTTCCGGGTCACCCGCATTGAAATCTCATAGCTTACCAGGAAGTCTTTTTAATCCATTAAAATCAGCAAGTTAATCAACAATTCAATTCCAGGAAGTCTCACCACGTTTTATTGAAAACCATCATCTTGGTACCCCACCTGGTACCCCACTAGATTATATTGCTATACAATGGTCTCTACTCGCTCATCTATGTGATTATGATTATGGCTAAACGGATTACAGATACATCAATCAAAGCACTCGTTATCAAGGACAAGGAATATACCTACACTGTTGAAGAGGGCTTACAGCTTCGTATTCGCCCTAAACGCTCCAGTTCCGGAAAAGGAACAAAAGCCTGGCAATTCAAATATCGTCACCCTGTAACGCGAAAAGTAACCAAAATTTCAATGGGAACCTATCCTTCTCTAGGACTGGCTGCCGCCAAATTAGAAGGAGCAGAATATCGCAAACAAATTGCATTAGGTTTAGATCCTAAGCGCCTCAAAGAAGATAAGAAAATTGAATATCTACGTAAGCACAACGATAATTTTCTCGCTGTTGCAACGAATTGGTTTGACAGAAAGCGTAAGTCCATTAGTCCGTTTCATGCAGAACGAACCTGGAGAACTTTGGAAAAATACGTATTCGACCATTTAGGCTCACTCCCCATAAGTGAGATCACTCGGCGTGATGCCATTCAGACGCTACGGCCACTTGAAAGCGATGGTAAACTCTCAACGATTAAAAGAATTTGCCAAAGCCTAAACCAAATCATGGAATACGCTGTCGCAAGCGATGTTATCACCGCTAACCCACTTACAAAAATGATCAATTCATTTGAGAAACATCAAGTTGAAAACATGCCTACCATTCGTCCTGAACTATTAGGAGAATTTTTATCTCGTTTGGAAAAAAATGAAAACATCCAAGATAAAACCAAACTACTTCTACTTTGGCAGTTGCACACTATCGCACGTCCAAAAGAAGCGGCAAGAACACGCTGGAAAGACATAGATTTGAAAAAGCGATGCTGGACCATACCTGCAGAGGAAATGAAGCGGAGGCGTGAACACAGAGTCCCTCTCCCCACGCAAGCAATTAGTGTTCTTGAACGAATCAGAATTCAAAGTGACGCTAAAGAATTCGTCTTCCCTGGTGAACGTAACCCACAGAGTCATATAAGCATCTACACAGCCAATGCTGCTTTAAAACGCAGCTTAGGGTTTAAAGATGAACTCGTTGCACATGGTTTAAGAGCTATTGCATCAACCGCCCTACACGAACAAGGCTTTGACACTCTGCATATTGAAGCTTGCCTATCGCACATGGACAAGAATACGACAAGAGCGAGCTACAACCGCTCTGACTTTTTTGAACAAAGGAAAGAAATTATGAGCTGGTGGAGTGGATTTATAATGGAAGCGAATAAAAATCACTAAACAATGATTCAACACACGGCTCTACTTTATTCTGTGGATACAGAATAAAGTTTAATTAATTTAAACTTAATGATGTTACTTCAGTGAAAATGATTTAGTGAATAGCAAACTTAACACATTAATACTCTTAGATTACTTTTAAGTAATCATCACTCAAATGATACAAAAGGCGTAGCAGATAGAAAAAAGCCAGTGCCGCTGTAAATTATCGAAACCGCGAAGTCTAACGACTGTGAGCCGTATGAGTACCTCGAATACGTGCTACCAGAAATCCCAAAACTGAAGTGCGGGGGCGACCATGGTCATCTTCTTCCTTGGAATATGCCAAAAACGGAATAATCCGTTCCTCAAACAATACCGTTCAGGATGACAGATACCGCCTTAGTTGGCGGTATCTCTGTTGATATTAGGAAATCAATGAGTCGGTTGTCAGACGCTTACAATTAATGGGACGCTTACTCTTTACTTTGTTCATTGGGGTTGCCTTTTTAACCATTATCGCGTCCTACCCTTCATACCGAGAAAGTAAAGCATAGCGAGTTATTGATTTAAAAGAGAAAATGATGGGGTTCCGGTCACCTATTTAAGAGTTAGGCTGAAATTGTTCAAATAACCTCCAAATGACTGATTGAAACGCTCCGAAATACGCGGCAATGTGAGCTTACGAGAAGATAGTGTACATAGGTATTAAGAAGCGGCTCTGGCCGAAAGCCAGAGCCTGTTTTGATTAGATATTGGACTGATAATTCCAGGGCAAGAACTGTTGTGGATTAGCCTTAACTTCACTTTCCATTCGCTGTATCGTATTAAAGTAATCCAGCACATTTATACCCGCTTCGGCTGATGTCGCTATCATCGCCATGATCACATCCGCAATGCTCGCACCAGCCTGTGTTTTATGGAACAGGGCATTTTTTCGGTTGCGAGCAACTAGCTTGAGTGCTTGCTCCGCTCGGTTATTATCCAGCTGTGCTCCCTCGAGACGGCAGAAGGCGGTCAGCCCCTCATAATGCTTAGTAAAATAATTAATTGCTTTACCAAGCCCGCTGTTTTCTTCTGTACTTCCCCTGTTCAGCTCGGCCTGACCCCAGTTTCGGATCTGCTCCATTACCGGAAGTGATAGCTTTTTATGCCAAGCTAACCGTTGCCCCGCGTTAAGTCCTAGCTCCCTGGCTTCATCATCGTGTCGCCAGATTTCACCATACCACTGTAGTACTTGCTCCACTTCATCTGGAAACTGATTAAGGACTTCGGCAAACTGCCGTCGTCCGTGACTGTTGCACAGACTGTGTTCGACCACGTAATCAAGCGATGGGCGGTTGCTGGATAAGGCATCACTCATCAATATCGGGGGCGCGAGTGTCCGGCCACGGTCATGTAAAATCTCGTCGATGAACTCGCCGGCATGACCGATATTGGTCTGATACAACACGACAGTACGACCCTCTTTTAAGCCCGCGACTAAACCGGAGCTGTAAACACCACTGCGCTCTCGGGTTTTTGTTCCATTTCTCTGCGGCTTTTCTATCGGGACTTTGTCTAAAATTCGGTTGGTCGTGTCATCTAAATAATAGTGCTCTGCGTTTGCGGCAAACACTCTTAACAAGTTATAAATGGGTTGCAAGCTATTGGCGACTAACTCGACTTGGTCAAAGATGGTTGAGGCGGTCAGTTTAATCCCCATCAGCGCTTGCGTACTCTCCTGACGATAGTAGGGTGCACCTGCAAAAAACTTGTGAAGAGCCATCAGGCTGCGGGCACTGTAACCATACTTCTGGCTTGGCTCTCCATCATTTATCACGTCATTAGGTAACTTGGCAGTGAAGTACTGACCACAGGCATTGCAACGTAGCCGCTCCATAACGTGTTGCTCTGGGACGAACGGACTTTGCCCAGTGATCCGCAACAGCGTAGCGGGCTCGTATTTATATAACTTGCCTTTTTGACACTCGGGGCAACTATCGCCTTTCTTTAGATCGTCCAGTTTATGCTGAGTGACTTTCGGTTTCACTGGTGGTGTGCTGGGTTGGGTATTTTTAGGCTTAGGACGTTTTTGACCGCGGTTTTTGTTTTTCTTATTTTTCTGGCCGAGTAGAGTGTCCATCGTTTCTGATGACTTGACCATGCCAACCAACTTACGCAATTTATGCAGGGTGATATCGTTATCAGACAGACGCTCTTGCAAGGCAGCCAGCGTCTTTAATGCCTTCAACAAGATGTGGCAATCTTCCGCACTCAGTGCTAAGTCGTGCTCCTTTGCCTCGTGCACTCGCTGGATAAGCCCGTCCAGCTCTTCGCTGTCAATATCGGTAAAGTCTTGCGCCATTTAAGTTCCTGTCGGCTGGCTTGCAGTGCTGATGCGCTCAATTATTCCAGCATTGTGGGATCAGTCAACATGATCGTGAGGATCGATAACTTAAGGGGGAATAGTGTGCGTACGGTCATACTTTTTGCCAGCCAGGCAGCCCCACCAACAGAGCTTTAAGCTGCTTCGCGGCGACAGGGGTCACCCCATCTTGGTGATGACGGGGCCAATCTTGAAAGCGGCCTTTGCTCAGGCGTTTATTGATTAACCAGAAGCCAGAGCCGTCATAACATAATGCTCTAAGCATGGTTTGACGGCGGTTGGTAAACACAAACAGGGTTCCGCTACGAGGCGACTGTTTTAGCTGATGACGACACAGGGCGGCGAGTCCATCAATACCACAGCGAAAATCGGCTGGTTGAGTCGCAAGCAGGATTTTACTCTCAGCAGTCAGGTGGATCATTTTACTTCTCCTGCTTCTTGTATCAGAGCTCGCAATAAGTCAGGAGAGACAAGGCCGCTGATACAGATCTGACTTGAATTAGGAAGAGTGAGCTGAAGGCTCAGGTCTGATTTAGGTAGTAAATCAGGCTCTATCTGTAACGGAACAAAATCAGGAGCGGACGACTTAACGGGAAGTTGCTTGCGCCAGTCATTGAGCTGGGTGGTGCAGATCCGTAGTGCTTTGGTCACGTGACTGATCGGATATTCTTCAAGCAGCTTGAGTGCTAAGCAGCGTAGTTCATCGGGGATACTGGCATGTTTATTAATGCGGGTTTGTCGCCAGTGCTCAAAGTCAGCAGTGGCCTGAATCAGGTTTTTCTGGTTTTGCATGGTGCCTTCCTTATATTGGATAAGCACTTAGTAAACCAGAGCTGGCGAGTTAAGTTGAGCTATGCTGCCGTAAGCTCACCTCTACTTGAACCAACCATTGATGAGTCTAGCTCAAAGACTGGTTCCTTTTTGCTTTTACCCAATACCAAGGTCTCTGGAGCCACTGCATTGAGCTCTTCCGTAACAATCGGTATTCCCTCACTAACAGCATTCTATGGATATGTGCATGCATTTGAACGTAAATTGAGAGAGTTACACGCAGCAACGAAAATTGAGTCGTTTGCTATCTGTATTCATCAGTTCCATTTAGATAAACGTGGTTTAACCAAAGAGTTTGTTGAAAAAACTAACGGCACTATATCTCCCCCATCAATACATGATGATTGGCAGTGTGATTTCACATTTAGTCTTATCTTGAAATTCACACATCAACCAACTATGCCCATCGACTCAATCATCAAAGCTCTGCCCAAACGTCTCGCTCGTGGGGCTGCCAAAATTTCTATTATCGACTTTCATAACATTCAGTCATTCGACAACTTAACTTCCGCCGTTAAACATGTACCGACACAAACTGGAAAATGGCTCTCGCTCTATAAGCATCCTCTCAACAACTTTGATGACATGGTAACAAACGTAAAAAACAGGCAATGGTTAACCCCTTCTTGCGTTGGATATCATCTGCTAGAGCAACCAGTAGAGAAAAAGGACACGCTACGAAACTATAGACATGCATTTGCCGAATCTATTATTGGACTCATCAATCCTATAGTTTTTGGGAACACAACTGACCCAAATAAAATTTTATGGTGTTATCAATATCATCATGACCATATCGTATTGCAAACGGAGACATAACCATCATGGAACTACCAACCAACTTAGCTTATGAGCGTTCCATCAACCCCTCTGATGTTTGCTTTTTTGTTGTTTGGCCCGACGGAGCGAAAGAGCCGCTCAGATATAGCTCTCGCACCGTACTTGGGCAGATGGAGACAGCTGCACTAGCCTATGAGTCATCGGGAAAAATTAAAGATAATGCTACAGCAGAAAAACTAGCGCATGGCAATCCACATACTGTTGATTTTTGTAGCGTCCCTTTCGGAGCTAGCTACATTGAATGTTTTTTCTCAGTATCTTTCTCTTCAGCGTTACGGAAACCATACAAGTGCAATTCAGGCAATGTCAAAAATACTCTAATTAAGTTAATCGAACTCTACGAAAAACGAATCGGTTGGCAGGAGTTAGTGTCAAGATACCTAATCAACGTTTGTAACGGCTCTTGGTTGTGGAAAAATACCAAAAAAGCATATCGCTATGACGTTGAGCTAACTCCTTGGCCGTGGACTGACCAGCCAGTTTTATTTGAAAATATACGTACCGATTACACAGAAAAATCAGCATTTGAAGCTCATCAACAATGGGGGGCTATCCGCCAGTTAGTTGTTGATGCGTTCAGCCAATCAAATGGACTGGCAATATTTGAAGTTAAAGCCACTTTGACACTCCCAACCAATAGTGAGATTTATCCAAGCCAAGCTTTCGCTGAAAAAGAAAATAAAGACTCAAAAAAGTCTGGCAACAAAGCTCGAATATTTCAGAACACTCAGATTGAAAACGCACGCTCTCCAATCATTGGTATTTACAAGGTGGGCGCTGCCATTGCAACAATTGACGATTGGTATCCGAATGCCATTGAACCATTACGAATTAGTCGATTTGGCGCACACAAAGGGGATGTAACTTGCTATCGTCACCCATCAACAGAAAAAGACCTATTTTCCATACTCCAGAACTCTGACCAATTCATCGAGCGATTATCTTCACCGGACAAATTGAGCCAAGAACTTACGAATGACTTACACTACTTAGTTGCCAACCTCATCAAAGGTGGCATGTTCCAGCATAAGGGAGATTAATTATGCGCTGGTACTATAAGACCGTGACTTTCCTCCCAGAGCGATGTGACAATGAAGTACTCGCAGCAAAGTGTTTAAGAGTTCTTCACGGGTTCAATTACAAGTATGATACCCGAAGTATTGGCATCTCTTTTCCTAAGTGGTGTGAAGAGACTGTGGGAAAGAAGCTCTCTTTTATCAGCACAAGTAGAGTTGAGCTCGATTTATTACTGAAGCACCACTACTTTACTCAAATGAAACAGCTCGGTTATTTCGATATTTCATCAACGACTCAAATTCCCGATGGTTGCGAATATGTTTCATTCGTGCGTAATCAATCAATCGACAAATCCACTACCGCCGCTCAAACAAGAAAACTAAGACGCCTTGAAAAGCGTGCAATAGCTAGAGGGGAATCGTTTAACGCCGCACTAATAAAACAAAGGGAATCAATTATTATTCCCCACTATCACTCACTTGAGGTTAACAGTCGCAGTAAAAACAGCCCTTTTCGACTGAATATACAAATAAAGCCAGAGCAAAGTTTAGAAGGTGACTCTATTTTCAGCAGCTACGGATTATCTAATGCGGTGGATTCATATCAACCAGTCCCTTTGGTTTAATCATATTTTTATCGATAATCTTAACCTATTGAGTTAATGGTTGTTTTACTCATCCCTACAAAATAGGGTTACTTGGAATTAAGTATATTAACCAATTGATAAATATGTACTATATTTAATTTTGTAACAGGTGAACTACCGAGTAGGTAGCTGATAATTTTTCATCAACGAACTGCTGAACTTTCCATTTATGAACTGCCGAGTAGGTAGAGTGCATTAACAACATCAACATTTTTATTTTCCAAACAGCTACTCGGCTGTTTGTTTTACCCCATAAAGAGGACTATAATCCTCACAACTACCGTAAAAGTAGTTGATAACAAACGAACCACTTTTATTCGAGTACAAGAACAACTTACTGCTGAATAAGCAGATAGTTACGGAAGAAGGTCTCTAACATCACACTCGAGCACTTGCGCTAGCTGGTAGGCTTTTTCGAGTGTGATGTTCACTTCTCCTCTTTCAATCCTGCCAATATAACTCCGATCGATATCAGCCAACAAAGCTAATTGGTCTTGAGAAACCTTTTTATCTCTGCGTTTTCCACGTAAATTGGCACCAAAGCGCTTTGCTAAGTCTTTCATTTAAAACGACTCTAAAAAACAAAAACTATCGCCTCTTGATGCATTTATTACCACGGACTATAATCCGCAAAAATCAATCTAAACGTTACCAATGAATACAAAGCATCGAATTAACAGTGACATCTATCAAACACTATCTGTGCCATCTTTAAATCACTTCCGTGTGATCGATGTACGAAACCGCATTCAAGCGAACTCAAACAAGTACGGAAACAATAATAATGCTCGCCAGTTTGTATCAAGACAGTTTCATCTCCTTGAGAAAGTGGGACTTATCAGTAGTAAAGGAAGTGGGCGCAACAAAGTATTCTCTAAAACAGCGCAATTTCATGAGGCAGACTTTGAACTTGTAGACAAACGATCCAAAGCCAACAAAGCGATACAACCGATGAAAAGAGATCCAAGTACTGTTGTAACACTCGAGAAAGAAAAAAATGACATTGAAGCAGAACTAACAGTTGCGCTCGCAGAGATAGATGAATACAAAGTGCTAATGAGTCGTTCAACCGAGTTATCACAACTACTTAAACCATCCTATTTACGTGCTACGCGAAGATCAGCTCTACTGCTAGCGAAGTTAAATGTCTGGAGTAACGCAATAAGTGTTGTCCAAAATGATAAGGTAGCTACATGCTAAGGTACTGGCAAAGCGAATGTATCAATCTGGCCCTCAATAAGTACTTACATGGTAAACAACTCTTTCTAACACAAGCGACACCTGGAGCCGGAAAAACGTTCATGGCTGCTAGCTTGTCAAAAAAGATGTTTGATGCATTTCGAACTAATCTTGAACTACGCAGATTTCCGGCAAGTTAATAGCCGTGAATATGGGCGTAAGTGCTCTAATCAAAGAGGCCTGCATCCCCTTTATTTTTCTTGGGCTGAGATGCACGACTACCTAAATAATTTTCCCAGCCAATGTTTTTTTGTGGCGGACGTAGCATACGTTCCGTCACCGTTACATCTTTCTCGAACGGGTTTAGCCACGTGCTAGGCTTGTCTCCTTTAGTTAGCTCTGCAGCAAAAATAAAATCTTCTTCCGTAATGGTATTGTGATTATTATCAACTGCTTCAACAGATGCTTGGTAAATAAGATTTCTCAGCGATCGCATATTACCTTGAGAAAAGGCATATAATTTTTTCTGTAAATTCTCTGTAGCTAAGCCAGCCTCATTGTCAAAGGGTAAAGCTTTGTCTAGGCGTTCCAAAAAAGTTTTGAATATACCTTTACCCCCCTGATAACTAAAGGGCCGAAGCTCAAACTGAATTGAGAATCGACTATGAAGTTGCGAGTTTGCTTGTAGTACAAGCTTTGAATATGGCATGCCAAAAAGAACAATGGGACACTTAGTTTTGTTAAGTAACATTTTTAGCCAGTTACCGACTTGTGTGAGAATCCGGCTTGATCTTTCTTCAACTAAATGCTGAAACTCATCGATAATGATTAACCTAACTCCAACTGCAGGTATTAAATCTGTTAGTTTTTTCGTCAACCTAGTTAGATCCGTCTCATAAACCGCTAATGGGTCCCCCATTTCAAGCAACAACTCCCTTGCTACATCTACTGGTTTCGCATTATCTGGCAATTCGATATGCAATACTGGAATTATATCGCCTCGCATTTCAATTTTTCGTTTGTTTTCTTTTAAATACTTTCTGATAACTGTCGTTTTACCAACTCCCGAAGCGCCAAAAACCATCATGCAGGTGGGCTCAGAGGCCAAGTCAGACAAGTCTCTACACCTATCCATATAGCACAAAATTTTTGTAACGCTAGGAGTCGACACAAATGCTTTTTTGGCTATTGAGAGACGAGCCTCACGATTGTCATTCACCGAAGAAACCCTCAAACATAATCAATATCCCAATCTCCATCATCAACAATGACGTCACTTTCTTCACATTTTTTATCAGGCATAGGCTTTGTTTCGCTAATGGTTTTTGCCCTAGATCTGTTCTCTTGATATCTTGCTCCGCGTCTCCGAGCTGTGGTTTTTTTGGTCTTAAAAATTGATTGTTCAGCAATTTTTTCAATTTTCATCTCTGCATCAATTTCTTTCTCTTCATCATAATCTGCTGAATTTAATTCTGCTTGATGCTTCATATTATACTTGTGCAGCCAGAGTGAAACTCCGCTTGCGTACTCATAATCAATAGCAGGGACGATGAAATATTCATTTTCGTCTTGATCCAATACCCAAATAACCGCCATACATTCCGGGTTATATTTGAACTGAACTTTATGATTGCCTTTTTTACCCCGATATTCAGCTAATCGAACACTGCTATATTCGAGGCCTTTATAGACCGTGATTCCAACTTTAGTAAGTTGCTTATGGTCTACAATCGCGAATTTGAAGTCCAACTCTTCTTTAGTCCCAGTAAACTCTTCAGGTTCCCATTCTTGGCACCCCCTTCTCCATGCTACATTCGGACAATTAGTACCTCTTTGGTTAGGTTTTGTATGATAAATATCGACTAACCAGATCAAGTAAATTTCCTTAATTTCATCTAGTGTAAGAGTGGCTTCTCTCAATGGATCATAACCTTCTCTTTGAAGGTACTTACTGAAAGCTTTCCCTGGAAGATCATCTAACAAGGAAGTATTGATAGTGCCGTAGTTACGTTCAATATGCGGTTTGTTGTCTGGCGTTTCGACTTTGTTTTGATGTACATTGATCAACAATGATTCACATGCTTTATCAAAGGCCTTTGACAGAAACTCTTTACCATTATCAGTGACGATTAAGTCAGGGATCCCATAACACAACCATTCATTTTCAACTGATTCGTATGAAGACAAGAAGTCATCTTTACGTTGTATTGCATTTTTGAGAGCTAGCGACACCGATACATAACTTGGAGGTTCAAAACCTAAATAAAAACCAACAACAGCTTTACTATAACAATCCACCAATTGCGTAAGCCAAGGTCGTCCGACAACAATTCGATACACTGGGTGTACCGCAAACAAATCAACCACTGTATGGTCTATTTCCACTCGTTCTAGCACCGCTGAGGTTAATATTTTCTTCCCCATCCGGCGGAATTCTCTTTTCGCAACTCGCACCCCTTTTTTTGCTGCCAATCGTTCGAATGGAGTTTTCTTATTAACTCGCTTCCGAAGGGATTCATAAGTTGGATATGTGTACTTCGTACCATTGCTCAAATTATGCTGACGTAATTTCCTTCGCACACGCTTGTAGGCGCTTCTTATTCGCACTTTTCGCCCAGAGATAACTCCTTCTACAGCTTGTTCCATTAACGCATCAACGAATGTTGGCACTTTGGCTTTACTGTTACCTTTATCTTTATTCTTGGGAGCTAAGCTAACTGGATTACAATCAGACGCTCTGAAAACTAACCACCAACGGTATATTGATATCGCACTTGGAATCTTCCTGTCATGCAAGCGCTGTAGTGCAACGCGATGCGGTTCGATAGTCTTTGGAATGATTTGTTCACACTTACTGGCTAAATAACGAAGGATACTTAGACGAAAAGTAATCTGAGTGACTATATTGTCAGGAAATGCAGATATATCTTGATATGTTGCTTCTTCTATATCAACGTTGGTATCAAAACCTCTATCATTCAGTTCAACTTTTTCTTGCTGAAGTGCTGACTTCCGATGAAAACTCGAAAATGATTTCTTAGGCATAACAACCCAATTCAAATTCAGATTCGAGTGATAGAGGCGTCTCTAAGCTTGTTTGGAGTATGTTTCGAGAGAGCAGATCACATAGAAATGGTAATATTTTTTTTTCATTTAAGCCAAGGTGGTGTCCTAAACTCTTTGCGGTTTGGGTACCATTCAATTTGAGGGTAGTAAGAAGAGTTTGATGAAAGCGGTGTTTGTCAAACTAGTTGTCGCGATCACTACGTTATGCACTCTCAGCCTTGACACTATTTTGTTCAGGGTTTAAGTACACTTCTTTTGGTAAATCCCAATTACGGATATTACCGCTCCAGCGCTCAGGGTGAGCATCTTTAGCACCTTGATAAACTTCTTTTCTATTAGCCAATATGTCACCCGCTAATCCTGAATGCCTTTGATGTGGGCTGACGTATTTGATGCCACTATGTTTGTGGTTAAAATTATACCAGTGGCTAAATTTCAACACCCAACTACGCGCCTCATCAATTGTTGAAAACCCTTTATACGGATAGTCAGGGCGATATTTACACGTTTTAAATATCGACTCAGCATAAGCATTATCATTGCTCACCCTAGGACGATTAAAAGACGACACGACACCTAAACTATAAAGTGTTTCAAGCATTGATGAGCCTTTCATTGGGCTTCCATTATCCGAATGCAGTACCAGAGGATTATCTTTAACTCCTTCTTTTAAATGAGCTTTCTTAATTAATATTGATGCATTTTCTGCTGATTCGTCATCATGAATTTCCCATCCAACAATCTTTCGACTAAATATATCGAGTATCAAATATAAATAAAAATGCAGCCCTTTAGCGGGGCCTGGTAACCAAGTAATATCCCAACACCACACTTGGTTTGGCCCTGTAGCACAGTGTGTCGTCGGTACTTTTCTCTCTTTTATCTGACTACGTCCGCGAGCGTTTTGCTGTTTTTCTTCATGAAGAACACGATAATATGTTGATTCAGAAGCAAGATAAATACCCTCATCTGCTAATGTAGGGACGATTTGGCTTGGTGGTAAGCTCTTAAAATCATCGCTATTAACGATGGCTAATATGTTATCTCTCTCTGCTTTTGATAGCTTATTTTTTGGCTCAGGGCGCTGAGATATTGGTCTACCATCTGTTTTTATGTTCCCGTCAACAGTCCAACGTTGATACGTCCGGACACTGATCCCAAGTTCACGGCAAGCTTTAAACTTTGGCGCACCAGAACTCACAGCTTCATTAACTAGTTTAACTGCTTGAATGCGAGCTGAGTCGAGGATCATTCGTCCTCGGCTTCCCCCCAGATCGCATTTGCTTTTTTTCTTAACACCAATAGTGCTGCGGTTTCAGCGAGTGCCTTATCTTTTCGACGTAGCTCCTTTTCTAATTGATTGATCTGTTTTTTATCTTTCTTTGTTTCGGTGGAGAAGGCTTTTTCTTGCTCTTTAACGTTAGCGTTTGCATCTATACACGCATTTCGCCAAGCCGATACTTGTTCCACATAAAGACCTTTGCCTCGGCAATATTCCGCTAACTCAGCTTGATTTAAAGAGGCTGTTTCCAACACGACTGAGAATTTATTTGCTGATGACCACTGCTCAGCATTCTTTCCATCACCTGGCACTAAATGCCCCTTATCAATTGCTTGTTTTCGCCAATTATACAAGGTTGATTCACCAATCCCCATCTCGATTGATAATTGGGCTATTGCTATATTATTTGGAGGCATCATCTTCTGAAGAGCCGACTCTTTGCTTTGCGCTGAATAATGTTTCATTGTTACTCCACGCCCTCTGTTTAATGGTTGAATATTAAGCGCGACAACTAGTCTGACAGAGAGGGAAAGTGATTCAAGTTATCTCTTGAAGCATATCGATGCAAAAGCTTAAGGTTGCTAAATATGACCTCATCCAGTATTTCTCCCTCTGTAACCAGCTCTAGCTCCAAACCTAACTCAAAGGCGCTTTGTACTTTTGCCTCCCATTCACATTGAAATTCGTCTTTTGAGCTTTCCATATCGGACTTTACTTCGTACAGCTTAAATTCACCGGTATCAAATTGAACTAGAAAGTCTGGAACATAGGTATGGGTCTTACCATTTAAACAGTATGAAAATCTTATCGGCTGAGAACAGAAGCGAAAGATGCTGGACTCAAAATCAAAATGATAACAGGCAGCACATTCTAAAAAAGATTCTACTGTAACTCTTTTTCCCATTTTAGCACTGACGTATCGGTGTATATTTTTCCCGCGTGACTTAGTTAAGTTTCGAGCAGGCGTAGAAAATGCATTTTCTAGTGCAACCAGGATGGCTGTAGAAGGGGAAAGTAGATCAGACATAATATTGCCTCTTCACGATTTTGTCGTAAACTTACGTAAGCTTAGACCATGAAGAGGCAATATCAAATTATGGTTGTACGAAATATCAATATATGGTTGTAAATATCAATTTATGGTTGTATCAACACATTTAAAGGTTAAACTAGCAATTTATTCACGTCCGTAAACGTTGTTTTCTTGTTCTTGCACACGGATGAACGTGGTGCGTTTGGTTAACTCTTTAAGCTTCGCCGCGCCAACGTACGTACAGGTTGAGCGCACGCCACCAAGAATATCGTTAATGGTTTCATGCACGGTTCCACGAAATGGAATCAGCACTGTTTTCCCTTCCGCCGCACGATACTTCGCCACACCACCTGAATGCTTCTTCATCGCAGACTGGCTACTCATGCCGTAGAATTTCATGAATGATTTACCATCTTGTTCAATGCGCTCGCCACCTGATTCTTCGTGACCAGCTAGCATACCACCAAGCATCACGAAATCGGCACCGCCACCAAAGGCTTTCGATACGTCACCCGCACAAGTACAGCCACCGTCACCGATGATCATGCCACCTAGACCGTGAGCGGCATCCGCACATTCAATAATGGCAGAAAGTTGAGGATAACCGACACCAGTTTTAACACGAGTTGTACACACTGAACCTGGACCAATACCGACTTTAACGATATCGGCACCCGCTAGGATAAGTTCTTCAACCATATCGCCCGTAACCACGTTACCAGCACTGATCACTTTGTCCGGGAATTCTGCACGCACTTTAGTCACATAATCCACTAAATGCTCAGAATAGCCATTAGCTATATCGATACAGATAAAGATCAAATCATCGCTCATTGCCATAATATCTTTGGTCTTTTGGAAATCAGCTTCTGAAGTACCAGTCGATACCATTGCATTGTTTAGAACATTTGCTTCATTTGATTCAATAAAACCTTTCCAATCTTCAACGGTGTAGTGTTTATGAATCGCCGTCATTACACCATGTTCTGCTAACGCTTTTGCCATATTGAAACTACCAACAGAATCCATATTAGCGGCAATAACAGGTACACCAGACCATTGACGTCCGCTATGCTTAAACGTAAAATCGCGGGTTAAATTTACTTGAGAACGACTTTTTAATGTAGAACGCTTCGGGCGGAATAATACATCTTTAAAGCCTAACTTAAGTTCTTGTTCGATACGCATAGTGCAAATTTCCTTTATTACATAAAATGTATGCGTCCTTGACGCTGCAAACATGTATCTGCTGCATGCGAGATGAATACTTTGGCAGAAGTGTTCATCTATATTTCGGACACAAAAAACCGGAGCGTTGGCAGACGCTCCGGTTTTCAGCATTATAGGTTGTGATTTTTTTCTTACTAGTCTGATATTTTAATTTTTTTTATGGTACTTTATGTCAGCTTCCATTTAAAAACTGACTATAAAGTCAATAGAATTCAATCTTAAGATTCTGATAATTAAAGAGTTTATGTTAATGCGACTTTTTATGGCCAGAATATTAAAATTACAATTCTTAATATCACTGCAAATATCACCAAACTGACACCTAATTTATAAAACTTAAACTCCTGTACAGTCATTTCAACTCTCTTGTAAAATACGGTTACGACACCTTTCCAATCTTGGCTACGCTTACCATATTGATACAAACTCATCAAAATCAAGGCAATGCCTATCACTAAGATACTTTTTTCAACAACCATAACCATTGTTTCAAACATATTTTCCCCAATCACACGAAGCAAAACCATCCCACATGCTTAATATGCAGTCTTTAGATGTGAATAACTGTAGAACTTAAGTCGTAAACCTCAAAAGATGTGACGGGGTTAACCGTAATTCAGATTGATTTTAGTGAATGAAATAAAGCGAATATAAAGAAGAGGATGCCTATATCAAATGACTTTAAGGTTCAAAACTCTCATCTTGGCGTTGCTTATGTACATTAATTTGACACTTAAAAATCTAACATAAAAAACAGAGTAAACTTTTCAGTTCACTCTGTTTCAATACCAACATTACCTACATTAATTTACTTATACTTTACTTAGTAAATTAAGTGCAAATACATTAAAGCTGGGCAGCAGTAACGTAGTTTTCTAATTCTTGGATTTTCACAGTCGTAACCAGTTGGTTATCAGAATAGAACTCAACAGCATCGCCTGTTTTAACACCACGAAGTGTCTTTTGTGTACCATTGACGTAAGAAATGTTCATTTCAAGAGTGTTATCGTCAATTTGTTGAATAGTCGTATTTTCAACTTGAGCATTGTTCGCCTGAACAGGTGCTGTTGTTAAAGAACCGTCGACTTTATCATTTACTTTTAATAAAGCATCAATTTTTGTATCAACAACTGCTGGCGATTTACCCGTAATGATGTTTTTGCCAGTCCAAAACTCGATTGAGTTAAAGATAAATAAATCAGCAATAGAAGCAATACCGTAAATTGGGCTCATTAAAATAAATAGACCTTCACGCGCATAGCGGTTATCGACAGCCATTAAGTTACCTTTTGTGACTAGGCCCGTTACGCCCATTTGTCCCATGCAACCACTCAATGTTGTCACACCTAATGCTGCTACAATCGCTATTTTCAACTTTTTCATAATTTATGTTCTCTCAGTTTGGTTTATTATCTTTATGATGTACTGATCTATCTATTGTTATTTGATTTAGTATAACGTAAAGAAAATACAGAAGAGTACTCCGTAAAAATTCTGACGTAAATTTATCATAGCGCTCAGTTTACTAAAAACCATTTTGGCGTTTAATGCTTTAAATCAATCAAATACTTATAAATAATCATCGAACATATTCATGGGTATAATGACTCCAACAAATCAATAGGTATGGCTAATATTGTATTTAAAAAAAACCACATTCATTGCTATTTTGTGTAAATACTCCAGTGTTTGGTATCCTTATTGATATCTATATTTTTATACCACTTGTGTATACACCCAAGTAACTGATTACAAATAATATAAATGGATTTAGGATGAAATTAAAACATCTTGTCGCTCTGATCTTTATCTCAGTCATCTCTGGTTGTGCCGTTTACACCGGTATAAATTACGATCAACTTTTTGGAAAACAGCAAGTTCAACCAAGAACGCCAGAGTACAATAGTAAGGCAGCGCAACGCTTCGTGCGTGAAATAAAACCCATTTTAGATAACCGCTGCGTGGTTTGTCACGCCTGTTATGATGCACCCTGCCAGCTCAAACTCTCATCGGTTGAAGGTATCGATAGAGGCGCAAATAAAAGCTTAGTCTACGAAGGCACACGATTAACAGCGTCAAATCCGACCCGTTTATTTGAAGATGCGCAAACCACACAAGAATGGCGAGAGATTGGATTTCACCCAATTCTCAATGAACGCTCACAAATTCCTGAAGCCAATCTAGAAGCTGGTTTAGTGGCACGTTTACTCACTCAAAAGAAAGCTCATCCCCTTCCTGAACAAACACAACTCGAAGGGTTTGATTTTAAAATCAATCGTCAACAAAAATGCCCAACGATTGAAAATATAGACCAGTATCAAACCAATTACCCAACTTGGGGAATGCCTTACGGTATGCCCGCTTTAAGTAATAAAGAACATAATACTCTGATGACTTGGTTGTCTGATGGCGCAGTAATGACAGCCCATCAACCACTTTCTAAGCAACAAACCAAGCAAGTCGACATCTGGGAAGCATTCTTAAATGATGATTCATTAAAACAACAGCTCACCAGTCGATATATTTATGAGCATTTGTTTTTATCCCATATTTATTTTTCAGATTTTCAAAAAGCAACACCTAACAGCCCAATCCAATTTTTTGCTTTAGTACGCTCTGCGACGCCACCGGGGCTGCCAGTGAAGCGAATTGCCACCCGTCGCCCATATGATGATCCAAAAGTTGAACGCGTCTATTATCGGTTAGTCGCTTATCCAGCAACCATTGTGGATAAAACACACCAACCCTATGCCTTTAATGGCAAAAAGTTGAAACGTATTCGAGATCTTTTCATCCAGCCGACTTACCAAGTGGATGCTTTACCCAGCTATAAACCAAAAGTATCGGCTAATCCTATGACAGCATTTGTTTCCTTACCGGTAGAAGCTCGTTATCAATTCATGTTGGATAATGCTCAGAATACCATCATGAGTTTTATCAAAGGTCCGGTATGCCGTGGTCAACTTGCTTTAAATGTTATCAACGACCGTTTTTGGGTCTTTTTTGTTGATCCTAAATCATCCAGTTCGCCTCAAGTTAAGACATTCTATGACAGCCAAATGGAGAACCTACACTTGCCTTCTGAAAAAGAAAGTAACTTGATTCCGACGTATCAATGGCTGTCTTATTCCAAGCAACAAGCCCAATATCTTGAAGCCAAGACTCGGGCAATGAACGAATGGTTTAAGGACGGCGAACACTTAACCACCGATTTAGTTTGGGATGGCGATGGAAAAAATCCAAATGCGGCTTTAACCGTTTTTCGCCACTTTGACAGTGCTTCTGTCGTACAAGGTTTAGTCGGTACCCCACCTAAAACCGCATGGATAATGGACTATGCTTTACTCGAACGTATTCAATACTTATTAGTGGATGGCTTTGATGTATATGGCAACTTTGGTCACCAACTGATTACTCGTATGTTTATGGATTTTCTACGAATGGAAGGGGAAGAAAACTTCTTATCTTTACTACCGATCGAGGATCGCCACCACTTAATGGAAAGCTGGTACCAAAACTCTCCACCTCAATTAAGTGCTTTTATCCAGCGTGATGTCAAACCATTTGAACAACCGACCAACGTCAAATATCAAACGAGTCATCCACAAACCGAGCTTTATCAAATGCTCAAAAAACGTTTAGCGCCAGTGCTCACGCATCGCTATGAAATAAAAAATACGGGATTAACCGCACAGCACGAAGCTACCCTTCAAAAGATTAACACCATTAAAGGAAGTGGGCTGCGCTGGGTTCCTCAGCTACTAACAGTAATGATCACGACTCATTCAGGTAAAGAACAAGTCTTCACCATTATTCATAACAATTCTCATCGTAATATTTCAAGCTTGTTTGATGAAGAAAGTAATCGAGATCCTGAAAACGATGACCTTACGTTTGTGAAAGGCGTCGTCGGCAGCTACCCTTCTGCCTTCCTATACCTTAATGAAAATGACATCAGCGATTTTTATCAACGGTTATCGACCATAAAAGAAGACAATGATTATGTTGCTATCCTAAATAAATATGGTGTTCGTCGTAGTGATAAAAATTTCTGGCAATTTAGTGACAAGTTACACAAATGGTATGAAAAAGATCAGCCAATAGAAGCAGGTCTTCTCGATTACAACCGATTTGAGAACCGATAATTCTTCGGTTCAAAAAGATCTCAATAAATAGGTTTGAAGTGAATTTCAAGCCTATTTATTTTCCAATAATTCCCTTATGCTGTGTGTAACTTAAGCGCCGTATACCGTCGCTACAAATAAAATATTTATCGAACATTCAGGGTAATAATAATGAAAAAAACCATTCGAACTATGCCTGCACATAAAAATATTGCGCTCGTCGCACATGATCACTACAAGCCAGAATTATTGCGTTGGGTAGTTGAAAATAAAGAGAAACTTCAAAAACACTTTTTATATGCCACAGGCACAACCGGCAATATGCTGAGTAAAGAAACTGGCCTTGCCATTAAAAGTTTAATTAGCGGCCCTATGGGTGGCGATCAACAACTTGGCGCGCTGATCTCTGAAGGTAAAATTGATATGATGATTTTCTTTTGGGATCCTCTTAACGCCGTCCCTCATGACCCCGATGTAAAAGCTTTACTTCGTATCGCATCAGTATGGAATATTCCTGTTGCTACGAACCGTGCCACTGCTAAATTTTTGTTTAACTCTGAACTATTAGAGCAAGAAGTAGATATAGAAATTCCAGATTATCAAGCTTATTTGAACGACCGTTTGTAAGCCTAGCGCATTATTGATAAACCTATTTAAATCAGCCTATAAAGAATTTTTCTTTTTAGGCTTTTTCAACATCTCCTGCCAGTAAAATTAAGACTTTAGTCTAACCTATCATATTGTTTTTAATACTAAATCAGTCAAGTGATCATTATGGACAGCTCCGCTATCTTTATGGATATAATAGCTACTTAAAGCCTAATGTGACCATTTACATGCTTCTTTTAATTTTCTTTAGCTATCTTCATCATGCATAGAGATGAAAGGACGTTTATCCATCTCGCGTATCAATAATAAAAAGGACAATATTATGCTAAAAAAATTAACCTTAACTGCCATGGTCAGCGCCGCCCTAGTATCTCCTTCCATTTTTGCTCAAGACCTCACGGTAGGCTTTTCTCAAATAGGATCAGAGTCTGGTTGGCGAGCAGCGGAAACCAGCGTAGCTAAAACAGAAGCTGAAAAGCGCGGCATCACATTAAAAATTTCCGATGCGCAGCAAAAACAAGAAAACCAAATTAAAGCGGTTCGCTCTTTCATTGCCCAAGGGGTTGATGCCATCTTTATCGCGCCAGTGGTACAAACTGGCTGGGGCCCTGTGCTAGAAGAAGCCAAGGATTACGATATTCCGGTCTTCCTACTCGACCGTGGCATCGATGTGCAAGATGATTCACTTTATATGACCGCAGTAATGGCGGACAACGTGCTGGAAGGTGAATTAGCTGGTAAGTGGCTGATCGACACAGTCGGCGATAAGTCATGTAACGTAGTTGAGCTGCAAGGTACGGTAGGCGCTAGTGTGGCTATCGACCGTAAAAAAGGCTTCCAAGACGCCATCGCTTCTGCCGACAATCTAAAAATTATCCGTACTCAATCTGGCGAATTTACCCGTAGTAAAGGTAAAGAAGTCATGGAGAGCTTCATTAAAGCCGAAGATAACGGTAAGAATATTTGTGCGGTATTTGCTCACAACGATGATATGGCGATCGGCGCTATTCAATCGATTAAAGAAGCCGGGCTAAAACCGGGTAGCGATATTTACATCGTCTCTATTGATGGTGTGCCAGATATCTTTAAAGCCATGATGGCTGGTGATGCGAATGCAACAGTAGAGCTTACGCCAAATATGGCTGGCCCTGCTTATGATGCGCTAATCAAATACAAAGAAGACGGCACTGTGCCGCCAAAACACATCAAAACCGAAACGACGCTATTTGAACCAGGTAGCGCTAAAGAGCAACTCGCTCTGAAAAAAGACATGGGATATTAATCGATAATCAATGCGTGTAATTCACGCCACTTGAAATCTGTGAGCATGTAAGGCGATGGTAAGCCGCTAATAAAAACAGCGATCGATAATCACTGCCTTTTCATGCTCACCTATATCTAGAGCTAGCCCGTTGAAGGAAAAGTCATGCTCGCGTTTTTAGCAAGCTAAGCGATCAGTTACTTGTTGAAATTGGTATTACAAGAGCATTAACGGAGTCACTATGTCACAAATTAAATCTGAGCAAGGACGCTCAGCCACACCTCTACTGCAAACCAAAGGAATATCTAAATCTTTCCCTGGGGTTCGCGCGCTCGATAATGTCGATTTTGAGCTACAACATGGCGAAATCATGGCCTTATTAGGTGAAAATGGTGCGGGAAAATCCACCTTAATTAAAGTGCTCACTGGTGTATATCAAAAAGACAGCGGTGAAGTATTATTAGAAAACCAAGCAATTAATCCAACCGATACTTCACATGCCCAACAACTCGGCATAGGTACGGTTTATCAAGAAGTCAACTTACTGCCTAACATGTCAGTGGTGGATAATTTATTTATCGGCCATGAGCCTAAGAAATGGGGATTTGTTGATCGTAAGGCCATGACTGAAAAATCCAAAGAATTGGTAAAACACTATGGTCTGAATATTGATGTCACCCAGCCTCTTAACCATTTTTCGGTTGCGATTCAACAAGTCATCGCGATTGCGCGGGCGGTCTCTTTATCCGCCAAAATATTAATATTAGATGAGCCCACCGCTAGCCTAGATAACAATGAAGTAAAGATGCTATTTCGCATCATGAATGACTTAAAGCAACAAGGGATTAGCTTAATTTTCATTACTCACTTTCTTGAGCAAGTCTATGACATTTCTGACCGCATTACCGTTTTGCGTAATGGGCAGTTTATAGGGACACGAGTCACCAAAGATCTACCACGTATTGAATTAATCAAAATGATGCTAGGTAAAGATCTTGCTGATAACGCGCTGAAACGTGCTGGTAAAACCCGCTTAAGTGATACGCCTACTATCCAGCTTAAAAATTACGGCAAGAAAGGCACCATTCATCCTTTTGATCTTGATGTGTATCCCGGAGAAATCGTTGGGCTGGCAGGTTTACTCGGCTCGGGCCGAACCGAAACCGCGGAAGTCATTTTTGGTATTCAACCCAATGACAGTGGCCAATGTACTTTCAAAGGCGAAAAACTCACCATTCATTCTGCCAGAAAAGCTTCTCGCTCAGGTTTAGGCTTTTGTCCTGAAGATAGAAAAACCGATGGCATTATTGGCGCAGCATCCGTGAGAGAAAATATTATCCTCGCGCTGCAAGCACAACGTGGTTGGTTCAAACCTATTTCGCAGAAAGAACAAGAAACCATCGCCACTCGCTTTATTGAGCAGCTAGGTATTAAAACCCCAAATATGGAACAACCGATAGAATTTCTGTCTGGCGGTAATCAACAAAAAGTTCTACTTGCTCGTTGGTTATTAACCAAACCGAAATTCTTGATTTTAGATGAGCCGACCCGCGGGATTGATGTTGGTGCACATGCTGAAATCATTCGTTTAATTGAGTCATTGTGCGCAGATGGGCTCGCCTTGTTAGTTATCTCTTCCGAGCTTGAAGAACTGGTCGGTTATGCAGACCGAGTGATTGTGCTGAGAGATAAAAAACAAGTATCAGAAATTCCAACCGAAACATTAACGGTTCCTGCAATCATGCAAGCTATTGCCCAAGGAGGTGCAGCATGAGGTCCCAAACGGTTCAAGATTCTCTAAAACCAAAACCAGAACAACCTTCAAAGTTCAAATTCAAGGTGCCTAAAGGCGCACCACAAATTGCAGCCTTAATTTTAGTTTTGCTGATCAACAGCCTTGTCTCGGATGGTTTCTTCTCAATTCATATCCAAGATGGACGCTTATTTGGCAGTGTGATTGATATTTTAAATCGCTGTGCTCCAGTTGCCCTACTTACCCTAGGTATGACACTCGTGATCGCCACTGGCGGGATCGATTTATCGGTTGGCGCGGTCATGGCGATCAGCGGTGCGACTATGGCCAGCTTAGCCGCTCAAGAATATTCCATCCCGGTGGTAATTTTAGCGTCGCTGGCAGCAGGTCTTGCCTGTGATTTATGGAATGGCTTCTTAGTCGCTGTATTTAAAATTCAGCCGATTGTTGCCACCTTAATATTGATGGTGGCAGGACGAGGTATCGCTCAGCTGATTACTGAAGGGCAAATCATCACCTTCAATAACGACGCTTTAGCATGGTTAGGCAGTGGTTCTTTCCTCTACTTCCCAACCCCAGTCGTTATCACACTACTGTGTACTTTGTTTATCTGGATGCTTACCAAAAAAACTGCGCTCGGCTTATTTATTGAATCGGTCGGGATTAATATCCGTGCCGCCAAAAATGCTGGCGTAAACACCCCGGTTATCGTGATTTCCACTTACATGTTGAGCGGATTAATGGCAGCCATTGCCGGCATTATTGTCGCCGCCGATATTCGAGGAGCCGATGCCAATAATGCGGGTTTATGGTTGGAAATGGACGCGATATTAGCGGTAGTGATTGGTGGTACCGCGTTAATGGGCGGCCGCTTTCATTTATTCCTCGCTTTAGTTGGTGCGCTGATTATCCAAGGCGTAAATACCGGAATATTACTCTCTGGCTACCAGCCGCAATGGAACTTAATCGTGAAGGCTTTAGTGGTTCTCGTCGTTCTCGTATTGCAATCTTCTACGGTTTTAAATTCATTAAAGAGAGGTAAATTATGATTAAGCGCCACTTACCTTTAATGATCACTATTGGGGTGTTTTTCCTAGGCTATATCATTTGCCTAGTCGAATACCCTGCCTTTTTAACCACTCGAGTAATTTGCAATATCTTAACCGATAATGCATTTCTCGGAATTATCGCGGTCGGCATGACCTTCGTGATCCTCTCTGGGGGAATCGACCTTTCGGTTGGTGCCGTGGTTGCCTTTACTGGAGTACTGCTCGCTAAAATGGTCGGTGACTGGGGAGTCAATCCAGTGGTCGCGATACCGATTGTGCTTGCGATGGGTGCCATGTTTGGCGCAATGATGGGCTGGTTTATTGATACCTTAAAAATCCCACCTTTCATCATTACATTGGCGGGTATGTTCTTTTTACGTGGCGCCAGTTTTATTATTTCAGAGCAGTCGATTCCCATCGTACACCCAATGTTTAGAGAACTGTCCCGAGCATCATGGAAGATTTGGGGAGGCGGTCGATTAAGCTTAATTGCCATTATCATGCTTGCGGTTGTCGCTTTTGGGATCTATCTCGCTCACCGAACTCGATTTGGTAATAACGTCTATGCGATTGGCGGTAATGCTCAGTCTGCCGCCTTGATGGGCGTGCCGGTTCGTCAAACCAACATCCGTATTTATATGCTGTCGAGCCTACTAGCCACTTTAGCCGGTATTGTATTTGCCATTTACACGTCGGCAGGCTACCCGCTTGCAGCAGTCGGTGTTGAACTTGATGGTATTGCGGCGGTTGTCATCGGAGGCACCCTATTATCGGGTGGCGTCGGTACGGTTTTAGGTTCATTATTTGGCGTATTAATTCAAGGATTGATCCAAACATACATCACCTTTGATGGTACCTTAAGCTCTTGGTGGACAAAAATCATCATCGGTATTTTATTATTTTGTTTTATTGGCTTGCAGCGTTTACTCGTCGTGTTATCCGAAAGACGAAGAAATGTTAAACCTGCCGATCAAGCAAAAATTGAGGCAGTAAGCTAACCCTTAAATAACTTAAATACCCTAAATAATCTAATCCCTAAACAAGCTCCTCCCTAAAAGGAGCACTTCCTCCTCTTTCGCGGGTCTCATAGGCCCGCTTTTTTTCATTACCGAATTCATATACTAAGATTTTAAACACTTGGAAAATAACTTGAATATACCCGTCTCGGATACTCCCCCAAGCTTAAGGGTTAACAGATATTCTCTTCATGTACCCACACCGCCATTTCGACACGCGAGTGCAAATTCAATTTTTTTAGCAAACTTTTAACGTGAACTTTCACTGTCCCTTCGGCAATATCCAATTTACGAGCAATCATCTTATTCGTCATTCCCGTTGCAACCAGCTTTAAGGTTTGAAATTCCCGTTTGGTTAAACTGTCAATTCCACGTGGCGCTTCTTTTTTACTGCGTAAACCTTCCATTAAAATCGGGGTCATTTCTGGGCTTAGTACCATTTGCCCGTTACAAGCTTGATCAATAGCTTTTATTAATTCTTCAGGTTCCATGTCTTTTAGTAAATAGCCATCGGCACCTAACTTAATGGCATTGGTTAAATCACCTTTATAATTCGAGACTGTAAACACAACGACTCGGCTCGATAGGTGGCCATTTCGCAATTCACGTAAGGTTTCTAAGCCATTCATCTCAGGCATATTAAGATCCAATAAAATAAGGTCCGGATCATGTTCTTTCGCCAATGCTATGCCATCTGTGCCAGTGTGAGCCATTGCTACGACTTGCATATTGCCATTCATTTCAATTAAATGTTTCACGCCTCTGCATAACATTGGGTGATCATCAATTAATAATATGGTTGATTTATTGGTGTGTTGTAATTCCATAGCAATACCTTTTTTATTGTGGTGAGAACTCAATATTAATACGCGTTCCTACCCCTGATTCTGATTTAATATTGAGCTTGCCAGGTAGCAACTTGGCTCTATCTCTCATAATAGTGAGACCGTAATGATTTTTAGGTTCAGTAATTGTATTCATGCCACAACCATTATCCGTTACTGTCACAGAAACTTTTTGATTATTAACATCATATTTAGCGTCAATATGAACCATGCTGGCATTTGCATGTTTATAGATGTTGGATAATGCTTCACGAACAATATGCACAATATGCACTGCTTGGTGGGAAGAGATACTATTGGCCGGCACTTCAAAGTTTAAGTGGATCATTAACCCCAATTTTTCATTAAATTCTTCAACCGTATTTTCCAATGCCGCTAATAAACCGGGCTCCGTTAATTTCAATCTAAACGTCGCGAGCAAATGGCGCAGTTGGGTATAGGCCGTATCTACTTCCTGACGCATTTCTTTGACCAAGTTTTTTTGATCATCCGAAAAATGACTGCTTTGCATTTGCAAGCAACTCAAACGGATCTTCAAACAAGACAAAGATTGAGCAATGGAATCATGCAATTCACGAGCAATCGTCGCACGCTCATTGGCTAACATTAATTCACTATTTAAATGTTCTTGGTATTTAGAGGCTAAAGAGCGAGTAATTTGTTTACTTAACGTGTCAATAAATTGCAGATTATCTTCCGAGGGAGCTTGATCATGCAAAAACTCAATTTTTAATCGGCCATAACTGCGTAACCCATCCTCAAGTTCCCACACTTTAACCTCACCATTCGTGTTCGGTAATGGTTCAGATATCGAAAAGAAACAAGCTTCACAACTCAGATCCAAACAGTTTTCCGGTCTTTGATGCTGCGCAGTTGAAATCACTTGGCAATTGCCCGACTTATGGTAATCCGCTATTTCTAAAGTAATGTTTTGATAACCAGTGATATCTCTAAGCTCGAATACTATTGGGGAAAATAAAGCACAATATCTCTCACTATTATCTAAAATCAAAACCCCACTGGAGCGATACAAAAAATCGAGCAACCTATTTTTATGAGTCAGACTCTCCGTTTTGCTTTCCACTAACGTTTCGAGGTTTGAGTACATACTCTCGAGCTTATCTGCCATGCTGTTAAACATAATACCTAATTGATTCAGTTCATCTTTTTTATTATTCACTGGAAAGCGAGATTGTAAATGACCATTTTTTAACTCAAAAGCCATGGTCAATAACTGACGCCAAGGGTGAAAAATACGGCTACGTAAATGCACTACATTGGCAAATAAAATCAGTAATAATAAAATGATGAACGTCGTCTGTAAGGATTTCAAAACCCATAAACGATGTTCTGTTTCTTTATCAATTAAATGCACCAATTGATCTAATTGATCCACATATTGGGTGATAACTTGCCTTGCGCCGTCTGGACTATGCGCCTCAAGCAAAGTGGGTTTAACCTCCTCTAGCCAATAACGATGTACCTTTTTATATTCATCTGAAAGGCCGCGTTCATGAATATACTCTTCTAGAAATTGGGAATGGCTACTCTTATCGGTAACGGATAGCACCTCACTTGTCTGTTGATTAAGCGGTAATAATGATAACAATTCAAAACTCTGCATCCGCATAAAACCAATTCGGTTAATCGCGTGAGCATTTCCCTGAATACTATTAGCAACCCAGGCAGAAACCGACATACCGATGATCGCGCATACCGTGATCACCAGCATAGATAGAGATACTTGATTGACGAGCGAAAATGGATTCCACAGAGGACTCGCAAGCGTCTGTTTTGACCGAGCTTGCTTTGATTTAGCTTGCTTTACTTGAACTTGCTTTAATTGAATTCGCTTCATGGCAATCTTTCACAAAGAGTAAGGTTATATTTTATGCTTTCTGAAATAGAACCATATAATCATTTATAGGTATTACTTAATATCCATTACTTTATATTTTGATACCTACCCTTCAACAATTAAATGTAACCTATTAATAATAAACAAAATAATAACCATATAAATAGTACCTATATAGGAATGGTATCACCTTTATACCTCTAAAAAACTGCCATTCAATTGATATGAGTCAAAAAGCCCCCTTAAAAATAGGTCAAAGCTAGCGTCTATTTTGCAGACTTAGTAAGGATTTTGAAATGGAATCGACCATTCATAAGAGTAAAAATATTAGCAAGGTGTTAACCCATTGGGTACCGGAAGACCCAACGTTTTGGCAACAGGAAGGCCAACATATTGCCCGTAAGAATTTATGGATTTCTATTCCCTGTCTATTACTTTCTTTCTGTGTTTGGATGATGTTTAGCACGGTTTCTATTAACCTTAATCGAGTAGGATTTACCTTTACTACCGATCAACTGTTTTTGTTAACGGCGCTACCTTCAGCCTCTGGCGCGATCATGCGTATCCCTTATTCCTTTATGGTCCCTATTATAGGTGGCCGTCGTTGGACTGCCTTCACAACTGCCTTCCTGGCAGTACCCTGCATCTGGCTATCCATTGCCGTTCAAGATTCAAATACGCCCTATTCTATTTTTGTCTTAATTTCTCTACTGTGTGGTTTTGCTGGCGGCAACTTTGCCTCAAGCATGTCAAACATCAGTTTCTTCTTCCCAAAACATAAACAAGGTGGCGCGCTGGGCTTAAATGGTGGCTTAGGCAATCTTGGCGTGAGTGTGATGCAGTTATTTGCGCCACTTACGGTTTCTATGGGGATCTTTAGCTTCTTTGTTTCTGGTTCTCAACAACCCGATGGCAGCATGTTATGGCTCGCAAACGCACCTCTCATTTGGGTTCCGTTTATCGTAATAACCACCTTAGCGGCATGGTTTGGTATGAATGATATCGCCACCGCTAAAGCGTCTATTTCCGATCAACTGCCAGTATTAAAACGCCCTCATATGTGGGTGTTGAGTTTCTTATATTTATCGACTTTTGGTTCATTTATTGGCTTTTCAGCCGGTTTTGCCATGTTAACCAAAACCCAATTCCCAACGGTAGATATTATCCATATTGCATTCTTGGGCCCATTATTAGGCGCCTTTATGCGACCTGTGGGCGGGGCATTATCCGATAAACTTGGTGGAATAAAAGTCACTACCATTAACTTTGTATTAATGGCTATCTTTACTGCGTCAATTTTCTATTTCTTACCAGGCGAAGCATCGGCCAACGGTAATTTCAAATTGTTCTTTATTGGTTTTATGTTGTTATTTGCTACGGCTGGTTTGGGAAGTGGCTCAACCTTCCAAATGATTGCGGTGGTATTTAGGCAATTAACTGTTGAAAGAATGCTACGTGAAAATGGTGGTAACGAAGAAAAAGCGCAAGCGCGAGCCATCAAAGATTCAGCAGCAGCATTAGGCTTTATTTCTGCCATTGGCGCAATTGGTGGTTTCTTTATCCCTAAAGCGTTTGGGACGTCTCTAGCGCTGACTGGCTCACCGATTGGAGCCATGAAGGTATTCTTGGGCTTTTACATTGTTTGTGTCATTTTGACTTGGGCGGTGTATGGCCGTTATGAGAAAAAATAGAAGACAGAACGAGTAAGCTCTGCGTTTATATAAAACATCACGGCTTGATCATGATTGATCAGGCTGTTTTTATTTTGGGTTCATGCCATTCTTGAGCAGCCTTTTCACTCAGCACGTTTCAATTCTATACCCAAAGTGATTAGGGTGAATAAACGCTATCAACAAAACGGCAGCTTCAAGTACAAAGGCTATATACCCCTCAATAGTTTCCTATACCTCTCTCAATCCATTCAAGCCTTTAATTTCAAAAAAATCATTATAAAACAATAAATTAAAATAAAATAATTCTAACTAATTGGAGGTAGATGATTAATCGACTTTCATTCACGACAAAGTACTTATTGATCAAAATCAATACCTCGCCACTTTAGGCTCCCTATTCTGGCAGAGATGACCAATGTCAATATTAACTAAATACATATAACTACAGGTGAAAAACCTGATGAGGAGATCCCCGGATGAGCAAATTTCTTGACCGGTTTCGTTACTTTAAGCAACTAGGTGAAACCTTTTCAAATGGCCACGGCCAATCGATGGATTCTAACCGCGATTGGGAAAATGGATATCGTAGTCGTTGGCAACATGACAAGATTGTTCGCTCCACTCACGGGGTTAACTGTACAGGTTCTTGTAGTTGGAAAATCTATGTTAAAAACGGCCTAGTAACTTGGGAAACACAACAAACCGACTACCCTCGTACTCGTCCTGATCTCCCAAATCATGAACCACGTGGTTGTCCTCGTGGTGCTAGTTATTCTTGGTATCTTTACAGTGCCAACCGAGTTAAATACCCAATGATTCGCAAACGTCTATTAAAACTTTGGCAAGAAGCGAAACTGCAACACAGCGATCCAGTCGATGCTTGGAAATCAATCACCTCCGATCCTGTTAAAATGCAGCAATACAAAAAAGCCCGCGGACGCGGCGGTTTTGTTCGCGCTAATTGGGATGACGCAAACGAATTAATTGCCGCGGCAAACGTTCATACGGCAAAAGAACACGGTCCTGACCGAATTGTTGGCTTCTCTCCAATTCCAGCAATGTCGATGGTGTCTTATGCTTCTGGTGCTCGCTATCTTTCTCTTATCGGTGGAACGTGCTTAAGTTTCTACGATTGGTATTGTGATTTACCACCAGCCTCTCCAATGACATGGGGCGAGCAAACCGACGTACCAGAATCCGCCGATTGGTATAACTCTTCATACATCATCGCGTGGGGTTCAAATGTGCCTCAAACGCGTACGCCTGATGCGCATTTCTTTACCGAAGTTCGTTACAAAGGCACCAAAACGGTTGCAGTAACGCCCGATTACGCTGAAGTAGCAAAATTGTGTGACCATTGGTTAAACCCAAAACAAGGTACCGACAGTGCAATGGCATTGGCAATGGGCCACGTTTTATTGACCGAGTTCCACACCAAGCGTCAAGTCGAATACTTCAAAAATTACACTCAACAATACACCGACATGCCAATGTTGGTTGAACTTGAAAAACGCGAAGACGGTACTTTTGTTGCTGGTCGTCAGCTGCGTGCTTCTGATCTAGTCGATAACCTTGGCCAAGATAACAATCCTGAATGGAAAACCATTGCGATTGATGAAGCCACTGGAGAGTTGATTGCGCCACAAGGCTCTATCGGTTATCGCTGGGGTGAAGATGGCAAATGGAACCTTCAACAAAAAGATGGCAAAACTGACCAAGAACGTAACCTGCGTTTAAGCCTTGTTGATTCACACGATGAAGTTGTCAGTGTTGGCTTCCCATACTTTGGTGGCCTGCCAAGCGAGCATTTCCAAAATGTTGAATTGAACGATGTTATTCAACATAAATTGCCAGCCAAACGTATTACCAATGCCCAAGGTAACGAGATTTTAGTCACCAGCGTTTACGACTTAACCATGGCGAACTACGGTATTGATCGTGGTCTGAATGATGAAAACTGCGCCTCTACTTACGATGAAGTCAAAGCGTATTCTCCAGCTTGGGCAGAACTTGTTACTGGCGTAAATCGCGCTGAAATCATTAAGATTGCTCGTGAATTTGGTGAAAATGCCGAGAAAACGCGTGGCCGTTCAATGGTCATCGTTGGCGCAGGTTTGAACCACTGGTTCCACATGGATATGTCTTACCGTGGCATCATCAACATGTTGGTATTTTGTGGCTGTGTTGGTCAAAGTGGTGGCGGTTGGTCGCACTATGTTGGTCAAGAAAAACTACGTCCTCAAACTGGCTGGCAACCCCTTGCTTTTGGCCTAGATTGGCAGAAACCGCCTCGCCATATGAATGGTACGTCGTTCTTCTACAACCATTCAAGCCAATGGCGTTATGAAACGGTTAATTCGAACGATCTTCTTTCTCCGATTGCCGACAAGTCGCGTTACAGCGAAAGCTTGCTCGACATGAACGTGAAAGCAGAACGTATGGGTTGGTTACCATCATCACCACAATTCAATATTAACCCGCTGCATGTGGCTGAGAAAGCCAAAGCAGAAGGCTTAAGCTCTGAAGATTACATGGTGAAAAACTTAAAAGATGGCAGCATCAAGTTTGCCGCAGAACAACCTGAAGATCACTATCCCCGTAACATGTTTATTTGGCGTTCAAACCTACTAGGTTCGTCAGGTAAAGGTCACGAGTACATGCTGAAATACTTGTTGGGTACTGAAAACGGCATTCAAGGTAAAGATCTTGGCCTACAAGGTAAGGTTAAGCCTGAAGAAATTGAATGGAAAGACCAAGGTACACAAGGCAAGCTTGATCTCGTGGTAACGCTCGATTTCCGTATGTCAAGCACCTGTTTATTCTCAGACATCGTTCTTCCTACTGCTACTTGGTATGAAAAAGATGACATGAACACTTCAGACATGCACCCATTCATCCACCCTCTTTCTGCCGCGGTTGATCCTGCTTGGGAAGCAAAAAGTGACTGGGAAATCTACAAAGGCATCGCGAAGAAATTCTCTGAAGTTTGTGTTGGTCATTTAGGGGTTGAAACCGATCTTGTTTCTCTGCCAATTCAACACGATTCAAACGCTGAGATTGCTCAACCGTTTGATGTAAGAGATTGGAAAAAAGGCGAATGTGACCTTATTCCAGGTAAAACTGCACCACACCTTAAAACCGTGGTTCGTGATTATCCAAATACTTATGAGCGTTTCACTTCACTTGGTCCTATTTTGGATGAACAAGGCAATGGCGGTAAAGGCATCAACTGGGATACACAAGTTGAAGTCGATTTCCTAAAAGAGCTGAATTACACCAAAACAGAAGGCGCAGCTGAAGGCCGTCCACTGATTGAGAGCGCCATTGATGCAGCAGAAGTGATCTTATCGCTTGCACCAGAAACCAATGGTCAAGTTGCCGTAAAAGCATGGGCGGCACTGAGTGAGAAAACTGGCCTTGAGCATACTCACCTTGCCACTAATAAAGAAGATGAAAAAATTCGCTTCCGTGATATTCAAGCGCAACCACGCAAAATCATCTCAAGCCCTACTTGGTCTGGCTTAGAAGATGAACATGTGTCTTACAACGCCTGTTACACCAACGTACACGAGCTTATCCCATGGCGCACCCTTTCTGGTCGTCAGCAGTTGTATCAAGATCACCAATGGATGCGTGATTTCGGCGAAAGCTTAGTGGCGTATCGTCCACCGGTTGATACTCGCTCAGTACAAAGCGAAATCAACAGAAAGAGTAATGGCAACCCTGAAAAAGCATTGAACTTTATTACTCCACACCAAAAATGGGGCATTCACTCAACCTACAGCGAAAACCTATTAATGCTAACGCTGTCTCGCGGTGGTCCAATTGTTTGGATGAGTGAGGACGATGCAAAATCACTTGGCATTGAAGATAACGATTGGATCGAAGCGTTTAACAGCAACGGCGCTCTAACCGCTCGTGCAGTTGTGAGCCAACGTGTGCCTGAAGGCATGGTGATGATGTACCACGCTCAAGAACGTTTGGTGAACATCCCTGGTTCTGAAATCACCAAACAACGTGGTGGTATTCATAACTCAGTGACTCGTATCACGCCAAAACCAACCCACATGATTGGCGGTTACGCTCAGCAATCTTACGGCTTTAACTACTACGGCACCGTGGGTTCTAACCGCGATGAATTCGTTGTGGTTCGTAAGATGAAAGACGTGAAATGGTTAGATGAAGAAAATAACGATTACGATCAAGAAAAAGCGGTTCCACACGCTTCAACCAAAACTGAACAGGAGAAATAAGCATGAAAATCCGTTCTCAAGTCGGCATGGTGCTTAACCTAGACAAATGTATTGGCTGTCACACCTGTTCAGTCACTTGTAAAAACGTATGGACTAGCCGTGAAGGTATGGAATATGCGTGGTTCAACAACGTAGAAAGTAAACCTGGTGTTGGCTACCCAGCCAATTGGGAAGATCAAGACCAATGGAAAGGCGGTTGGATTAGAAAAATCAATGGCAAAATTGAACCACGAATGGGCGGCAAAGTTGGCGTATTGTCAAAATTGTTCAACAACCCAGATATGCCAAGCATTGATGATTACTACGAACCGTTTACGTTCGATTATGAACATCTGCAAAATGCTAAAGAAAGCAAACATCAACCTATCGCACGCCCACGTTCTTTGATCACTGGCGAGCGTATGGACAAAATTGAAAATGGACCAAACTGGGAAGAAATTCTTGGTGGTGAGTATTCAAAACGTTCAAAAGACTACAACTTGAATGCATTTGGTTTCGAGCAAAAGCAAAAAGAAATCGTCGGCGAATTTGAAAACACTTTCATGATGTATTTGCCGCGTTTATGTGAGCATTGTTTGAACCCAACTTGTGTGGCAACTTGCCCAAGCGGTTCAATCTACAAGCGTGAAGAAGATGGTATTGTCTTAATCGATCAAGACAAATGTCGCGGCTGGCGCATGTGCTTAACCGGTTGCCCATACAAAAAAATCTACTTCAACTGGAAATCAGGAAAATCTGAAAAATGTATTTTCTGTTACCCGCGTATTGAAGCGGGTCAACCAACCGTGTGTTCTGAAACCTGTGTCGGCCGTATTCGCTACCTTGGCGTAATGCTTTACGATGCCGATAAAGTAGAACAAGCCGCATCAACCGAGAACGTTACCGATCTCTACCAAGAACAATTGGATGTGTTTTTAGATCCCAACGATCCTGCTGTGATTAAAGAAGCGTTAGCACAAGGCGTTCCAATGAGCACCATTGAAGCAGCGCAGAAATCACCGGTTTACAAAATGGCGGTTGATTGGAAATTGGCGCTGCCTCTTCACCCAGAATATCGCACCCTACCAATGGTGTGGTATGTGCCGCCGCTATCGCCAATTCAAGCGGTAACGGATGCGGGTGTACTTGACGGCGACGGCATCTTGCCAGAAATCGAAAGACTGCGTATTCCTGTGAAATATCTGGCTAACTTACTCACCGCAGGTGATGAAAAACCAGTACTTAGCGCTCTAAAACGTATGCTCGCCATGCGTCATTACAAGCGCGCAGAAACTGTTGACGGTGTTATCGATACCACAGCACTTGAAGAAGCGGGTTTAACCGAAGCTCAAGCGAAAGAAATGTATCGTTACCTTGCGATTGCTAACTACGAAGACCGCTTTGTTATTCCAGCGAGTCATCGTGAAATGGCCAAAGAATCGTTCCCAGGCGCACTTGATGACACCGGCGCTTATGCCCAAAAAAGTGGTTGTGGATTTAGTTTTGGTGATGGTTGTCATGGCGGTGGAAGTGAAAACAAATTCAACCTATTTGACAGCAAACGCATCGATGCTATCAACATTGATCCAAAAACTGCCCCTCAAAATAGTGTTCAATTTATGGATGCTTCAGATATGAACGGTAAAGGAGCGAAATAATGGAAAATCTAAAGATTATTTCTCTCTTGCTTGAGTACCCAGATCGCGAGATCTGGTTACACCAAGACGAGTTGATGAAAGATATTTCTGAAATGCTCTTTCTCTCTCCGGCTCAAATGAGTCGTTTATACACCTTCATTGAAGAACTGACTGAGCAAGATTTATTGGATGCTCAATCTAACTACATTGAACTGTTCGATCGCGGCCGTTCATTATCATTATTGTTGTTTGAACATGTGCATGGTGAATCAAGAGATCGTGGCCAAGCCATGATCGACTTGATGGAGCAATACAAAGCAGCCGGCCTTCAAATCGACAGCATTGAACTGCCTGATTATCTGCCGGTTTACCTTGAATACTTAGCCACGCAAACCCGTGAAGAGTCGACTAAAGGTTTAGCCGATATCGCTCCTATTCTTGCGCTGCTTGGCGCTCGTTTAGAAAAGCGTGACAGTATCTATCGCCACTTGTTTACTTTATTACTTGAGTTATCAGGCACAAAAGTTCGTCCTGAGCATTTAAATAGTAATGTAGAAAAAGAAGAACGCGATGATACACCCGAAGCTTTAGATGCGGTTTGGGAAGAAGAGCAAATCAAATTCTTAGGTGAAGAAGGTTGTGCGTCTGCTGAACAAAACATGCACCAAAAACGTTTTGCCGGCAGTGTACAGCCACAATATGTCAGCTTAGATTCACTTCCGACTTCAACTGCATCATCAACTTCAGTCTCTGGAGGCCAATAATGAGTTTTCTAAATACGTTCTTTTTTGACGTGTATCCTTACATCGCCAGTGCTGTGTTTTTCATTGGTAGTTGGATTCGTTATGACTACGCTCAATACACTTGGCGTGCAGGCTCTAGCCAAATGCTCACCAGTCGTAATGACAAACGCTACATGCGCATTGCATCTAACCTATTCCACGTTGGGATCTTAGGCATTTTTGCGGGTCACTTTGTCGGGATGTTAACGCCACATTGGATGTATGCTCCTTTTATTACCATTGCCGCTAAACAACAATTGGCAATGATTGCAGGTGGGGCATGTGGGCTAATGACGGTAGCAGGTGGCGCCATGCTACTAAAACGCCGTTTAACTAACTCACGCGTTAGAGCAACTTCAAGCTTTGCCGATATTGGTATCTTAACCTTATTGGTGATTCAGGCTTGTTTAGGTGTTCTCACTATTCCTTTTTCTGCCCAACACATGGACGGCAGCGAAATGATGAAATTAGTGGGCTGGGCACAATCGGTGATGACGTTTGGCGCGGGTTCTTCTGCGCATTTAGATGGGGTCGCCATGATCTTCCGAGTACACATCGTACTGGGTATGACCATGTTCTTGCTATTCCCGTTCTGCCGTTTAGTTCACATTTGGAGCGTGCCAGTGGAATATTTAACACGTAAATACCAAATTGTGCGTAATCGTCGCTAAGTCTTTTTTAAAGGTAAAAAAATTGAAGCTGCAGGGATATCATCATACTGCAGCTTCAAATTAAATCGTTCTGCTCTCCGTCACTTCCGTTTTTTCAGCCGCAACATTTCTTGTATTTTTTACCACTTCCACATGAACATGGATCATTACGATTAGGTGTTTTTTCAAACGTCGTGGTTTTCGGTTTGTTCAAAATGGTGTCTAGTTCTACAATATTTTCATCTTTAGAAGCATCAACCGTAATATCTGCAACTAATTGTTGCTCTAATAAGATGCCTTCGATCTCAGCTTGGCGCTCTGCTGTCTTCACCACTAAATTTAGTGGTGATTCAGCACTGCCAGCTTTCACATCACGTTTAACATTATAGCCAGACATAACATGATTTTGACGCGTATCAATACGGCCTTTAAAGAATAATTTTGACATTGAAGTCCCAATTGAAAGTGAGCAATAATTTGGCGCGAGTATACGCGTATTTTTCACAACCTGCAGAGCTTTCTCACTAAAGAAATACTCTCACATAGGCAATAAAGTACTATTTTTTAATGAGTAGATGATAAAAGGATTAATAACGAACGACTTAGTAACAACGGCTAATTCAACGCAACTTCTAAGTCAGATTCAATGTGACAAGAACACGCCAGTACAAATCCTTGCTCAATTTCATCGGCGGTTAAGGTTTCTGTGCTGGTACGCGTAAATTTTCCTTTGGTAACTTTACACTTACAAGAACCACAAATACCACTACGACAGGCGGCGATCACCGGCACTTTTGCGGCTTCTAATGCATCAATTAACGTACTGCCAATTTTCGCTTCTGCGTGTGCGCCAAAAGTGGGTACAAATACCGTTGCATTAGATAACGCTTTTGCTTTATCTCCTTTGGATTGATCACCAGAAGCAAGATCAACGTCTGGTTGAGTCGATTCTGCTGGCGTGAAACTTTCTTGGTAGAAATAATCCATATTCATACCTAACGCCTGTAGGTTTTCTTTCATGGCGCCCATAAAACCGACTGGGCCACATAAGAATGCGCTGCGATCAGCAATATCCGAGCAATATTGTTTTATTGCAGCTTGGGTTAAACGCCCTTCTAAATAATCACTTCCTTTGGCATCTTCAAGCATAATGTGAAGGTAAAAACGTTGATGCTGCTCAGCCATCGATAATAGTTCTTGGTGATAAATGACTTGATCTATTTCTGTTGCCGCATGAATGAAATGAATATCGGTTGGGTCATTGTCATCGGCCAATAGTGTTTTGGCCATTGACATAACAGGGGTAATACCACAACCGGCGCTAAGTAAAACAATGCGATCGCCATGAGCTTGAGCAAGGTGAAATTGACCTGCTGGCTTTAAAACCGATACCGCTTGCCCTTCTTGTAGGCTATCAACGATATAGTTTGACACTTTACCACCCGCAACCCGCTTGATGGTTAGTTGTAATTCAGTTTGATTTGGCATTGAGCTTAATGAATAAGCGCGATATTCCATTTTGCCGTCGATTTCGATCCCTAAAGTAATAAATTGACCGGGAATAAAATCAAACACCACACCTTGCTCTTCAAAAGATTCAGGTGCGAGAGTAAAGCTTACACTGTTTGATGTTTCAGCCCATTTACGTTGGCAGACTAAAGTAACAGGGCCATTGGTAGGCCATTGGAAGTGATTCATATTATTTCTCTCGTTGCTCGTTTCTAGACATAAAAAGCCAATCTGAAACGGGTTTATAATCACGATAATGATATGGATTAAAGCGAGATCCCGGATAATTAGTGCCTCATTTCCGGGATGGCGATATTTGGTGATGGCTATCCAACCATTTAAAGCGGCAATCAAACGGAGATGCCGCTTCAAATACGACAGATAGATAACCTAAGTAGTTGATGTTGTAGCTTCAAATACGACGGTTATAATTAAGCGACTTTCTCGCCTAAGATAGCCTTCATATCTTCTTCAACCGTTGAGATTGAACGAAGATCGAATTTCTCTTGCATCACTGCCATTAGGTTATCGGTTAGGAACGCAGGTTTGGTTGGGCCGGTGTAAATCCCTTTGATGCCTAACGCAAGCAGCGTAAGAAGTACCACAATCGCTTTTTGTTCAAACCAAGAAAGAACCAGCGTTAGGGGTAAATCATTCACACCACAATCAAACTCCTTGGCAAGGGCAAGAGCAAGTTGAATCGCCGAGTATGAATCGTTACATTGGCCCACATCCAATAGGCGTGGAATGCCATTGATTTCACCGTGTTGCTCTTTATTGAAGCGGAATTTCCCACACGCCAACGTCAAAATAACGCTGTCATCAGGGGTTTGTTTGGTGAATTCATTGAAGTAGTTACGCTCCACTTTGTCCCCGTCACAACCACCCACTAGGAAGAAGTGGCTGATGTTGCCTTGTTTGATTTGATCGATAACTGCCGGAGCGGCTTCCATCAAGGCATTACGACCAAATCCAACCGTGATCATTTGTTCAATCTCATCATGCTTGAAACCTTCGTGGGCTAATGCACAATCAATAACCGATGAGAAATCATCGCCTTCAAGATGAGCCACACCCGGCCAACCTACGATGCTACGCGTAAATAGACGATCAGCGTATTGACCCACTTCTGGGTTAATTAAGCAGTTTGACGTCATCACAATGGCACCAGGGAAGTTAGCAAATTCTTTTTGTTGGTTCTGCCAAGCGCTACCGTAGTTACCCGCCAGGTGTGGATATTTGTTGAGCTCTGGGTAGCCGTGTGCAGGCAACATTTCACCGTTGGTATAAACATTGATGCCTTTACCTTCAGTTTGTTGCAAGATTTTCTCAAGGTCATGTAAGTCGTGGCCAGAAACTAGAATACATTTGCCACTCTTGGTTTTTACATTCACTTGAGTGGGCGCTGGGTGTCCATAAGTTAGTGTTTCACCACGATCAAGAATTTCCATGATCTTATAGTTCATCAAACCAATTTGCATAGAACACTCAAGCAACGCCGCAAGATCTTGTGGCTCCGTACCCAACCACGCCATAATTTGATGATATTCGCTAAAAATTTCGACACTGGTTTGCTCAAGAATTCGAGCATGTTCCATATAAGCTGCCGCCCCTTTTAAGCCATAAAGGCAAAGCAGGCGTAAGCCCATCACATCAGGATCTACCGTTTCATGACCACGGTTAACCGCGGCTAATGGTGCAAATTTAAGGAGAGATTCACGGTCGGTTGGAAGCTCAAAAATAGCAGCAGGAGAAAGCTCTGGTAACGCTTTGTCTGCCAGTGTGGCCGCCGCGCGTACTTTTTCTTCTAAGCGCATTTTGAATTGGTAAGCTTGGTTTGAAAATTCAATGATGCGTTCTTCATCAAAGTTCACATTGGTAAGCGTTGAAAAGAATGCTTTGGGTGCCCACTCATCAATTTCAGAATCGATGATGCCGTATTCACGACCAAGTTCAGCCCAAAAAGTGGCACCTTGCAATGTATAAACAAGGATATCTTGCAGATCCGACACGTCACTTGTTTTACCACACATACCTTGAGAATAAGAACAACCGCTGGCAACAGGGGTACGGATAGTTTGCTCACATTGAATACAGAACATAGTTTGAAGCTCCAGTGATAAATAAAAATAAGGCCGAGAAACTTACGACCAATAAAAACTTAATCACTGTATTGCATGTAGCGTGCCAATATTTAAATAGCTACAAAACAACGACTTAACTTATCATTAACAACAAAAATGATGTTTTTAACACATCGGTGAGATGTTAAAAAAACATCGTTAATATTAAAAAACCCCATTCAGCGAACCTCATGGGGTGATGATTCTGCTACTTCTTGATTCTACTACTTGACGGATTTCACACTCGTTCCAACAAGCCATTATACCAAGGTTCAATAACCACCTTGATATGCTCATTCGGTGACATTCGTTGCTAGAATGCATCAGTGGCACCATCCACTCCTACTGTACCGGTGAGCATTGTCTGACTCATTAATTCATGTGATTGGTATAAGCTATTTATGGCGTATCGGATATTGTGACGACTTGATAATGCTCGGGTTTTAATCCCAGCAATTCGGGTAAAGAGGTGCCAACAGCAATGGACGACCATGTCCCCGTTACAATGCCGATAAACATGGCAATAGAAAAGCCTTCTAGCGGCGCCCCACCTAATAACCATAAGGCGGAAACAGTCAATAAAGTCGTACCTGAGGTGATCATTGTACGAATAAACGTCGCCGCGATGGCTTGGTTATTTATATCAGCGGTGGCCACATTAGGTTTTATACGCAGCAATTCACGAATACGGTCGGCAATGATGATCGAGTCATTGAGCGAATACCCTAGAATAGCCAAAATGGCGGCTAATACGGTTAAATTAAACTCCATCTGGCTTAATGCAAAGAAACCGAGCACAAAGACCACATCATGCAGTAATGCCACCAGCGAACCTAAAGCCAACCGCCATTCAAATCGAATGCTTAAATAAGCCATGATACACAATAGACAGACAAGTAAAGCCAAGCCACCTTGATTCGCTAAATCTTGGCCGACTTGTGGCCCAACAATGCTCGTGTTCAACACTTGTGTTTCGCCGTGCAGTGGTAGTAATAGTGTTTCAATCGATGACGTATTTTCCTGTGCATTTTCTGGCATGCTGTAGCGTATGATCCAACGTCCCTGCCCTTCACCTGCCACGACACTGACTTTTTGCCCTAACCCCCCTTCTAATAATGGGCTAAGCTCACTACTGGTGATTTTGGGGCTAACCTGAATCTCACTCACCACACCACCGGTAAAATCTAACCCCCAATTAAAACCTTTCGTCGTAATAAAAAACAAAGCGACGCACATTAATAAAATCGAGATCACACTTGTGCCATAACGCCATTTACTCGCATTTTGCATATTTATTAATTTACTCATGATTAAATACTCACATTACGGCGGGTGTCTTTACCCCAAAACCAATTGATCATTGCGCGAGAGGCGAAAATACCGGTAAACATACTGGTCAGCAGCCCCAAACCTAGTGTTAAAGCGAAGCCTTGTATGGGCCCATTACCAATGGTGTACAACACGATCGCAGTGATCATGGTGGTAAAATTGGCATCTAATATGGTGCTGGTTGCGCTGCTAAATCCATTATTTATCGACATCGCTACACTATTGCCATCTTTTAACTTGTCACGAATCCGCTCAAAGATGAGCACGTTCGTATCCACCGCCATGCCGACGGTAAGCACCAACCCTGCAATGCCTGGTAGAGTCAATACCGCTCCTGGAATCAAGGCCAGAAGGCCAAATAACATCACCATATTGGCTAACAAAGCAACGTTCGCAACCCAGCCTAATCGACGATACCAAACCGCCATAAATAGCAAGGTCAATCCTAAGCCTAAAGCTAAGGCAGAAAAGCCGTTGGTAATATTTTCAGCCCCAAGTGTTGGACCAATCGTGCGTTCTTCCACGATGGTAACAGGCGCCGTTAATGACCCAGCCCGTAGCAGTAATGCTAAACTTTGCGCATCTTGCATTGAGCCAGCTCCGGTAATGCGGAATTTAGAGCCAAGAGCCGATTGAATAGTCGCAACACTAATGATCTTATTGGTTTGTACCACCTCTCCTTTTTCGTTACGTGAATATTCGCTGTACGCGGTTGCCATTGGCTTGCCAATATGACGACCGGAAAAATCGGCCATCATTTTCCCACCTTGGCTATCCAAACTAATGTTCACTTCAGGCATGCCCATTTCACCAAAATTGGCACGAGCATCAACAATATGTTCACCCGTTAATACTGGTGATTGGTTAACATGAATTAGATTGCCATTTTGATCCGGGAGCGTTTTTCCTCCATTATTAACCACTTCATAAAACGCCAAACTCGCGGTTGCCCCAATGACATTTTTCGCTTGAGCCGGATCTTGAACACCGGGCAATTCAATACGAATACGTTGATCACCTTGCCGCTGTACTGACGCTTCAGTAATGCCTAGCTCTTCAATTCGACTGCGCATAATCTGCAAGTTTTGTTGCACCGTCATATTGCGTAATGCCACACTTTCCGCTTCCAAGCGGCTTAAGGTAAGGCGATTATCCTTGTTAACGACTTTCCAATTGGCGTACTGCTCATGAACAAAATCACGTAACTGGGATGCTTGCTTCGCATTGGCGAGTGTGACGCTAAAGCCTTCAGCCGATAGATCGGTAAATTGTGCTCTACGAAATTTATTATCAATCAGAAAATGGTTGATTCCTTTTTGAACTTCATCGGTTTGATTTTGATACACAGAAGCCATATCAACATCGAGCAAAAATTGCACACCACCACGGAGATCTAACCCTAATGATATCGGCTTCAATCCAAGGTGAGTTAGCCATCTAGGCGCGTTAGCAACCGAAGCTAAAGCCACTTGAATATCACTGTTTTCACCTTGTTTACCAACCATATCAAGCAAGGCGTTCTTAGCTAATGGCATCTGTTCTGAATTCGATAATATGACCCAAGTGGTGGTGTTATCTTGCTTGATTTCTTTTAACTCTATTCCTTGTTTGATAAGGGCCTGCTGTAACTTCAAGGGTTCAAATTGAACATGAGTCAATTTATCGGATCGAGCCTCACTACCTTGGTTAATTTGCAAGGCTGGTGATTCACCAAACCAAGAAGGTAAGGCGCTTAATAACATGATCGAAAGAGTGACAATAAGCACCGCATATTGCCAAAAAGAATATTGGTTTAAGGTGCGCTTCGAGGAGGCGCGAGGTTTATGTACATTCATCTTATTTACCTAAAATAGGTCTTCAACGCCCATTGATTGATAGTACGTTGATGAATAAGTATCGATTTCTTCTTAGTTCCAAGCTAGGTCGATGTAGCCACTCAGAATCATTGAATAAAACCGCACTAAAAGGGTCGAAAAATAAAGCTAACGCATAATATAAATTCGCGAAAATAGCCAAATAATAACGATCTAAGCTTGAATCTAAGGGCTAAAGATGACCCAAAGGCTCAGAGCAAGTTAGGCAAATAGATGGGGATATTGCTGAGGAATATATTGTAAGTTACTGTCTTTCCAAGAAGAAATCCGGGGTGATTTAGATTTAGTTAGTATCATCCAATCATGCTGAGGCGTGAAACGTTCAGTATAGTGCCAAGCGGTTGAAGAAAAAGAAACAACCGAAAATTCAAAGATTTCCACATAGTCTGGCGTTAATTCATCATGATTAAAACTACCATGTGCAAATCTAAGATTAAAACTATTGACGTATATGTCATTGCTGAAATCAGTTGACGACGCCAGTTTTGATGAATGCGGATTCAATGAATGCTGGTTTAATGAATCGGTAGACGCCGTGTTAGACAAACATGGTACTGCCGAAACATCCAAAGCGGTTATTTGGCATGTCGAGGTGATATTTTGAGAAAGAGAGACTAAAACGGGTGATAAACGGGCTTGATGTAAATCCGGGATGTGATCGGCCTTGGCATGAGTCGCGCCAATGACACAAAAAAACAATAAAATGAACCGAATGGTACTCACATCAAGCTTTCCGAAGTAGATTTTCCTATAGAGTGGGGCTTCAAACACTAAATATCAATATATTTAATGCTTTTTTATATTTCCAAATGACTTCTTATACTTCCAAATAACGTCAAGATTCTACTCACAACCCGAGCTTCTTACCCATCTTATATAAATTTCCTCTGTCCATTTGTAAAAATTCAGCCGCTTTTGACCATACACCGCCACTTTGCTGCAACGCATGGGCAATGAGTTGCTTTTGATACGCTTCAACCGCCGATCTCATCGGGGTGGGTTCGATAGGGAGTAAGGTTGAAGCCGCTTGATTGGATGACGCCAACGTTGATTCAACCTGATTCATCGATAAATCGGCATGAAAATGATGCCATTCAATCACTTTCGCCTGTTCTTGCATGGCCCTTAACCCCGCACGCATCAAAGTGTGTTCAAGTTCACGCACGTTACCGAGCCAAGGCTGCTGTTCTAACTGTTGTAATGCTTTTGGATGAATATGCAATATTTTCAATTGAAACTGAGTACGAATGGTATCGAGAATATGGCCAATCAGTACGGGTATATCCCCTTCTCGGTCACGTAATGGGGGCACCAGTATTGGGAATACATTCAAGCGATGGAAGAGATCTGAGCGAAAACGCCCTTCGGTGACTTCTTTATCCAAATCCCGGTTCGTGGCGGCAATAATGCGCACATCAATTAAGCTATTTTTATCGGCCCCCACACGTTGTACTTCACCTTGTTGAATCACACGCAATAACTTTGCTTGTAACAGCAATGGCAATTCCCCAATTTCATCTAAAAAGATGGTTCCGCCATCGGCCAACTCAAACTTACCCGCTCGATGAGCATGAGCCCCGGTAAATGCACCTTTCACATGACCAAACAATTCACTTTCTGCAATCGATTCAGGTAAGGCCGCGCAGTTAACATAAATCATCGGTTTATCTGAACGTAAACTTTTAGCATGAACCCGATGGGCAACAAGCTCTTTACCAGTCCCGGTTTCACCACTAATCAAAACCGCATAATTGGATTGCGCAACCATCTTAATATTTAATAATAATTGTTTTATTTGAGGGCTAATCCCCACCAATTGCCCCCCTCGGATTCGAGCTTCGTCGATCAATAATTTATTAATGGATTTTTGTTGATAGTTCGCCTTATTCAAGGCTTCGAACAAACTAATATTACGTACAATACCCGCGGCTAAGCTTGCAAACGTTTCGATTGTAGAATCTTCAATATCATCAAAGGCTCCTGAGGCTTGAGCATCAAGCGTTAAAACGCCAACTAAAGTATCCTCAACATATAAGCTACATCCCATGCAGGCATGTACATCAATTTTATGGTGAGGGTCATGGCTTAAATAACCATCAAATGGATCGGGGAGCGTTGAATCTTCTGGAAAACGTACGGGCTGACGGCTTTCCAAAATTATGGACAAACGTGGGTGCAACTCTGGTAAAAAAGAACGGCCAAGAACCTCATTCGATAATCCATTCATCGCAACAGGGATAAGTTGCTGCTGATGGTTTAATATCAATAAAACACAAGCATCACACGGTAACACCTGCTGCAAAGCATCAACCAACTTTTGATAATGTTGAGTCGTTGGTGTGCGAGCATTTAAGTCCAATGCTATTTGTAATAACACTCGTTCCATTGAATGGTTTGATGTGTTTTTAACCATAGATGTTACCCGTAAGTTAATAATAAATAAAACAATTGATCACATGTATAATAAGGTCACTTTGTGATCTTACCCTAATGATGTTTATTTAACATCAACTGTTTATACTGATAAAAATTAACATTAAAAATCAATCAGTTAAATAGTGGCATGATTAATGCTTTAAATAATAGGTATGACATAATAATTGCGTTTACACCGTAGTACACCCACATTTTTAGGAGCTATCTTTAATGATGAATATCACGGATAAAAGTGCCGAAGATAAAATTACCCCTCTGTTGCGCCTTGGCTTTCGACCTTTTTTCTTGCTAGGCGCTATTTACGCCCCTCTTGCTATTGCCATTTGGGTATACGCTTTTCAGCATGGGCAACCAAGCCAGTTATCGGTCCCGGCATTATGGTGGCATGTTCATGAGATGCTGTTTGGATTTGCCATGGCCATTGTCGCAGGGTTTCTACTCACCGCCGCCCAGAATTGGACTGGCGTGAATGGGACTAAAAATACATGGTTAGGCGTGATCGTTATATTGTGGTTATTGCCTCGAATATTGTTTTGGACGTCTACCCCTTTGTGGGTCATCTCATCCATTGAAGCTCTATTTTTGGCCTTGGTCGCGTATGAAATTTCTTTTCGAGTAGTCAAATCACAAAAGTACCGTAACCTCATTTTTCTGCCCTTTTTCATCTTAGCGATTGTGGCGAACTTTGCAGCCTATGCCACCATTAAAGGTATGCCACCATTTCCTTCTATTGCGGTTTGGGAGGCCATGCTGTGGTGGTTTGTGTTACTCATTTCCATTATGGGTGGGCGGGTTATTCCATTTTTTACAGCGAGAAGAATCAACTTTAAAAAAGCAGAACCTTTAATTTGGCTAGATGTTGGTGCGAATTTTCCTTTAGTCTTATTATTTATTCTTAGCTTTTTTCCACTTACCGCAATGACGATTAGCCCAGCCTTAATGATATTCGCTGCGGTTATGCAGACCGCTCGCTTTTTACGTTGGAAACCATGGACAACCTTTAAAGAACCTTTGGTGTGGTCTTTGCATACCGCCTACGCTTGTATACCTGTAGGGTTATTCATTAAAGGATTAGCACTAATGGGCGTCATTTCAAGCGGGTATTTCGTGTCTCACAATATGATTCATGTATTGGCAATTGGTGCGATTGGCGGCTTGATTCTAGCGATGATTACTCGAGTCACGATGGGACACACTGGCCACAATATTTATGAAGGACCCAGCATGTGGCATGCATTTTTAGCCATTTTAATCGCTGCCTTGGTACGGGGAATTGGCGTGGCATTTTGGCCAGAATACATGATGATACTCATCAACCTTTCCGCCATATTATGGATTTATGCGTTTATAATGTGTATCGTTAAATTTGGCCCGATGCTGACTAAACCAAGAGTGGATGGGCATCCAGGTTAAGGTAAAAAGTGATGCTGTTTTCACCCAATATTCTGGAAAGAAACAGCATCATATATTTTGTTAATTGGTAAATAAGTACATAAGTAAATAGGTAAATAGGTAAATAGGTAAATAGGTAAATAGGTAAATAGCTTAACGCTTCTTCACTATAACGGGGTAACGCCCCGCTTTTAGTTCCTTTATAAACGCAGAAGGGTTGGCATTATGCAGTAGCCAAACCTTCTCTTTTGCGCGAGTCATTGCGACATAAAACAAACGTCGCTCTTCTGCATGTGGGAAATGATCTTCACTAGAAAGTAAGGCATCGTGCAGATGTTTTTGCCTTTCAATAGCAGGAAACTGCCCTTCATCGAGTGACACAATAAAAACATAATCGGCCTCCTGCCCTTTGCTGGCATGACAGGTCTTGTATTCGATATCTAAATGTAAATTCAACTTTTGCAACGTTTTCAGATCGCTTGGCTCATGGTAATGATTTCGCCCTAAAATCAGCACCTTTTTACGGGCTTTATCTTGGCTATTCAACTCACCTAAGATCTTTTCTAATGAAGACATTGGCGCAATAGTGACTGCTTTTTGTTTTTGATGCTTATGGCTATTCAACGTTTTCTCTAATTGGCTAGGGTTGCGTTGAATAAAGTGATTAGCGACATCACCAATCTGGTTATTAAAACGATACGTTGTATCTAAATAATGAATTTTAGCCTGTGAAAAACGTTTTTTAAATCCAGTGGTCAAGTTAACATCAGCGCCAGCAAAACGGTAAATAGCCTGCCAATCATCGCCAACCGCAAACAAGGCACATGGTTGCTTGGTGGTGGTTTCTCCTAAGGAAATTTCATTGATACTTTTTTGGCAGATGCTATCAAGCAAATCTAAACGGTTTGGTGAAATATCTTGATATTCATCCACCATCATATAGCGCCATGTCGGTTTGAATTTTCCATTACGAGTGTACTGAGTGGCTTTTGAAATCATGCTATTAAAATCAATTTGATTATCTTCTTTCAGCATTTTTTGCCACGCTTGGTAACAGGGCCAAGCCAGCATTAACTCACTGTTTAAACGCGGATAATCGGCCAAATCAATTAATTGCTCTTGCAGTTGCTTTTTCGGTAATTGCAACGCCGACAGTTGATCCACTTGTTGTTCAAGCCATGCCAATAATTTAGGATTTTCAGCATGAGAACCTAAATCGACATCCCCTTTTAAAAAGGCAATTGGCCAGTCCATAAGATGTTTTTGCCAACGTTTAAAGTTCGTTTCTGTCATCCAATGGGTTTTTAACCATTGTGAAAACCAGGCTGATTTTAACTTAGGGGTTGTCGCTAAAGGTGAGATTTCAACTTGTGCCCCTTCCACCTGTTTAATGATGTTTAAACCTAATTGATGGAAAGTTTGCACCTTAATACTCGATGCCTCTGCGCCAAATTGTTCACTAATACGTTGCTGCATTTCTTTCGCCGCTTCACGACCAAACGCGACCATTAAAATATCACTGGCTTGAACTTGTTCACTTTTCAGTAAATAACCCACTTTGGCCATTAAAACACTGGTTTTCCCAGATCCCGCGCCCGCTAATACTAAGGTGTGGTCATCATTCAATAACACCGCGGTTTGCTGTGTGGCATTAAGTGGTGAACGTTCACATTCTTGAAAAAAGGCTTTCCAATCGTATTCTTGGTTTTTAACCCACGTTTGATTACGTTGTTCTAAAGACGCTTCGGGGTGAGTTAACCAACGTTTCAAACCACTCATGACTGATGGCGTACTTTGCTGATCATCACTTTCACTGTCCCATTCATTATGAGTAGGAAATATATGGATCACTTCTGGTAAAGACATCGCTTTTTTCGCAAGATCGTCTTCAATACCTTTCATCCAATATTGCAAAGAAGAATGCGTCAAATAACGAGGTTGATTCACCAGTTCTTGCAATTGCTTTAACCAACTGGGTACCAATTCTGCTAATGATTCACTTTGGTTATTTTGCCAACGGCGATATTCACCAACCGCTTGTTGAGCAAAAATTTGGCACTCTTGCCAAGGTAAGCCTTGAGCCAGCCATTGAAGTTGCTCACCGTCTTCTTCATAAGCATGAAAATACAAATTACCCCACACTAATCCTCTTTCTACGGTGACTTCCCCATTCCAAGCAGCAAAAGGAATGTGAATTTCATCGGCAGGCGAAGATAAGGTAATACACTGATCTTTCACTTCAACTTGTTGGTATTCTTCTTGAATAAAAAATTGAGCGAATCGACTCGCGCTTAATTGCATGGGGTTTCCTTTCAATGATCAATAGTTCAATGCAACAAAATCAGCTTGAATTTTATCAATTGGCTATGTTGTATTATTGCTAACGTATATTAACGGCTTTTACGTTGAATGAAAGCTCTCACTCGTCATGGTATTTTAAAGAAATGAAATACGAACAAAAAGTCAGCATTATATTGAAGAAAACAGCACAAATAATCCCTAACTTGTTCATAAGCAAACATAGCGTCACTTTTTACCTGTTATTACAATCGCCTATGGTTTCACTGTAGAAAGCACACTATACTCAAATCTTGTTGTTATTTTGAGGTGTATGATGAACTTGATGCGTCAACTTCGCCATTATTGGTCTGATAAAATCGTAAATTACTGCGTTCGAATTCTCATTGCGTTGCTAGGTATCGTCATTCCATGTTGGTATTATCATTACAGTACCGAAATCACCCCATTAATTCTTGGTATTATCGCTGCTGCATTAGCCGAAACAGATGATAATTTTATGGGCCGTATTCGGGCATTGATCCTTACCTTTATATGTTTTGCCATCGCTTCATTTTCTATCGAAATACTGTTTCCTTATCCACCTCTTTTTGCCATTGGCTTATTTATAAGTAGTTTTGGATTTATCATGCTAGGCGCGGTTGGTCCTCGTTATGCCAGTATTGCTTTTGGTTCATTACTGATCGCAATTTACACCATGCTAGGGCACCATTTAGATGAAAGTATTTGGTTTCAACCGACACTATTATTAATTGGCGCGGCTTGGTATTCCTTGATCACAATGATATGGCAAATATTCTGGCCAATGCAGCCAGTGCAACAAGGATTAGCTAATGTATTTGAAGAGTTAGCGGACTATTTAGAGGGAAAAAGCGAACTGTTTCATCCTATTGTTGGTTTAACACCTCAGCCTTACCGTTTATTAGAAGCAAAGCTAAATTCCAGTACCGTAATGGCTTTAAATAATGCCAAAAGTACGTTATTAAATCGCTCTAAACGAGGGCATGTTGATGGCCCGAGTGATCGCTATTTACAGCTCTATTTTTTAGCGCAAGATATCCACGAACGCATAAGTTCAACGCATTATCGCTACCAAGATTTAGCCGAACACTTCTCAAGAACCGATGTACTGTTTCGCTTCAAACATTTAATGCTCGCACAAGCAAAAGCCTGCCGAGCGATTTCCGAAGCATTAGAATCTGGCACACAATACCAATACGATGGCGACTCGATTCTAGCCCTAGATGAATTACAATCATCCATGCAATATTTAAAAGATCAGCAAAAGCCTGAATGGAAACTACCACTGGCTCAACTGTTCTATTTATTTAATAATTTAGTCACTGTCGAAAAACAGCTTTCAAACGTCAGTAACCCTGACGCTTCCAAATTCACACCAGAAAATACCAGCGATGAAGTCAACGACTATTCTTTGCATGACACCACCGCCCACACACCAAAAGTAATGTGGCAGCGCATTCAAAACAACTTGAATAAAGATTCCATACTTTTTCGCCATGCACTGAGAATGTCGATTGTATTAACCATAGGTTACGGCATTATTCAGGCTTTTGATTTAGAACGTGGCTACTGGATTATGCTAACCAGTCTGTTTGTTTGCCAACCGAACTTTAGCGCAACTAGGCATAAATTAACTGGACGTGTGGTAGGTACAATTGTTGGATTATTAGTCGGAGGCGCATTATTAACATTGTTCCCTTCTCAGGAAAGTCAGCTTGTATTTTTAGTGATTTCCGGTACGTTATTCTTCGCTTTTAGGATGCACAACTATGGTTCTGCAACCGCCTTTATTACTTTACTCGTCTTATTTTGCTTTAATCAACTAGGTGAAGGTTATGCCGTTATTTTGCCTCGGCTAGCCGACACTATTATTGGTTGCGGACTCGCGGTATTTGCTGTGCGTTATATTTTACCTGATTGGGAAGCAAAAAAATTACACCGAGTAATGTCTGAAGCCATTCAAGCTAATAAAAATTACCTTGGGCAAATTATTTCGCAATATCGGATAGGTAAGCGGGATGATGTCAATTACCGTCTTGCCCGCCGAAACGCGCATAATATGGATGCCACTCTTAGTACAACCATCAGTAATATGTTGGCAGAACCTAAAAAATACAAAAAAGCCATTGATGAAAGCTTTCGTTTTTTGACGCTGAATCATGCGATGTTAAGCTATATTTCAGCATTAGGCGCACACCGTAAACGAATTGATGACGCCGAAACCCACTTACTTATTTTAGAAGCCCATAAAGGCATCCATGAAAATCTAGAGCGCCTTGAGCAGCAACTTCTCCTACAAAATGGTGATATCACACCAGAATCTTTAAGCAGCGACTTAGATAAACGTATCGGGGAATGGCGCGAAGGAGATGACGAATCTGTTCGTTTGATCTTGCAACAGCTTTATTTAATTTATCGAATGTTGCCAGAGCTTTACTCTCTGGCGAACAAATTCTCGGTTCGCACAACCATAGTCAATCCCGATGATAATACTAAGAAACCGGCTTGATGTAAGACCGTTAAGAGGCACCAAGTTAGTGGTGCACTGCGACGGTTTTACGAGCTTGCCAACTTTGTAACCAACCCCGACCAAACGTATTCATTAAAGTTGCAAGTACAATTAATGTTGTCCCAAGGATTTGATGAACCGTCATATGAGAATCAAAGAAAATAACTTGGAACATAAGGGCAAACACAAGGTTAGTATAAATCAATGGTGCGACTTCAGAATTAGAATTGGCAAGCCGATAGGCTTTCGAGCGAAAGAATTGAGTTAACGTGGTCGATATACCTAAAAAAATAATGAAGATGGGAATGTAATGTTCCGTGTTGCTTAAACTATGCAGTGTTGTTATGGCTTTTTCGTCATCCATCAATCCCGTTACTACGGGTAAAAGTATCAATGAAGCAATGGCAAAACACCAACCGTTAATAACCAAAACTGGTAACTTTATCTGACTAGCCCTGAATAACGTTACTTGAGAGCACGCATTAAACACGCCTGCACCCAATCCAATCAATAGCGCCGGGCGCCACACAAATCCATCCGCCTGAATATTTTGTATTATCATCCCGGTAAACATCAGTATGAAAGTAGGCCACACAATCCAATGAATGCGTGTTTTGAAAATGACCCGTTCAATTAATGGAATAAACAAAGGCCCCGTACTAAATAGTACTACCGCTTCAATTAGCGTTAACTGAGTTAATGCCACCAGAAAACACGCTTGGCAGCACACAATAAACACCCCTCGTGTAGCAAACGTTTTCCACGCAGCCTTGGTTGGCATTCGCCAGTCGATCATTGCAGCTAATGATAGCATCACCACCGCCGGTAAACTGATGCGTAAAAACACCATTATTTCAGTAGAAAAGTAATCCGTTAGAATTTTTGAAATAAACCCATTCATGGCTAAGGTAAAGGTTGAAATCAGCATAAAAAGGGTTGGGCGCAAACTGCTCAATATTGCTCTCCTATCATTAAAAACACATATCACTCATGGCAAAATTTTGATGTTTGTCGGAAATTTTTTGTGAGTCACATCAACAACTGGCGCAAATTTAACTTGAATATCAACAATAAAAAAGCGAATAATACTGCACAAACATGTAAGAAAAACTAACATATAGGAATGAGAAAACATAATGAATGACCGCCTACCCTTAAAGTCCATTTATGCTTTTATTACTGTTGCTGAAACAGGCAGCATGGTTGAAGCTGCGGCTAAGTTAAATGTGAGTCATTCAGCTATTAGCCAAGCGATCAAATCATTAGAATCCCAACTTAATTTGCCATTATTCAATCGCATTGGTCGGCGAGTAGAATTGAATGCACCAGGCAGCCACTATTATCGCCGTGTCTCCCCAGCGATAACGGAAATTATTCAAGCAACCCAAGAAATACAAGCTAAAGAAAGTGCCTTAAACTATTTAACGGTGAACATGGTCAATTCGATGGCATTGCATTGGTGGATACCTCGTGTCTCCGAATTTCAAACCATTGCACCTGAAATTGACGTTCGGATTTCAAATTTAGCCACTGAATTTAATTTTGAGCGAGATGGTATTGATGTCGCAATTATTCATGGGAAACCATTGCAAACCACACACAGTCATTGTGAAAAATTAGGAGATGATGAATTAATCTTGGTGTGCAGCCCGATCTTACATGAACGTCTGTTAAAAGAACTAAAGAATAAAAAAACAATTACACCAGAACAATTACTTTACACTTATCCGGCTATTTTTGTTAATAACCCACGTAGACAAAATGACTGGCAGATATGGTGTGACGCTTACAACTTTACTTTGCCAAACCAGCATAAAAATTTAACCTTTAGTATTTCAATTCAAGCCACCCAAGCCGCCATTCGTCATTTAGGCATTTTTGTTACTCATAAACAATATGTTCGCGATGATATAAAACACGGCATGCTTGTACCCATTGGGGATGCAGTGAAGAACCCTCATCAGCAATTCTACTTCGCGACACCAAAAGCAAATTTAAAAAACAAACAAGTTTTAGCACTGAGGGACTGGTTAAAAACCGAGTTTTGTAAATCTTAAGCTTATGAATTAATCGAGTGATTTTTTGAATCGTTTAGAAGCAATAATCACCCCTATCACAGTGAAAGCCGCTAACCATAAAGTGTCGTGCCATAAATCAACTAAATCGGCAGAACGTAGCACCACCCCACGAATTAAACGCATAAAATGAGTAGCAGGTAAAAGTTCGGATATCCACTGAGCTACCACGGGCATACCTTCATAAGGAAACATGAATCCAGATAATAAAATCGATGGCAATAAAACGAACATCGTCATTTGCATCGCTTGAAGCTGTGTTTGTGCAATCGTTGAGATCAATAACCCTAACGTTAAGCTAGCGGAAATAAATAGCAGCGACCCAAGAAATATTTGAGAAATCGCACCATTGATCGGCACATCAAAGAGAAAATGTCCTAAGCCTAAAACAATCAATACTTGCAACAAACCAACAAAAATATAGGGAATAATTTTTGCGATCATTAATTCTAACGAACTCACGGGAGTCGTGATTAATAATTCTAAATTCCCACGCTCCCTTTCGCGCACAATGGCAATGCTGGTAAACAACACCATAGTCATACTCAAAATCACACCGAGTAATCCCGGTACAATGTTAACCGATGAACGTTTCGCCGGATTATAGAATAAAGTCACATCAAAAGTGTTTTGAACCATATTTGCCTCAACAGGACTATTCACGAGTTTAGGAAAAACAGTAAATGGTGTGTTTTGTAGCCCCGCAATGGCAGCTCCAATGATGCTGTCCGTACCATCGACCATCCATTGACCCAATGGCCGCTTCTGGACAAAACGTTGAGCCATATCCTCGGGAATCACCAAAGCCGCTCGGATCTCTCCAGCTTGAATAGCGTATTTAGCTTGTTCTGGCGTTTGATACTGGTATTTAAAATTGACGACTTGAGTCGCACGGATGGTTTCCGTTAATGCTCGACTCATCTGCGTTTGGCTTTGATTAACCAAGCCCACCGGAATATGACGAATATTGGTATTAATCGCATACCCAAAGAGTATTAACTGCACCAATGGGATCATCACAATCATGGAGAAAGTTAAACGATCACGCGATAACTGACGCACTTCTTTAAAGATGATCGCTTGAATTCGATGCAAACTTTTCATTGGCGCCCTTCTCCGGTTACACTTACAAACACATCTTCCAGTGTAGGACGCGCCATGGTTAATTCTGCACCTCGTAATTCAGGAAATTGTGTTTGTAGCCACTCAATTGGCTGTTTAATAGAGTGCTTAATCAATACCCTTAAACGAACACCAAGCTGAGCCGTCGAACGGACTTCTTCATACGAAGTTAATTTAGATTTTAAACTGCGTAACCCATCTGCTTTAATTTCAACAATATTCACGCCCATATTAGCCATTAATACTTCAGGCTCATCGTCTGCTCGTAATTGGCCTGATTCCATAATCGCTAACCGATGGCAACGCTCCGCTTCATCCATATAATGTGTCGTAACTAGAATAGTGGTGCCTTGCTCTGATAAATCAAATAACTTTTCCCAAAAATCACGGCGATTCTCAGGATCAACGGCTGAAGTCGGTTCATCTAAGAAAAGCAATTCTGGTTGATTCATCGTTGCCGCTGCAAGAGAAAGGCGCTGTTTTTGCCCACCACTCATCCCGCTCACCAATTGTTTCCGAAGCTTATCTAAACCATAAGTCATGAGCTGAGCTTCACATCTTGTTTTTAACTCGCCTTTTCCCATACCGAAAATATTGCCCATAAAGATCAAGTTTTCTTCCACGGTTAAATCTTCATAAAGTGAAAACTTTTGCGTCATGTAACCAATTTTCAATCTCAGCTTATCGGCATCTTGCGGCATTTGATAACCTAGAACCTGAATGTCGCCATCCGTTGGTGTTAACAAACCTGTCAGAACACGAATAGTGGTTGATTTGCCACACCCATTGGGGCCTAAGAATCCATAAATACTGCCCTTTTTAATCCGCAACGTAAGGTCATCTATTGCCGTAAAACCACCAAATTTCTTAGATATATTGGTGGCTTGAATCGCAAATTCACTCATAAAGACTCCAGATCAACTTGTACCGGTATGCCTGCTGGAAGTCTTTGCGCCGAGGTAGGTAAATCAATTTCCGTTAAATACACTAAACGAGAACGATCTTGTTCACTCATATTGTTATAAGGCGTAAATGCTGGGTCAACCGACACCCAACGAATTTGACCAGAAAACGTTTCATCAATACCATCAACATGTACTTTAAGCTTCTTACCGACGGTAATACGTGCACGAAAAGGTTCTGGCACATAAACCCGAGCATAAGGAACTGAATCGGTTTGAATAATCGCTACAACACCATTCACTGGCACTCGCTCTCCTTGGTTATAAGGCAAAGAATCGAGAAGCCCCGATCGAGTTGCGATCACTGTCAATTCGTTAACGTAATACTGTTGTAACTTTACGTTCGCTTGCGCGGATAATAATGTGGCTTTTGCCTCATCAATATCTTCTTGGCGAGCACCCGATGACAGTTTTTTCCACGTTTGTTGATACGCATTCACTGATGCGATTGCTGCATCTCTTTCGGCTAATGCATTATCAAGCTCCGATGGTGAAGCAAGTTTCTTTTTCACTAATTGGGCCATACGCTGATAACTTTTTTGCGCATCAATACGTTTGGCTTGTGCATTATTTAAATTGGCTCTCGCCGCTTCTACATCTTCAATACGCTCACCATTCAGTAGTTTTTCTAATGCTGCCTTTGCTTTATCTTGGTCAGCAATTGATTTTTCTAATGCTGCTTGCTGTTTACTGGCATCAAACTGGACAAGCACTTCGCCTTGCTTTACTTCGCTTCCTTCTTTTATAGGAAGAGCTTGAATAATCTCATTAGACGTTGCGGTTAAAGAAACACGATCTCGTTCCAATACCCCCAATGCTTGTTGGCCTTCCGGCGTACAAGCTGGCAATAGACCAACAAAGAATACAATCCATATTTTACTCATGCATTTCATCTTTTTCTCCATCGTAATGCCCCTACTTTTTCAATCACTGAATTCAAAAAGCATATTTAAAACAATAAAGTTTAAATTGAATTTAAACTTAAAGTAGCCTAAGGTTGAATAATAATCAAGCAAGATAAGTAGACAACAAATATGAATCGAAAAGTATCAAGCCGTACCGATGGAGACATGACTCGTCAAAAAATACTCACAACCTCAGGTCTATTGTTTGCCGCTAATGGCTTTTCTGAAACTACCAATAAAAGTATTGCCCATGCTGCACAAGTCGATTTAGCGTCTATCAATTATCATTTCAAAAACAGAAATGGTTTATATCAATGTGTTTTAGCCGAAGCACATCGCAGCATTATACGTCTAGAAGATTTAACGGCGATTCATCAACTCACAATAACGGCAGATGAAAAACTGTTAAAACTAATGGAAATTATTTATAGCCATGCATTTGAAGAGCATCGTTGGCAAATTCAAGTACTGTCACGAGAAATACTTTCCCCTACCTCTAATTTCGCAACGTTATTAGATAATGAAGTTTTACCCAAGATTCAATTAATTAAATCTATTTTAAGCGAGGTTTCAGGGATCCCAATAGATTCTCCAACATTATTACCTTGCTTAATCAGTAGCATGGCACCTTATTTAATGTTGATCGTCACTGGTCGCAATCAACTCACACCGCTTCAACCATTACAAAAAATTCCACAACATCAACTTGTTAACCAACTCTATACCTTTGTCCTAGCGGGTCTTAAAGCCGTAGGAAAGCAAGAACTTTATATTTAGTTACCCTTTTCTATTGACACGACATATTCAACTTCCATAATACTTGCCTTACTTTCGTAAAATGGCAAGGATGCAGTATGTCCGATAGAAAACTAAAAATAGACATCATTTCAGATGTAGTGTGCCCTTGGTGTGTCATTGGAATTAAACACCTTAAAGAAGCCGTTTTAAAAAATAACTGGCAAAATCAAATAGATGTAGAATGGTATCCATTTGAATTAAATCCAGATATGCCACCTGAAGGTGAAAACCTACGTGACCACATCGCCAGAAAATACGGATCTTCTAAGGAAGAAAGTGAACAAAACCGTCAACGACTCGTTGAACTGGGCAAATCCGTTGGTTTCGACTTTAATTTTAATGATGAATCCCGAATTTATAATACTCGTCAATGTCATATTCTTCTTGATTACGCCCACTCTATTGGCTTACAAACTCAATTAAAACTCGCTTTTTTCACTGCCTATTTTACCGAAGGAAAAAACATTTCAGATACTGAGGTGTTATTAGATATCGGTGAAAGTATTGGTCTAGAAACCGCAGAGATGTTGGCTTACTTAAACGACTCTTCAGAACATGACAAAGTCGATGTGATTGAGGGGCAATGGCGCGAAATGGGCATTTCTGGTGTACCAACGGTTGTGTTTAATAATGAACAAGGCCTCACAGGGGCACAAAGCGTTGAAAGCTACGAAGAAATGTTAAACCATTATTTAGTCACTAAAACCGAATAATGATATTTGAATCTTCCTTATTTTGAAAGCACGCTGAATTCCGCGTGCTTTTTTGTTCATGTCATAGAAATGGAAATGAACGATGCTATAGCGTTAATTTTGCCATTTGGATTTCATTTTTATGATCGTACTCGGCTCAATATCATGAATACTGCCATAATTACCTCTACACACTTGAATCTCTAACTTAACATTCAGTTTATTAGCCATCTCTTTATAGGCCTTCATTTCCCAGTAACGAACAAAAGTATTCGACACAATAACACTCTTGCCTTGTAATAAAGCATGATAAGTCTGCTGCTGACACCATTGATGCGCCTTCTCTAAATGATTTGGAGCAAATCGATATTCACCAGAATCATCAACAAAATACATATCCGTTTCGAAGTGGACCGCATCCGTTTTCTTTGCGAGAACCTTTGCGAAAGTTGATTTTCCAGAGCCAGGTAAACCTCTAATTAAAGTCAGTTTCACCCCGTTTTTTTTATTCAATTAATCCCACCCTTCTAGGCCATATTTCTCTATTATTGCATCCACATCCGCTTGAGTTGGCATTTCACCATGCTCAATAGTTTTAAGCACTTTGCAGGGATTCCCCACAGCAATAACATTATCCGGAAGATCTTTAGTTACCACACTGCCGGCACCAATAATACTATTGCTTCCAATCGTAACGCCCCCTAGCACAATAGTACCAGCCCCAATCCATACACAATCACCAATGGAAATCGGATCACCACAGGCAAAAGGTTCTATACGCTCATGCAAAATATTAGGATGACTTGCTGCGCAAAGCTGCACATTTGGTGCAATGAGAACATAATCTCCAATGGTTACTGGTGCAATGTCTAATACCGTTAAGCCATAGTTAATAAAACCGCCTTTTCCGATGGTAAAGTTTTCCCCCATATCACATATAAATGGTGGCTCTATATATGTATTTTGATAATTATTAAGTAGTTTTTTTAATATACTTTTACGCAATTGGATCTCGGTTGGACGAGAATGATTAAAATCATAAAGTAACTCCTTACATGCCAACTGCTTTTCAAATAATTCACTATCAATCAGTATTTTTACCGCAAAATCATTGAGCGTATTAGCCATAGTTCTCTTCTTAAATATCAATCATCGCCGCTTTCTTTATATAACGGGCTTTGTTAGTGTGGAGTGACTTGGGTATCTGATCGAAATATTGTACCTTTCAATTTCTATGAGAACGTAATATGAATCAACAACAAATCAGCATTTGTGGCTGCGGATGGTTAGGCTTACCTTTAGCAAAGTCATTTGTTCAGAACAAGTTCTCAGTTTTCGGCAGTAAGCAATCCCCTGATGATGTGCAAGCTTTACTAAAAGAAGGCATTAATGGCGTCGCACTTTCTTTGCCTATTAACCTTGATTTACTCATTGAAAGCAATACTTCAAATCTCGCTTCTTTTTTTCAATTCAATGTACTTGTCATAAATGTTCCACCCGGGCGGAGCACCAATAGCGCCGAAGTATTTAAGCAAAAAATTCAAAACCTATCACACATGGCAAAACGATTTGGTGGAGAAAAAATCATCTTTATTAGTACCACCAGCGTTTACGCTGACTGTATGGGAGAAGTGACGGAAGAAACCTCAACTGCACCCAATACCGAATCAGGTCATGCTCATGTTTGGATTGAACAATGGTTAAAGGAAGAATGGCAAGAAAACTTGGTTGTTCTGCGCTTAGCCGGCCTAATTGGCCGTGATCGTCACCCAGTAAAACATATTGTTAAACGTTTTGAATCTACCCTGCTCCCTTTAGAAAATGGCTTAACACCGGTCAATCTTATCCATCAAGATGATGTGATTACCGCTATCCATTCAATTGTTAATCATTGGCCATCTCAAAAGATATTACATTTAGCGGCACCGACTCACCCTTCTCGCTCTGAATATTACCGTGGAATGGCAAAACGTATTGGACTACTACCGCCAGAATTTATAGATAATGGCGAGAAAAGCAAGGTAATCAGTGCAAATCAAACGATTAAGGCACTCAATATAAAATTAAAATATGCCGATTTAATGAAAACATTACCCTATCAATAAATTCATTTTTATCGTTAGCTGAAACTACCTACCGTAACTCCAACGATGATAAAGGGGTAATTTTACTTTATTGCTGTAATAATCTTCGTTAGAAAATAGGTTTGCGCATCAATCAAGGACTGAACGTGCCGACACTCTTGATCAAAAATCAAGCTGCAATAACCATGTAACGATGCCCATACAAAATGCGCTTGCAACATGACATCTTCTGTTTTTACTACTCCTTCTTTTTGACATAACAGCAATAAATCGCAAAGTAATTGAAACGATTCTTGTGAACGCTGCTCAAGCTCTGAACCAGAGGAATATTGCAAACCAGATAAGCTAAACATCAATTTATAATATTCAGGGTATTGCGCAGCAAACTCGTAATAAGCCCTACCGGCTGCTTGTAATTTTTCTTGAGATTGAGAATCTGGGTAATAATCACTGGCTTGCTTCAGCTTTTGTGTAAAACGTTTATAACCTTCACTCGCAATAGCACAAAGTAAAGAGTGTTTATCTTGAAAATGTCGATATGGAGCCGTGCGAGAAACACCTAATTCTGTTGCAATCCCACGTAATGTAATCGCTTGAATTCCATCTGATTTTAACTTTTCCACTCCCACACGAATGATCTCGGAACGCAAGTCTCCATGATGGTAACTTGCATTATTTTTCACTTCATTTTGTTTTTCTCCAAGAGTGCCCAATTTTTATTCCTTACTTATTCTTGTACTAAATAACCGCAACTAAACCGTGCATTATCACAAAATGTTACGTCATGGTTACAAAATAACCTAGCCAATCATGTTGACGTCGTCAACATTGAGCTCTATTTTTATCGTAGTGCTTCTTCGTATCCCAAAATACTTGAAATTTTTAGTTCAAATATTAGGCAAAGGTTACCTGTTAAGGAAAACAGAATATGAAATATCATACTCCAATATTAGTCATCACTCTTAGTTTGATCATGCTCTTTGCCTGTACAGAGAGTGAGTATCCAGATAGCCCCTCTGCTGGATCAACACTCTCAAATTCACAATCAGAGCTAACTAACACAAACCCACCAATGGCGGTATCCGTGGCTCTTTTACAACAAGAAGAAAGCTATAATATATCCCATCGATTCATTGGTTTAGTGACCGCCAACCAACAGGCTAATTTAGGTTTTGAACGCAGCGGGAAGATTGCCAATATTCTCGTCCAAGTCGGTGAACAAGTTAAAAAAGATCAAATTCTGATCAAACTTGACATTGATATGCTGCAAAGCAGACAAAAACAAATTCAAGCACAACAAAGTAAAATTAAAGCTGAACTTGATCTTGCCAACAAAAAGTTGAAACGCCAAGCTTACCTAAAGGATAAAGGCTTTAGTGCCGATGCTAATATTGATGATCTTATCAGTCAAATTGGTGTATTAAAAGCCAGCACGCAAGAGCTCCATGAAACCCTTAAAGCCAATTTATTAGAACAAAAAAAATCCGTTTTAACGGCTCCATATTCAGGTCTGATCAGTCAACGATTCATTTCTCTTGGTGATATTGTCAATGTTAGCACGCCGACCCTAACGCTACTTTCGGATGAAAAACCGGAGTTACACGTTGGTATTCCAACAAAATACCTTCCTCAATTAACACAACAAGATCAATTTGAAGTTGAAATAGGCAGTCAACTTTACTTAATAAAGCGTATTAATTCTGGTACTCAGGTCGATAATCTATCAAGAACCGTTAATTTACGTTTTGCATTACCGGAGGATCAAGATTGGATAAACGGACAGCTAGGTTATCTTAACTTTCAAGACCCCCAGCAATCTAATGGATTTTGGGTTCCACTATCGGCATTAACAAATGGAATAAGAGGCACATGGAATATTTATGTTGTGACTCAACAAAAAGACCAACTCAGTACCGAACGACGCAGTGTTGACCTCGTTTATGCCAATAGCCATCATGCTTATATCCGTGGGGCGATTAGTCATAATGAAGCCTTTGTTACCCAAGGGTTACACCGTATTGTTCCGGGTCAACGTATTTCAGCCCTTTCAGAAGACATCGATTTAAAACCGTCCCCTCCAAGCCTTAATCATCCCACAGTTCAAGAAATTAAAAACAATGAGTCATCAAAACAGGAGATGTTCATTAAAACATCATTAGAGAAAACCCTTTCAACATCAGTGGTAGGTCGATAATGAAAAGTATCTTAAGAAACTCTCGTCTATTGATTTTGTTGATTGCATTACTGATCGTAGCAGGAATCGCCGCACTCTATTCGCTTCCTCGTATTGAAGACCCTATCATTAGTAATCGCTTTGCTAATGTGAGCATCATTTTTCCAGGGGCAACCGCTCAACGAGTCGAAATATTAGTGACCGAGCCCGTTGAATCCGCACTAAGGGAAGTCAGTGAAGTTAAAGAAATATCTTCAGTATCGAAAGATGGTGTGTCTATCATCACACTTGAACTTCACGATAATGTCACCAAGCCAGAGCCGGTTTGGTCAAAGGTAAGAGATAAACTCGATGATGCATCAAGAGTATTACCACAAGGCGCAGAAGAACCCACTTTCAGTAGCGATCATACTTATGCATTCACCATTCTTACCGCATTAACGTGGGAACACGGCAGCCCTGACAATTTATTAACGCTCAACCGCTATGCGAAAGAATTAACCATGCAAATGCGCAATGTTGCTGGTACTGAATTTATTGATGAATATGGCAACCCCGATGAAGAAATTTTGATCAGCATTCATTCATCTGACATCAGTTTATTAAAAGGATCAGCGCTCAGTTTGAGTAATCAAATTCAAGGTGGTGATGCCAAAAACTCGGCCGGAGAACTCTTTAATCAGCAGCACCGTTTCTCTGTGGAATTAAACACGGCCACTGATTCTCTTAATACCCTGCGAGCTTTCCCTATTAATATCACGAAAAATGGAGAAATTACTCGTTTAGGGGACATTGCAACAGTTAAACATCAAGCTCGTCATCCAAGTTCCAATATTGCTTTAATCAATGGAAAACCCGGCATCATAGTAGCGATTCGTATGCAACCTGAATGGCGTGTCGATTTATGGACCAATAATATTAATGAAAAGCTCAACCAGTTTGAACAATCATTACCAAGTAACATTAAACTTACACAGCTGTTTAGCCAACAACACTACACTGAAGATCGTTTAACAAACCTAGTAAAAAGTATGTTACTTGGTCTTAGCCTTATTCTTTTTGTGTTGTTGTTTACTCTGGGTTGGCGAGGTGCAGCCATTGTTGCTATATCCTTACCTCTTACCACGCTTTCTACTCTTGCGATGATGAATTTTACCGGTATTCCCATCAATCAGATGTCGGTCACAGGTTTGATCGTCGCGTTAGGCATCATGGTCGATAACACGATTGTCATGGTCGATACCATACAAACTTATCGACAAAAAGGTATGGCTCCGTTGCAAGCTTCTTATAAAGCGATAAAAAACTTATGGGTGCCATTATTAGGATCTACGCTGACCACCATACTAGCATTTGCTCCGATCTTTTTAATGCCCGGTGCGACAGGTGAATTTGTTGGTGCCATAGCAATAACCGTTTCTTTTTCACTGCTTAGCTCTTATGTTATCGCCCATACCATTATTGCTAGCTTAGCGGGACGATTTTTCCCCAAAAACACCACACCATCAAATAAGCAAGCTCACTATAAATGGTATCATGTCGGGATTAGAGCCCCATTACTTAGTCGTTGGTTTTCAAACACCATACATTCAGCGCTCGCCTCACCATTCAAAACCGTATCACTTATGTTGATTTTACCGCTTTCCGGATTCTATTTTATGAATCAACTCACGATGCAGTTCTTCCCACCCGCTGATAGGGACATGTTCGAAATACAGCTATACATGCCGCCACAATCAACCATTTACGCAACACAAGATACGGTTAAAGACGTTAGCCAATTATTAAAAAAGAATCCAGAAATTGAACAAGTTAATTGGATGATTGGGAAAAACTTTCCTGCTTTTTATTACAACATGGTCGTTGGAAAAGTTAATACACCGAATTTTGCTCAAGCTATGGTAAAGGTCAGTGATTATCAGTCTGCCAATCGTTTAATTCCTAAACTGCAAGAGCAAGTTAACCAAGCTTTTCCACAAGCACAAATATTAGTAAAAAAGCTAGAACAAGGCCCCCCTTTTAATGCACCGATTGAGGTCAGAATATTTGGTCCAGATTTAGAGAAATTGAAACAATATGGGGAAGATATTCGCTTGTTGATGGTTAAAACGCCATTTGTTACCCACACTAAGGAAACCTTATTGGCTGGTGCACCAAAAATAAAAGCCAATATTCAAGAAGAAGCTGATATACAAGGCTTCACCTTACGAGGAATTGCCCAAGTATTAAACGCCTCCCTCACAGGAATAGAACAAGGATCGTATATTGATGGCACCGAGTCATTACCGATTAAAGTACGGGTTAATGACTCAGAAAGAGGCAATATGTCTCAGCTTAAAAACCTCTACTTTCCGATGCAAGGCCAAGATATTGGCATCAGTTTTTCATCACTAGCGGAATTAAGTTTAGTCCCGACCCTCGGGGAGATCCCACACCTTAATGGCTTAAGACTTAATACCATTGAAGGCTTTGTTCAAGCTGGCGTGATACCGCAAGCCGCCCTAAATATCTTCACTCCTAAGCTCAATGAATACATTAAGAGTTTGCCCTCTAACTATTGGGTAGAAATTGGTGGTGAATCATCAGAACGCAATGACTCCGTCAACAAATTAATGTCAAACTTATTAATGGTATTTACTTTAATGTTTATTGTGGTGGTATTATCGTTTAACTCTTTCAAACTCAGTGGCATCATTTTCTTAGTCGGATTTTTATCGGCAGGATTAGGGCTACTGTCTATTTATATTTTTAACTACCCATTTGGCTTTACCGTCATTATAGGGCTACTCGGTGTGGTCGGCTTAGCCGTGAATGCTGCCATCGTCATCTTAGCCGAATTGAAACAAGACGAGGCTGCCTGTCATGCGGATAAATCGGCCATCGTACGTGGTGTTTTATCTTGCGGAAGACACATCACCTCTACGACCATTACCACTGTGGGCGGATTTATTCCATTGATTTTAGCCGGTGGCGGCTTCTGGCCACCTTTCGCTATAGCGATTGCAGGCGGTACAGTGCTAACCACATTATTATCTTTCTATTTAGTCCCGACACTATTTTATCTTGCTCACTGTCGTCAACGCCATACGACACAAGCTGAGGCTACAAATTCAGAGGTTCACGAGGCATTAGTATAATGTTAAAAAATGGCTGCGAAGTTTATATACGGCCATTTATTATCGCTCCCCTTTCAGTCTTATTACTTTTTTGAGTTCCCAACCGGTTAGAACTCAAAAGTAGCTAAGGTTAATCCTTTTGATTAACTTGATATAACGCGCCAATTAAATCGGACTGGGTAATAATGCCACACAGCTTTTGTTCAGAATCTAAAACGGGAATATGGTGTAAACCAATGTCTGAAAGTAATGGCACTAATGCAACGATATGATCGGTATCTTTTACCGCAACGACATTCGTTACCATAAGATCTTGAACGAGATTATTCACTTCTTTACTATGTTTGCGTTTCACCAACATGCGATTTACATGCTTAAGTAGCCCGGAATAACTCGGTACCGATAAGTTCTTCAAAAAATCAACACTTGAGATAACGCCTAATAATTCTTTTTCCTCATTAACGACTGGTAACATGCTGATTTTATGTTTATGAAGCAGCCTCCATGCTTGCCCTAATGATGTATTGGCGCGTACGGTAATAACATCAGAAGACATAATATCGCGGCTTAAAATTTCGCCGCTTCGACGCTGATAAGCATTCCGCTGCGCTTCTTGATAAATTTGCTCTAAATCTTGTTCGCTGACGGCCAATACCGTATCAAAACGGTTAATTGCCACCATCAAATCTTCTTTTTGTAACCCTAAACGTTTCAGCGGAGTTTGATCATGATGCAAATGAACCGGATCGTAACTTGGTAGTGGTTTGCTCCATTTTCTGCGCATGATCAAACGATTTAACAACTGGCTCATCACAAAGAACACCGCAATATTAATCATAATTGGGTATAAAATTTGTATATCAATCGCCATGTGTTGCGAAGCTAACGCGGGGATCAATGCGGTCGCTGCTGCGGGTGGGTGCATACATTCAAAAATATACATCGCCATTAATACCAACGCGATGGTTGCCCCAGCTAATAATGCGAAATCATGAATGAAAAAAGTCAGTACAAAACCAATTGTCGCCGATAAGCTATGCCCAACAATAAAACACCATGGCTTGGCAAGTGGACTGGTTGGCAATGCAAATAAAATAACAGAAGATGCCCCCATTGAACCAATCAGAATGATCACCGCTTCTTCGTTTTGAATTTGTAGGCTTACGGTAACGACCATAAATAAAGTAATAAATGCCGTAACCGCCACTTTAATTCGTTCGATAAGTGGAATAGCAGAAAGGGTTTGCTCGTCAGCATGTTCAATACCCAACTGAAGTAGAAAACGTGAGAATGCTTTTTGAGTATGTTGATAAAGATATTGAAAAAACTGACGTAAAAAAAGCTGCATTAGAAGTATGTCAATAGAGTTAAAAGCGCACATCATAAACAATTGCCCAACAACTATGCAACATCAAACCTCATAGCATCATCAAATTGTTTTTTATATGTTATAGCTATAAAGATATTACCACCATGAAAGATTCGGATCGTGCTCTGCAACCCAAACAGGATTTTGCCTGGCTTCAAAATACAGCTGCAAACCATAGTAGTTCATGTAACATTGCGGACCGCCTAAATGCGCAAACTCATCAAAAAAAGCGTCTTCTTGCTGGCATAAATATTCCAAGCTTTTAATGTCATTCTTCAGTGCCCATTGAATCGATGAAATGGTCGCTAAACCATCACCAATCGCCACTTCTTCTATTCCATGAAATTGGCCTGCGTATTTTGCTTGTTCTAGCATATCGTCTTGATCATCTTGTTGTTGGCGTATTTCATCTAAAATTTTATTACGTTGGTATGCAGTAATCGCTTTATTTAATTTGGCAATTCTTAATGCGTAAGTTAGGCGATCTGGGCCTAATATATCCACCAAACTGGGTAATAATTCAGCATCTAAACGCAGCGCTTTGATCAAATGTTCAAGGCAAGTATTCAGTGACATATAACGCACACCATCGAACTCAAAACCATACGATTCATCATCGCCTTCCACTAACATGCTGTCGAGGGCAACAGGCCAACCTTGGTAAGACACTCGATCTTTAGCAATCAAGTACATGGCCCAAGCACTTTCGCCAAACCCACCTAATAATGCACCAGAAAACTCAGATTCTTTCAGCTCTTCTTCTGTCCAGTTTTGCCCTATTGCTAAATGGTCGGAATATTTATCCATCATGGAACGTTTAACTTGATCCCGAACCGCCCAAATGGAAGATACATCACTCGCCACCGTGACCACGGCACATTCCGAACATGCAGGAATACTCATAGGGTCATGTTCAAGAAAACGTTGGTTGTTCGGGTTTTTAGGAAGATCAAATGAACGTGAAGACGGCTCGCCACAAAACCAACAGGTGTATCTGAAGTTAAACGGAATATCGATATAAGTATAAGCAGACATATTGAAAAGCCTTGGTGCAAATTAAATGAAAATTCAGGGTAATCACCATGATACTTATCTGTTCGACGGCATTACACGCATAAAAAACCGCTTAACCAGTGAGTAACCAGTAAGCGGCTGATTCAGTTTCCATCCACCAGACTTAATCTTGAAATTCGGTGGTATCCTCTGGGCGTAATTGGCGCTGAACACCGAACAAAAAGTTACGCAAGATTTGATCTTTACATTCACGGTAATGTTTGTTTTCAGGCTTACGGAAAAAGGCGCTGAGTTCATGTTTACTTACGTTAAAATCAACCACTTTTAAAGTATCGAGAATATCTTCTGCTTTCATGTTCAAAGCAATACGTAATTTCATGAAGACCATATTATTGGTTAAGCGTTTTTCGGGCTGAGGTTGTTCACCTTCACGCTTGCCACGTTTGGTATTAATCAAACCGTTTAAGAAAATAGCCAGTTCAGTATCGGTTAAATTTACACAATCAGTATCGTCTTCTTTTTTCAACCAATTGATCACTTGTTGTCGACTTACTTCATGATCGGCAGCAGCGAAAATGTCCACCATTGCGGCGTCTTTAAAATCAAAAGTATAGCGAATACGGCGTAAGATATCGTTATTGGTCAAAATGGATCCTAAATAAAATAAGTAAGGGCAGCCAGTGAGCTACCCTATTTCAATGCACATTAGTCTAACAGAGTTCATGAAAGCCACCTATCAATTTAGGTCGAATATTTCTTTTACTCTCAGCTTATGCGGTAATCAAAAAGTGCCTATTTGAAACAATAGATCCCCCTTAAATTAAGTGATCACCACCCATAATCTAAATGATATATTTTACATTCTCTTTTTTTTTATAGCAATTTACAGTACCGTGAAATGACAAACTATAAAACGGCATAAAGTAGAGGAAATAGATGATTCGATTTAGCAAACAACTCTATCTTATACCATTGTTAGCAGTTAGCCATTGGGCTGAAGCAAAGGTGATGATCACTCCGATGATAGGTTATACACTTGGAGGCAGTGTCGAAGATAACAATGGTAATAAATATGATATGCAATCAAATGAAAGCTATGCTATTGCCATTGAAACCCCTATTGATAATGGTCGAATTGGCCTATTTTATTCCCACCAAAGAACCCAACTAGAGAAACTGGGATTTGATTCCCCTCTTCAATATTTACACTTACAAAGTAGCCTCGACTTGCCTATTAATCCTCACTTAACAACCTATGTAGGTGTGGGTTTCGGTGCTTCCTATGTCGATGTCACCTGGGCTGATAATAAATACGGATTTTCAGCTACTGGATTTGTCGGCATGGAATATAAAATCACCAATAAACTATCCATTAATGGGCAATTACGCTGGTTAGGTACGGTGGTTGACAGTAATTCAAATACCTTATGTGGTTACAATCCAAAAACGCAAAATTGCCTAATACAGTTTGAATCAGATTGGATGAACCAATTTCAATCAAATATTGGTATGACATTTAGATTTTAAAGAGAAAACCATCACTCTATTATTTATCTTTCAACCAAGTTAATGCTTCCAGTTCTTGAGCGAGTGTGAATCCTTTTATTTCAAGATTAGGAATGATTGCCCCTTCAAACTCACTGGCTTTTTTCACCCATTCTTTATCGGTTAATACCGCGGCACGATTAAATTGTTTCATCAGCGATAATAGCTCCGGCATCCTTGATATTTCTTCACCAATAGCGCCCATAGAAGGCCACTGAAGATTCGACACCCGGTAAAGCATCATGCCATTGTGAACACCGACAGATTCAGTCACAAGTTCATCAAGTGCAACTTTCATGCTGTTTCTATCTAACTTACCATTGAGTTCAATATAAAGAAGGTTGTCGTTTTGGCGCGTGACTGTAAACATTATTTCGCTCCTAATTAGTGGCTATAAAAATGAATGAAATCGTTACCCTAACAGTAGCACTCTATAAGTAAGAAAATACCGTTTTAACCAAAACATGAAAAAATGATCATTTTGCTGACTTTAGACAAAACAATAGGCCATTTTTAAACATGAAATCTATGCAGAAGGTGAAAATGGAATTCTTTAAAAGAAAAAGCTTAACCATTATGATTAAGCTTTCAATAAGACCGATCTAAAAATTAAGAGAAGCTATAACAATTCCGTTATCGCGATACCAATACCGACTCTTTGTTGATTTTGATCATAATCAATCAAGCTGCTGCCATAACCCGTAGAATACTTAGTATAACCACGAATTTTCCCCCAAATAGGAAAACTGACGCCTATTTCAGCGAAGCCTTTGTTGGTTGAAAAGTTTTCTCGGCCAAGGAAAGAGAATTCCAGTTTATTCCACTTATAAGCACTCGTTAATTCAAAATGCCCCATGTAATCTTCAATATCAGGGTTATCATCACCACTGGGATCCATCGGGGAATCTTTTTCGTCTTCTGGAATGCGCCACCAAGGTTGTAATGCAACAACAAAGTTATCCTTAGCGAAATAAAATTGACTGTATACACGGTTCCAGCTACGGGATAACCCTTGTCGTTGCCCATTAGATTCATGCTCAATACCAAAACCAAAGGCCGTTTTACCACCAAATGGCGTCCAACCAGTTGGGGTCACATAAAAGATCTCGGGACGATAATTGGTTTCACGAAATGGGCGAGAGATCTCTTGTGAATAAATTTGCCAAAATGATTTCAGTGTCATACCAAAATACAGGCCATCGCCTTCAAACATCAAATCAGAATAGTTAAGCGGGATCTTAAAGCTTATTTGGAATTCAGCTTCAGCATGGCGTAAACCCTCTCCCCAATCAGTATCTGCATAAGCCTCTTTATTAATGCTATCGCTGTACGTCACAGGTAATAAATAATTTAAACGGTGAGCGGTGATCACATAAGGTTCAAAGGCTGTTTCTCGTTCAGATTTAACCCTTTGTTCAATCAAACTGTCTTGAGACGTTTTTAGTCCGGCATCAGGATCAGACACCACACTAAGTTGGCACTGGCTGCGCACACTTTCAATGGTTTCATCACCTTGTTGCTGTTTAATTTTATCCAACAAACACAAATCGTACGCACTTGGTGTTTCCGCCCAAGCAAAAGAAGTACAAAACACGTTCATCAGTAATATAGAAATAGCCTTCTCTTTCATCACATGTCCTTTGCCCGTATTAACCGCATTTAGGCTAACAACTTATATGGGTAATTTATATAACTATCTACAAGTGATGACAAACAGATAGATGCCTATACGACATCAAGAGGCAGTTTGAAAAGTCAAACAGATTGGACCAACAAAAGACAAAAAGAACAAGGCAAAAGCCAGTGATAAGTTAAATGAAAGCAGACAGATACACCGTGCTCTGCCTGCTTTACTAAAGAGCTAGGGTTTGTTTTTCACTCGAGATTGCAAGCGTGTTTTCAGTGCCCCATCAGGCAAATTAGCGGCATGAATTTCTAGATCTTGCCAATCTTGATCAGTGAAAACATCATAGGTGCTCATGATCATATCGTGTTTAATATCATCAGAGACGAACGCCGCTTCCAAAGCACACAAAGTCACATCCAATAATTCCACCCGAGAAAACCCAAATACAGTGGCGGCAATATGATATTCCTTACCCACATCGGTACCAAATAATCCGGCATCATCAGTATTCACCGATAACCGAACGCCTTTTTCATATAAACGACGCAAAGGATGATTATCCAATGTTTGTTCAAACTCGGTCACCAGAATACGGTTACTGGTTGGGGCGACTTCCAACGTAATATTGTCACGAATAAGCTTCTCGATTAACTCATCATCTTTAATCGCCGCAATACCATGACCAATACGTTTGGCACCAAACGCCAATGCATCGCGAATACTTTCCGGCCCACGGATTTCACCGGCATGATAAGATTTAGGTAGTGGGATATTATCGATCAGTTCGTGAACATAAATGAAATCTTCAAACTCCCCTGCCATTTCATTGCCCGCAATATTAAAACCTGTGACCATTTTACGCGGGTTTTTTGCTATGAAATCAGCACTCAGATCTAAATGTTCCCTACTCAAATGCCGTACACCACACGCTTGTAAACGAGTTTCTGTACCATATTCCTCTTTTACTTCATTAATGGCACGTTCAATGGCATCCATGAAGTCATGATACTTATCAGCATTAAGCAATACCTTTCCTTGAGCATCTTCTTGGTAACACAGGTGAAAAGCAGAGGTAATCATTTCACAATAGATCATTCCTTGCTGAGCATTGCGTAAGAGGTAATCTTTCATGATGAGGTAATAATCATCAGCATCACGAACTAAATCGGCAACAACATCGTAAGCAGTAACAAAAGCGCCAAAATCCGTTTCATCATATTGATAACGTCCATTTGGAAAAGCATCTTTATCGTAAGCTCCCTCTGGATATAAAAAATCATCTGGCAGAGATACGTTGTGCTTTTTCGCTAAAACAAGAGCAGTTTCAGGGGTCACTGAACCTTCAATATGTTCGTGCAAAATCACTTTTGGAAGTGGGGTATTCATAATACTGCCTCTTGTTTGTCTATATAGGTTTAATTTTACACTCAAGTTGCGGTAAGGCATCAAATCGCGCTAGCAAAGCCACAATTTACAACGACAACTGCAATATCTTGGTATCAATATTCAGGCTCAAAATGCCCATAAAATGAGGTGATCAAAAGCATGTAAATCATCACCATTTCTTAATGGGCACTAACGATACCGTCAATTTAGCGAAGTACAATATAAACTTTAGATAAATATGCTCATTACCACAAAGCAAACGATACCTTAAGCAATCACTGAATCATCCACTGATTAATACATCTATATATGAAATAAACAGAAGCATTATAATTTAAGTCATAAAGACATTTTTTATCGAGAACGTCTCTCTAATACATACCTTTATGCTCTTATTTTTTGCTGTGTTAGTTTTTCAGTTATTGACCGAAAGATGTGAGCCATATCGATCGTTTTATCTTGATCGACAGTGATGACATCACTCACCATCATCGGTTTAGCTTTTTCAGCCAATATAGAAAGCTCCGGTAAATATTCTTCTTTTGGGTGCTTATCTGAGCGATATGGAATCCGTTTTTTATAACGTTGCATCGCAGTCTCTCCAGAAATACTATTCCAAATTTCAAGGACATGTGTCACACCCGATCGGTTTAGATATTCAAGTAAGTCTTCTCGCGGCTGAAACCCAAACCAAGCATCAATCACAAAACTATTATGATGTGGTGATTGGGCTACAATATCCCAAATCACCTGATATGCTGCTTTACCTAATGCACGATTTATTGTTCGATTATAATTTTCTGTCACCATCATAAATGGCTCTTTAATCGTATCAATAGACAAATAAGTAAAATTAAAGTGCTCAGCGACCTGATGCGCAACAGAACTCTTCCCTGAAGCAGGAACCCCATTAACTAAAATCACGAATTTATATTCAGAGGTCATATCATCTCCAATAATTCTTGTCGACTCGTTGCATTTCTAATAGCGTTAATCTTACGTTCATCATCCAGCATCGTGACAATAGAACCAATCCCCTGTTCAATATGAGCATTGCTATCCATTGCTCCAAATAAAATAATAATATCTGCAGGCACACTTCCATTAAAAGAGACAGGATTAGTGAGAACGACTAAACTAAAACAATTCTTCAAAACACCACACTCCGGCCGAGCATGAGGAATAGCTATACCTTCATCGAAAACATAATAAGCACCGTTATCATTCGTACTGTCTATTACAGATTGAGAATACGTTTTTTCTAAATAGCCATTCTTTATTAGAGGAGCTGCCGCTAAATTGATGATTGCTTTCCAGTCTGTTTCACATATTCCTAATTGAATGGCATCTGATTCGATCAATAATTCTTTTATATTCATAAATAGACCTATAAATGTTTGCGTGTCGTGTTTCTTAAATCATCTATCTTTAAAAACACATCATCGATTTTGTTCTTGAAGCCTGGTGTTTTTGCAAAAACTTTCAACGCTTTATTGTATTCAAGCATTAATACTTTATGAGTTTCTGCATTCGTCTCATCTTCCATCAATTGATGTTCTAGTGTTTGAATACGCAACTCTATTTCTATCGCGTCCGTATTATTTACTGCTGATTGCTCTGTATTCATCGTTGGTTTCGATGTGAATACAGATTGTATAAACTTCAACATATCGTCTCCTTAATCAGCCGCCAATTTCTTGGCGACCATAAGATGATTAATATTTGTTATTATTGAAATAGTTGAATTTTTTGCTTTAATACTTCTTTCACTGCATCATTCGCCGGAATTAAAAATTTTCGGACACTGTCATCTACTTTTCCTGCCGCACATGTTTTTTGAATATTATCAACCCACTGTACATTCATTTCCGTCCCGACATTGACTTTCTCAATCCCCTTACCAACCACTAAACGCATATCTTCATTACTCACCCCCGTTCCACCATGTAGCACTAAAGGTGTCTTCGTTATTTGAGTAATTTTATTTAATAATTCATGTTGTATATTAGTTTTAGATGTGTATGAGCCATGTACTGTACCGATTGAAATAGCCAACATATCTACATTAGTTCCGTCGACAAAAGCTTGTACTTCTTCCGGAGTGGTAAATGCAATATCATTTTCATGAACCGCTTTACCATCTTCACTACCACCAATCGCCCCTAGCTCCCCTTCCACGGTAATGTTACGAGGATGTGCATAAGCAATAACAATTTTTGTATTGGCTATATTTTCGGCTAGAGGCAGATGAGAACCATCGTACATTACAGAGCTAAAACCTGAGTCAATAGCTTTTTTAATGTCGTCAATATTAGAGCAATGATCTAAATGTAAGCATGCTGGAACGTCCATTGTTTTAGACAATGACTTAATTGAATCAACAATCAACTCATGACCTAAAAATAGTGCTGTCCCTGTCGAAATTTGTATCATCAAAGGTGAATTTGTTTCTTTCGCAGCTTTAAAGAAAGCAGGTAGCATTTCCAAGCAATGTAAGTTAAACGAACCAAGAGCTTGAAATCCACGTTCTTTAGCTATGGCACGAAGTTCGGTAAAATTATAAAGTTTCATGTGATAATCCCTTAAGGTCATTATTAATACTACGGTGAACAAAATACGTAACAGCGATAACGAATACGCTGAATACACTTACAAATAGCCAGTTGCCATTGAATGCGTTACCAAGGACAAGCCCAGTTGAGATAACATCGGAGTCACTGAACGTCACCCCAACAAAACCATAACTTTCAAGCAATGGAATTAAAATTGCTGGGAGTAATGTAATAAATAGGCCATGTACAACCCCCCCAATAACCGCACCGCGACGCCCTCCCATCGCATTACCAAACACACCTGCTGTACCGCCAGCAAAAAAGTTAGTCAATAACCCTGGTAATATCATTGCGAGACCAAACATAGGGAATACCAACATCCCGATAATTGAACCGACCGTTGTCGCAAGAAAACCAACAATGACGGCATTGGGGGAGTAAGGAAATAAAACGGGACAATCGAGGGCTGGCTTAGCATCTGGCACCAACTTCATGGCAATACCCCTAAATGCAGGCACTAGCTCATTAAGCAGTAAACGTACGCCGGCATACAGCACAAATACGCCTGCAACAAATGTTATTGACTGCATAAATGAATACATTAAATAATTGTAACTATTCACCCACGAGCTATTGACGACGGTTTACGCTAAAAAATACTGGCGCCTGATAATCAACTCTCAACATGTGATGTTCGACGATTTCACGCAGCCATTTATAAGCAGAGACCTGCTGAAGTTTGGCTGTTTCTATCAGCGAGAACATTCGTTCGCGGAACTGGTCGCCTCGATATGAGCGAGTCACGTAACAACACTTCCTCATCAGTATGTAATTACGGAGAACTCGCTCCGCTGCGTTGTTTGTTAACGGGCACTCGGAGTCGTCCATAAACCGCCAGACCATGGCATCATCAGCGATGAGGTTTCGACATCTACCTCGATATCGTTTTGAGCATTGATAACTACCCAATTTGAGCCAATGAAGCCAGCTCTTTCGTAATCGCCTGAGTCGGCGGTAATATTGGCTTTCGGTAATTTTTTCTTCGATATATCGGTGATGACACCTGAATACGCTATGAGCGATTAAAGCGAGTTTTTCTCCGATTTTTTGGTTTTCAGGACAAACGCTTTCCTCGATAGCGATGACGTTCCTTAATATGTGAGCCCAGCATAATTGGCGCTTAGATTCGTCGATATATTTGTAGGCAGAATATTGGTCAGTCACTAAAAGGTGTGAAACCGCTTCACCAAGTAGTCGTTTGGCAGCATGTTGGTTTCTTCCACTGTTAATTTAGAAAAAGGCTACGTCATTGCTGAGTGCGGCCCACATCCAGCGTTTATCATTATTGCGCTGATGCGAAGTCTCATCAGCCATAATCAGTTTAGATGCTTTGACTGTTTCATGAATTTGAGTATGAGTATCGGCTAAGTATTCAGTGACTCGTCCTTGCGCCGCTGATATTGCACCTGTTGAGAAGTTAAGCTGGAAGACGTCTTTCAACATAGATTGTATTTTACCTATGCTTTGGTGGTGCTGCGTCGCCTGGATTGCGATAAAGCTATGTAGATTTGACCCCATTTGAACATCGGGCACAGACTCTGGAAGCTCCGCTTGATGCTTATCACCACACCATGAGCACTCGCCTTTAAAAATTTGATGTTCAACAAGCGTGTATGAGATATCTGGCAAGTCAAAGATTTGGTGTCGTTTATAAGGTTTTCGATTTGGAATAACACACCCACCGCAGTGGCATATCTTATTCGGTAAATATTGCTCAACCGAGGCGCTCTCTTCAATAGGATGAAGCAGTCGGCGATGGCCTTTATGACCTGGTTGAGCTCCTTGCTTTTTTCCAGATTTCTTCCGATTCGGCGAAGTATTTTTAGCTTTATTATGCAGGGGTTGTTGAGATGATGGCACAGAAGAGTTGCGACTATTTTGGTTTAGCCTATCTTCAAGCTCAGCCAACTTATTCCATAAAAAGTGGATGATATCTTTCGCCTCTTCAGGCGAATCGAAATCTGGCGGTGGAGGTAATGTTTTCTTATTCATACCTCCAGATTGCCACCACAAAAAGATCACTCAAGTTGAATGTGGGATCAAGTTAACTCAGTCACATAAATTTGCTGTCAATAGCTCCTGGGTGAATAGTTACAAATAATTAACACCATTAGACATGGGATCAATAAACTCAGGACCTGCGGCTATTGCGGGGATTAAGTACATTGGCACCATAACAACAGCCATAGATAAATAGGTGTCATTAAGAAACTTAAACCCATCAGGTAATTCAATATCTTCAATTGATTTTGAGTTCTTACCGACAACTTTAGCGACAGCAGCCTGAACTAAGTAGCCAATCGTACAAAAGTGTCCAAGCGCGACGTCATCAGAGTCCGTTATTTTTCTTACAACAGGTTGGGCAATAGCCGGCATCAGAACCGCCATAATTCCACCAAAAATACCTCCAGTTAAAATCAATGGTAACCCTGTGAGCCCTGCTTTATAACCAATGACAGTACCTATGGTTGCCATCCATAATAATGCTTGCCCGGTTAAGAAAATATATTTCCACGGTGTAATTCTGGCTATAACAATGTTCGTAATGAATATAACCAATAATGTTAAAGCGACTTCTGAACCTAACTCTCTATTAGCTAGCCCGGCAATAGCGGCAACATCGGTTATATACCCTGTCATACCAAAGCCGTGACTAAATATAGTATTTAAAAATGTGAGAGTCTCTACGATGATATTTATACCGGCCATCATCACTAAAAAACCTAATAATGTTTTAAATGTCCCTTCAATCGTTTTACCAAAAGATTTCTTTTGTAGTATCAACCCCAACATGGCAATAAATGCAATGAGTATTGATGCTTGCCCTAATAAGTCATGGATTATAAAATTAAAAAATTGATTCATTCTAACCTCGATATAATTATAATTATTTTACATTTTTATAAATGGTGTTAGTTTTTCTTCTATTTCTTTCTTATCGGTTAATTTATTTAAGGAAATAACTATAGATGCTTCACTTTCATTTGCATCGGCATTTAACACATCAGCAAATGTTTTCTGCGTTAATATTACATCGTAATCAAAAGCACTAGCACCAGATACATCTGTATGGTCTATTGTAAAATCGACGCCTAGCTTTTTTAATACTGACTGAGCACTCATTTCAATAGCAAAACTGGAACCTAACCCACAACCACAAACGCAAAGTACTTTAATCATGATCCACTCCTTGATATCTATTAAATAATATTTAATTCTTTTGCCAATTTAATATAATGGTCTTCTTTTTGTGTTGTTCTCCTTTGTATACTTAATAAATCAATTGGAATTGCTTTATTACTTGAATTAATAATTATGGCTTTATTGCTCATTCCGGAGCGAATACAACGAACGACTTCATTGGCCATAATGGTACTTTGATATATTTCTTCACAACTTGGATCGCCTGAACGCAAGCTAAACCCCATAATGCTTTTCCTAATTCGCGTAGGAAGTAATGGCTCTAACTCTCTAATTACAGTATCAATAGCCCCTTGAAATCCAGGGTAATACTCTTGCGTATATCCTTCTGAGCATAAAATAACAACTGAATTTTGTTTTTTATATAAAAATTTTATCCGATCAGAAAGTTCATTTATATTTATTTTAGATTCAGGAATCAAAGCAATATCCGCATTTGATTTTATCGCCGACTGTAAAGTAAGCTCTCCAGAATAAGCCCCTAATAATTCAACCATAAATATTCTATTTGGTAATGCCTTCCCTGTCATACGAAGCTTCAAAACTTCATTTTTAACTTGCTCACAAGCTGTCGAAAATCCTATTGTGTATTCACTTCCACTTACATCGTTATCAATAGTCATTCCTACACCAAAACAATTAACGCCATATAAAGATAACTGATTTAAAAATTGTAGAGATCCGTCACCTCCAGCCAAAATAAGCACATCAATTTTTTGTTTTTTTAAATTATCAACAATTTTTAAATATTCATCTTCACTAATTATATTTTCTGTTCTTCCTGATGTGATAATAGGCATTGCCGAATTGGAATAATCAACCAATTCTCTATGTGTGATTTTTTTTATCGAACCGGATATTAAACCATTTATCCCACCGTCATATAACTTCATTCCTACATTCATCATCTTTGATATCTGGAATAAGAAATTATTCACTCCAACAGCATCACCACCACTTATCGCTACTGCTATTTTCATAATCATTTCCTGTTGAATTTCTATGATTACATTTTGTCTTTTACCGCCTTTTAATTTTTGAAGTTAATCACAAAAAATTCTTATTTTTTTATTAACCAACATTTATTAATGCCTAACATGACTTGATTTATGTGATCTCGATCTCTTTAAAAAACCGAGGACTGGAAATTAACTAATTGTTTTTAAATGTAATTATTAACTTTAAGGTTAATTTTGGAATTACATATTGAAGCGTTTTTTTGATATATTCTTTCGTTTCATTATTGTGACTTGAATAGCATTTATTTTAATAAATTGTTTGACATATTATTTTTGTGGGTAATTAAAATGATAAATACTGCACATTGTTCATTACGCTCTCATCTGATTGGCATCATATTTAATAAAAATATTTAGAACTTCATAAAAGAAGCTATCAAAAAAATGAAATTTATATAAAAAAAGCTCGAACCTAAGTCCGAGCTTTCTTATTGATCTATCAATCTACCTCACATCACATTGAGTACAATTAACGTTTTGCTTCTCGTTGTGCTGATTTCTTTTGTAGTTTCACTTGACGCTTTTGTTCCATCTGTTTTAAAGCATCACCACCGACATGAGTTTCACCTCGTTCTTTGGCCAATTGAACTTGTTTTTCACGCTCGCGAAAGCGCTCCATTTGTTCTTCAGTGTGGGTTCCAAAACATTTAGGGCAACTCACACCAGATTCAAATTGCTCACTTTGCTTATCTTCTTCTGTTATGGGTAAACGACAAGCATTACACAATTCATATTCACTTTTCTCTAAGCTATGGTTCACGGCTACACGACCATCAAAGACATAACAGTCGCCTTCCCATAGGCTTTCTTCTGCTGGTACTTCTTCTAGGTACTTCAAGATTCCACCTTCAAGGTGATACACCTCATCAAAGCCTTGCTCTTTTAAATAAGCCGTCGATTTTTCACAACGAATACCACCAGTACAGAACATAGCGACTTTTTTGTGTTTTTCAGGATCAAGGTTCTCTTTCACATAACCTGGGAATTCACGGAAAGTGTCGGTTTTAGGGTTCACTGCATGTTGGAATGTGCCTAACTCAATTTCATAATCATTACGAGTATCAACCACAAAGACCTCAGGATCTGAAATTAAGCTATTCCACTCCGTTGGCTTAACATAAGTACCAACGACATGTTTAGGATCGATACCTTCAACACCCATGGTGACAATTTCTTTTTTCAATTTCACTTTTGAACGGTTAAATGGCATTTCTTGATGAAAAGACTCTTTACAGCTAATGTTTGATAAACGAGCGTCGTAACCAAACCAAGCTAATAAAGCATCAATACCTTCACGAGTAGAAGCAACGGTTCCATTGATACCTTCATGTGCCAATAATAATGTACCTCGAATACTGTATTGCTCCATTAAATCAAGTAATGGCTTTTGTAACGACTGGTGATCGTCTAGCTCCACAAATTTATAGAGAGCACATACAACAAATTGACTCATGATATTCCTTACAAACACTATTTAAACGATTTTGCTTATTGTACCCGAGTAATACGAGTACAAACACTTATAGTTAACAAGTCTTTTGTTTATTTAAAGACCAAATAAAGACAAAATTATAGTGATAAGTAAAATCGCCGTCATGAGTTGTTATAAACCCGTTAAATTCACCGACTTACCATCGCAATTTATTATTAATGCTCTACAGTTAATGGGTAACGCGTATTTATAAAGAGATTTCTTTTTCCATATCTCACACAAATAAGGGATGAATATGACTAAAACAAATTGGTTAAAACCATTCGCAGTGGCTTCATTTTTTGCATTAGCTCTTGCAGCTTGTGACAATAGTTCAGCTGACAAAGCGGAAAGCAAAATGGATGATGCAATAGAACAAACTCAGCAAATGGCTGATGATGCCGGCGAAAAAGTCAATGAAATGGCAACAGATGTAAAAGAGTCTGCGGCTGATGCATCCGACAAAGTTGGTGACAAAATGGATGAAATGGGCGAATCAATGTCTAATCAAGCAGATGACACTTCTGAGCAAATGAATGATATGGCAACCGACGCTGGTAATGCAATTGAAGACAAATGTGAAGACGTTAAAGAAGGCGTGAACGCTGAAGACACAGATTGCTAATTTTGATTTCATAACTTAATTTTCTAATTATTAGCTTTCTATAATAAAACTAAAGCCACTGATTAATAATCAGTGGCTTTTTTGTTGTTTCGATAAAGTTATACCAATCGTACTCATTACTCAAACAAACGTGCTTGATCAATCTGCACAAGCATTAGACCCGCTCTTAAGCCTGGGCGTACTTTCGCATTAGGAAAAAGAACCCATTCTTCTGGCTGTTCGACTTGGTATGTAATGTCTCCATCTTGCGCTAAGATTTCACCACATTGAAATGAGGTGAAGTTTTTCACTGAATCGCTGAAATTAAGCTCAAATGATTCGGTTAATTTCGTGAGTTGTTGGGTCACTTGGTACACTTTCACATCCGATGTATCAGCTTCTTTATGGTCTGATGCCATGCCGTGGCGGATCATAGAGCGGACACCTCGGTTAATCCGCTCAAATTGGCTTAAATCATTCTTGCCAAAAGGCTTCGCTTTCCCGAGTTCAAGCGTGCAGCTATCCGCAAAACAATAATGGCTAGAGAAATATGAAAATGTTCCACTAGGAGCTTGATTAACGACCATGGCTTCTATACCCGCAGAGCTTAACCAATCAAACATTATACGGCTGTATATACCTTGAGTTTTACCGATTTTGCTTTCTTTATAAGGCAATAAGGCAAAGCGTTGATGATGAGATTCACGAATGGCGGTATGCATGTCAAAATGAAAGCGGCAACCATGAGAAGCTTGTTCAAAAAAAGTCCTCACCACCTCTTCTAATTGTTTGGCTCTTTGGGTTTCAGCACAATCTGGAAATTTAGTATGTTGCCCGCTAAACAAACGGTTAAGATCAAGTTCAAGATAACGTTCACCGCTTTTCATAGCATTAATATTACCGAGCATAACGAGTAAACGAACCCTCAAGTCTAAATCGCCACATATTAAGTCGTTAATAATGCTATTTAATATTTCGATAGGAGCGGTTTCATTGCCATGCACACCAGCCGACAATAAAACGCTGTCTAATTCCTTATCTAATCGGCCACTGTTTGACGACGTTTTTGTGGACGATATTTTGGGTTCAAGAAGCAATACGCCCTCTTCTAGCCATTGCCAAACCAGTTGCTTTGTTTCGCCAGATTGTTGGTCTGATTGGCAACCATTTAAGGTGGTGCTTAGAAAATCAAACATACACGCCTACTTTCATTCTTGTTATTTTTGGAAGGGATAAATACAACCTAAGCCCATAATTTGCGTCAGCTCATCTAAAGCTCGGCGATTTTCAATCAACAGTTGTGGATCGGCCAAATCAGACTCAACGAGTCGGTCTCGATAAAAGCGATCGACCCAAGCATTCAATGTATTGAATAAGTGATCATTCATTAATACGCCCGGAGCAACGGATTTTAATTCATCTTCAGTCAATACGACCCGTTGACGTAAACACGCTGGCCCACCACCGTTTCTCATGCTTTCACGTAAATCAAACACCTTCACTTCATTAATTGGACCACCGCTTAAAATAAGCTCACTCAGATACGACCAAACTTGAGGATTCTGGCGGGATTCTTCAGGCACAATCAGTAGCATTTTACCATCTGATTTCGTTAATAATTGGCTGTTAAAAAGATAGGTTCTTACCGCATCATCAACAGAGACGCGGTTAGTTGGCACTTCAATCGAAACAAAATCGGTATTTTGCTTTGATAATTTCTGACCAATTTCATCTAGCGCAGCGCTTTGATTTAAGAATGCTTGTTCATGATGAAATAACACATTGCCATTGCTAACTGAAATAACATCATTATGGAATACACCTTGATCAATCACTTCTGGATTTTGCTGTACGAAAACCGTTTGTTCGGCTGAAAGTTGATGTAAACGCGCAACAGATTCACTGGCTTCTCGGGTTTGACGAGCCGGATAGCGTACCGGCTCTACCTTTCCACCAAAGGCTTGACGACCATAAACAAAAACCTGAACCCCAGCGCTGCCATAATCGGCACATAAACGATTATGGTTAGCGGCACCTTCATCGCCCATGATCGCTTGTTGCGGTAAGGCATCATGGTGCACAAAGTAGCGATCATTACTAAAAATGGAGCGTAATGTTGCACTTGTGGTATCGGCTTCAATCGCACGATGAAACTTGTTATTTAAGTTCGCAACCGTAAAATGCGCTCGACCATCTGCACTGTCTGATGACGGTGACATGGTGGCGGCGTTGGCCGTCCACATTGAAGAAGCCGAACTCACCGCTGAAAGTAAATGCGGTGCTTGTTTTGATACGGCAGCAAGTACCTGTGCATCGCTGCCATCAAACCCCAATTGTCTTAAAATCTCAACGTGTGGGCGTTCTTGAGGTGGCAATACCGCTTGCTTAAAGCCCATATCACTCAAGGCTTTCATCTTAGCTAAACCTTGCTTTGCTGCCAATTGAGGGTTAGCAATCACACTTTTATTACTGGTCGATGCAACATTGCCATACGACAACCCTGCATAATGGTGTGTTAACCCGACTAAACCATCAAAATTAACTTCATAGGCTTTCATCATAAACTCCTAAAAATTTTATCCGACTATTCTGCGTTTTTGACCGAAAAGGTTAAGCCAGGCGATAAGCTTGCCGGTAGCGCAATGTCTTCACTTTCTAATGAAGCCATCGGCCATGAACAATAGTCTGCCGCATAATAAGCACTGGCTCTGTGATTACCAGAAGCCCCGACGCCACCAAATGGTGCGGCACTGGATGCACCTGTTAACTGTTTGTTCCAGTTCACAATGCCTGCTCGCCCTTCAATCAATAACTGATCATAATGTTCACGATGTGGCGAGATAAGCCCTAGCGCTAAACCAAAGCGAGTATTGTTGGCAATCGTTAATGCTTGATCAAAATCTTGATAACGAATAATGCTTAATAATGGACCAAAATATTCTTCATCTGGGCTGTCTTTTACATCGGTAATATCAATGATTCCCGGTGACATTAACGCGCGATCTGGATGAATCTGAGTCATGGTTAATAATGACTTCCCACCTTTTTTCACTAAATTGTCTTGCGCTGCTAAAAGCTGCTTAGCCGCGGTTTGAGAAATCACACTTCCCATGAATGGCTCAGGTTCTGCATTCCACTCACCCACTTGAATATCTTTGGTGACGTCCACTAAACGTTGAATAAATTCATCGCCTTGTTGCCCTTCTTTAACCAATAATCGACGCGCACATGTACAACGTTGACCCGCCGAAATGAAAGCCGATTGAATGGTCAAGTGAACCGCTGCGTCCATATCGGCAATGTCTTCTATGATCAGAGCATTATTTCCGCCCATTTCAAGCGCCAAAATTTTCTCTGGTTGACCTGATAATTGACGATGCAAGTGGTACCCAGTGTTTGCACTACCAGTAAATAACAAACCATCTGTACCCGAATGAGAAGCCAGTGCTTCACCTGTCGGACGACCACCTTGCACTAGGTTAATCACCCCTTCAGGTAAACCCGCTTCTTGCCATAATATTAACGTTTCTTCTGCTGTCCAAGGCGTCAGTTCACTGGGCTTAAATACAATTGTGTTCCCTGCCAATAACGCGGGAACAATATGTCCATTCGGTAAATGACCCGGGAAATTATAAGGACCAAAAACCGCTAATACACCATGTGGACGGTGACGTAACACCGCTTGACCATCCGGCATATCAGTTGATTTTGTTCCGGTACGTTCATGAAATGCTTTGATTGAAATGGCCACTTTACCGACCATTGCACCGACTTCCGTTAAACTTTCCCAATGCGGCTTACCCGTTTCTTGAGAAATCACCTCCGCAAGCTTCGATTTATTTTTATTAAGCAGTTGAGAAAACCGCTCAAGCAAAGCAATACGTTCTTCCAGTGGCGTTTTCGCCCATACAGGGAATGCCTGTCGCGCAGAAGCAACCGCACTGTCAACATCCTCCTTGGTGGCTTCAGTTCCTTGCCACAAGGTTTGATTATTTGCAGGGTTAGTTTTAGTGAATGCGTCACCTTTTGCTTGGCACCACTGGCCGTTAATCAATAAATTTGGATGTGACACTATGCTTTCTCCTCTGGAAATAAAGTCACGGCGCGGATGGTGTCACCGTGGTTAACGCCTAATGCGTGGGCGATATCATTGGAAATACAAATAGAATGTTTATCAAACGATACTCGGCCTAGCACCGCTCTAAAATCAAGGTAGTTTTCGTTCGCGAGAATATAAACGGCGGTATCGCTCTTTTTATCGACATGATTTTCTGCTGGGTCATTAGCTAATTCATCAATAAGCACATGCCATGTTTGGCTTTCTTTCACCGCTCGAATATCACTGACATGCGCTTCTAGCGTAGGACCTGCATCAAAAATGTCCACACAACCTTCATATTTCATCCCCTCACTATTTAGAATAGCGGCGGCAGGTTCGGTATGAGGATGAACATTGCCAATCACATTTCGGGCTTCTTCAGAAAGAAAATCAACATATAAAGGATGCTTTGGCATTAACTCAGCAATAAACGATTTTTTCCCCATACCCGATAAATGATCCGCTTCAGCAAAGTCCATACTGAAAAAATGACGGCCTAAGCTCTCCCAGAACGGAGAACGCCCTTGCTCATCTGAATACCCACGCATTTCTGCAATCAATCGCTCAGAGAAACAATCTTGAAAAGCCGCCATAAACAAAAATCGGGCTTTCGAAAGCAAATAACCATTTTGACTATGACGATAATCCGAGTCTAAAAATAAGGTACATAGTTCACTGTAACCCGTGTGGTCATTAGTAAGAAATAAAGTAGGCATGCGGCTATAAACGCTCAGCTCTTTTGAAGCATGAACTAAAGTTCCTACTCGGTAGTTGTACCAAGGTTCATCTAAACCAATCGCAACTTCAACACCACTTACCCCAACTACTTTATTCAGTTCAGTATCTTCTAATACAAATAAATAGCCTTGCTCTGCCTGTGACGCTTCTTTGTTCCACGTTTTCAACATACGTTCAATACGTTCTTTTACTCGGTTTTCATTTTTTGGTAACGATGTAAAACCTACGCCAGTTTTACTGGCTAACGCTACAATGGCGGCCCGATCATCTTCTCGGACCGGTCGAATTATCATCATGTGAATATCCTTTTACTGCATGAATTCAATGAGTGTGGCTTTAAAGCCAGTTCTCTAACCTAGGAGGTAAAAGACAACTAACTATCAAGTGAGAAGCACCAAATAGTTGATAATGCTTGGTCGTCAATTCCATCTAATCCAAGCTGTTCTAAGGTGGAGGCTTCTACCCACACTTCATCTTCGTTTAATTTTCCGTTGGCAATAACGGCGCAAAACCCTACTTTGGTTTGCGCGCCAATTAATACACGCTCAAAGCCATCATTAGTCACACTCAGTTTAATCTTTACTTCTTTATGTTTTCGCCAAATAGGTAACACATTTGGTGACACGGTCACAATTGGACCGGCATCAAAAATTTCAACATATTTGTCGGCTTCAAATCCTTGCTCAGTGAGAAGGTTGAATTGCAATTCTGCATCAGGGTGAACTTGCCCCATTACCTCTTGTGCACGGCCATCAATAAGAGGTACATAAAGAGGATAATGTGGCATTAGTTCAGCGATAAAGGTTTTGTCTCTGGTGCCGTTGTAATACTCTACTTGGCTGTAATCAATACCAAAAAACTTACGCCCTACATGCTCCCAAAATGGTGCATGCCCTTTAGCATCTGCCACACCGGGCATCACAGCCATCCACTCGTTGGTAAAACGATGGGATTGAACGGACATGAACAGCAACCGCCCGAGTGTGATTAAGCTGGGGTAATCGGTGTTTTTCAGCGAGGGGATAATGAAGAAGGAACTCAATTGAGAGTGATCACTTAAATCATGTGTTAAAGTCAGCGCATGAATACGATTATGAATTTTCAACTCACGGGATGAATGAATTAAAATATCATTACGAAAGGCATAAAAAGGTTCACGAAAACCAGCCAAAGCATTAATCGCACCCGTCCCTAAAATCTGTCCTGTCATACTTTCTTCTAATACAAAGAAGTACAACTCTTGACCGGGACTCCATACTTCCTGCTCAAATGAAGCAATTGAACGTTCAATTTTTTGCAACAAATGCTCTCGCTGATTGGGCAAGGTACACACCAAGTCACCACTTTCATGTGCAATGCGTTCAATATGCCCAATATCACTTAATTTGGCAGGTCGTAATAGAATCACTGGTGCTTTACTCCTTTAAAAAACGTTTGAGCGCTGAATGCATTCTTTGCATTCCTTGCTCAATTTCATCCGTTGATACATTCAGTGCAGGAGCAAACCGAACCACATTGGGGCCAGCGATTAAGGCCAACAAACCTTCTTCTGCCGCTAAATTAGTGATCGCTTTGGCTTGCCCTGCGTACTCGGTGCTCAATTCACAGCCTATCAATAACCCACTGCCACGAATATCACTAAAGAGATTCAACTCGGAATTCATCTGCGTTAATGCGGTAATAAATTGATCATGCTTATTTGATACTCCTTGTAAAAACACGTCGTCATTAATAATGCTTAGCGCTTTTCCTGCTACAGCTGACGCCAGTGGATTACCACCATACGTGGTTCCATGGCTGCCTATCGGTAATGCTGTCGCCAATTTATCCGTCGTTAAAATACCACCAATAGGAAAACCACCGCCAAGCGCTTTAGCCGTTGATAAGACATCCGGAGTAACTCCGTAATTCATATACGCATACAGCTTCCCCGTACGGCCTATACCCGTTTGCACTTCATCAAAAATTAATAACGCATTATACTCATCACAAAGATCGCGTAATCCTTGTAAAAATTCAGGTGTGGCCGGTAAAACGCCCCCTTCACCTTGAACTGGTTCAACAATAATGGCGCAAGTTTTATCAGATATTGTGGCTTTTACCGCCTCTAAGTCATTAAACACGACGTGATGAATACCACCAGGTAGAGGTGAGAAATCTTGAGAATATTTAGGCTGACCACCTGCACTTACTGTAAAAAGCGTACGACCATGAAAAGCATTATTAAAGGCAATAATCTCATTCTTACCTTCACCAAAATGATCTAAAGCGTATTTTCTCGCAAGCTTTAAAGAGGCTTCGTTAGCTTCAGCTCCTGAGTTACAAAAAAACACTTTATCGGCAAAAGTACTTTCAACCAATTGTTTAGCCAATTTCAGTACAGGCTCATTCGTATAACCATTACCGGTATGCCAAAGTTTTGCGGCTTGTTCAACAAGTACTTGTTGTAAATCTTGATTCGCATGACCGAGTGCATTAACCGCAATGCCACCAGCAAAGTCGATATAATGTTTGCCTTCTTGATCATAAATGCTAGAGCCTTCACCACGAACTGGAATAAAACCAGCCGGTGAATACATTGGGATCATATAACGGTCAAAATCTTCCCTAACTATCGTGTGCTTGCTCATAATATCCTCGCTATCCATGATTAATTAACTTCAGAATAGATGAGTTCATTCCAGAAGAAATATAGATTTCTGACAAGGATTTATATATTTCATCACTTGTGCTGGTTTCTCATCACACTTCTGTTTTAATCATCAGCACACTGATTTTTAACCCTCTACGTTTACCCATATCACGATTTTTTGACATTAAATAATGTTGTTCGTTCTTCCCTTGGGGTAATACCATAAAACGTTTTATACGCGCTAGAGAAATGTGGTCCGCTGGAAAAGCCACAGCATAAACCAATTTGAATGATCGACTTATTGGTATTTAGCAACAACTGGCGTGCCTTTTTTAAACGTAACTGGAAGTAATATTTTGCAGGCATACTGTTTAAATAACGTTTAAACAACCTCTCTAATTGACGACGAGAAATATTCACCAAGTCCGCAATTTCATCCGTCGATAATGGTTCTTCAATATTGTTTTCCATCAACTCTATCGACATGGTTAATCGAGGTTGTAAATCGCCACCAAGGTAGTTGGTCGGAATATTTTGTCTTTCACTGGAGGGGCGAATTCTGTCCATGCAAAGCTGTTCAGATAAAGCGTGAGCTAATTCACGACTTTCTTGAGTTTCCAACCAATTAATCATGCAATCTAACATGGCTAATCGACCAGAACAGGTCGTGATCCGCTCGGTGGTTTCATACAAATTAGCCGAAATATCTAACTGGGAAAAAGCATCACTGAACCCATCCATTATTGACCAATGAATGGTACTGATACCCTTTGACAATAAACCACTTTCTGCCAACCAATAGACACCGGCATAAGCAGCAAAAATTTCGATACCTTTTTGTTGATACAAATATTGAAAACGCTTTTTAATCGATTGAGATAAAGGGGCTTTCGGTTTATGTTGATTCAAAATAATCAATACGTCACAATCAAATTGATTCTCAAAAGCATAATCAATCGACAGATGTAAATAAGCAGAAATCGCTAATTGACCTTGATGCAGCGAAGCATAACGAACTTGGTACTTTTCATGTCCGAGCTGTTGATTCGCCAATAAAAAAGGCTCTACCACCGATGATAAATCCAGTGGTGAACATTGTTCAGGAATAAAAACAACAACCTCAATCTTTTTCTGAAAATGGTCAGTCATTAATCTGTTTACTACTCGAATACATTTATTTTAAGGCTCCAGATAAAAATTGTTTTAATCGCTCACTTTGTGGGTTATTGAATACTGTTTCAGGATCCAGCGCTGACGTCAGTTCATCAAACAATAACACTTCAGGTCCCATTGCCAACGCTCTTGCTATAAAAACACGTTGTTGCTGGCCACCAGATAAGTGTGATGGATAACGATATTGAGCTTGTTCATCAATCCCGACCTTATTCAAATACTTGATAGCACGCGCTTTAACTACATCTTTACTGATACCCAACACTTTTACTGGTGCGGCCATCACATTTTCTAACACCGTCATGTGACTCCACAAATTAAAATGCTGGAAAACCATCGTAAGTTTAGTACGTAATTGTTGTAATTCTTTCTTATCACAGACGATAAGTTGACCATCACCATTTTTTCCATTCGAATAGACTTATCATCAATATAAATCGATCTTTCAGAAGGTTTTTCTAAGATATTCACTATAGATATGCGACACCGTTGAATGCCATTAATACACGCCTTGAACCGCAAACTATCGCTTACATTCTAAAACATACTGAAAGCAAGATACTGTTAGTTGATAAAGAATTTGGCGCTGTAGCCCAACAAGCCATGCAATTGCTATCTCATGATGCTGATGTAACACTGCCACTGTTGGTCACGATTGATGACGAGAATTTTCAACAAGGAGAAAAAGTCACGGAATTAGATTACGAAGCACTCATCAACGAAGGAGCTTTAGATGAGCCACTCAATGACATTGAAGAAATCGCAGTCATCGCGATCCCGGATGAGAAATGGGGTGAGGTGCCTTGTGCTTTTGTAAAATCACATGATTTTTCAAGCTTAACCGAGCAAGACATTATTGATTATAGCCGAGAGTATTTAGCACACTTTAAAGCACCTAAGCGCATTATATTTACGTCGATACCAAAAACCTCAACCGGAAAAGTACAAAAATTCCTGTTAAGAGATCAAGTCAAATAAATCAACAACATTCCCACGCCAATTGAATGAACGTGGGAATGTTGAAATAAAAGGAGTAACGGTTATGCCCCAAATCTCGTGGCTTCAAATTGATTTAATAGCTTGTGCAAGAAAAAACAAACCAACAACGTCACCACTATCGCGACACCAATACTGCTCATTCGGTACAAGGCGCTGAAAATTAAGTCTCCATTGGGCGTTAAATATTGCCCAAATAGAATACCTAAAGTGGTCATTGCACCAAAGCCTGCCCCAGAGCCACTGGCTTCTTTTACATGCACTTGGCTAAACAGGAATAATCCTATCCATAATAAAGGTGCTACAAGCACTAACATATTCGACCAATCGTATAAAATAACCTGCACCACAATACCAAAACTCACCCCTAAAATTGTACCAATCGCTCGTTTACGCGCATAACCTAACATGCCATTCCAATGCATGGGAAACAGCAAAAGTAAGCTAGTCGCTTGCGCAGACATCGAATCTTGTAAATCCAACATTTGGAAAACAATAAAGGAAATAGTTGCCATAGAAGCGCCTAATAAAGCTTCATGGCGCATTCTATTATTGTTTTTTCGACCATAGGGCGAGATGGTCTTGCTTCTACATCAGGCCACAAATACATCATCAAGTACGCAATCAACAACGACAATACTGATGAAACAATATTATCAGTAATCAACACGCCAATATCCGTAGTTGGGTAACTCGCAAAATGCAACATAATACTTAAGTTAATGACACCCATTGAACCGAATAAGAACAAATGTCCTTTACTCATGGCAATGAACCGATACAAAAACATTAAAAAAGCAACGGGAGTCATTAATGCCGGGTGGTGACCTAACATTCCGGCAATCAAACCTACTTCAATAGCGCACATCACACAAGATGCGAGGATCTGTTTCACCACGTTCATGTTCACTTGTGGTACGAGGCCCAACAATAATACAGGGGTTACCGTATAAAATACCCCATTTTGCCAGCCAAAAAGTTTACAGATAAAAAAGCCCAACATGGCACCTGTGGCAATGCGTAAACATTGGCGTAAATCATTTTGGCTCAGTGGGTGATGGCGCAATAACATCATGCATCACCGCCTTAATATATGTAGTGCATAAAACTAACGATTTTAATTTGCGCTTTCGCTAACACGGCAAACAAGCCATTTTCAGGCACTAATTGAACCGTCGTTCTTGCTCCTGCTGCCACCACAAAATCCAGCGGCTGATTAAACGTAAAATGCAAACGCATGCGTTGTGCATCACGCACCCAACGGCTTGATGATGTCGGAGTCGCCAGTTCACCATTTGCATCAAATTGACCCGAGCTAACCCCGGCATCTATGCTTTCTACCGTCGCGCTAAATAATTCACTTGGGCGGCCATCAAATGCAACTAAAGCTTCTGTTCCTTTTTTGGCATCAATCAGACTTTTTTCACGAAAGTCCGCGATAATATCAAATTGATTGGAAACCAAAGCTAGGGCTGGGCTACCCGCACTTTTAAAACTACCTTGCTCTAAATGTAGGTTGGTAACCAACCCATCTTGATCCGCTTTCACTTGGGTATAGGCCAAATTTAGTTGAGCTTGTTTTAAGTGATTCTGAGCCTGACGAATATTAAGGTTATTCTCTCCCGCTAAGCCACGACTCACTTTGATTTTCTCTAACTGCGCTTGTGCCGCCAATAAGTTCGCTCTCGCCGATTGAGCATTACTAACCGATTGATCTCTTTCTTGTTGTGAAACACCGTGATTTGAAAATAAGTTAGTCATCCGTTTAGCTTCACGATTTTTTTGAACGCTAATACTTTGCGCCGCATTCACATCGGCTTTAGCCGCAGCAAGTGAAGCATCTAATTCAGCATTGTTTTGCTTGGCTTGTTCTAGGGATAGCTCCGCTTCTTCTACCGCAAGTTGAAATGGGGTTGAATCAATTTGAAATAATGTTTGACCCTTTTTAACGATCTGGTTGTTGTGTACCAGAACCTGGTCGATTCTACCACTGACTTGAGGAGCAACTTTTGTGATTGAACGGGTTGCCATGGCTTCTGTCGTCATTGGCATTTTTAAATCTGCAAAAAGAAAATAGATAAATATAAAAGCAAAGCCGAACATGGCGATACGCACTAATCGCGTAAATTGTTGATCTGGTGTCATAACTCTCTCTGTCATTTTGGTAATAATCGTGGTGGTCTAAGGCTTGAGCTGCTCTAAAGCATTATGGCTAATGTGCTCAATCACATTTTCGAATTCTTGAAGTTGCTGTTCAGATAATCCCGATAACACCTTTTTTCTCACATCAAAGATCTTCGTTTCCATTTGCCCAAGAACGGTACGACCATCTTCGGTTAAACACACAAGCCGAGCACGCTTATCATGCGGGCATGGTGTCCGAACAATTAAATTTTGGTGCTCAAGCTGATTAAGGGTGCGCATTAAAGATGCCAGCTCAATTTCTAAGCCTTCCGCCAACACCTTTTGACCAACACAATCACCTAATTGCCTCAGTTTCCATAAAGCGCTCCAACGTGGATGGGTTAATCCTAATGGTATAAGTTCAGCATCAGCCACCATACGCCATAAGCGAGTCAATCGACCTAATCGCTCAGCGAGCGGCATATGCTGAATAGTTTGTATTAATCCTGAGTTCATCCTTACCCCTTGGTGATTTATGGCTTAAACTATGAATGTTTTAAGTGAATAACCATTATCATTTCTACCATTTATATTATTGAAGCACCCATTAAATTACTTAGCACGCTAAGTAATTTCAGAAGAAAGGTCATTATAATTATTTAGCAAGCTAAGTAAATAGCTAACAATAAAAATTTAGTATGGATTGATAACTTTTTTTAAACATATTGCGCTAATTATTTGACATTAGTCACAACATGTTACAATTTATAATAAGAAAAAGTGATGATTTTATTGCTTTTATTTATTGAACTAGGAGTTTTTATGCGATTTTTCTCCGTGGTATTCATTTTGCTCGGGCTCTGTTTCGGCTTTGGCGGAATTTGGCTCGTGTCTTTAGGTGGTAGCCCTTATTATCTATTCGCAGGTTTAGCTTTTTTCTTATCTGGCATCGCTATTTGGAAGAAGAAAAGAACACTTTCACATTACCTTTATACCTTCTTCTTGCTACTGACGATGTTGTGGGCATTATCTGAATCAGGGCTTGATTGGTGGCCACTAGCCACTCGTATGGGCTTACCATTATTGCTTGCGATCCCACTACTGGTTACGTTCAAATCCGCCAACCGATCTTCTACTCTTTCTCTTTTTGTTGTATGGGGAATCAGTTCTATTATTACTTTAGGATCAATCATTCCAACCACGCATGATGTGGCGGGTGACTTATCCGAAGAGGTGGTAAATTCATCACCAAACATGGGCAATATTGAAGATGATGCATGGCTTAGCTACGGCCGTAGTAACTATGGTCAACGCTATTCACCACTTGAGAAAATCACCACGGACAATGTCTCTCAACTCGTACCAGCATGGCAGACCCAAACCGGTGATGTAAAAAGACCAAATGATGTCGGTGAGACAACTTACCAAGCGACGCCACTTAAAATTGGTAATACCCTTTATTTATGTACTCCTCATAACTGGCTTGTTGCTTTGGATGCCGATACAGGTAAAAAGCGTTGGATTTTCGATGCGAAAGTGCCTGCTGAAAGTCAGCGTCAGCATCAAACGTGCCGAGGTGTGTCTTATCTGCCACCTCAACATGCAGCAGATTCAATCAATACCACACTCACAGACAGCAAACCTAATATGAGCACGCAAGATCTCCCAAGTGTTCAATGTGACGCTCAGCTATTTTTGCCAACATCAGATGCGCGTTTAATTGCTATCGATCCTAACACGGGTGCACGATGCAATAACTTTGCAAAAGACGGTATTCTCAACCTGATGAGCAATATGCCTTATAAACAAGATGGCTATTATTACTCGACTTCTCCTCCAATCGTAACCAATGGTGTCGTCGTTGTCGCAGGTGCGGTGAATGATAACTACGATATCAATTCTCCTTCAGGCGTCATTCGTGCTTTCAATCAAAAAACGGGGGAATTAATGTGGAACTGGGATTCAGCTAACCCAGACGATACCTCACCGATTGCAGACGGGAAAACTTATACCGTTAGTTCACCAAACAGTTGGTCTGTAGCCAGTGCCGACGAAAAACTAGGCCTGATTTATTTTCCGATGGGCAACCGTACTCCCGACCAACTCGGCATGTACCGTAATCCAAGCGAAGAGAAATACTCAAGTTCTGTCGTCGCACTTGATGCAAAAACAGGACAAGCTAAATGGGTACAACAATTTGTTCACCATGATCTATGGGATATGGACACTCCCGCTCAACCAAGCCTAATCGATTTAAAAACAGAAAATGGTATGCAACCTGCTTTAGTCGTTCCAACTAAGCAAGGGGACGTTTATGTTCTTAACCGTAAAACAGGCGAACCGATTCAACCAATTACTGAAAAACCGGCCCCGCAAGGCGCCATTAAAGGTGACTTTACGTCAAAAACTCAACCTGTCTCAGCGTTAAGTTTTAACCCACCCGCCCTAAAAGAAACCGACATGTGGGGGGGGACATTAATTGACCAAATGATTTGTCGTATTCAATTTAAGTCTTTACGTTATGAGGGTCGCTATACTCCACCATCAGAACAAGGAACTATTGTTTATCCGGGTAACTTTGGTGTGTTTAACTGGGGTGGTATTGCTGTTGATCCTAAACGTCAAGTAATGTTCGGAATGCCACTAAATCTTGCTTTCGTATCAACCATTCAAAACAAAGAAACATCGGGTTTTTCAGAAGAAGACAGCAATAAAGGTGAGCATGGTGTAAACGCCAATCACGGCGCACCTTATGCCGTCGAACTTAAACCATTCCTATCGCCACTAGGTGTTCCTTGCCAGCAACCGCCTTGGGGCTACGTTGCCGGCGCAAATCTAGTCACTGGAGACATCGCTTGGCAGCATAAAAATGGTACGATTGAAGATATGACGCCGCTGCCACTGAAAATAAAAATGGGTGTACCTGGCATTGGTGGTCCAATCATCACCGCAGGTGGTGTTGCCTTCTTAGGTGCAAGTGTTGATGATTATCTTCGAGCTTATAACTTAACCAATGGTGAAGAACTGTGGAAAGCCCGATTACCCGCAGGTGGTCAAGCCACACCAATGACTTACCTAAACAGTAAAGGTGAACAAATAGTCGTAATTGTTGCTGGTGGACATGGCTCTATCGGAACAAAACCGGGTGATTATGTTATGGCGTATAAATTAGCAACACCATAACCGCTATTACTATTATTTTACATAAATAAACAACTCAAACAGGTGGTACTGCTTGAGTTGTTTTGCTTTCACTGCTTTACTTAGCCCACCCATATAACCCTATCAATAGTCATCTATTTATAGAGAAATCTATCCATTTTATTTATCCATTAATTAATCCCTACTACTCTATAAAAACTTAGTACTTAACTAAAAATACGTTACATTTAAAGAAGTAAAATCAAAAGGTCTCCAAACTGTGTTAGAAAATTCATTCGCACTTTTACAAAAACCACTCGATCCTAAACAGACGCAGAAAAATATCCTTCGTCGATTTCTTTGGATGTGGCCAATTTTAATGATTGCTCTGTCTATTGGTGGTTACTTTATCTATCAATATTACACTCATAAACTAGAACAAGGTCTGTTAGCCAGTGAAAATAATTTCATTGCCACCACATCACAATTACTGCAAAAAGAAATTCATCAACAAATGATGGTGCTACAAATGGCAGCCAAATCTCAAATTGTTACCCGTTACTTTCAAGCAGAAACAGCAGAAGAAGAAATACAACGAGGGAGCCAAGTCGCAGCTTTATTCATCAATTTATCAAATACTTTTCAAAGCCAAGATCAAATCCGACTCATCAGTAATAATGGGCATGAGATGGTTAAAACAACCTACGATGCCAAATTACAACAAAGTGCTATTTCAACAAATTTATTTGATTTAAATGATCGACAATATTATCAACCAGTGAAAGCACTTAAGCCTAATGAAGCCTATGTATCTAAAATGGAACTCAGTTTACATAACGATAAAATAGAAATACCACATAAACCTATTCTACGTTTTGCAACACCAGTGCTCGGTAATGATGGTCAAAAAGTCGGTACATTAATGATTAATTACCTTGCTAAAGACTTCTTAAATAGCTTTCGAAACAAACAAAGAATTCAAATTACGGGTTATGGTATGCTCTTAGACTCATTAGGCTTCTGGTTAAGCCACCACGACAACACTAATGAGTGGGGACGAGACCTCAATAATCCAGAAAATAATTTTGAAAAAAAATACCCATCGGTTTGGAAAAAAGTGCATGAAGATCCATCAGGGTCGATACACTCAGAGCTTGGGCTTTTCCGCTTCCAATCCATTCAACCATTTGATTTTAATGACATTCATTATTTTCCATCCGTCAAAAAGCTCACCATCATTCCAGAATCAATACAAAACACCAATTGGAAGTTAGTGATATTCATCCCAATTGAAATGATTCATCAGCATTCTTTCTTTTTTAAGCCCGCAGGCTTAGCCATTATCTTTACCTTGCTATTTTTAATGTCGGCACTATTGTATCTGCTCAATGTATTATATGAACAAAAACACTACCAATTAGAATATGACAAACGAGCCACCGCGGAGCTCACTGACCTCTATGAAAATGCACCATGCGGCTATAACACACTCGATAAATAAGGTTATATTAAGCGAATCAATAACACGCTTGCACAATGGCTAGGTTACGATAAATCAGAAATATTGGATAAGCACTTTAGTGAATTTCTAACACCTGAAAGTAAAACATTATTCAATAATCTCATTGAAGCATTAAATACAGAACAAAATGTAGAAGGCATCACCCTTGAGGTTAAATGTAAAAATGGCGACACTTTTCACGTATCTTTAGTCGCAACCGGAATAAAAGATAGAAACCGATTAGTCATTGCACGAACGACCGTCTTTAATATTTCAGATAGGATTAAACTCGAAAAACGATTGGAATACATCGCGAATACGGATCCATTAACCGGTGTCAAAAATCGTCGATATTTCTTTGAAAAATCTCACGCTTTATTCCCGCCCAATACCAATGAAAATACACCAATAGCCGCTCTAATGTTAGATATTGATCACTTCAAAAGCATTAACGACCAATATGGACATAAAGTGGGTGATATCGTATTAACCGCGTTTTGCCGAGAAGTTGAACAACATATCAATGAAGATGATATTTTTACTCGTATTGGTGGAGAAGAATTTGCCTTGCTTTACCATCCAACATCACCACAAGACACCGTCAATAAAGCAGAAAAATTGAGAGAAGCTATCGAAAACTTAACCGTAGATGTCAAGAAAGGCGTCAATATTAAAATGACCGTTTCGATTGGATGCGCTTACCAAAAAAATCATCATATTGATATCGATCAGCTCATGCAACAAGCCGATGATGCGCTTTACCAAGCAAAACTATCCGGCAGAAATAAGGTTGCATTGCATTGATAGCAACGTAAAAGAGTGTTATCTATAAAACGCTAAAGAATATACCACATAGCTCAATTAATGAGACCCAAATAACTTCGATTAAGTTATGTGTACTCTAATACAATATGGATAAAAATTATGATCAGGACGATTACCAACCTATTCCCTATATGGGCCATTCTTTTTTCTGGCCTTGCTTTCATACAACCCGATATATTTGTTGGGTTAAAAGCATCTATAGTCCCTTTGCTCACCATCATTATGCTAGCAATGGGCTTAACATTAACCCCTAAAGATTTTTCAAATATTCGTAAAAATATAGGGGCTGTGACCACGGGAATCGTATTACAGTTTTCAGTCATGCCATTAGTGGCGCTTGCTATCGCCATGTTACTAAACTTTGATGCAGATCTAACGGTCGGCCTCGTACTCGTTGGCTGTGTGGCTGGTGGCACCAGCAGTAATGTGATGTGCTTTTTGGCCAAAGGTGATGTAGCGCTTTCAATTACCATGACAGCCATTAGTACGCTTCTAGGAGTATTATTAACGCCATTATTAGTCGAAACGCTGGCGGGTAAAGCCGTCGATATTCCCGTAACAGGAATGATCATTAGCTTAGTAAAAGTCGTTTTAGTCCCTGTTTTAGTCGGAGTGTTTATTAATTCGCTTTTTCATAAGTACATCACAAAACTCAATCCTATTTTGCCGTTGATCTCAATGGCTGCCATTGTAATGATCATTGCTATTGTCGTCGCGCTCAATTCTGGAAAATTAATTGAAGTTGGTCCGATGGTCGCATTAGCTGTTGTTTTACACAATTCTGCGGGCTTATTAGCCGGTTATTGGATACCTAAAAAACTAGGTTTTGATGAAAAGATTTGTCGTACCATTGCCTTTGAAGTGGGCTTACAGAACTCTGGCCTTGCCACTGCGCTGGCGATGAAATTTTTTGCACCAACCGCAGCCATTGCTGGCACTATTTTCTCGGTTTGGCACAATATCAGCGGATCCATTCTTGCCGGTTACTGGGCAAAATCCAGTGTCAATACTTCAGCTAAAAACACCCAAGAAGCTTAATAAAAGAACGATTAAATTATCGATAGAGGAAACGATAATAGGCAAATAACTAGCGCTGGCTCATGGTGCGAAGATAACAATGCTACGCTCTGTGAGCTTTTTCTATTTCTGCTGACGAAAAACAATAGTTAATACTGCCGTAAAATCTCATCGCTATCTTAACTTCATTACTTTACAAACCGAAGAAGCGCATAAATTCACAATACTTTTCTGTCTCTTCTTCAATATCGCTTAAGTAAAAGTTCAGTACTGTGCCCGGTCTTACCTGCGCCAAACGCATTAAGCTCATTTTTGATACACACCCTATTTTAGGGTAACCACCTAATGTTTGTCGGTCACAAGCAAGAATAATCGGCTGACCATTAGGTGGAAATTGAATGGAACCTGGAGCAATACCCTCAGAGATGATCCCACGACAGTTTGAATAAATAGACTTTCCTTGTAAACGAATTCCCATTCGATCCAATTTGTCACTCACTGTGTACACGTTTGAATAAAATTCATTTTTTTGAGTTTGGTTAAAAGCATCATGTTGATAGGTTTCAAACACGCCAATATCGACCTGTTGTGGGTAATCAGGAATGAAACGAGGTGGGACAAATTGCGGCTCTAATCGAGTTGTCGGTGGTTTGCAGATGGGAATAATATCGCCGTTTTGTAATGCTTGGCCTTGAGAATTTACTAGCCCTCCTAGCTGATTACGAATAACCGTTGCACTGCTTCCATACACTTTGGGAGCATCGATACCGCTTTGAATCGCAAGATAAGATCTCAACCCTTTACGTGCATACCCTAATTTTAATACTTGCCCTTTTTTCATCAAAAACGAGCGCCAATTTTCAATATTAAGCCCATCAATATTGGCAGGCATATCGGCTCCAGTTAAAGACAGCATGACATCACACTGTGCCTTAAAGCTTACCTGCCCTAGAGTAATCTCAATCATAGAGGCATTAATAGCATTACCAAGTAACCGATTTGCCCAACAAAAGGCATGTAAATCAACAGGGCCGCCCGAGCTGAGTCCCAAATGACCTACGCCTTGCCGTCCAAGATCTTGAACTAAAGAAAGCGTCCCTGATGACAATACTCGTAACGCATTCATGATTCGGTCTCCACTTGTTGCCGTTTTAATACTCCACCTAGCTCAATAAACGTTTCACGGTCAATTGGCACAAAACGCACTTTATCGCCCACTTTGAAAGGCGTGATGGGGTCAGCGCTAGGATCAAATAAATTTATTGGGCAATTACCAATAATTTGCCAGCCTCCAGGTGACTCCGCTGGATATACCGCGGTTTGCTGATCGGCAATACCAACACTACCTTTTGCAACTCGCATACGCGGCTCAATATGTCTCGCGGTCGAAATACGTTCATCCACTGTGCCTAAAAAGGCAAACCCGGGGGCAAAACCTATCGCACACACGGTATATTCTTGTACACTGTGTAGCTGAATAACGTCATCAAGACTCAGTGCATGACATTTCGCTAGGGACTCAATATCAGGAGCAACATCAGGGTGGTAATAGGTAGGCAATTCAATCAATTCATGTTGATCAACCGGCTTTAATTGCTCAAACTTATCCAACGATAACTTCAAATGCTTTTCCAGAGCCGTTACATTGGTTATACATGGGTGAAACTCAATCATGATGCTGGTATAGGAAGGAATAAGATCGATCAATTCAGGGAAGGTTTGTTTAATATCGCGACACAATAAAGCCAATTTAGGCGCATGAGAAATATCAATAATATCGCTGACATACACGATAAGATGCGTTTCAGAAAGACGAATCATTTGTTTAGCACTCTCTGGCGATTGACCTTGTATGTCATTTATTTTCTTCACTGTTCACCCTCATTTTACTGACTTTTCACTGTGGCGAATTATTAACCTAATGCCTTTCTTAATCGGCCAATTATTTCTACCGATTTATCGTTATCTCCATGCACGCACACCGTATCGGCTTGTAAGGTGATTTCTTTTCCATCTAAAGTTTGCACTGTGCCTTTTTCTACCAACATAATGACCTGATCAATGATTTTCTGTTCATCATGGTATACCGCCCCTTCAATCTGCCTTGATACTAAATATCCTTGAGCATCATAAGCACGGTCTGCAAAAGCCTCAAATAGCAATGACACACCATTTTCTTGAGCGATATTCTGATAATTAACCCTATCTACTTGTGCCAAAATCATTAATGGGATATCAAGTTTTGACTGTGCAATCGCTTCAATGATGGCTCGATAAATACATTCATTCGCCATCATATCGTTATACAAGGCACCATGAGGTTTAACATACGCTATCTCACCACCATAAAGCCGACATAACCCTTCCATGGCACCAATTTGATACATCATTAAATGCTTTAATTCATTATGAGTATGAGAAATAGAACGACGACCAAATCCTTTTTTATCTTCATAACCAGGGTGAGCCCCAATCAATACATTATGCTTAATTGCCGATTGTATCGTCGTGGCCATTACGTCAGGATCAGAAGCATGAAAGCCACAAGCTATATTTGCCATATCAATGTAGGGCATCACGGCTTCATCTCGCCCAAGTAACCATATTCCATAGCTTTCACCAAGATCGCAGTTCAGTTTCATGCCCCTCACTCCCTAATCATTATTTCATCACATGACTAAATAACCACCATAAAAATAAAGTGGATGTAATTTGTATCCTATTCGTTTTTAAAATGTTGTCAATTTGTTTAAATATAGTTATGGTATAAATAACAAGCGACAATTGAGTAAATATTGAACGTTGATGGCATCATTTGAAGCCTAGATAGCTTCCTTTCCTCAGCTCAATAATAAAAATAATATTCACGGATAGACCATAGAGGAAAAAGGAATGATTAAATCCAGATTAACCAATACATTACTAAAGAAATCTCTCATTTCAATAGCGATGTTAACTAGCCTTTCAAGCTTTGCTGCTACTCGGTGGGACATGGCAACCCCTTATGTCGATGCCACTCACCACACACAAAACGTGATCCAGTTTGCTAAAGATGTAAAAGAAGCGACTAATGGTGAGCTTGAAATCGTTGTGCATTCAGGTGCTTCTCTTATCAAACATACCGAAATTGCTCGTGCGGTTCGTACCCAACAAGTACCAATTGGTGAAGTTTTCATTGGTATTCTTGGTAACAGTGATCCTATCTATAAGCTCGACAATATCCCTTTTCTTGCCACTAATTTTGAGCAAGCTAAAGCGCTTTACGCAGCTTCTAAATCAACGTTAGAAAAAAAATTGGATAAAGATGGCATGATGCTTCTTTACTCTGTTCCTTGGCCACCTCAAGGCATATACAGCAAAAATCCTATTAACTCTATTGATGACTTAAAAGGTGGGAAAATGCGCGCTTACAGCCCAACCCTATCTCGCTTATCTGTCTTATTAGGGGCAATACCAACAACCGTTCAAACCGTTGAAATTCCTCAGGCTTTTTCAACAGGAATTATCGATATGATGATGACCTCGCCAACAACCGGTGTGAGCAGTCAATCTTGGGATTACCTAAAAAATTATACGGACGTTCAAGCGTGGATCCCTAAAAATATGGTCATTGTGAATAAACGCGCCTTTAAACGCTTACCTAAAGATGTCCAAACCTCGCTATTAAGTATGTCGGAAAAAGCAGAAAACCGTGGTTGGGATATGGCAATAAAAGAAACTGCAGAAAAAACTCAAATGTTGGCAGATAAAGGCATTAACGTGTCTAAGCCGAGTGCAAAATTGATGTCGTCCTTAAAAGCGGTAGGCGATGTTATGACGAAAGAATGGGCTGAAGAAGCCAGCGTTGAAGATAAAATCGTACTTGCCGATTATCAAGAACAACAATAAGCCATCTACAAATGGCTTTCAACATTGGCTGTTTTAAATAGAGACGGCGGTAAATAAACAAGGAATTCTATATGCGTGCCATGTTAGACAGAATCTATTTAAGCGCAGGTGCGATTTCAGGGCTAAGTATTATTCTTATTTGCCTTGTGATCCTTGCCAGAGTAGTCGGCCGATGGCTTGGTATTGTCATTCCGTCCAGTGATGACTTTGCCGGTTATTTATTAGCATCGTCTAGCTTTCTTGCGCTTGCCTATGCCTTTCGCAGTGGCACACATATTCGTGTGAGTTTATTTACCTCTCGACTATCTAAAAATACATTGCTGTGGGTTGATCGCAGTGTATTAACCTTAGCGGCATGCTTAGTCAGCTACCTTTCCTACCAGTTAGGCTACATGGTTTGGGAATCTTGGGTATTTGAAGAAGTCACTTCTGGTTATATTCCAATGCCGTTATGGGCAGTTCAACTTCCTATGTCAATTGGTGCTACTATTTTTGCAATTGCCGTCATCGATAGTTCTGTGTGTAGCTGGCTATTTAAAACACCCATACCAAAATCTGACGAAGAAATGCTCGCTGAATCTGAAACCATACAGATATCATCCGAGGGAAAACATCATGAATGAGTTGTCGATTGGAGCCATACTACTGGTGGTTTTATTTACCCTTCTTGCCAGTGGTACATGGGTTGCGCTATCACTTATTTCAGTTGCCGCCGTAGGAATGTTATTAATTGGCAATGATTCTTTTGGACTCATTTATGCCACGACAACGTGGGGAACGGTATCTGATTGGTCTCTTGCTGCGCTTCCTTTGTTCATTTGGATGGGCGAAATTTTATTCCGTACACGTTTATCCCAAGATCTTTTTGAAGGATTAACACCTTGGTTAAGCCGAATCCCTGGCGCTTTGTTGCACGTTAATATCCTAAGTTGTGGCATGTTCGCAGCTGTATCAGGTTCATCTGCTGCGACCGCAGCCACCATTGGTAAAATGACATTACCCGAGCTTAAACGTAAAGGGTACGACGATAAAATGGCCATTGGTACACTGGCAGGTTCCGGAACATTAGGACTACTAATCCCACCTTCCATCATTTTAATTGTCTATGGTGTGTCGGCTGAAGTCTCAATTAGCCGTTTATTTATTGCAGGCGCTCTACCCGGCCTCATGTTGGTATTAATGTTTATCGGTTACACTATTTTTTGGTCAGTAAAAAATAAAACCCGTATGCCCGTAGATAATACTTATTACTCCATACCCACAAAATTCAAAGCCTTACTAAAACTTGTTCCGGTGGCATGTTTAGTTATATTTGTTTTAGGTTCAATTTACGCGGGCATCACCACACCAACAGAGGCAGCATCATTTGGTGTTTTAGGTTCATTAATTTTAGCCCTCACTAGTCGAAGCTTAACGTGGGAAACATTTAAGACCAGCTTACTTGGCGCCGTAAAAACCTCTTGTATGATTCTATTCATTCTTGCTGGTGCAGCCTTTTTAACCGTCGCGATGGGGTTTATTGGCCTACCAAGAATGCTCGCTGAACAAATCGCCATCATGCAACTGTCACCTTATATGTTGTTATTTTTACTAACAATATTATTTGTGATTTTAGGCTGTTTCCTCGATGGAATTTCAGTAGTAGTTCTGACAACGTCAGTGGTATTACCTATGGTGATGCAAGCTGGTATCGATCCTTTATGGTTTGGAATTTACATTGTCTTAGTGGTTGAGATGTCTCAAATTACGCCACCCGTAGGTTTTAATCTATTTGTAATCCAAAGCCTTACGGGAAAAAACATTCTTTACGTAGCCAAGGCTGCCTTACCATTCTTCTTTTTATTAATGGCTGCTGTCGTTGTCATTACCCTATTTCCAGACATTGTCACTTGGCTACCAACCACCATGACCAAAGGATAACATCATGACGAATAAACAAGGCCAAAATGAGCATTTACCGATTGTTTCCTCTTCTCATTTAGCCAATAGCGATGCGATGACATTAAGTGAATTTGAATATGCATTAACCATGATGAACAATGCTTTTCAACGCTGGATGCAATCATGCAGCACCACATCTGGAATGTCAGAATTAAGCCCTCTCGATATTTTAGTTGTCCATAATATTTATCATCGGAATCGACCAAAACGCATTGCCGATGTTGCATTTACTCTCAATATTGATGACCTTCATACCGTCTCTTATTCAGTACGAAAACTCGTAAAACTTGAATTAGTTACCAGTACAAGACAAGGGAAAGATACCTTTTATACCATCACCTCATCCGGCGAAGCATTTTGCAACCACTACCGCGATGTACGAGAACAATGTCTCGTCGAGGCACTCAAAACCATGAACATCAACGACCAGCTAGGTGATGTAGCAACACTAATGCGCACCTTATCCGGCTTTTATGACCAAGCTTCACGAGCAGTGCGGTCATTGTAAAATAAGAATACACGCATTGCTTACATTCAGTAAAACAGTAGGATATAGAAACAAATTGTTTCAAGAACAGGAATAGAGAATTCATGAATTATGATGTGGTAATCATCGGCGCAGGTTCCATGGGAATGGCTACCGGCTATTTTCTTGCCAAAGAAGGAAAGAAGGTTTTATTACTGGATGCTTTTGATCCTCCCCATTCTCATGCAAGTCACCATGGTGAAACCCGCATCATTCGTTACGCCTATGGCGAAGGTGAAGAATATGTGCCATTAGCGTTACGTGCCAAAGTATTATGGGAAGCGTTAGAACAACAAACCGGACGATCTTTATTCTTAAAAACAGGGGTATTGAATATTGGATCTAAAGAATCATCATTCATTGAAATGCTGATTGCTAGTGCAAAGAAATACAAACTTCCGATAGAAATACTTAGCGCCGAACAAATAAATACCCGCTTTCCCGGTTTAGACATTCCAGAAAAATATATTGGTTGTTTTGAATCGACTTCAGGCGTATTGAAATGCGAAGCCTCTATTCAAGCTTACCGAGATCTTGCGATCGTGCATGGCGCCATCCTTTTGCCTCATCATAAAGTCACCGATATTCAGCCTCAAAGTGACAAGATAGCAATCACCGCCAATAACAAAACGTTTCATGCTGATAAAATCGTGATATCCGCTGGAGCTTGGTCTCATAACCTATTAAAAATGCTATCACTCAACCTCCCAATTCAACCAACCCGAAAAACATTTGCTTGGTTTAATGCCCCAGAATCACAATATGGGCAAGAGGTATTCCCTGCTTTTTCTTTTACTACAGATGAAGGGATCTATTATGGTTTTCCGAGCATCGATGGCGCAGGACTAAAAATTGGCCGTCATGACCTCGGAGAAGTTCAAGACCCTAATGGAGAAATAGCGCCTTTTGATTTCGATAATGATAGCCATGACCTTCGTGCATTATTAGCAAAACATATGCCGAATGTTGAATCACTCAAAATGGGTAAAACCTGCATGTACACTATGACACCTGATGAGAACTTCATCATCGATCGTCACCCTGAGAATGACAATATTATTATAGCGTCGGGATTTTCAGGTCATGGTTTTAAGTTTAGTAGTGTCATTGGGGAAATCGTCAGTGATCTTATTCTGGAGAAACCGCTTCAATATGATATTAATCTTTTTTCCATGTCCCGCTTTACCTTATAAGCTTTGTTTCAATATGATCGCTCCATGAGCGTGGAAGTAAACACCTCAGCTTTAGTCTACTAAAAAGCTTTTATCAACTAAAAAAATTAAGGTCACATTTGGTGGCCTTAATTATGAATATCGTTATTATTTTAGCGACTCTCCACACGATAAGATGACCGCAACAATGAGCCATATCTCTAATATTAGCATTGGTTTACACCCAAAAATCGTATTACCACTCCCCCTCGAAATAAAATGCTTACATTTTGTTACAAGTGTCGATTGCCATTCGTTTGATATGTTATAACATAACGATAAATTCAATCTTAAATAAGACCCCTTTAAATGTTAAACATAAAAACTTCTCTTTTTCTCGCTTGCGCCTGCTTAAGTACCGTGATTTATGCAAATGAAACCCCTGAACCTAATCGCTCAAACACATTATCTATTGCGGGCAGTCTAGAGTTTACCAATATTGATCCTTCCTCTAATGGCTATTTATTCACACGAATGCAAGTCATCGAAACGCTGCTTAATGTTAATCCTCAGGGGCAATTATTACCTGCCCTAGCGAAAAGCTACCACGTTAGTAATGGTGGTAAAACTTGGTTATTTTCTCTCAATGATAATATCAAATTTCACGATGGACAAACTATGGATGCCAATGTCGTTGTGCAAAGTTTGATCCGAGCTAGAAGCAAACACGGTCCACTCAATAATGTGCCAATCCTTTCTATTCATGCGATTGAAAATCAAAAAATTGAGATCACTTTATCTCGCCCATACCGACCATTAGGTGCGGTACTCGCTCACTATTCAACCGCTATTATTGGCTCAGAATCGTATGATAATAATGGGAAAATCGTCCGTCTAAATGGTACTGGACCCTATCAAATTGATCAGTTAGCACCACCTCATAAAATAACGGTCAAACGGTTTGCAGATTATTGGGGAGATGTTGCATCTATCGAATACGCAACTTACTTGACAGGCCATAGAGCAGAAAGCCGCGCGTTGCAAGTCACGAGTGGCCAAGCTGATATCGCCTACGAACTGTCTCCCACAAGTACCATACGAATGAAAATGCAACCACACATAAAAGTTCATGATATTTCATTACCTAGAACCTTAGTCATTAAACTTAATAGTGGCGATCCTCTCCTAAACGATGTGAGAGCTCGTCAAGCACTAAGCCTTTCCATTGATCGACAAGGTATTGCTAATGGTGTTTTACGAACACCTGGCGCTGAAACGTCTCAATTATTACCTGAAACAGCAAAGAATTGGTACCTCACTGAATACGCTGCCCCAAATTACAATATCGACAAAGCACAACAGTTATTGAGCGATCTTGGTTGGACGAAAAATGAAAATGGCATCCTAATCCGTAATGGTGCACCATTTGAACTCACACTTATCACTTACGCCGATCGCCCAGAGTTAACGAACGTTGCTACAGCAATACAAGCACAGTGGCGACGTCTTGGCGTGCAATTAAAAGTCAATATTACGAATTCTAGTGCGATACCATCAGGTCATAATGATGGCTCATTACAAGTCGCTCTTATTGCTCGAAATTATGGTGTGATAGCCGACCCTCTTGCCGTTTTAAGTAATGATTTCTCACCAACAGGTGGCGATTGGGGGGCTATGAATTGGAACGATCCTAGCCTTAATGCCTTATTTAATAAGCTTAATATCACTAATGATCCAAATGAATATCATCAATTAGCACAGCAAGCCGCTGAGAAAATTCATCATGGATACGCCTTGTTACCCATCGCCAGTTACACGCAAAGAGTCGGCGTCAATCAAAGAGTTCAAGACTTTCATTTTGACCCATACGAACGGCAGTTTCCTATCAACAAAATGGAGCTTTCACACTAATGTTTACCATTTTATATCAACGAGTATTTCAACTCTTTGCGGTTATTTTTTCCGTCGGAGGGCTTACTTTTTTATTAATGCGGGCACTCCCTGGCGATATGGCTTACCGAATTGCAGCCAGTCGATATGGACAAGATAACGTCAACGAACAAGCCGCTGAATTTGTGCGTCAAGAGTTGGCACTTAACCAAACGGGTTGGCATGGGTTTATGCAGTGGATGCTCGATATTGCACAATTTAATTTTGGGCACTCACTTGTCAGTGGCGAGTCTGTTTTCAGTATTGTAGAACATCAGCTGACCCACTCAATCATGCTAGCCGGTACTGGGATGCTGATGTCCATCATTATTGCTATACCAATTGGCTTGTGTAGTGCTCTCTGGCCACGCCATTTTAATCTCTTAGCCTTTACCTTTTCGGCATTATTTCGATCTCTGCCTGTTTTCGTTATTGGCCTCATTTTAATTTTACTTTTTGCTTTGCATTGGTCGTGGTTTCCCGTTGCAGGTTTTGGCACACCAAATCATTTAGTTTTGCCAGCATTAACGCTTGCCATCAGCTTAGCCGCAGCATCCAATCGTATTATTTATCACTCTGCGCAAGACACTTTTCGAGCGCCATTTTATAGCTTTGCAAGAACAAAAGGCTTGGGCACTGTAACCACCTTTCGTCGTCACGGCATTATCAATATTGCATTACCTGTGGTGGCTTATTGGGGAGTGCAGCTCGTTATAGTATTAGAAGGCGTCGTGATGATTGAGTCATTGTTTTCGTGGCCAGGTGTCGGACATGGGCTTGCGCATGCCATATTTGCTCGTGATATCCCTGTGATACAAGGCACTGCCATCTGCCTTGGTATCCTGTTTGTTATTTTAAACACCATCAATGATTTAATTTGTCGCCAACTTGACCCTCGCTCCCAGCAGCCTAAATCCGATTTACAAGGAGCCGTCATATGATAGACCGCGTTTCTCAAAAGCTAGCTTTAACAATACTGTCTTCACTTGTGTTGTTCGCAATCTTTGGCCCTTACATTGGCGAAATAGACCCTTATCAACAAAATTTAATGCACATTCTCACCCCACCTAATAGCGAGTATTGGTTAGGCAGTGATCAGTATGGTCGCAGCATGTTTAGCCGTCTTGCTTATGCGTTACGTTTGTCATTATTCATGGCCATCCTTTGCGTCACAACCTCTGCATTGATTGGGTGTACATTAGGAATTTTGGCCGGTTGGCGTGGTGGTTGGATAGACAGTGGATTAGTCATGCTTGTCAATATCCTCTTAGCACTCCCTGCTCTTGTGATTGTGTTATTGCTAGCGGCAATGATGCCCGGTTCCTTTATTGCACTCTATTTAGCAATATCCTTAGTGCAATGGGTCGAGTATTTTCAGCTTTCTCGCACGCTTACTCGAAAAATAATGACCAGCGAAGCGATTCAAAATTCTCGCCTTCTTGGCTTTAACAATATGTATTTACTACGTCGTCACCTATGGCCAGAACTTTCTACTCCAGTCGCCACCATTGCGTCTTTTGGGGCAGCAAATGCCATCTTATATATGGCGTCTCTTGGGTTTATCTATGTCGGCATTCAACCTCCTACCAGTGAGCTCGGGTTAATGATCGTAGAATTATTTCCTTATTACAGTGAAGCCCCTTGGCTATTGTTACAACCGATTCTACTTATTTCCTTGCTTATTATGAGCTTTCATTTATTAACTTGGAGAAAGTCATGAACCCTTTTTTACAGGTGAGTAATCTCTCGATTAAGAGCGGTGATGTCACGCTAATCAACAATATTTCATTTTCACTGACGAACGAAAACCCATTAATTATCTTAGGGCAAACAGGGTCTGGAAAAAGCTTATTGCTCAAATTCATAATGGGGACACTCGATCCCGAACTTCATATAACTGGGCAGTTTTTTATTAGTGGAAAGGAAATATCCTACAAACAACGTTCGTCATTATGGGGGAAAACATTATCTATATTGCCACAAGAACCATCGCAAACCCTTAGCCCTCTAATGAAAGGACATGCTTAGGTAAGCGAAGTCTATCGTTACGTTAATAAAGACGAACGATCTTTAGCTCAGAAAAAAGCACATCAATCATTAGAGAGTTACGGGTTAGGTGAACATGCCAACAAAAGACCTTATGAGCTTTCTGGTGGTATGGCACAGCGACTTGCAATGTGCATTACCAGTGCCGGACACAGCGATCTGTTGTTAGTTGATGAACCAAGTAAAGGGTTAGATATTGCCCGTCGAGATGAAATGATCACTCATCTTAAACATCGCGCTAAAGACGGTGGGCTCTGTGTGGTGACTCATGACATTGAGGTTGCACAAGGCTTAGGTGGTAGCATGATTGTTATCCAAAAAGGAGAATTGGTCGAACAAGGTGACACACAAATTATCTTAGGTTCTCCAACTCATTCTTACACCAAAACCTTACTAGCGTCCGTTCCTGAGCGATGGGCTCAACCACACCATCAACACAAGATATCAGTACCAATATTAAGCATACGTAACCTTACGCTTCATCGCGGGAATCGTTGCCTATTTACTAATTTGAACCTTCGCTTACACGCAGGTGAAGTCATTGGTGTTGTTGGAAAAAGTGGTAGTGGTAAAAGCAGCTTAGGCGATGTCATTTTAGGCTTAATCAACACCTATTCTGGCACAATTGAACGCTTTAGCTACGAGATGAAGAAATCACATTGGTTAAAGATTTTTCAAGATCCTATCGCTTCATTACCCAGTCAAGTAACGTTAGGGCAGCTATTAGACGATCTCATTTTATGTCATCAGATAAATCGTCAACGTATACCCGATATGATGGAGACGCTGAGATTATCACCGGAGCTTCTTCATCTAAAACCCCATCAAGCATCCGGTGGAGAATTACAACGCTTTTCTATTTTGCGGACACTACTGCTCGACCCCATCTTCTTATTTGCGGATGAACCGACATCACGATTGGATCCCGTGGTCGCGAAAGAGGTGTCAACAATGTTGATCACTTTAGCGAAAAAACAAGGTTGTGGCGTGCTGATTGTTAGCCATGATCCTAAACTTATCCAGTCATTATCAGACAGCGTGATTAATATAGAAGACTACCACTTAAGCTGAACCATAAAAAAGCCCTTAATATCAATCGTTATACACGAAAAATAGAAAGGGCTTACTTTGACATAACAGATACTGATAGCGACTACAGTCGATTATTCAGATTGTAAAAAACTTAATAACGTTCTAACCAATGTGCATAAGGCGCGGGTAAAACCCATGATGGTTTATCAACATTCAAGGCTTTGGCAAGACGATAAGTATAGTGTGGATCCGCTAGGTAAGCTTTACCAATCATCACCACATCCATTTGATCTTCTTGAACAACACGATTGGCATCTTCAGGCTGATCAATGCCCCAAGCAGACGCAACCGGTAAGCCCGTTTCTTTGCGAATACGTTCTGAAATTGGTGCTAGAAATGCAGGTCCCCATGGAACTTGTGCAGTTGGCGTAGAGAATCCAACGCTCACGCTTACCATGTCTAGCCCTTGCTCTTTCATCTTATTAATCAGCACGATAGATTCTTGAAGTGTCTCTTCATCACGACCATCAAATTCAAGCACACCAAAGCGAATCGTTAATGGTAAATTTTCTGGCCATACAGCACGTACTGCTGCAAAAGTTTCAAGTAAGAAGCGACCACGATTATCAGCATTGCCACCATATTGATCAGTACGTTGATTAGAATGAGCAGAGAAAAAGCTCTGTGCTAAATAGCCGTGGGCAAAATGCAATTCTAACCATTCAAAACCCGCCTCTAGAGCACGCTTAGCGCCCTCAACAAAATCTTGTTTTACTCGCTCAATATCGGCAATACTCATTTCAAGCGGTGCTTTATTTAAATTACCACCGAACGCTAATGCAGAAGGCGCAATAGTCTGCCAACCTTTAGGATCATCATTTTCAATATGGTCATCACCATCCCATGGTCGATTTGCACTGGCTTTACGGCCAGCATGAGCAATTTGAATACCCGCCACACTACCATTATCTTTAATACTTTGTGCAATACTCGCCAGTGCTGTCGCCTGTTCATTATTCCAAATGCCAAGGCAGTTTGGGCTAATACGACCTTCTGGAGAAACCGCTGTCGCTTCAACAATCACCAAGCTAGCACCGCCTCTTGCCAAACCAGCATAGTGAATATCGTGCCATTGATTCGCCACACCATCTTCAGCGCTATACTGACACATTGGTGGAACCGCAATACGATTTTTTAAGACAATATCTTTTAATGCAAATGAGTTAAATAATGCAGACATCTATACTTACCTTGTTTAAATAAGACCACAGATAAGCATAATATCCATATATAGGACATGATTAAAATGATACTAATGTATAGCCAACATGCATGTATGTAATAGTATTAAAATCAATTAATACGGAATCTAGCAATAAGATTGCAGTTCGTTGCACTGTCTAAGCTTTTTACCAAATTGGCCAATGACGGATTAGGATGACGTTTCATAAACTCAACTAACGCTTTGCGGCAACACCCTAATGATTCTATAAATTCACCGCACGATGTATTAGGACATTGAGGAAGCAAAGTGAGTATTCGTTCTGAAGCCAGTTCAAGATATTTAAGCTCATATTGATCATCACCTAGCACACGCCAAAATTTCGCCATATTATGGCAAGAAATAACCGATATCATTAGTTTATCATTTAAATCAATGTGTACTGCATCATCGACAGTTTCACTTAATGCAAGTGCTTGCTGGTAATGCAAAATACCTCGAAGATGGTCGTATTGTTCCATCGCCTTATCCGCTAACAGTACATGCTTCTCCCACTCTGACACATTCATTTCATATCCCCTCACCCAACCTGCATCAACGATTAAAAGAACAATATATTAAAAACCTATTAATAAACCGGTTGATCATTTTTTGTTTATACCATCACCGCTTAGAAACCGTTAGCCATCATGACCAACAGTTTCTCATTATTGAGTTAAGCAACAACTGATAAATAATTTTCTTCAATCACTTTCCAATCAACCACATTCCACCACGCATTAATATAATCGGGTCGGCGGTTTCGGTAGCTAATGTAGTAAGCATGTTCCCATACATCTAGCGCTAAAATAGGTAGCCCTTGACGAGATGATGTTTCCATTAAAGGATTATCTTGATTTGGCGTAGAGGTGATTTCGAGATTGCCATCTTTAATAATTAACCAAACAAAGCCGGAACCAAAAGTATTCACCGCAGCATCACTAAATTGCTGCTTAAATTCTTCTAAATCCCCAAATGTTTCATCAATTTTTGCTGCTAAATCGCCAGTCGGTTTCGATTGAGGTGACGACGACATGCATTGCCAATACACGATATGGTTATAGTACCCTCCTCCATTATTACGAACTGCTGGAGGATGCTGAGAGATAGTAGCAAAAATATCATCCAATGATGTCTGCTCAAGCTCCGTACCTGAAATAGACGCCATAAATTTATCGAAATAAGTCTTATGATGACGACTGTAATGGATTTCCATTGTCTGAGCATCAATATAGGGTTCTAGTGCATCATACGCATAAGGTAAAGCTGGGAATTCATGACTCATAGATTTCTCCTTAATTATCCTTTTAATGGGCAATTATTCACACATGTTCAGCAATCCACCACTAGCCCTATCTTCCACCTTTTCAATAAAAAATGCAAATGATTGTTATTATCATTTGCATTCATATAAATATACAACTCCTCCATTTTACTTAAGAAAGTTATAACGAGTAGCACCAAGTATTAATATTTAGCCACTAAATATTTTTTGAATAGATTATTTAGCTTCTAACTAATCCTCAGCAACGAGTAGCACACTTCCTGCTATAGCCGTAGGTGCATAAGCTATTATTTCGGCATTTCGAACATCAAAAGTAAAAACTTCTTGTGTTTCTAATAATGAAGTATTACTCCATACGTAAGAACCCTCTCTGTCAGACTAGTTGTCGCGCTTAATATTCAACCATTAAACAGAGGGCGTGGAGTAACAATGAAACATTATTCAGCGCAAAGCAAAGAGTCGGCTCTTCAGAAGATGATGCCTCCAAATAATATAGCAATAGCCCAATTATCAATCGAGATGGGGATTGGTGAATCAACCTTGTATAATTGGCGAAAACAAGCAATTGATAAGGGGCATTTAGTGCCAGGTGATGGAAAGAATGCTGAGCAGTGGTCATCAGCAAATAAATTCTCAGTCGTGTTGGAAACAGCCTCTTTAAATCAAGCTGAGTTAGCGGAATATTGCCGAGGCAAAGGTCTTTATGTGGAACAAGTATCGGCTTGGCGAAATGCGTGTATAGATGCAAACGCTAACGTTAAAGAGCAAGAAAAAGCCTTCTCCACCGAAACAAAGAAAGATAAAAAACAGATCAATCAATTAGAAAAGGAGCTACGTCGAAAAGATAAGGCACTCGCTGAAACCGCAGCACTATTGGTGTTAAGAAAAAAAGCAAATGCGATCTGGGGGGAAGCCGAGGACGAATGATCCTCGACTCAGCTCGCATTCAAGCAGTTAAACTAGTTAATGAAGCTGTGAGTTCTGGTGCGCCAAAGTTTAAAGCTTGCCGTGAACTTGGGATCAGTGTCCGGACGTATCAACGTTGGACTGTTGACGGGAACATAAAAACAGATGGTAGACCAATATCTCAGCGCCCTGAGCCAAAAAATAAGCTATCAAAAGCAGAGAGAGATAACATATTAGCCATCGTTAATAGCGATGATTTTAAGAGCTTACCACCAAGCCAAATCGTCCCTACATTAGCAGATGAGGGTATTTATCTTGCTTCTGAATCAACATATTATCGTGTTCTTCATGAAGAAAAACAGCAAAACGCTCGCGGACGTAGTCAGATAAAAGAGAGAAAAGTACCGACGACACACTGTGCTACAGGGCCAAACCAAGTGTGGTGTTGGGATATTACTTGGTTACCAGGCCCCGCTAAAGGGCTGCATTTTTATTTATATTTGATACTCGATATATTTAGTCGAAAGATTGTTGGATGGGAAATTCATGATGACGAATCAGCAGAAAATGCATCAATATTAATTAAGAAAGCTCATTTAAAAGAAGGAGTTAAAGATAATCCTCTGGTACTGCATTCGGATAATGGAAGCCCAATGAAAGGCTCATCAATGCTTGAAACACTTTATAGTTTAGGTGTCGTGTCGTCTTTTAATCGTCCTAGGGTGAGCAATGATAATGCTTATGCTGAGTCGATATTTAAAACGTGTAAATATCGCCCTGACTATCCGTATAAAGGGTTTTCAACAATTGATGAGGCGCGTAGTTGGGTGTTGAAATTTAGCCACTGGTATAATTTTAACCACAAACATAGTGGCATCAAATACGTCAGCCCACATCAAAGGCATTCAGGATTAGCGGGTGACATATTGGCTAATAGAAAAGAAGTTTATCAAGGTGCTAAAGATGCTCACCCTGAGCGCTGGAGCGGTAATATCCGTAATTGGGATTTACCAAAAGAAGTGTACTTAAACCCTGAACAAAATAGTGTCAAGGCTGAGAGTGCATAACGTAGTGATCGCGACAACTAGTTTGACAAACACCGAGAACGAATATCTCCGGCTCCATAATTTTCTTGATTAGTGGAATACGGAAAAGCATTGGAGAAGGCTTTTTTATTCAGAGCAGGAGCAAAGCAAGAATGCTCAGACAATGTCACTAACTCTTTAATATTTGGCATCCGCCAGTTTTTTATTCCTGCAAAATTATGAAGAGCGTGGCTTGGATTTTGATTTATTGATTGAACATCGTATAAAGCAGCCTGCCAAAACATATCCTGTCCATCACCTAAGCATGTATCCTCGGTACTATCCCAAGTTTTACCTAATGGACATCGCATCCAAGTCAAGCCAGTGATGCGATCTTTTATTGTGCCGTTGTTATTAAATTCATATCGAGCATTCGGAGCCGATTTGGTCATATTCTGAGAACACTCTTGTGCAGCCATGGCGCTCATGGGAATAAGATATAAAAGTGTACACAATTTTAATGATTTCATTTAACAGACTCCATTTCTGATACTAAACGAATTGGAAGCTGGTATGATGCTCCCATATCAACTTCGACTTTATCACTATAAATATTAACCGGGTATGTTGTTCCTCTATATATCCCACGAGTCAACGCAGCAAGTATTACTCGACTATGAGGAATTTTAGTCGCCTCGTATTCCGTAAAGAACTCAGTTGAGGTCCATACTTCTCCGGATGCAAGGTCACTTATAATGCTCTGTCTTGGGAAATAATCAGGGCTTAAACCATAGACATCACCATTGAAATCTTTTTCTTTAATACCAAAATCAATAATGTCATAGAATTCACCAAAGGTAGGTAATCGCCAATTATTAATCCCACAGACAGTATTTTTATTTAAATAATTCACATAGTCTTCAGTTGTGCAGATTTCATCCGAACAACTGAGCATATCAATATCTTCTTGGTAAGGTTCAAATTTTCCACTCACTTGATAAGCGAATAACTTATCTTTAAATTGAGGAGATGCTAAATCATCACTTTTTGTTTCCCAAACTAATCCTGTTCGTTGGTCTTTAACGCATGACCATTGTTCAGCTTCATCCTTTAAAGGGCGCCCATTAAAGTCTAATTTTGTAAATAAGAAACCACCACTATTTTTATCATGACCATAATCCGCATCTTGTCCCAAGTAATCACTAGGGGCGTTGAAACTACTACCATTATCGCTGTAATATTCCACCAACCCTGTATCATTAAAGTCTTTTCCTTCCGTTGCTTTATTTAGAGCAATAATTAAGGCTTGTATAGCACTCTCAGTTGGTGCTGGTGCCAAAATAAAGGACTGATAATCCGATAAATTACTACTCAGAATAGAAAGCAAAAAATTAGCATTAGATTTATCAATTGAAGCAATCAAAGTTAGAATATTTTGCTCTAAAATTTGGTATTGATTACTATTACCTTCATTAAGAAGATTATTTGTCGCGGTCAATCCGATGCTATTTAACTGTATCTTAATTGAGTTAATGGCATCGTTAAGCGTCAGACCGTTAGACATTTGGCTTGCAACCAGAGTCGTAATCACATTAATTTCATTGCCGGTTGTTTTTCTTTGACTAGGAGCAACCAAAAAAGCATTAGTTTTATTTCCCACGTAACTCGACAATCGGTGTTTGTCAAACTAGTTGTCGCGATCACTACGTTATGCACTCTCAGCCTTGACACTATTTTGTTCAGGGTTTAAGTACACTTCTTTTGGTAAATCCCAATTACGGATATTACCGCTCCAGCGCTCAGGGTGAGCATCTTTAGCACCTTGATAAACTTCTTTTCTATTAGCCAATATGTCACCCGCTAATCCTGAATGCCTTTGATGTGGGCTGACGTATTTGATGCCACTATGTTTGTGGTTAAAATTATACCAGTGGCTAAATTTCAACACCCAACTACGCGCCTCATCAATTGTTGAAAACCCTTTATACGGATAGTCAGGGCGATATTTACACGTTTTAAATATCGACTCAGCATAAGCATTATCATTGCTCACCCTAGGACGATTAAAAGACGACACGACACCTAAACTATAAAGTGTTTCAAGCATTGATGAGCCTTTCATTGGGCTTCCATTATCCGAATGCAGTACCAGAGGATTATCTTTAACTCCTTCTTTTAAATGAGCTTTCTTAATTAATATTGATGCATTTTCTGCTGATTCGTCATCATGAATTTCCCATCCAACAATCTTTCGACTAAATATATCGAGTATCAAATATAAATAAAAATGCAGCCCTTTAGCGGGGCCTGGTAACCAAGTAATATCCCAACACCACACTTGGTTTGGCCCTGTAGCACAGTGTGTCGTCGGTACTTTTCTCTCTTTTATCTGACTACGTCCGCGAGCGTTTTGCTGTTTTTCTTCATGAAGAACACGATAATATGTTGATTCAGAAGCAAGATAAATACCCTCATCTGCTAATGTAGGGACGATTTGGCTTGGTGGTAAGCTCTTAAAATCATCGCTATTAACGATGGCTAATATGTTATCTCTCTCTGCTTTTGATAGCTTATTTTTTGGCTCAGGGCGCTGAGATATTGGTCTACCATCTGTTTTTATGTTCCCGTCAACAGTCCAACGTTGATACGTCCGGACACTGATCCCAAGTTCACGGCAAGCTTTAAACTTTGGCGCACCAGAACTCACAGCTTCATTAACTAGTTTAACTGCTTGAATGCGAGCTGAGTCGAGGATCATTCGTCCTCGGCTTCCCCCCAGATCGCATTTGCTTTTTTTCTTAACACCAATAGTGCTGCGGTTTCAGCGAGTGCCTTATCTTTTCGACGTAGCTCCTTTTCTAATTGATTGATCTGTTTTTTATCTTTCTTTGTTTCGGTGGAGAAGGCTTTTTCTTGCTCTTTAACGTTAGCGTTTGCATCTATACACGCATTTCGCCAAGCCGATACTTGTTCCACATAAAGACCTTTGCCTCGGCAATATTCCGCTAACTCAGCTTGATTTAAAGAGGCTGTTTCCAACACGACTGAGAATTTATTTGCTGATGACCACTGCTCAGCATTCTTTCCATCACCTGGCACTAAATGCCCCTTATCAATTGCTTGTTTTCGCCAATTATACAAGGTTGATTCACCAATCCCCATCTCGATTGATAATTGGGCTATTGCTATATTATTTGGAGGCATCATCTTCTGAAGAGCCGACTCTTTGCTTTGCGCTGAATAATGTTTCATTGTTACTCCACGCCCTCTGTTTAATGGTTGAATATTAAGCGCGACAACTAGTCTGACAGAGAGGGCAATGAAGAAGTACCAATATCTAATTCGACAACAAGAGGTGATTCTAGAATAGATTTTTGATGGCTTGTAATCGAAAATGAACCATCTCTTGCCGTTGTAGATGGCTCATTGGAGCCACAGATGAAATCACCATTAAGATCCGCACAAACTTTTTCATCGCCTTGGCTTGCTAGTGCAGTGATCTGTCCTGATACTTGATAAGTCGGCTCACTTACATCCGAGCTTCCATCTGAACCACCACCGCATCCCGCGAGTAAAATAGCAGCAGAAAGTATGGATAATTTTAATGTCATATAACTCTGTCCTTATTTTTAATAAAAAAGCATCGACGATAAAATAACAATACAAATACCAATAAGGTTCCCAGTGAAACTGAACCTCCAGAGGAGGATTGTTGTATTTTATCTTCATCATTATTGTCGTTAGGTGTTTCGATAGTAGGCTCATTTTCACAGTCGTAGTGAGTGACTCTACCCACTCCCCATTCAATAAGTTTACCCTTATCTTCTGGGGTTAAATCTGTAACTTCTAAACGCCACGAGCCTCTAATTGGATCCCCTAAGAATATTTGAAGCTTTTCATCATATTTGGCCACCCAATAAAATGTACGGTGAGAGAGTGAGTAGTGTTGATTCTGAAGTAATATTTGTCGTTTACCGGACGGTGATACAAGTGTTACTTGTAGATCAGAAAAATCAGAGTGGTTGAAGTTTAGATATACTACGAAGTCATCCGAGACAATACCTAAATCATTTTTAATGATGAAATTAAAGGTTTTAAAGCCGTAATTAATCGTTCCAGAGTTTGATAGATATGCATCAGGAATGATTGAATTCTGGACTTTAATCTCTTGGTTAAAAACCGGAATACCAAGTACCAATGAAGAAGTGGATAACCAGTCCGACGCTATTAAGTTAGGTGAAAATTGATAGTTGATATTAGCTGTTATATCAAACGCTTCCCCACAGGTAGACGTGGTTGGTAACTCAATTTGAGTAACAATAGTATCAACTTTTTCAGCTTTAATACTTTTATAACCGCCAATCGAAGCTTCTATTTTTCCTTCTATCTTTGCTGATCTTCCATTACTCACAATTCTTATCTCGATTGGTTTCAATGGATCTACATAGCGGTTATTCATTTCAAGGAGGAATGGTTGTTTCAATAATCCGTGCTTGTTTAGATTCTGTTTTAAAAGAATATAATAATCTCTTGATGGGTAAAGTGCCTGTGCGACATAAAGCATGCTTTCAGCAAGATCATGCATTTTCATACCGCGCCCCATACCAAACATTGACTCCAATACTAAAGTATCAACTTCTTTAAAAGCGATTCCTCCGTAAAGTTCGACGCTTTGTTTTAAAGTCTGGAATAGCGGTGTCGACCACAGCTCATCACCCAGTTCACCACCAACACTTTCATGCGCTCTATACTCATTTTGCTCAAAATATTGTGCACGTTGATTCCAAAGGCTACGAGTTGAAATTTTACTACCAAAATACCCATCCCAATTGAAAACCGTATCAATTTCAAAGGTATCACCTAACTCAAATTGCTGGCGATAGCTATTGGAACCCGCCCAATAGTCAGCGAATCCTTCTGCGATTGCTCCTGTGTGCCCATATGCCCAATCAGGTAATATATGATAATGGATGCCATGCGCTAATTCATGAGTAATAACATCAGCATCTAAAGCATCTGCAGAACCACTCCCAACACCAAACATCAACGCCTTGGGGCCAAAGTAATAACTGGAATTATTATTTGCTAAACCCTGCGCATCAAATTTAACGGGTTCCAAAAACAATTGATAACCTAATGATTCTAAATACTGTAAAGATTGATCTATTTGATAAAAAGCCATAACTTGGGTGAAATCGGGGCTTGCAAATATTAAGTTTTGTAAGTCCGATTTACTATCAAAAAATGTAATGCCATCTTTAGGCATAAACGATATATTAGAACTTTTAGACCAAACATCGGTATTGCGATCTTGTTCTTCCAAATAATCAGCATCAACTTGAGTCACTCTATTATTGGATAAATAGATACGGTTTCCGACTTCCAGCATTTCAACTTGCTTTAAAACAAAGTGAGGAGCAATCGGGTATTGAGATATATCGGTCCAGGCGTATTTTGGAGCCGTCAATCTATCCATTGTTCTTAAATCGGGATCAACAATATTAATCGTTTGAGGTACTAATATTCCACTACCAATTGAGGGGGGTAAATCGGCCTTTAATCGACGAGGTTTTTCAATCTCAGCGGCTATTGTCGCTTCACCATTTCTTAAAATAGTATCTTCAAGGCTTTTAAATATTCGCTCAACAATATCATTCTTATTTGAATGTAAAACAATAACTCGTTGCGCTTTATATTCTCCTTCTTGGCTAAGATTAAAATTATATTGATGACCTAAAATACTTTGGCTTTCATAACGAAAGGATAATTCACCGATATTAGGATAATGCGTTTCTAAATAACGCTGAGCTTCTATTTTATTAGTTACAACTTCGTTACCAGCTGGGTAATCCCATTCCCCCGCAAAAATGCCAAAAGAAAGCGAATAAAAAATAATTAAGTAATAATATTTCATTAAATATCCTTAAAATGCATAACGTGCATTAACAGTGAAATATCGACCAGGCTGAGTTGAAAAATGAGTTTGTGAACTAGAAACACCAGCAACATCTTGATACCGAGTATATTCACGGTCGAATAAATTAAGAATATTCAAATTAATAGAAAGGTCTTTTACCATTTCAACACCAACCCCCATGTCGAAAGTTGCCCATCCCGAGGTGGTTGCGCAGGTCGTTTGTAAACCAAGCTCCGTTGCACAGCTTGGTGTTCGATCCATTGATCCAGCCCAATTAACACGTGCATAGCTATTAAAAATATCTTTCGTATAATTTAGAGTGAAATTACCTTCTAATGGTGTAATTGTACGAACGTATTCACCATTACCATCTTCTCCATCAACCCAACCTGCTTTTCCTAGCGCACTCCATGAACTATTAAATGCATATTCAATTGATAGTTCAGCGCCATAAGTTTCAACCCCATTAAAATTGTCGAATTTCTTTTCAAATAATCCCGTTGAACTATTAAACCCTTGATCAACAACACTAATAAAGTTTTCAAATTTGTTGTAAAAAATAGCGGTATATATCCGTAAAGAGCCACTGTCATATTTGGAACCTAGTTCAAAGCTATCACTGGTTTCGGCTTCTAAATTGAAGTTTGGTAAAATAACGAAAGGTGTAATTGGAACAAACTCATGACTCACATAACCATATGTTTTATCGTATTCAGGGGCTCGATATCCATGCTTATAACTGACATAAGCATTAAGCTCGTTCGTGAATTGATATGTAAGTGAAGCACTAGGTGATAATTCATGGCTAGAGTTATCTTTCAAATCATAAAACTCGGCTGAAGTATTTTTTTCTGCCATTAATTTATGAGCATCAAATCTCAAGCCAAGCATAGTAGTCCATGCTCCCATTGAAATAGAATCTTGTAAGAAGACTCCTAAAGAATAACTTCGGGCAGGCGCAAAAGGAGCTGAGTTACTAGAAGTGGTTCCATTCCAATCCGAAGTGGTATCATGAACTGGACGATCGTGATATGAGGTCTCAGCTACCCCTCCATAAACAATAGTATGAGTAAGCCCCTTACTATATATCTCTTTATCAAAATCCATGGAAAAACCCAACAATTGGTCATTAAATTCACGATTATCAATTTCTCGGCGAAGTTCGGTTACTCCATTATTTTCACGATTCATTAAACGATTAGTACCTTCCTTATATTCACTAAACCGGTAATAAACCTTTGTATCTAAACTATCCATCCAAATATGATCAGCATCATATTCAGCTCCAATCCATGCTAGATAAGTTGTCGTTGAAGTTTCTTCGTTATAGTCACCAATACTCCAAATACCATCAGGTTGAAGAGATGATGAACCTTCAAGCGTATTCATTTTTTCGTTGTATATCTCAGCTTTTGCTTTTAACAACCATTGATCACTTAAATAATGATGTAGGGTATATTCAAAACTTGTCCCTTCAACATCTCGATTGTAAAGATCACTTTGATAATTACGACTTTCATTTCCTGACCAATATCCAACACTAAATAAACTACTGGTGCTCTCCGTACGAAAAGCCACATTGGAAGATATTCGGTATTTATTACTAATTCCTGTATAGGTAGTAGAAATATCAGAGTAAAAATCTTTACTTCCTAAAAGATCTTCAGGTGTGTATGAACTGAGAATAACAACACCGCCTATAGCACCAGACCCATAACTTGTTGAGCTCGCTCCTTTTACAACTTGTATTTTCTTTAATGTCGAAATATCAAAAGAATTACGACCAGCGCTATCATTTAGATCATCAGCACCAAAGCCATCTGACGTTGATATACCATCTTTAATTATCTCGACTCTATTCCCACTCATGCCTCGAATCGTAATATTCTGTGGGCGTCCAGCACCTCCTGTTACATTCACTCCAGGTTCATGCGTTAATACGTCATACAATTCAGTAGCGCCTTCTTCTCGAACATCATCAGTATTAATGACAGCGACAGAGCCAGCAGTTTGAGACAAGTTTTCTTCATATTTATTAGCCGTCACTACAACCTCATTAAATATGTCAGCCTCTGCGTACACAAAATTTGATGCAAGTAGACTCAATGTGGCAGCACTCCATTGATGCGGTTTCATTTACAGCTCCGTTATTTCAGGTAATGATAAAAAGTGGATTAAAAAGGCATAGTCCATCGCTTGTTGGGTTAAAGCCTTGCGTTGGTCAACTGAATGGCCACTTTCGAAATCAGTCAGTAATAAGTACGGTCCTCGCCCCTTACTTTTTTGAGATATTAAGGATAAATATTGAGCCCCCTCCCAGTATGGGACTCGACTATCATGCCAACCTATACGCACCAAGGTGGGTGGATAATTCGCCGAATGAATATTCCTCATGGGGTCAAAAGAAGACATAATAGAAAGTTCTTCCTGAACATGAGGATTTCCCCATTCATAATATTGTTGAGCTGTCAGTGGTAACTTAGAGTTAGCCATGCTACTGACCACATCTACAAAAGGAACATTTAAATTAATGGCCGAAAAATATTCGGGATGTCGGTTAACTGCAGCGGCTATCAATACGGCTCCAGCACTAGAGCTCATTGCTGCTATTTTACGGTTCCCTTCATTAAAGTTTTTCATGGCCTTAACGACTGAAAGAAAATCGCTAATACCTTTAGGCTTATTTACCCCTTTTCCTGCCTGATGCCACTTCTCTCCGTAATACCCTCCTCCTCGAACATGTGCGATCGCATAAACGATCCCCTGATCAAGCATTGAAGTAATTTGAGGCATGAAGTAGGGCTTCATCTTGAAGCCATAAGCACCATAGACGTATAAAACAACGGGAGAATTTTTATCAAACATTGATTTTTTGTAGGCTAATGTAACCGGAATCTTAACGTCACCAGATGGAACAAAAATCGTCTCAGTTTGATAATCGGAAACATGATAGTTAGGATAAGTATCTTCACTAATAACGCTGCGCCGAGCATGAGCAATATCGAGCATTTCCCATTTGGCTGGTTGAACTAAAGACATGCTGCGAATATAGGCAATATTACTATTGAAATCACCCACATGGCTTAACCAACCTACAGAACCTTTAGGAGCTAAAGGAAATCGAATGAATTTCCCTTCTTTATAAGGAAGGATAACAATAGACTCTTGTTGGCTATTTTTTTCTCGTATCAATATTCCAGCAGAAAATAAATGAAAGCTCTGTAATGTTGTTCCTTCTTCAGGAGAGTATAGTTCTTGCCATTTATCAGATTTTAATAACTCTTGATAATATAAAGCCGACTTTCCTGATATATTACTTTGTATATACAATAATTCATTGGCGATATCTGTCGTATATTCAATACCTGACTTTCTTTGTCTAATGGGCTCAGAAATACTACCAGACTCTAAGTTGAGTATTCTTTGCTCTGTCATTGTTTCATTATTTGATTGGACGATCGCATATCGGTCATCACTTGCAGAATAAACTGATAATAGAAATTCAACTTTTTCTTCTTCTATTTTTTTCTTCGATACTCCCGTATCTACATTGGTTAAATAAAGAGCAAATGGTCTAAAATCAGACTCTGTTTTTTTGATTGTATATAAGCTTTGATTGTTTTTTGTCCAAATTAATGTTGGTTCACTTCTATCTGAAATAACGTTTTCTTTATGATTTTCCAAATTAATAACAACAATACGATACTCTTCGGTTCCTAAAATATCTTCAGCCAGAGCAATCAGCTTACCATTAGGGCTTAAAGACCAACCACCAAGTTGATAGTAATCATGCTGAGATGAACGATATTCAATATTAAATAAAACTTTCTGAGCTTTGGTTTTACGATCGCGGATAGCTATAACACGTTCATTATTTAATCTAATAAGGCTAAGCTCAAACTTCCCTCTTATCAACCAAGGTTTTTCTGGTTTATTAGGAGCAGATTCTTCCCACTCTTTAATCAAGGTTTCTTGTAAAGGCTTTAAATTAAATAAAAATCGCGAAGATAATTCATTCTTATTTTTTAGATAAATAGCTATTGATTCAGTTTCTTTCTTACTTTCTTTCAACCAAGAAAAATCATCTTTTGTATGACCACTTTTACAAATTAAGAAAAGCAGAGTTGTAACAGCTAAAAAAAACTTCATCCGAGAAATTACCAAGAGGTGAACATAAAGTTGGTACATAATAATCCCAAATGATAATGAGATCAATTATTATTTATGTTATTATTTGTATTTGTCCGGTATGAAAAATTATATTTTGATTAATGAAACAGTGATCAATAGGCGTACTATAAATCGTTTCTAGAACGAAACAATTAATAGACTTGATTTGACACTCTAAAAATTATGTGGGTTTTTAGAGTGTGAGGTAGATGACTTATTTGAAATTATAAATACAGAACTGGTTTATTATCCTTTTGATATTAAACAGAGCTAACAAAGTAATCACATCAGTAGGCTTAAATTTTATGTCATTATTAGGAATAAATAATGACATAAAAACGCAAAATCACTCAATGAAGAGTGTTCTTTTTTCAATGACTTATGTTGGGATTTTTTCAAAAAGATTTGGAGCGTGCGGCGGGAATCGAACCCGCATCATCAGCTTGGAAGGCTGAGGTAATAGCCATTATACGACGCACGCTTAACTGGTAAGCTGTCTGTTGAAGACGGGAGTTACTATGCCATAACTTATCGAAAAAAAAAGCCCTTTTATGACATTTTCAGTTCAAGTGCACATTATATAACCAAAGAGAGCAATGCATCACCACATTAACGATAAAGTTTAAAAGGGAGAAGGAAAATATACTCGGGTAACAACTCTTCTCCCACCTAAACGTTCACTATCCTGCTGCGACACAAAGCTTTATTTTTATCTACCAACGAAACCGTTTGATGTGACCAATTTATCCATCACTTGGTTGATCGCTTGTTCCGTAATGTCGACCATTTGATCAATATCACTTTTAGTCGCAATAAGCGGTGGTGCAAAACCCAAGATATCGCCGTGAGGCATTGCCCGAGCGATGAGCCCACGCTCTAAACATGCCGCGGCAATTTGTGGCCCCACCTTTAAGCTTGGATCAAAATGCGCCCGATGGGATTTATCCGATGAAAACTCAAGTCCATGCAATAAACCAACCCCTCGCGATTCACCCACTAATGGATGATCAGCAAAAGTCGCATTCATACGCTGCTGTAAATATTGCCCGACATCATGGCTATTCTCGACAAGATGTTCACGTTCAATAATATCTAAATTACATAACGCGGCTGCCGCTCCCATTGGGTGTCCGGAATAAGTGTAACCATGTCCAATTGCCCCCCACTGATCGGTACCATCTTCTAATACTTCCCATACTTTCTTACCAATAATAACGCCAGACAAAGGCAAATAGGCTGATGTTAACCCTTTGGCAACCGTCATAAGATCTGGCTTCATATCATAATGCGTGGAACCAAAACTCGATCCTAACCGACCAAACCCACACACGACTTCATCCGCAATTAATAAAATGTCATATTTGTCTAATACTTTGCGAATGGCTTGCCAGTAACCTTTTGGTGGCGGAACAATGCCTCCGGTGCCTAATACTGGTTCAGCAATCATGGCCGCTACAGTATCGGGATCTTCACGTAAAATTAGCGCTTCAAGTTGATCGGCGCAAAACTGAGAAAACTCAATTTCACTCATATTTTCAACTTCTCGTCGGTAATAACATGGAGCAATGGTGTGTTTAATACGCTCTAAAGGTAAGTCAAAGTGCGCATGGAAAATTGGCAGGCCTGTCATCGAACCAGAAGCAATACTCGACCCATGGTACCCACGATCACGAGAAATGATTTTTTTCTTACGGGGTAACCCTCTGGCATTGTTGTAGTACCACACTAATTTGAGTTGAGTTTCGTTCGCATCACTGCCCGATAAGCCGTAATACACTTTACTCATTCCTTCCGGTGCCATTTTCAAAATACGATCAGAAAGTTCGATTAATGCCTCGTTAGTATGGCCAACATAAGTATGATAATACGCCAGTTTTTTGGCCTGTTCATAAATCGCCTCTGCCATTTCTTCTCGACCATAACCAATATTGACACAATAGAGGCCGGCAAAGCCGTCAATTAACTCAATCCCTTCGGAATCGGTAATGCGAATACCTTTGCCTCCGGTAATAATGCGCCCTGGTAACTCACCTGCCGCATATTGCTTAAGATGGGTTGAAGAATGAAAAACGCTATTACGGTCAATATTCAGTAACTGTTCGGTTGATTTAGTCATTATCATACTCCTTGCTTTTATCACTTAAATTTTCGTTATTTCATGTCGTTAATATGAAATGCTTAGCAGCTAATCACTCCTAGCAACCACTCACGGTGGGTAATTCACCTAAACAGCAATACTTGATTTCACTAAATTCATCAAAACCATAACAGCTGCCTTCTCGCCCTAGCCCTGATTGTTTTACCCCTCCAAAAGGAATAGAATGTCCGGTCATTTTGACTGAATTAACACTCACCATGCCAAACTCTAGCCCTCGCATGCAGCGGTAAATATCGTGAATATTGTGTCCGTACACATAAGCCGCCAAACCATATTCCGTCTCGTTACCCATCTTGATGGCTTCATCTAAATCATCGTAAGCCAACACCCCAGCAACCGGACAAAAGTTTTCTTCGAGGTACACCTTCATTTTAGATGTGACATCGGCCAATAATGTGGGCGGATAGTAATTAGGCCCGGGTAAATGACCTTGATAACGAGAAATTAATCGAGCGCCTTTATCGAGTGCATCTTGAACCAAATCCTCGGCATGTTGCGCAGCCTGTAGTGAAATAAGTGGCCCAAGAGTTACATTAGGATCAAGGCCATTTCCCACCACAATGCGACTCATATGTTGGGTAAATGAGGCTAAGAATTCACCATAATGACGCCGAGGTACAAAAATTCGATTCGCCGCTAAACAGTCTTGCCCAGAGGTCTGAAATTTTGCATCAACCGCCGCTTTTGCCGCTTGATCGACATTCATGTCATCAAGCACAATAAATGGGGCATTACCCCCTAGCTCCATACTGCATTTCTTAACCGTATCAGCCGCTTGCTTTAACAATAATTTCCCGACTTTTGTCGAACCAGTAAAAGACAAAGCTTTCACTTTAGGTGAGCTGCATAACTGTTTAGAAATCATCGCAGCGTCACCAGTGACGATATTGAATACTCCCGCGGGAAACCCACAACGATCCGCTAATTCCACCAACGCTAATGCCGAAAAAGGAGTATCGCTTGCGGGTTTAATCACAACAGTACAGCCAATGGCTAATGCCGCCGCCGCTTTACGGGTGATCATGGCATTAGGAAAATTCCAAGGGGTAATCAAGCCCACTACACCAATAGGTTCACGTATCGTTGAAAGCTGGGCATCAGGAATGTGGCTTGGAATAGTTTTTCCGTAACTTCGACGTGCTTCTTCTGCAAACCAACGTACAAAGGAAGCCCCATATTCCACTTCGCCTAAGGCTTCGGCTAAAGTCTTCCCTTGTTCCATCACCATCAGATGCGCTAAATCGTTTTTAGCATCCAAAATTGATTGATACCAACGCATAAGATAATCAGCTCGTTGCTCTGCACTAAACTGCCGCCAAGGCTGAAACGCCCGATCCGCGGCTTCAATGGCTTGATCTATCTGCTCTGCACTGAGTTTGGTGATATACCCAATGGGTTGATTAGTGGCTGGGTTTTCCACTGGATGAAAGTCCGAACCATCCACCCACTTGCCATTCATGTAGGCATGATTTCGCACCAAACGCACATCAGATAAACAGGTCATCATGTCATGTGAGGGTTTATAACCAAAAGAGTGAGTATGTTGAATTGCTGCATCCATTATTGCCTCCACGTTTATCTCTTGATTGTCATAACTAAAAGATAAGCAAAAAGAAGCGTAAATAATTTTGATAAGAAAGGAATTTAATGATGTTTTTTCTGTTTAAGCTGATAATGTATTCGTTTTTTTCTGAGAAGCGCAATATTTTCAGAGAAGAACAATAGAAACTAAAGATAAATAGATGAGTTAGATTGGTCACCACTAAAGTTGGCCGCCACTAAAGTTAAGAGTCGTCTATAAATCATCACTCTCTAAAATGAATATTAAGGCAAACCGTCAATTGGGGTATTCAACTAGGGAAGCATTTTGCTTAATCGTTTTGGTGACGATATAAGTATAATAACGCTCAATGCCAAGATCTGATTCCAACCACCGGTCGATTAAACGCTGATATTGATCAATGTCTTGCGTTTGTATTTTAAGGATATAGTCCACCCCTCCGCCCGTCGCGTAGCAATCTGTCACTTCTGAGGTTTCACTCATCAATTTCTCAAACTGCTTGAAAGCGTTTGCATGATGCTGCTTTAACGACACTTCTACCATGAGTGATGTCTGGTTGAACAATTTATTAATGTTCACTTTGGCACCATAGCCTTCAATAATGCCGGCCTGTTCTAATTTCTTCACTCTTTCCCAACAAGGACTAACCGATAAGTTAATTTCATCCGCCAAGTTAGACTTAGTAATCCGACCATTTTTTTGAAGAATGTTCAAAATTTTCACATCGTAGCGATCCAATTGCATACAGCCTCCGCACTAGTATTTATTCATCATTTATTGATTAAACATTTCATCAATGTTTTACAAATAAATGGCGAGGATAGTTACACAATGCTTGAGCGCCGAAATTGGTGATCACAATGCTTTCTGTTGTCTCTAATCCCCAACTTTCAAACCATAAGCCAGGCATTAAATGAAAGGTCATCCCTTCTTGTAATAAGGTTTGATCGCCCTCTCGTAAACTCATAGTTCGCTCTCCCCAATCGGGTGGATAACTTAAACCAATAGGGTATCCACAGCGCGCCCCTGCTCGGCTCAACCCAGCTTTATCTAATACTGCTTGCAAAGCATGAGCAACATCTGCGCATGTATTACCAGGCCGTGCAACATCCATCGCAGCGCTTATCGCTAAGGTCATCGCTTCATCGGCTCGCTTAAATTCATCTCCAGGTTCCCCAAGGAAAATGGTGCGTGATAATGGGCAATGATAACGGCGATGTACCCCCGCCATCTCAATAAATGTCCCTTCTCCTCGAAGAAAAGGTTGATCATCCCATGTTAAATGAGGTGCTGAAGCATCCGCGCCAGAAGGCAGCATCGGCACAATAGAAGCATAATCACCATAATGCCCCTCGTAACCCAGAACCGCTTGGCGATTAATTTCAGCCACTAAGTGATGCTTAGGTAAACCCGGCTCTATCATTTCAAACGCAACACGGTGCATATTTTCGACAATACGGGCAGCATGGTACATATAGATCAATTCTTGCTCGGACTTAATCGCTCGGCACCAATTCACCAAGCCTGTTGCATCCAGTAGTTGAGCATTTGGCAAGCTGTCATGTAACCATTCAAATGCCGTAGCACTGAAGTAGTAATTATCTTTTTCAACACCAATTCGGCCTCTGTCCCAAAGCTTCGGCTCCAAGACAGCTTTAACCAGATGCTCCATTGGGTGACATTTAGGGTTCATAACATAATAATCTGGGTAGCAATACACATGCTCTGCCGACATATAAACCGTACGCAAAGCACCGTTGGCATCTAAGTAGCGCCCAAACCAGATAGGATCACCACTGGTTGAAATAATCACACACTGGGGCACATAAAAAGACCACCCATCATACCCTGTCAACCAAGCCATATTAGCAGGGTCGTGAATGATCAATAAATCCAACTCATGAACTTCCATCGATTGACGAACTTTAAGTAAACGCTGCTGATATTCCTCGAGAGAAAACTTAAATATGACTCGTTGCATGGCAATCTCCCAACGCACCAAGCTAGAGATTGTCGACTCTAGCGAAAACACTTATCCATAATGCCAGTATGGTTCACGCTCTGAATTTTGCCCAAAAATTGGGTTACAAAAAATGTAATCATTAATGATGCTAAAAATAATGGATCTTAAAATATCAATATCGCAATGAAACAGGTGGGTAGCTGGAGAGTGATATAAGAAGGGCTGACATTCACTTATGAATATCAGCCCATTTAGAATGTGTTTTAGATAAAACCTTTAAGTTTAACTAAAACAATATGTTAATTAGTACTTAACCTGATAGCTCAACATATACGTTCGGCCTTGACCTTTATAGTCAAAGATCGCGGCTGGAGCAGAACCACCGTAATACAGTTGAGCACGTTGACCCCAAACTGTTGTGTAGTCTTCATCCAATAAGTTTTGAATGCCAAGCGCTAAACTGCCCACGGGTAATTGAATAGAGCTGGTAAAGTCCACGGTGGTATAGCCATTCAATTCGCTATTAAAGTCATCACTCAAATCAAACATCGTATTGCTTTGTAAACGCAATCCATATTGATCATCATACCAACCTACCCAAGTACTTGCCTTAGATGCACTCGCGGTTGTCACGGCTGATTTTACCCAATTACCATTACTGTCTTTCTCTTCAGTACGAACAACATGCCCAGAAGCACCCACTTGTAAGTTAGTGGTAAACCAATAATTTAACTCGGTTTCTAATCCGTACACACGTTTGTCAGAATCGGCTACTGTGACTGAAAGGTTCTTCTTATTATAAGAAATAACCTTATCAGATAGTGAAATATACGCAGCCGTTTGAATACTTAACTCACCAATTTGGTTACGCATCCCAACTTCAAAGCTGTTCGTTTTCATTCCTTCAAGTTGAGAATCAGCAACATTAATGCTGTCTATTAATTCTAAGTGGCCATCCGCATTGCTGTCTTGATAATTACCATAACCATAATATTTAGCCGGATCAGCCAAATCAAAACCTTGCGAGAAATTCGCCCACACTTGGTTCGTGTTATTGATACGATACAAGGTCCCTAAGTTAAACAAACCTACATTGTAGTCAGTACTACCGCCATCAATGCTGTCAGCCGATTGGTATTGACCTAACGCTATTTGTGCTTGTTGATCGGATCCCACATAGTCATCAACGGTATTATTAATATATTGATAACGGTATCCGCCCTGAACCGTCCAATCATCGGTAATGTTGAACTCACCTTGAACAAATCCAGCAATAGAAGCCACTTCCGTTCCCGGATAACGACCAATCGTTGCATAAGAGCGGTTGACTAAGCCACCTGTTGCATAACTCGTCGCAGGATCAAAGATCGTTTGGCTACTTTCCAAAGTGTCAATATACCCATCGATACCATAAGTTAAATTAAAACGGCCGAAATCTTTCAATAAAGCCATTCTTAAACTCACTACTTCTGTATCTTGTTCTGAAGCTGCCATGTAGGTACCGTAAATAAAGGGAATAAAAGACATATTTTCTTTACGGTACGACGCTTGGATCATTAACTGTTGGTTTAAGAAATCCGTATTAAGGTAGTTCATGTTGAGCATATAACGCTCAGTACCACCTTGTTGGTCAGACTCGTAACCTTTCGCGCGGGGATCAACTTGGCTAGGATCTCTTAGGCCCGCAAAATTCTTTCCAAAATCAACACCATATGGACTATCTTGTTGACTATCATAGTATTGAGCAAGAATAGAAATCGTTTGGGTATCCGTTAAATTTACTTCACCCGAGGCCATTAGATCTAAGACTTCATTATACTGCAATGAGCCTTGAGTGATGTCATGAATAATACGTTCGCCATTCCCATCATACTTTGCGCCCGTTTCATGGTAGACCGCTGAAATTCGTCCACGAGCTTTATCATTACCACCACTGATCGACTGAGCGATCTTGCCATCATAATCATCACTATTATTAAAACCAGATCCTGCGCCAAGATAAGTTTCAGCTTGAATACCATCTCCAGATTTGGCTTTCTTCGTCACAATGTTAATCACGCCACCAGTGGCACCTGCACCATAGACTGATGTGGCACCAGAAAGCACTTCAATACGCTCAATATTGAACGGATCAATTGAGTCAAATTGACGGCTGATAGAACGTGATGAATTCAAAGAAACACCATCAATCATTATTAGAGCTGAACGACCACGTAAGTTCTGGGCATTATTGGTACGGCCTTGGCTACCAATATCTAGCGATGGAATCGTTGCGGCTAGAATATCACCTAAATTTTTTCCTGCGCGTGCTTCTTGCTCAATACGCTCAGAGTCGACATACCAAACCGTTCCTGGAATATCGCTGATACTTTTAGGGGCGGTACTGGCTACAACCACTACGGTGTCCATTGAAGATGGTTTTTCTTCTGCATTGGCATTAACAGAAAAACTGGTGATGCCTGATAACGTTAAGGCAACCGTAAGTGGCTTTAACTTCAATCCTTTTAAGCTACTGATTTCCATTTGAAAATTTCTCTCTATATTGTATGCAATTTTAAAAAACTCATCTCTATACTTCACAACAGTTACTTACAACACTTAAGAATAGTAATACCAATGATAAGCATTACTATGTGTAAGTAAAAATCATCCCTTTATCGAATCTGAAAAATGGATTCATAGGGAATTTATTAGGACTCAATGATCGCTTATCAGCGATAACTATCGGTCCTTTATTTCCTTCATACTTGAAACGACAACTTCAAGCATGGTGGATATCGATTGTCTACATCAGCGAAATTTAAATTACCTGATGTCACGGGAAACATTACGATCGTCGAAGTAAATAAATAAAATACCCACCGCCAATCAAAGAAGCCAATAATCCAGCAGGCACTTGCCAAGGAAACCAGATATTACGCCCAAGCCAATCTGCCAATAACATGATGTTGCTACCAATCACACAAGCTAATAACATTTGGTGGCGAGCCGTATACTGTCCTAATGACTTTGCCATGTGGGGCGCGAGAAGTCCGACAAAGCTTAATGGCCCCACCACCACCACCGCGACGGCGGTTAACAACGAAGCAAGCAACATAAGCAATTGGCGTATTCGATAGGTATTAATACCTAATGCACTGGCTGTAACGTTTCCCAGCGCCATTACATCAAGCCAACGATGACAAGCAAATACCAAGCCACCAAGAATAATCGTACCAGCAATCAATACTTGCGCATCCGCCCAAGCAACTAAATAGGTCGAACCCGATAACCAAGCCAGTAAGGCTTTCACTTGTTCATTACCACTGGCAAGTGAGATCCGAATCAATGAGTCGAGAAACGCACTTAACGCCACGCCGGTAAGTAGCATTCTGGCTGGTGAAAGCTGACTTTTTCGGCTTAACCACCAAACGAGAAACATCACTAAAAAAGCACCAAACCCACCCAGTAACATTTGTTCACTGCGGGTAATTGAGCCAAAAAAGAGCACTCCTAGTACCAGAAAAAATGCTGCTCCCGAGCTTATGCCCATCACTTCTGGGCTAGACATAGGATTACCAGTAATGCGTTGAATAATGCAGCCTGCCAATGCCAAGGCGCACCCCGCAAAAATAGCCACTACGATTCTCGGCATCCGCAGATCAAACACCGAGTTCTCAAATAACGCACTTGGCCAAGAGAGATTCCAATCTAGTGGGGTTTGCCCTATAAACAAAGAGCAAAAGAACAATACGATTAACACTCCACTGGCTATCAAGAAAACGGGCATAAACGGTTTATCGACAAAGCTTGGGTTATTAGACACTTCAAACCGTTGACTAGAAGACCATGATTTCTGGCTCAATAACCACAATAAACAAGGCGCACCAATTAAAGCGGTGACCGCACCAGTTGGCAGTAAATCACCAGCCATTCCCGAAAAGGACATCACTATTAGATCGGTTAAAAGCAGTAATACCGCACCGAGTACTGTACTGATGATGAGTTGACTCATTAACCGACGAGCACCTAATAATTTCGCTAAAGACGGAGCAACTAAGCCAATAAAACTAATAATCCCGACTTCACTGACAATACTCGATGTAATAAATACCGCCACGACCAACGAGCCAATACGTAATATCCCAACTTTTACTCCGATGGAAGAGGCCACTTCTTCTCCGAGCTGTAAAATAGAAAGTGGCCTTTGGATAAACGTTAATAAGGCAAAAGCTAATAATAATTGAGGAAATAATGATTGGACGCCTTGCCAATCATTTTGATCAAGCGCTCCTGCTCCCCATATAAACAGCCCAGTCAATTGCTGCTCGTTAAACAAGATCAATACCATATTTAACGAGCCAAAAAATAACGTCACCACCATACCCGCTAGCACCATTTGTAGTGGTGCAAAACCTTTTTTAGCAGTAAGTAGAAACACTAATCCTGTCGCGAATAAACCACCAACAAATGCAAACCATTGCGGCGTTAGCCAGAAAAAAATGGAATGCAGTGATGCCCAGTCTTGTAGGGGGAGCAGTAAGGCAATCGCAATCCCTAATTGCGCCCCAGAAGCAACGCCTAGTGTGGTTGGTGAAGCCAAAGGGTTGCGCAAAACGGCTTGCATCACACATCCTGCTAGCGCCAAGCCAGCACCACAGATCAAAGCCATGATTAAACGAGGGAAGAAACTGTAATGCAAAATTACTTGTTGATAGCTTTCCATATTTGGCGACCACAGTACTTTTCCCCACAAAGAGAAAGGCAGAGGATAGGGCAAGCTATTTTGAATCAGTAATCCGCAAGCAAGCAGAATGCTCAGTGCAATACTTAGCCTGATAACCACGTGTTTTGAACACAGTCGACTTGTGGTAGAAAACAAAGCAGTATCCATTAATTTATTCTAAGTCTGCCATTTTTCGATCTTGATGGTTTACAGAGTCTGAATGAATCAGCTCTTCGGTGACAAAATCACTTAATCTCTGCGCGGCAATCAAACCACCAAATGTCCAAATTGGCGGTAATTCATAAGTATTTTTATCTCGAACAAACTTCATCACATTCCAAATAGGATTAGACGACAATACTTTTTTATCTTCCGCACTCAAAGGCCCAAAATAAAACACTTGTGCATCTTGTAATTGTGCAAGCTGTTGAATAGTGGCTGAGCTGAATCCCCAAGTATTACCAGGTTGAGTCCAAGCATTTTTTAATCCCATCGCACTCATTGTTTCGCCAGTTAACGAGTTTTCACCATGAATTCGTATGTGTTTATCCCCAATAAACCGCAGAAATAATACATCTGATACGCTTGAATTCTCCATTTCAATCTTCTGCTTATTAGATTGAATGGTCTGTTCAAAATCGGTAATCACTTGCTGTGCTTGTTCGTAACGGTTCAGTACTTTTCCCAAGGTTAATAACTGCTGTTTTGCCGCCTCTAAAGGAGCGTTCTTAGCGGTATAGACACTCAATACCATGGTTGGCGCTATCGCATTTAATCTTTCAAACGCGGGGCTCATTACATCGCTCATTAAAATAAGATCTGGTTTAATCTGCGCAAGAAGCTCTAGGTTTGGTTCTCGTCTTGATCCAATGCTAATAACGGATTCAGGTAATATCGGTTTGACAACCCAAGATTGATAGCCTTTAACGTCAGCAATACCATAAGGCGTCACTCCTAACGCTAATAAATGCTCCGTTAGCACCCAATCTAACGACACCACTTTGATTGGTGTCGATTTCAGATCCACTTGACCCATTTCATGTTGAAAAACCTGAGCGTGAATCGTAGAACTGGCCAAGATCAGTATTGTCACTAATGCGAATTTTTTAAATATGGATAAAACATTGAATGACCATACTTCCATGAAAACTGCTTTCCTATTGTTCAAAATAAAGAACTAACGAATATAACTAATAGAATGGCCAGTTTCAGGATGAATAAATAACCCTAAATCAATACCATAAATTGATTGTAAAATATCTTGTTGCATAAGATCGTTTGGCGAACCGCTGGCTAATACACGACCAGAATGCAGCGCTACCATACGATCACTAAATCGAGCCGCCATATTAATATCGTGTAAAACCATAATAACTGTGAGATCTAGGCTCTCGTTGAGATCACGGATTAAAGCTAACAATTCAAATTGGTGTGCCACATCTAATGCAGAGGTGGGTTCATCAAGTAAAATACATTCACTATGCTGAGCAAGTAACATGGCTACCCAAGCTCGTTGTCGTTCCCCACCAGACAATGTCGCAACGAAACGATCTTGCATAGCAGAAAGCCCAACTTGTTCTAATGCTTGATCAATATAAGCTTCATCTTTGTCACTATAACGACCAAACAAACCTTTCCACGGATATCGACCGAATCGAACCAGTTCACGAACCTTTACGCCATCCGCCATAGGAGGATGCTGAGGTAGATAAGCGACTTTTAAAGCAAACTCTTTAGCGGAAAGTTCATCAATATTCTTACCGTCTAAAGAAATTTGCCCTTTGGTTGTCATTTGTTGACGAGCCAACATCTTAATTAATGTCGACTTACCACTACCATTATGCCCAAGCAAACTCGTCACCTTACCCACTTCAAACTCGATGGACGTTGAGTTTAAAATCGTTTTACCTTGAGTGCCAAATTCAACATCGGTTAACTTGAACATAAAAAATCACAGCCTAAATTGAGCAAACCTTACTTTTCGGTAAATACTAATGATTATCATAACCCGTATCAATAACAAATTTTAATTATATTGATAACAGCCTGTATTCATCACAATAAATAAACCCGAGACTAAAGAGTGTTGACTTTTCGTGGTTACATTTTATTAAAAATCAGCCCCAATTACTTTAGGTACAATGTTATGTATTAAGTAATTGAGGTATCTACTGACTTATTATCGATCCTCTCTTCACGACCACTCCAAGTTAAACGAGTATGTGCCAGTAGTGGGTTTAAAATAGGGTCAGCTAACTCAGGTAAGGGCCTTTCACTGCTATCACCTAAACCAATTTTAAATCGGACTTTATTCAAACAAACTTTTTCTATCTTTTCCGTCAGTAAATTGAGCATCATAAATCGCTCAGACAACTCCGGATGCACTACCTGATAGGCTTGAATTTCTTCATGCAAATAACGATAAAATTGTGTTTCGGCAACCCCCATACGACTCAACCAAGGTGAAACAAAGCGTAAAACCGTGACAAAGTGTCCTGTCAGCAAATCATGAATTAAATAATGAGCGGGTAATCTCACTAAGTTATTCTGGATATCGTCATCTAATGAATTTAACTCTTCAAAAGGCTGATCAATTAATCGTAAATCACCATGAAAATCTTTTATTAAACAACCAGCTGGAAAATTATCCTCTAGAACCAATGTCACATTCTGCCCATGAGCAACAATTCCCACGCCATATTTCGCCATCAAGTGATAAATAGGTACTACTACATGTTTAAACATGGCTTTAAGCCAAAGCTCTGCCGACTTTCCTGAAAGCTCAATTAACGCTTCAATGCAAGATATCCCTTGTTCATCGGCTTGCATCAATGTCGCCATTGATAAAGGCCTTTGATTTGACGGTAAGATGGATTCTGCGCGCTCACGCCAAATACAACCCAGCATTTCGCTGTATCGATAAGCACCACTGAGCTTTGATTGATGCGGATGAGGACAATACACACCTCCAATTTCTTGTTGGACATACAAACCATGCGATTGGAACAGTTCATCTTGATTCACTAAGTTTGCAAGCCACGTTGAAATACGTGCACCATGAGCAATATATTGACCAGGAATACCTCGGTAACAAGAAGTATTCAAAATAGTGAGTGCCGTTTTAATGTCCACATTCACATTAGCATCTACCGATGTTAATGTTCGAATCGATTGTTGGGCTAACCACCCCATCGTCGTTTCACCAAGGTCAATGATCTTACCTTCAACGAAATATTGTAAAAACTGGCTATTTAAATAACGTTGTAACTGCCACGGATGAACAAGAATAATGTCAAAATGATCTAGCCCACCATCAGGCAGCTTGTTCAATAACTGCTGCCATTCAGATTCAGATACAAATGATGAAAATAACGACTTAGCCGATAACCCCTCTTGAAATCCGGTGATGCTAATGTGTTTATCAATGGCTAATAAATGTAAATTAAAAGGCTGACCCGACTCTGGGGAATAACGAGTTAACTCCTCTTCTCCCCAGCCCAAACGACCTTTATTTGCAATCAACTTGGGATGTGAATCCAAATATTGCTGACGAGAAACTTCATCCAATTAAACCATGTCGTACGCGGTCATTCCTGTTCTGGCTGCCAGAGCATTTATTTCACTCCACATTGTCTGTTGCGTTTCTTCAATAAATCCCGCTAAGTTCATATCACTAATATTCAATGTGTCTTGTAGATCGAGTAATAAATCATTGATTAACGGTACTGTGCGATGGCTTGATGAACACGAAGTCGGTTGAATTAAAGTGGATTGAATTGATTCATTATTCACCAACAGCATTCCCCACACGCTAATTTCGGCCTTAAATTGCCAAAGATGTTGACCACATTCTATTTGGTAACATTTAACAGCATTAGATAAGGAGCCCATACCTTCATTTGAATCCTTTACATTGAACTCAAGTAGCTGCTCGAAATGAAGTTCGCTCAATGTTTTTGCCACTAACTTTCGGTTTGCTTGTTCCCAATATTTCTGCTTCACCTTTCCCCCTAAAATATTTAATAATTTGATTAATAATGAAAATAAGTGCTAGTGATAAAACATGTAGCACGAGATAAATGTCAATATTTCCCCTAATGTATTGACATCCCCCCTAAAGATCAATAATTATAATGATAATTATAATGATAATTATTATCATTAGTATTTGCATTTAAATTATGTGGTTATTAGGTTCATTATTTACATTGGGAATAAATCAAACACTCTTGATTGCCCTGCTACCTCAAATAGCAAAACTCTTCGGCATTGACCCTCAAGGGCATGAACTTGGAATCATTGCACTAGCATTGAATGTGAACTTAATCAGTTATTGGATTGGATCTGGTATATGGGGAAAGTACATTCAAAAACTCAGCCTAACCTCTTCCTATATTATTGCTTCGATTGGTTATATTGGCTGCCATATACTCTTTATCAGTGCTCTCTTTCACTTTGAACAACCACTATTATGGCTTGCGTCATTGAGCCGTTTAGGGCTTGGTCTATTCAGTAGTGCTTTCATGCCTATAGGGCAAACTTACTTAGCGCACAAACAACCACCCGAATTAAATAAACTTTCTCAATTAAGTGGAATGGCGACTCTTGGTCGATTAATCGGCCCAGCTTTTGTTTTCATTCCCTTTGCACTGCCAAATATATTACTTCTCACCATCGTACCAATCCTCATCAGCTTATTACTGGTCAATATTCTGGCAAAAAACAGCATTAAATATGAAGGTGAACCCATCAAATCATCGGCCTCTTCTTCACCATCATGGTCACTGGCAAAGCGACATTATTTAACCTTATTAACCGCTATTTTTACGACATTATTAGTCGCAATTTACCAACTTATGTTGATCCCCTATTTATCAAAGCTAGGACTAAACGATCAGAAAATATCCCAGTATCTAGCGAGTATTATGGTATGTATTAGCGTGATAATGGCAATCAATCAACTCTGGCTAATTCCAAAATGCATGGCTTACCCTACCTTTATGTGGCACAGCATTATTTGGCCTTTATTTGCCACCGCCGCATTACTCGCTTTCACCCCATACAATCTGATCGCACTACTGGCTTTAAGCGTAACTTTCACCATCGCGTTATCAAACTTACCCGCTTGGTATTCTAAACAACTGCTCTTGGTGGATAACCACTCGGCACATACCAGCAAATTAAGTGGGTTACTCGCTCAAGCTCACTCTTCAGGCCACCTGATTGGTACCGGATGTGCATCATTGATTTTGTATCTGCAATTGAACATCGAGTACCTCCTAATTACCGGCATTATCAGCTTACTCATTTGTGCGGTGATGTTGCGAAGAAAACACGGATCGACGGCAGAAAATATCAATCGTAATCCTATATAACCCTTTTATTTCATTGACCATAACAAGGACTAAACATGCAACCTGACAAGTCATTTTTACAGCATCATCCACTTAGCCTTCAAAGCTTTTTCAACAGCTTTTCGATGGAAACAGATGCTTGTACGGTTAAGCACAACACGTTATTTGTTCCTCTTGATTCATCTCAATTGGCTTTACCATTACACTTTCATTCGGAACTGGGTAGACATCGCTACCAAGGTGACATATTTCATAGCGATGCCACACAAGACAAATGGCAAAACAGTGCAACCCTCATCGATTTTCCAACGGCCATTCAACGAGTCGTAGAGCACTACTTCCCTTATTTATCGGCAGATTGCCATGATCGTTTTTTTAATCGAGTGGGCGAATCTGATCGCTACATAAACACTGTCAATCAAGCTTGGTTAACGAAACAAAGCGATAACCACTTGGGGTTCATTACTTCTGAACAGTCATTAATCGGTGGGCATAGCATGCACCCCGCCCCAAAAAGTTGTGAGCCATTAAGCCAAATTGATCAACAAACTTACCTACCAGAACATGCAAATAATTTTGCAATTGAGTGGTTTGCAGTCAACCCTGATCATGTTGCTTCACAGAGCATTTATCATGATGTGTTCACGACAATGAAGCAACTACTGACCGATTCACTTGCCATTGACTCACTGACTATTGATTCAAAAAAGAATACGAAAGGATTAAGAGCCACTCCAAATGCCATAGAACAAGGCTGGTTGGCTTTGCCTATGCACCCGTTACAAGCGAAAGCCTGGCGAGAAAGTAAAGAAGCTCTCGATTTACAAGATCAGGTCATCGACTGCCACCTCAGTACACAAGGTTGGACGGCGACATCATCGAGTCGCGCTATTTATCACCCAAAATTAAATTGGATGTTGAAAGTATCACTGCCCGTAAAATTGACCAATTCACTGCGCTTATTAACGGAAAAAGAAGCCAAACGTGGTATTCAATTTAGCCAATTACTCGACTCAGATACGGGTAAAGAAATGCAACAACGGATGCCAACGACGGAATTTCTTCAAGAACCACTATGGTGTTCAATTAAAAATCGACAAGGGGAATGTCTCGACTTACCTTTAGTATGCTTACGAGAGAATGTCTTTTTTGATGCTCAGCACGGAGAAGCATCAATCAATAAGAGTGCCAATATTCACTTACTCGCCACGGTAAACCAAAGCATTAGCCATGAATTTACCCATACGATGGCAACCAATCAAACCGTAGGTTTCAGTCAAAACAAAGATAGCAATAAAGAGAGCAACCAAATCGGTGCTTGGGTTAAGCAATATGCCGAACAACAAAATATTGAAATAGTGGATGCCGCAAACCAATGGCTATCAAACTTTTTAGATAACGTCATTGCACCACTGTGTATTGCTCGCAGTGATTACGGAATCATCTTACTCGCTCACCAACAAAATATCCTATTAGAGATAAAAGAGTATTTACCTGTCGGCATGAAGTATCGAGATTGTCAGGGAATTGCTTTAACGGATATTGCACTGAAACGATTTTCGGCTCTTTTTACTGACAAGAAACCCGAATACTTTGTTTCAAGTGATACCGTGAACCCTTATCTTGCTTATTATTTAATTGGCAATACATTACTCAACACGATCACCGCGATTGCTGCAAGTCTTGAGATTAAAGAATCATTGCTTTGGAAAGTCTGCCAGCACAAGTTTTCATCGTTACGCAACGCACACCCCAAAGATGCCAGTTTCTATGATTATCTACTTGATTCACCAACACTACATTGGAAACGAAATTTCCTATGTTTCCTGTCCGATTTCAATGAAGCTACCTTACCTGATCCTAGCCAAATATACTGCTCAATAAAAAATCCATTTTATGATGAAGAAAAGACCGAACGCGTACATAAACCTTTATCAAGCGACCGTTATGTCTGCATTGAATTAGACAACATCATTGAAGAAGATCAACAGTCTCATCTTCATTTCAATCTATTTGAATATGGAAAAAACAAGCTGAATTTGACCTCGTTCACCGAGATGAAAACACCTATTTTGATGCCAATATTGACGATATTTTATTGTGGTGGAGCGCACTAGAACACGCTTTCTATCGCTTCAAAACTGAACACGTAACGAGCGCAACTTGGCCTGATTTCGTGCAAGAATTAATTGATAAAGACGGTAAAATATCACGTTCTACCTTTCTACAAAAAGCCCCTATTTGGCACCTTCAACAAGCCGAAACCGACAACACAATGCACACTGCGGCCAATGGCATTTCACACCCCACGCGCCCCAAAAAACCGGTGGGTCAAGTCTTTCAACGCTACTGTTACCACTTAAAACGAACGCTTACTTTTAGAGTCATTGATATCGAGCGTGATCTCGCCATTTTCAATCAATGGCATAACCACCCGATTATTCACCCTGTATGGGAATTAGAGGGCAGTTTATCCATGCACCGAGAATACTTGGAAAAATTAGACCAAGACCCACATCAATTCGCCGTGATTGGTGAATTTGATGGTGTCCCATTTGGTTATTTTGAAGTGTATTGGACTCCCGAAGATCGCCTTGGCCCATATTACGATCACCAAGCTTTTGATCGCGGTATTCATATCCTCGTAGGTAATTTTGATTACCGTGGCGGCACTTTCTTTGATGCTTGGGGTAAATCTATTTTCCACTATTGCTTTGTAAGTGAACCTCAAACAATGAGGTTATTCGGTGAACCCAACGCAAAAAACCATCGCGTAGTAAAAATCACCGAACGAATCGGTATGCAGAAACAATTTGAATTTGATTTTCTACACAAGCGTGCTGCATTGCTTCAATGTGATCGCGAACGTTTCTTTCAACACATTATCTTTTAATTATTTAGGCAAAAAGTAGGGAACACATTATGACAACTCCCCAAAAATTAGACCGTATTCTCGATTGTATCGGCATCGGATTAGGCCCTTTTAATTTAAGTATTGCCGCTCTATCGGATGAAGAGAAAACTCATCTAAAAACGCTGTTCTTAGAAAGAAAAAGTCATTTTAGTTGGCATCCAGGGTTGCTATTGAGTGATGCAAAAATGCAAACCTCGTTTTTAAAAGATCTTGTTACCGCTGTTGATCCAACTAGCCCTTATAGCTTTTTAAACTACTTAGTCACTCAACGAAAATTTTACCCATTCTGCGCCTCTGGTCAGTCGGTGATTTCTCGTCTTGAGTTCTCGGATTATCTCGGCTGGACCGCGCATCAATTACCCAATACCCAATTTGGCTGTGACGTAAAATCAGTAGCGTTTGAACAAGACCATTTCCGTATCACAACCGATAAAGAAGTGTTTAATAGCCAACATTTAGTTATTGGTACGGGTATGCAACCACATGTACCAGAGTGCATTCAGCCTTTCGTTTCTGAAACGTGTTTTCACGCCAGTGAATTAGCATTACGTTCACCAGATTTAACCGGAAAACGAGTGGCCATTATTGGTGGCGGTCAAACTGGTGCTGATATTTTCCAGCATACGTTTGATAAACAATTTGGTAAACCGACTCATATTGAATGGATAAGCCGAAGAGCCAATATCGAACAACTGGATGAAGGTTGCTTTACCGATCAATACTTTATGCCCGATTATGTGAATCAATTTTATCAATTAGATTCATCCAACAAACAGCAGGAAGTCTCTCATCAAAAACTAGCAAGTGACGGCGTCACGTCTGATTGTCTGCAAGGGATCTATCAAAGGCTCTATCATGATAAATACGTATTACGAAACCCACGTTGGTGGAAAATTAAAACGCACCAAAGTTTAATTTCCAGCAGAAGAGTTAATGGACAATATCAATTAGATATTCAACACGGTTTAACCAAACAAGTTGAAACAATTAACGCCGATATCGTGATTTTATGTACCGGTTTTAACCATGATTTACCTCAATGTCTCGATGAGTTAAGGCCATACATCATGACAGATGAACAAGATCGCATCTTGCTTTCTTCCGATTATTGCTTGCAATGGAAAGGAATGAAAAACAACAGTATTTACATTGTAAATTCAGGCACCGATAATCATGGTATTGCCGAGCCGCAGCTTAGCTTAGCCGCATGGCGCGCTGCCAAGATTATCAACCACTTAGCTCAGGACTCTGTGTATGAGCTTGCTGAAGATGACAATATCATCGATTGGGGAGACTTAACGTTTAAACCGGAAAAACATCTAGCAGCAGTCAGTTCATTATAAACCATCAACAAAATAGCGAACATTGCAAAAAACAATAACTAAGCCATTGATTAGGCAGTAATTTTACTGCCTAACATTTCTTTACCCCTCCAGCCTTCATTTTATTGCCCACCATTAAGGTTAGATTAAAATATTACACCACCAATTTGCCGGGTATTATGGTGGAGAATGTTTTTATATAAATAATACTTTTGCATAAATAAAGAAACCAACCGACAATGTGTATATTCGAAAAGCTCGAAACCGAGTCAACATGTTATTTTGAGACGGTTAAATAAGGAATATTTATGAAGGGTACCTGTCTTTGTCAATCGGTCACAATAGAATCCAATGAACTTAATGAATTCGAAGCCTGTCACTGTAGTATGTGTCGTCGTTGGGGAGGCGGTCCTTTTCTCAGTGTGCATTGTAAAATAGGCATAAATATCACTGGGCGTGAACATATTAAAACGTATAATTCTTCTGAATGGGCTGAAAGAGCATTTTGTCAACATTGCGGAACGCATTTGTACTATCACCTCAAACCGACGGATGACTACATGGTTCCCGTTGGGCTATTTGAAAAAGAAACGAACTTTACTTTCAAACAGCAAATATTCATTGATAAGAAACCCAACTTCTACGCGTTTTCTAATGAAACAGAAAACCTTACCGAACAGCAAGTTTTCGAAAAATTCAGTTAACATTATTAAGGAAAATGTGTGGATAATTATCTTATTTATGTGGGGGTCGCCATGGCCACCATTTTATTGCCAGGTCCGGCGGTAATACTCACAATCAATAACTCCATTCAAAAAGGTTTACTCAAATCTCTTTCCGGAATACTGGGGATTGCTTTGGCCATTCTACTCGTCGCCATTATTTCCGCTACTAGCTTAGGCATCGTTTTGGCCAGTTCAGCGATGGCTTTTAATGCTATCAAGATTGCAGGCGCCATTTATCTCATTTATCTTGGTATCAAAATGTTCCGAGGAAAAGGTGCCCATCATATACATGCTAGGAATAAAGAAAGTTCTTTGCTAAAGAGTTTTATCGAAGGCTTTTTAGTATCAATTTCAAACCCAAAAGCAGTGATCTTTTTCATGTCCATCTTTCCACAATTTATTGACGTGAAACAAGCATATCAACCGCAGTTTATCCTACTGGCCGTGACGTTTAGCCTATTAGTACTCGTGATTCATTCAGTGTATGCCCTATTTGCTTCTTTTGCTAAATCTAAACTTTCCTCTAAAAAGGGCAGTACCGCTTTAAATAAAATCAGTGGTGGCGTTTTTGTTAGTTTTGGGATTGGATTAGCGGCATCAAGTCGTTAATGATATAAAGCCCAAGTTTCTAATCAGCTACTTGGGCTATTTATTCTTGAAACTACGCACTCAATACTTCTATTCCTTTCTCTTTTAATTCTAATCTCACCGTTTCTGGCAATGTCGAATCGGTAATGATCGTATCTATACTCTCAATATCTAATGCATGAAATGTCGCAACTTTGCCGTATTTTGACGCATCCGAGATCAAATAAACTGATTTAGACGCTTTTGCAATAGCTTGTTTTACCACCACTTTGTCTTCATTCGGCGTAGAAAGCCCTTTCATATTCCATGAAGAGGTTGAAACAAAAGCAATATCAATATTCATACTTAATAAAAAATCCGCGACTTTCGAGCCTACCGTAGACTGATTTTCACGGTCCACCTTTCCACCAGTATGATAAATATCGTTAACAGAATGAGCCATTAAATACGCCGCAATTGCAAAATCGTTTGTGATCACCAGTAAATCATTTCGCTGACTAATCTGGTGAGCAATTTCTAAAGCCGTAGTACCCGCATCTAAATAAATCGTCGCGTTAGGAATAATCGCATTGGAGGCGATTTGCCCTATCTTCTCTTTCTCAAGAGAAAATTGCGTGATTTTTACATCATGAGAAAGTTCACTATGAAGCGTTTGGGTTAATTGCACCCCACCAGAAACCGAGTTGACTTTCCCTATCGATTCTAACTTTTCAATATCTCGACGAATGGTCATATGAGAAACATTAAGTAAATCGACTAACTCGGAAATACTGACCACTTCTTGGCTTTTTAATAAGGTCAAAATCTTTTTTTGTCTTTCTGCCGGAATCATTTTTTATCATCCACTCAATGTGTTAGGAATAAAGTCTATCAAACAATCACACACATGTGAATAAATGTGAACTTATGAGTTGATAGCTGCATCACAGACTGAATAAAGCGTTAAAGCTTCTTTAATTATGATACCTGACCACCTTGAATGTTAATATATGTTAAATTGTGTGATAAAAAGCACGTTATTAAATATATCCGTCCACTATAATCACAAACATAAACATTATTTAACATTTATTCGGCAGGTGAAAGATGAGCAATCAAGTGAAATCCGTAGGTGTGATTGGCTTAGGTTCAATGGGAATGGGCGCGGCTAAATCGTGTATTAATGCAGGGTTAGATGTTTTTGGTATCGACTTAAATTCAACGGCATTAGAAGAGTTAAGCCTTGCTGGAGCCAAAGACGTTTCGAGTAATCCGCTCGACTTTGCCAAACAATTAGATTCCGTACTCATCCTTGTGGTCAATGCAAAACAAGTTAATGCTGTGCTATTTGATTCAGGTTTAGCCGAAGCGCTAAACCCACATACCGCCGTCATGGTTTCTGCCACTATCTCCGCTGACGATGCGAAACAGATCGAGGCAAAATTACAACAGCACCAATTGATCATGCTTGATGCGCCCGTATCAGGCGGAGCAGCTAAGGCGGCAACGGGGGATATGACCATTATGGCATCGGGTTCTGCCCTTGCTTTCGAGATGTTAAAACCCGTTCTCGATGCCACTGCCGCTAAAGTTTACAACATTGGTGAGCAAATTGGCTTAGGCGCAACCGTTAAAATTATTCATCAGCTATTAGCCGGTGTGCACATTGCGGTTGGTGCTGAAGCGATGGCATTAGCCGCTCGCGCCAATATCCCTCTTGATCTAATGTACGACGTCGTCACCAATGCGGCGGGGAATTCATGGATGTTTGAAAACCGTATGCAACATGTCGTAGACGGTGATTATTCCCCAAAATCCATGGTCGACATCTTCGTGAAAGATCTTAACTTAGTCGCGGATACGGCAAAAGAATTGCAATTCCCTCTTCCATTATCCAGTACTGCATTAAATATGTTCATTTCAGCAAGTAATGCAGGCTTTGGAAAAGAAGATGATAGTGCGGTAATCAAAATTTTTGATGGTATCGATCTACCGGGTGTTTCAAAAGACCAGTCAAAAAAATAGGGAGAAATAATATGTTATTAGGTGTCATTGCAGACGATTTTACTGGTGCGACTGATATTGCGGGTTTCTTAGTTGAAAACGGGATGCGTACTATTCAAGTCAACGGCGTTCCCTCTCAACCTTTAGAGATCAATGCGGATGCGGTCGTGGTGAGCTTGAAATCTCGCTCTTGCCCAACCGAGCAAGCCATTACGGATTCACTTCAAGCGCTTGAATGGCTTAAGCAACAGGGTTGTCAGCAATTTTATTTTAAATATTGTTCTACTTTTGATAGTACCGCCCAAGGCAATATTGGCCCTGTCACGGATGCCCTGCTGAATGCATTAAATGAAGATTTCACCATTGTTTGTCCAGCCCTCCCTGTTAATGGCCGTACTGTTTTTAACGGACACTTATTTGTTATGGGGCAACTTTTAAGCGAATCAGGTATGCGTCATCACCCTGTCACACCGATGACGGATTCAAATTTAATCCATTTAATGAATGCGCAATCACAAGGTGAAACCGGGCTCGTTAATTACCAAACCATTGAACAAGGTGTTAGCCATATTCAAGCTCGTTTTACCCAATTAAAAACGGAAGGAAAGCGCTATGCAGTGGTTGATGCATTCAAAGCCGAGCATTTAGATGCAATTGGAGCGTCGATTACTAAGTTAAAACTCATCACTGGCGGTTCAGGTTTAGCGGCAGGCATTGCCAAAAACTGGGGCGAACATTTACAAGATCAAACCGATGCAAAGCAAGCAGGCTATCCACATAAAGCCGCGACCGTGATTTTCTCTGGATCGTGTTCGGTGATGACCAATAAACAAGTAAATGCTTATAAAGACAAAGCCCCACATTTCGCGATTAATATTGATCAATGCTTAAACCAAGAAAGCTACAGCGATGAAGTATTTGATTGGGTGAGAAGTCATTTGGATCAAGAAATGGCTCCGATGGTCTACGCCACAGCCGATGCCAGCGACTTAAGAAATATTCAACAACAATATGGCGCACAAGCATCAAGTGAAGCCGTCGAACAACTTTTCAGTCAATTGGCCATTAAACTTCAAACCTTTGGTGTTCGTAACTTTATCGTCGCCGGTGGTGAAACCTCTGGCGTGGTCACTCAAAGCCTGCAAGTTGACGGATTTCATATTGGCCCACAAATCGCTCCGGGTGTGCCTTGGGTGAAATCAATCAATAGCGATCTTTCCCTCGCCCTTAAATCTGGCAATTTCGGAAACGAAGCCTTTTTCACGGCCGCTCAGGAGTATTTTAAATGAACGAAAATGAATTAAGACTACAAATGGTTAACCTAGCTCGTTCAATGTTTGAACGTGGCTACGCCACTGGCGGAGCAGGAAATCTGTCACTCAAGTTACCCAATGGCCATTTTCTAGCAACGCCGACAGGTTCGTCATTTGGCCGATTAGTTGCTGATGAGCTTTCTGTGGTAGATAAAGGAGGAAACCATATTTCAGGTAAACGCCCTTCCAAAGAAGTGGCCTTTCATTTGGCTATTTATGAAAAAGATCCGAACTGCAATGCTATTGTGCATTTGCATTCAACCTACCTTACCGCGCTTTCATGCTTAGAAAATTTAGATCATAGCAATGCCATTAAAGCCTTTACGCCCTATTACGTAATGCGTGTTGGTGAGCTGCCAGTCGTGGAATATTTCCGCCCAGGTTCTCCACGAATTGCCGAAGAACTCTCTAAATTAGCGGGGAAATATCGTGCTTTCTTATTAGCAAACCATGGCCCAATTATTACAGGCACCGACTTTCTTGATGCCGTTGATAACGCAGAAGAATTAGAAGAAACAGCAAAACTGGCATTTCTATTACATGGAAAAAACATTCGTTATTTAACAGATGAAGAAGTCATGGATTTAAAAGGGAGAGGAAAATAATGGCTCAATTTGCAGCAAATCTCACTATGCTATTTACCGAAGTGCCTTTTTTAGAGCGTTTTGAAAAAGCCCACAACGCTGGCTTTAAAGCCGTTGAGTTCTTATTTCCTTATGCTTTTGAGAGACACGTTTTGTCTCAAAAACTCGAACAATATGGATTGGAACAAGCCCTCTTTAATATGCCGCCTGGGAACTGGGATGCCGGTGAACGAGGTTTTGCGGCGATTCCTGGTCGTGAACATGAATTCAAAGAAAGTGTCGACATTGCGCTTACTTATGCCAAGGCTCTTAACTGTAAAAAAGTGCATGCGATGTCGGGATTAATCGATGAACGTTTTTCTTATGAAAAGCACGTGAACACTTTTATTCAAAATATTCGTTATGCAGCAGACGCTTTTGCCAAGCACGGCATAGAGCTGATGATTGAGCCATTAAATAACCGGGATGTCCCAAACTATTTTGTCGCAAACCAAAGAGTGGCCGTTGAGTTAATCAAACAAGTCGATCGACCCAATGTAAAACTGCAGCTCGATCTCTATCATGCTCAAATCATGGATGGCGACCTAACCCATTTAATTCAAGATCTCGCCCTTTATACCGGGCACATACAAATCGCCTCTATACCAGAAAGACACGAACCATCAGAAGGTGAAGTTAATTACCCTTACCTATTTAATATCTTGGATAAATCTGGATACAAGGGCTGGATTGGCTGTGAATACAACCCAAAAAATAAAACCGAAGACGGATTAGCTTGGGTACAACCGTACCTATAAAAACGTAATTAAAATAATTAAAAATAAAAGGCAATGACATGAATATTATCATCACTGGTGGCGCTGGTTTTTTAGGCTCAGAACTATTAAAAAATCTATTAGAACAATACCCTTCGATAGAAACGATTAAAGTTGTTGATAGAGTTAAGTTGAGCGAAAACGTAATAACAAGTCATAAAATTGAATCTATTGTTACCGATATTACGGTTCAACAAGAAGTCGATAATATTATTGATGAAAACACCACTCACGTATTTCATTTAGCGGCCATCGTCTCTAGCCACGCCGAAGAAAACTTCGAGTTAGGTATGCTGGTTAACTTGAAAGCCACACAACTTTTATTAGAACGTTGTCGTCACGTTAATCCTAATATCCGCTTTGTTTTTTCAAGCTCTCTTGCGGTCTTTGGTGGGGAACTACCAGACAAAATCGACTACATGACCGCGATGCAACCAAGCTCATCTTACGGTACACAAAAAGCCATTTGTGAGTTACTGGTCAATGATTACGCACGAAAAAGCTTTGTTGATGCGGTTTCCGTTCGTCTACCAACCATTTGCATTCGACCGGGTGTTCCGAATAAAGCCGCTTCTTCTTTTGTCAGTGGCATGATCCGTGAACCATTGAAACAAGAACAATCAAACTGTCCTGTTGATGTCGATTTACCTTTATGGGTCTCTAGCCCGAATACGGTAATTAAAAACATTATTCACGCAAGCCAAATGGATACGAAAACGTTAGAAGGATTCCGCACGGTTAATTTACCGGGATTACAAACTTCACCAAAAGAAATGATTGCCAGCCTAGTCAATATCGCGGGTGAATCATGTCTTGATTTTATTTCCTACGAGAAAGATGACAATGTTGAACGCATTGTTTCAAGTTGGCCAAAATCCATGAATAACGATAAAGAATTAGCGCTAGGTTTTATAAAAGATAGCGATTTTAATGCCATCTTAAATACCTATATAAATACAACAAACGAATAGAAACACAACAAAATAACATTCTAATAAAAACAAAAATTCAATCACGAGAAGGGAGTCTTCCTCATGTTACCTATATCTGTCATCGGCTTAATAATAGCCGTATTCGTTTTAATCTTTTTAGTCTTGCGAACCCGAGTTCACGTCTTAATTGCCATGTTGATTGCCGCCTGTATTGCAGGCCTTATTGGTGGCTTAAGCGTCGACGAAACCATGTCTGCCATTAGCAAAGGATTTGGTGGCACCTTAGGTGGGATCGGGATTGTGATCGGTTTAGGTGTCATGATGGGCGCCATTTTAGAAACCTCTGGTGCAGGGGAATCTATTGCCTATCATTTCATTAAATGGTTAGGGAAGAAAAAAGAAGAAATGGCACTGGCGATCACAGGCTATATCGTCAGTATTCCAGTGTTTGTTGATAGTGCACTGATCATTTTATACCCAATCGCTAAATCGTTAGCCAAAACGTCTAATCGCTCTATCTTAACGTTAACAGTCGCACTTGCAGGCGGTTTAGTGGTCGCTCACCATTGTATTCCTCCCACCCCTGGCCCGTTAGGTGTCGCCAGTATTTTCAATGTAGACTTAGCGTCTATGTTGGGCTTTGGCCTTCTCATTGCGATTCCTTGTGTGTATGGCATTATTTTGTACTCACGCTGGCTTCAAAGGCATCGAAAGAATTACCGTCACTCATTAAATCCATCATGCCAATTGTGGTTCCAATTGTTCTGATTTTAATTAAATCCCTCATGAGCCTTGCTGAAAAACAATTTAATATGGAAGGGTTATCAACAAGTACGTTTGGAACGGTGTTTAACTTCCTTGGTCACCCGATTATTGCCCTTTCAATCAGTACACTATTGGCTGTCTATACTCTAACACCTTACTTAGACAAAGAAACCACCACTGCTAAGTTGGAAGAGGGTATTTCAACTTGTGGGATCATTTTGTTGGTAACGGGGGCAGGTGGTGCGCTAGGTAGTGTATTACGTGAATCTGGCGCCGGTGCTGAAATCGCGAACCAAATTGTTGAACTGTCCATTTCACCGGTTATGATTCCATTCATTATTGCCACATTGGTACGAATCATCCAAGGTAGTGGCACGGTTTCCATGATTACCGCAGCGTCAATTTCTGCGCCAGTGCTAGCTGAAATGCAAGATGTGAATATGCTATTTGCCGCATCAGCAGCGACTATGGGTAGCCTATTTGCAGGTTACTTTAATGACAGTCTATTCCACATTGTTAACCGTTTAATGGGTGTAACGGAAGTGAAGAAGCAGCTGGTTATTTGGACCGTTCCAACCACTATCGCGTGGGCAATTGGCGGAACACTTATCATGACATTGAATCTGATCTTCGGTAGCCAAGGCAGCATTTTCGACCCACTCCTTCCTTTAGTTGTTCTGGCTGGTTGTATTTTCTTTGTAAAAAGCCAAAGTACAATACAAGCAAAAGCAGCATAAATAACAAAATGATACAGAGTGTATTTCCTCAAAGTAATTGACTTGCAGTAAAGCAACAAATGAACGAACGCTGTCAATAAACTGCGACTTAAAGTACCAATGATATAAATAAAAAGACTTACGTTCATGTAAGTCTTTTTTACTTCACAAATCGATGTCAACATTGAATAGCATACTAACTAACCTATTCATTCATTATGTTTTCATACTTTATATTTAGCTCTTTTAAAGCAAGTTCAACATCCGGTTCCACTCGACTTAGGTGAGTGATTAATGTCATAAAATAACAATCCAAAAGTAATGGCATTTTCTCAATGGACACCATGTTATGACTTATAGACTGAAATAACGTTTGGTTAAAGGTGTGATAATAGTCCAAGTCCCAGATAATCTCTTTTAGTAAAGCTCGACTTAATTCTACGTGACTAAAGTAATACCGATAATACTTCTCTGTTAAGCTCAGCCCAATTTCAAACCCAATGCCCTCTTCATTTTGAGAAAGCACTTCTTCTCCAAGTCTATTCAATTGAGAAAGCATTCCCTCCCTTAGCATCGCAAGCTTAGTTGAAAAATGGCTAAATACAGTGCCATCAGCAACCCCTGCCTGCCTTGCGATCTGTCTTGTTGTCGTCATTTCATAGCCATTTTCGGCAAATAAGGCCCACGCAGCGTTTAAAATGCTTTCTCTGGTTTGCTGTCTTTTCGTCATTATTTCTTCTTATTTTTGAACCTTTAATGATCATACTCTTAGTTTAATATCTTGACAAATTGAGCACGCTCAATTAAATATATGAGCGCGCTCATTTTAAAAAAGGATAACGGATGAATACACTCAAAAGAGTTGGTCAATATCTTATTTTTTTACCGTGGATATTTTGCTTTTCTTATCTATTGAGACCAATGTTAATGTTGGTTCTCATACCTGGTGCATTAATATTGCTCGCCATGATCGGAGGAAAAGAAGTCAGGAAGGAATTAAGGATAATGCTTAGAAAGAAATTCTTGGGGTATTAAATGGTTACTTGAGTGTTCATCGATTGAATGATTCTCAATCACTGATATTTTTATCATAAGAACCCATCATTTTCGGCCATATAATTCGCAGTTATTTCTATTAATAAGCTGCGAATTATCATTTTCATCGTGAAAATAATGGATCCACTCTTATTGAGTGCCTTACTGAGGAAGGAACCATAATGTGCGATCAGTTATTATTTTTCTTATGCATGAATTTTTGATGAATAAGCCCTGCCATCAATCCCCACAACGTCGAACCAATACCAAACAAAGTAATACCCGATAATGTAACCAAAAATATATAAAGGGAAGACTCCCGATATTCAGCATCGCCAAACGCCGTTTGCATACACATTAACAAGGTTCCTAGTAGCGCCAAACCTGCGAGAATCTGTGAAACCTCTTTTGGTAAGGCTAAAAATATCCCCACCACTGCGGTGGCCCACAAACCCGCGATAATGAAAATACAACCAGCCCACATTGATGCTTTATAACGTTGGCTTTTATCTGAATCCACATCTTCGTTCATACAAATAGCAGCTGAGATTGCCGCTAAATTTAAGCTAAACCCGCCAAAAGGTGCAGTCAGCATATTGAGAGCCCCCGTGCCAATAAATAAAGGTTTCGCCGGTAATTCATATTGATAGCTTCTCATCATGGCAAAGCCGGGCAAGTTCTGAGAAAGCATCGTGATGATATAAAGTGGAATGCTTAAATTCACCATCGCCATCCAATCAAACTCTGGCGTTACCCATACCGGTTCAGCAATATTCAGTACAATCACTTGCCCTGAAAACGCCCCAGTGAAAGTCGCAATGGCAATGCCAACAACCAGTAGAAGCATCATCGCATAACGAGGTAAATAGCGTTTTGCTATAAAGAAAGTGGCAAACATCGCCCCAAAAACCATTGGGTTTGTCGTCACCGGCGTAAAGGCTTTCAAACAAAAAGGGATTAAGATCGCGCCAAGCATCGACGTCGCAAGCTGTGATGGAATGTTTTCAAGTAAACGACTCAGCGGCGTAATTAACCCTGTTAATAACAACAACAAACCAGAGATCACAAAAGCGCCAATAACCTGCGGTAAACTATATTGAGCAACTGCCGCAATCAACATCGCCGCCCCCGGTGTTGACCAAGACATCAAAACAGGCATTTTATAATACCAAGAATAAGCTATAGAACTTATACCCACAGTGACGCCTAAAACCAATAACCAACTGGCAATTTGCAGCGCTGATGCTCCGGCTGAAGTAGCGGCCTGAATAATAATAACAACCGAGCTAGTGTAACCAATCAGAACGGCGGTAAAGCCTGCAGAAATATGGCTAAGATTAAACCAAGATGAGGGGCGAGTAGATTGTGAGTTAATACGATCATTCATGGTATGCAACGCTTCCTTGTCATTATTTTTATCATCAATTCATCATATAGAAAGAGAAGTTTTTTTACATTCACTAGACAAATATATTCTTCATTATTCTAATAAAAACGAAGGTGACTATATGCCTTCATACCATACGATGTAAGTCGTCCCTTTCACCCTATAGGTAAAGTTAAAGATTAATACTTTTTAGCTCAGCAAGTAATGTTCGAGTTGCTGGCCCCTGAGGATGCTGAGTCGACCAAATAATATCAATGCCCTGCTTCCAAGGCTGGGATTCAAACGCAAGATCTAACCGTTTTAATTGTTTCGCATCAACAAAATCACTGACAAGCTGAGCCGGTAATGAAGCCCAGCCTAAACCTCGTTGCAATAATGGAATGGTTGAATACGCACTTTCGGTTCGCCACACTTGGTCAGAAACTCTCCACCTTGGCGCATCTTGTCCGTAGCGTCCAGCAATAAGAAACTGACGATGGCTTTCTAGCATTTGCCACGTCACTTGCTTTTGATTCGACAATGGATGGTGCATGCCAGTTACACACCAAAATTCAAGCAGCCCCAAACCATACACTTCAATTTCTCCAGGGTAGAGAAACTCCAATTGCTGCATAATCGCCAATTGTGCTCGGCCTTGACGAATAAAATCCAAAATATCGCCTTCATGTACGTGTAATATCTCAATTTCAACTAATGGGTAAGCTTGCTCAAATTGCGCTAACGCTTGGGCAACCGAATGTGTCATTGCCATTGACTCAATCACTAAGGTTATTTTTTCTTCTAGGCCAATTTGATAAGCATCAGCTGCCGATAAAAATGTACCACATTCATTCAATATCCGTTTTGCTCTCACCAACAAGGCTTCACCATGTACAGTTAACCTTGGTGAACGAGTACTTCGATCAAACAAACTTAAATTTAAATCCGCTTCAAGATTTGCAATAGCCGCGCTGACGACAGATTGCGCCTTTCCTAAATGCCGTGCTGCTGCCGAAAAAGACCCTTGTTCTGCCGAGGCCACAAAAGCTTGTAATTGCTCTATTGAAAAACGCATGCTTTCACCCTATTTATCCGAACAACCTATCTATAAAAACGATAGTTATTAACTAACATGTATCGTAATAAACATTGATAATAGCCGAACATTAAAAAGAAGTTGAAATTATATGCGTACAAAATTAGACAGATTAAGACACACCATTGGATTCGAAGCATTAGGGCTGATCATTTTAATTTTTGGTATCAACCAATTACTTAATATGGAGATGAGTCAGATAGGTATATTAGCCATAGTATTTTCAATTATTGCAACAGTGTGGAATTATTACTACAACATCCTCTTTGATAAAGCGATGCTAAAGAAAACGGGGCAAATTCATAAAACAACCATCGTAAGAATAGCGCATGCAATTATCTTCGAATTTGGCTTATTATTTATTACTTTGCCTATCATGGCATGGTGGCTAAAAATCAGCTTATTGGATGCACTGATCCTCGATTTAGGCATGGTGATTTTCTACTTAGTTTATGCGTTTGTGTATAATCTGGCTTACGATAAAGTTTTTCCAATACCACAAAGCAAATTACCACCAACCCAATCATCATAAAATTAATGCGCAGTAAAAAAGCTCCAAATCAAACGCAACGCAATAACGGTTAGAGCGAATTTAAGCACAACATGGAAGTGCTTATTCGAGACTTTATCTAACACATGCTTACCAAGGTACGTTCCGACAAACCCAACCAAGATCATCAGCCCTATTACGCCTAACCACTGTTGATAAGCAAAACCCAATAGGCCGAAAATAACGGCTTTAATCACGTGTTGTATCGACATAAAGCACGCCATGGTCGCGCCGAGTTCCCGACGATCAGGCAATAGATTTTTCACTGTCGCAATCAAAAATGGCCCCGTCGCACCAACAAACATGGTTAAAAAGGCCGTAAAGACACCCACACCAACTAAGCCTTTTCTTCCTTTAAAACTGAAATTAATAGGTATCCAACTGCTGATCAAAATAAACACAGCGAGAATGAGTTCTAGATATTTCGTGGGAAGGTTTAACGCAATATTACCCCCGATGATTGCACCAGCCACACTACCGACAAAAAACCAACCAAGGTACTGTTTTTGAATATGACGACGCATTAATACTGCGCGACCTGCATTTGATCCTAATTGTACAATCGCATGCACAGGAATCACTGCGGCAGCAGGCATCATGGTGATCATAAACGCAATTAAAGTGGCTCCTCCTCCAACACCAATAATGGTATTTAGCATTGAGGTTAAACCGCTTAATCCAATAAGAAGAAAGAATTGAGCAGACGTTAATACATCCGGTTTTAGCTGGAGTAATAAATCAATCATTGTGGTTCGCTACTTTACTCATGGGCTACATCAACTATTGGAAATACATTTTGAAACGCGATTATAAACCAATTCAATACTGAAAAAGACCTGGCATGTAAACTCTGACAGAAAAAAGCTAAAAAGTTGTTTTTGATCATCTTAAACGACAAACTCTTCACTTTTTTTAAAATTAAAATAAAGTTTATAAGCGCTTTACTCACTCCCGACTTACCACATCGATCGCTTCAAGCCACTGAGTTCAAGCAGTCGGGTCGAAATTTCTTCCACCGATAATGTTGTCGTATTGAGATAGGGTATCGCTTCTCTTCGGAATAAAGATTCCACTCGATTCAGTTCTTTTTCACACTGTTCTTGGCTTGCATAATCGCTATTAGCGTAACGTTCATGTCGAATCGCCATTAAACGTTCTGTATCGATTGTGAGTCCAAATGTTTTGAAACGGTAGGGTTCTATCTCTTTTGGCAACTTTAGCTTAGCCATATCATCTTCAATAAATGGGTAGTTTACTGCCCGAATACCAAACTGCATTGCAAGGTACAAACAGGTTGGTGTTTTACCGCAACGAGACACACCAAGCAGAATAATATCCGCCAGATCAAGGTTACTTAATGACACACCATCATCATGGGCTAGGGTGTACTCAACCGCCGCAATTCGGTTTTGATAACTGGCGGCATCTTTCTCAATACTATGGGAACGGTGTAATTGTGGGCTTGGTTCTAAATCAAGATCTCGTTTTAAGGGATCCACTAAACAATTGAGTACATCATAAAAATGCGCATCGGCTTGTTCAATTATTAACTTCACTTCAGGTACCACGATAGAAAAGAAGACCAACGGTTTAGTTCCAGACTCTTTAGCTTTTTGATTAATGAGCGTTTTTACTTGTTCAGCACGCTCTACGGTTTCAACAAAGGGCAACGTTTTTTGTGCAATTTCAATCGGAAATTGTCCAAGGACAGCATGCCCTAATGTTTCAGATGTGATGGCTGTTCCATCAGAAATGTAAAATACATCACGAAAATTTGTTTTGCTCTGCATAAGAAGTTGAATCCTTTATGGCGTGCTGTAAGTTAAAAGTTGTAAATATTTACAACTATAATTTCACAGGATGTTTGCAAATAAATGGCTAAAGTCAAATTCATTGTGAATCAGTCATCAATTTCACGCTACTGCAATGCAAGTGATTGAGACTTTGCCCACACTCTCTATGAGAGAAACACAATTAAATGAAACCTAAGAAATAATAATTCTTCTCAAATAATTAAAGTTGCCACTTTAGCTATGATGGGAATTAATCCAATACAAAAGTCTAGGAGACACGCCGTGGATCAGAATGTGGTTTGGTACGATGCTTTATCAATGAACGATGTTGATAAAGTCGGGGGCAAGAACGCATCTTTAGGTGAGATGGTTGCCAATCTTTCAAATGCTGGAGTAAAAGTACCCAATGGCTATGCCACCACTGCTTTTGCTTTTAATCAATTTTTAGAAACCAACCAATTAAATGATCGGATTTATCAACTACTTGATGAATTGGATGTCGATGATGTCAACGCATTAAAAAAAGCGGGTACCACAATTCGCCAATGGGTTCTGGATGCCCCATTCCCACCAGCATTAGAAGATGGAATTCGAGCATTTTATCAAGAACTGGGGAATGGTGACGACAGCTTACCAGTCGCCGTACGTTCATCTGCCACGGCCGAAGATTTACCGGATGCCTCATTCGCAGGTCAACAAGAAACGTTCTTAAACGTTCGAGGAATTGATGCGGTGATTGAAGCAACGAAACATGTTTTCGCTTCTCTATTTAATGATCGCGCTATCTCCTATCGTGTTCACCAAGGCTTTGATCATAAAGGGGTCGCATTGTCTGCCGGCATTCAACGTATGGTGCGTTCAGACAAAGCATCATCTGGCGTTATGTTTACCCTTGATACTGAATCAGGCTTTGATCAAGTCGTCTTCATCACCTCTTCTTGGGGCTTAGGCGAGATGGTCGTTCAAGGAGCCGTCAATCCAGATGAATTTTACGTGCATAAACCGATGCTGCAAGCTGGAAACCCAGCGGTAGTGCGCCGTACTTTTGGTTCAAAACAAATCAAAATGATCTACGCCGATGGCAAAGAGATTGGTACTCAAGTTGAAATTGTGGACACCACGGATGAAGAACGTCGCCACTATTCTTTAAATGATGATGAGATTCAAGAACTGGCTAAGCAAGCCATGATCATTGAAAAACACTACGGTCGCCCAATGGACATTGAATGGGCCAAAGACGGCGTAACCGGTGAGTTGCTTATCGTTCAAGCTCGCCCTGAAACGGTTCGCTCTCGTGATGATCAACAAATGATGGAGCGTTTCCAATTAAACAACCAAGCTTCGAGTAAAACACTAATTGAAGGCCGAGCGATCGGACAACGTATTGGTGCGGGTGTGGTTCGAGTTGTAAAAAGCTTAGACGAAATGGATCAAGTGCAAACCGGTGATGTGCTGGTTGCCGACATGACCGACCCCGATTGGGAACCGGTAATGAAAAAAGCCGCCGCCATCGTCACCAACCGTGGTGGGCGTACTTGCCATGCCGCCATTATTGCTCGTGAGCTTGGCATCCCGGCGGTAGTCGGCTGTGGTGATGCCACAAGTAAACTGAAAGATGGCCAGCAAGTTACCGTCTCTTGCTCGCAAGGCGAAACTGGATTTGTTTATGAAGGCGAACTTGATTTTGAAATCAAACGTTCTTCAGTCACCGACCTACCCGATTTACCACTGAAAGTGATGATGAACGTAGGCAACCCTGATCGCGCGTTTGACTTTGCGTGCATTCCCAACGAAGGTGTAGGACTTGCTCGCTTAGAATTCATTATTAACAAAATGATCGGCATTCACCCTAAAGCCCTATTGAATTACGATGAGCAATCGGCTGAACTTAAAGCTGAAATTAACAAACGTATTGTGGGTTACGCCAACCCTGTTGAGTTTTACATCGAAAAACTGACTGAAGGTATTTCAACCTTAGCTGCTGCTTTCTGGCCAAAACGTGTGATTGTGCGCATGTCAGATTTTAAATCCAATGAATACCGCAACTTGGTCGGCGGCATCCATTACGAACCAACCGAAGAAAACCCGATGTTGGGATTCCGAGGCGCATCTCGCTACATTTCACCAAAATTCCAAGACTGTTTTGCTTTGGAATGTGAAGCAATGAAGCGTGTTCGTAACAAGATGGGCTTGAAAAACGTTGAAATCATGATCCCATTTGTTCGTACCACAACAGAAGCAGCATCGGTGATTGATCTCCTTGCTAAATTTGATCTTAAACGTGGTGAAGATGGCCTGAAAGTCATCATGATGTGTGAATTACCTTCCAATGCTATTTTGGCGGATGACTTCCTCAAATACTTTGATGGCTTCTCAATTGGCTCAAACGACATGACGCAATTAACCTTGGGACTCGACCGAGATTCCGGCGACATTGCTCATATGTTTGATGAACGCAACGCCGCCGTAAAAGCAATGCTTTCCATGGCGATTAAAGCCGCCAATAAAGCAGGGAAATACGTGGGCATTTGTGGCCAAGGCCCATCGGATCACGACGATCTCGCCCAATGGTTAATGGAACAAGGGATTGATTCAGTATCATTAAATCCTGATACGGTGTTAGAAACTTGGCTGCATTTGGGGACGAAAGTGCAGCAATAAAATTAGCACTTTTTGATAAGCAGTTATAAAAAAAATGAGTCCAATTGGGCTCATTTTTGTTTAACTTTAACTATATTTGAACACTAACTTAACGTGTTTTTGGACAATTTCGTGCTATATGAAATGCTAAATTAGCATTTAGCGGATAACTTGAAGTATAGCAAAGCCTCTAATGTAGTAGCCCAATTCACTTGACCACTACAGAAATGCTTCAAGACAATACAAACCACTAGTAAAGTGGTTTGTATAATTGTAACAACTTAATCATCTAGTCCTTTAACTGGGCTCATTGCGTGATAAACAGTTTTCACACCATCAGTAATGGACAGCGCGTTCAAGTCATCAATGAAGAAGCGACTGGTCATTGTATGTTTACCGCCATTAATGAAGATTTCGATCACCGACTTATCGACATAAACCTCGATGGTTTGCTTAGTGCTTAACCTCCGCGCTTTTCTCACAGAGCCAAACTCTTCCGCGTAAAGTTGAGACATCTTACTGCGATCAAGCATGAACTCCGTTTCTGTGGAGCTGAACAAGATGTTATCGCCCGCAGCGTTAGCAAGCGTTAACTCAAACTCGTCCGTATCCGTTTCGAGCTCAACCATGAAGCTGGTTGTATCCAGTTCAAGAACATTTTCAACCGTAACCGCTTCACCCTGTAGCGCTTTCAATTCAGGTAAAACCGACTGCACCAGATAGCCATCTTGGATTTGAAGTTCGCGTGGTAACGACAACATGCCCGCCCACTCATGCGCATTAGAAGGTGTATCAATCTCAGGCAGACCAATCCAAGCAATCAAGATGCGACGGCCTTTATCATCTAAGTAAGTCTGTGGTGCGTAGAAATCAAAGCCGTAATCTGGCTGCGCAATGTCTTGATGGTTTTCCAGTTCCGCCGTATCTAAGTTCAAGCGGTCACCCAAAATGTAAGCCACTGAATATATATTTTTGAAGTCGTATGGGCTTTCACTAGACACGCCCTGCGGAGAAAATAGCATCACCGACTGATTCTCTATTTCAAAGAAATCTGGGCATTCCCACATATAGCCAAGGTTGTTGTAACGAGTTTGAATTGGACCTTTGTGATGCCAATTCATCAGGTCTCGGCTGCAATATAGCACCATAGAGCCAGTATTTTGAGGCGTTTGAGCACCCACAACCATCAGATAATCGTCGCCCTGTTTCCACACTTTTGGGTCGCGGAAATGTTCGGTGTAGTGATCGTTTTCGATAACCACGCCGTGCTTTTCTATTTTGCCGTCAGCAGACATCTTGGCAAAACATTGAGTTGGGACTCGTTGCCAGTTTTCATCACGTTTATTACCCGTAAAGAACAGCAGTGCATTGCCGTTTTCAACCAATGCGCCACCAGAATAAACACCGTGAGAATCGTAATCTTGGTCCGGGTGTAGGCCTATGCCGTGGTCTTCGAAATGAACGAAGTCTTTGGTTGAAAGGTGGTACCAGTACTTCATACCATGGACAGGGCCAACTGGCGTCCATTGGTAAAATAGGTGGTGTTCACCATTAAAGAAACACAGACCATTCGGATCATTAAGCAGACCAAACTTAGGCGCAACATGGTAGCTTGGATAGCCAGAGTCTTGTTTGCGAAGCTCTACCATCGCATCAATACTCTCTTGAGAAATATCTTCTATACGACGATATCTTTGCTCTACTGTCCAGTTCGAGTTCAAACTCATACGCTCTCCTCTACGGCATTCGTATTTGAAGAGTTTTTTTGAATAAACTGAGTTAGAGCTTCTTGCGTTGGAAGTGCGGTCATTGCGCCTTTTTGCGTTGTCGCCAGTGCACCACACCCATTCGCCCACTGAATTGCAGAATCGACGACTTGTTGATTGTTCCACTCATCATGTTGAGAAAGCTTTGCAAGCAAGCCGCCAACAAAAGCATCGCCTGCACCCGTGGTATCCACTGGCGTCACTGAGCGGCCTGAAATCAACACACCTTGGTTTTCAAATACTCGCCAAACGCCTTTCGCGCCCTGCGTAACCAAAACAAGCGTGTTGTTAAGATCTGCAATGTTAGCCAAGCCTTGTTCCATCGAAGTTGAATCGGTTAAGAAGTCCAGTTCTTCTTCTGAGAATTTAACCACATCCGCCAACTCAACCGCTTTCATGACCACAGACTTAATTTCAGATGGGTTTTGCCACACTTCATCACGAAGGTTTGGATCGAAGCTGATGTAACCGCCCACGGCTTTCATGCGTCGGATGGCTTCGAAGGTGCTGCTTCGGCTTGGTTCATTAGCCAAAGAGATTGAGCAGACGTGCAGCCACTCGTTTTTCTTAAATTCGGGAATGTCTGCAACAGACATAAACTGGTCGGCACTTGGTTTAACCATGAACGTAAAACTGCGCTCGCCTTGGTCATCAAGATCAACCACCACGGTTGATGTGCGTTGTTCAGGGTCCTTCACCAAGCGATCGGTATTCACACCTTCCTTTTGCAGAGTCACTTCCATAAAAGTGCCAAACGGGTCGTTACCCACTCGGCCGAAAAATGCGCTTTTGCCTAAAAGGCGAGAAATCGCTACCGCGACATTAGCAGGAGCACCGCCCGGACATTTCAATAATGTCGAGTCAGACTCCGGAATGAGGTCGACGACGGCGTCTCCAGTTACCCAAACTTGATTCATCTTTCTTACCTTAAAACTGAAAATCATGACAACCGAAAGCAGTAGCAACCGAAAGCAAGGTGAAACTTCACGCTGTCATGTAAAAATATAAAAAGGCTAGCTAAGCCAAATCACCTAGCTAGCACCCCAAAGCTTAGGAAATGAAGTGAAAAGGGGGGCTTCACTTCTAGGGATAAACGTTAAGCTGTTGTTTTAATGTTTTGCTTGCTGCTCTCACGCAAACCTAAAACAAAGGTCAGAGCAAAGGCAGTCACGAACGCGATAATCATACCTACCACGTAGTAACCAATTTTTTCCGGCGATATTGAGATGATGCCAGGAATACCCGCCGCACCCAGTGCTTGTGCTTTCACATTGAACATAGTGAGAAACGCGCTTGAAACCGCAGCTGCACAAACCGCAGCAATGAATGGGTAGCGAAGCTTCAAGTTCACACCGAACATTGCAGGCTCAGTAATACCAAGCAAACCGGTCACACCAGAAGGAATCGCGATACCTTTCATTTTCTTATCTTTACTCATGAAACCAACCGCCAGTGCCGCTGCACCTTGTGACACGTTAGACATCGCCGCGATAGGGAAGATAAACGTACCACCAGTTGTTGCAATATCCGCAAGCAACTGAGTTTCAATCGCGATAAAGCTATGGTGCATACCAGTAATAACAAACGGCGCATAAATCAAACCAAACACCGCACCGCCAATGAAGCCAGCACTGTTGTATAACCAATTTAGGCCGTCACCAAGCAGGAAGCCGATATCACGAGTAAATGGACCAACAATCGTGAATGTTAACAAACCAGTTATGAAAATCGCCAATAGCGGCGTTAGCAAGTTATCCAGAACCGAAGGAATAACTTTACGCAGCCCAAGCTCAACTTTCGCTAGAATAAACGCAGAAACAAGAACGGGCAGTACTGAACCTTGATAGCCTACTTTCTCGATTTCGAAACCTAAAATGTTCCAAACCGGAATGCTGCCCGACACTGATGCGCCACCGAAGCCCCAGCCGTTAAGCAAGTCTGGGTGAACCATCAACATACCTAAAGCCGCGCCAAGGTATGGGTTACCACCAAACTTCTTACTCGCTGAAAATGCTAATAAAATAGGTAAGTACACAAAAGGAGCATTAGCAAATGTATTGATCATGTTTGCTAAGTCGGTCAAACCCGGATTAGCGTCGATTAGAGATTTGCCATCAATGAATAAGCCTTGAGCCGTCAATAGGTTGTAGATACCCATCAACAAACCACCAGCAACAATCGCCGGAATGATTGGTACAAAAATATCAGACAGGCCTTTCACCGCGCGTTGCAGGATATTTTGGTTGTCAGCACCTGCAGACGCCACATCGTTGGTCGACATTTTCGTCATTTCAGTCAGCTTAGCCAACTCAGCATAAACTTGGTTTACAATGCCTGAGCCAAAGATGATCTGATATTGACCTGCCACTTTAAACTGGCCCTTAACCCCTTCTAGGTTATCAATCGCCTGTTCATCAATTTTATCTTGGTCTGCAACCGCAAGACGCAGACGAGTCGCGCAGTGTGCGAGTGCGGTGATATTACTTTTACCACCTAATAGAGAAAGCAGCTCTTTTGCTATTTTTGGATAATTCATTACATACCCCATTGGATTATCATTTTAGCTTTTGAATTTTCGGGAACGTTTGCAAAACAAATTTTTGCCTAGAAATAACAAATGATCAAAGATAACTGCTCAATAGTGTGAGAATGATCTTCAAATTATCTCCCTAGGATAAGAAGACAGGGTTAAAATCCCCTAATAACAGGTAAATTTGATGCTCTGTTTGCAAACAACCCCAAAACTAAAATTACAATTGGATAATGAATAATGGCTAGTCTTCATGATGTCGCTCGTCTCGCTGGAGTTTCCAAGTCGACGGTTTCAAGAGTAATCAATGATGAGTATGGCGTAAAAGACGCGACCAAGGTGAAGGTGCGTAAAGCGGTTGAAGAGTGTGGCTATCTCCCAAACCAAGTCGCTAAAGACTTAAAGTCCCAAAAAACCAACCTGGTTGGCGTGATTGTTCCTAGGGTTTCTTCCCATGCCACCTCTCAGGGTGTCGATGGTTTAACCGCCGTCTTAGAGCAAGCGGGCAAGCATGTATTATTAGCGAGCACACATCAAACACACCATAAAGAACTTGAATATATTCAGATATTTAACCAAAAGCGCGTTGAAGGCATCATCCTGTACGCGACCCACCTCGACAACCAATTGGTCAAAGCGATTCAAAGCTCTGCTGTGCCGGTGGTATTGGTGGGTCAAGACGGGTCAATGTTTAACATCCCAAGTATTGTGCACGACGACACTCGCGTAGGGTTTGAAGCGGGTAATCGCCTCATAGCGAAAGCTTGTAAGCATATGGGATTCATCGGTGTGCAAGGTGATGATATTGCGGTTGATAAGATGAGATCGGAAGGCTTCGCTCAATCGCTTCAACTTAACGAGCTCACACTGCAATTTCACGCCCGTGGCGACTTCACCATAGAGTCAGGTTACCAACTGGCTAAACAGTCTCTAAAAGAGCACACCAAGCTCGATGGCCTGTTCTGCGCAACTGACCGTATCGCAATCGGTGCGATCAGAGCAATTCAAGAAGCGGGCCTCGTTCCAGGAAAGGATGTCTTGGTACTCGGCGTGGGTGATGATGAACTTGCTTCAGTATGCACACCAACGCTGTCTACATTTAACTATGCGTTTGATAAAGCGGGAGAAAATGGAGCCAAGCTGCTACTCGACCGTATTGAGAAAAAAGGCTTTGAAATGAGCAAGATGGTGTTGACCTTCACCACTATTGACCGAGAGTCTTGCTAGCGATTTATTTCAGAGATCAGGTTATCCCAAGATAAAAAATGCCAACCTTCGAGTTGAAACGATAAGGTTGGCATTTGGTGATGCGACTATCACATCATGAGTAACACTCTCTATCTAAACGATATATCAAGCAATTAGAACCAAGTTTCCATCTGCAGTGCAAACAGAACCTCGCCGCCCTCTCCCATCGTTGCAGCATCTGCTTCAGTGCTGATCGAGTAACCATTTAGGTCTTCACTCCAATCCACATAGCTCACAGCGAAACGCAGTTCTGGTCGGTCAAAGAAACCAGTGCTAGTTGAAAGCTTCAGTGTTGGTGCAACTGTCGCTTTGTAGAAACCGCCGCTAGCTTGCTCTGTCGAGTTGTCTAAATCCATGTATTGCAATGAACCTTCGTAAACCATCTCAAAGTTCTCTGTGAACTCTTGAGCTAATCGAACGTTTAAAGAAGCCCATGTGAACTCGTCATTCTTCTTCAAACGATCTTGGCTATGCTCTGCCATTAATGCAGGTGCTAAGCGCCAGTTGTCGCCAATGCGAGTGACACCGTAGCTAAACAGGCGAACGGCTTTCGCGTCATCCAGTAGATCACCATTTGAACCGATGCCTTTTAGCTCTGCACCTAGGCCGCTACCCACTAACATACCCGTTTTAGAGAAGCCTTCGCTCAGACCAAAGAAGTTGTCTCCATGGTATGCAAACATTGCGTGTACACCGCTTTCAGCTGCGCCATTTAGGCGGCTATCGTTGTCTGCTGAGGTCATACCGCTCAACATCACTTGCCATTGGCCAATACGGTTATTCATGGTTGCAATGTAGTTTTCTACATCTGTTGATGAGCTATCAATCTCACCAAAATCTCGGCCATAAATAGAGAAATTCGCTTTCCAGTTGTCGCTCATCTGAACGTCATAAACGCCCGCACCAGTACCTGATAAGAAGACAATATCCGAATCGAAAAAGTGAATATCAAAGTTGTCGCGATCGAATCGTTTACCCGCCCAAAACGTTGCTTCAGAAAACGCTTCAGATTCAGAGAACATGCTCAGACGGTTCAGTTCTGAATACACTTGTCGCACATTCAACTGGCTTTCGCTGGCAGTCCACTCGTTATTTGTATCAGTACTGTCGGCCAACATGATGCGAAACAAAGCACTAGAGCCATCGTCTGCAAATCGCTTATGAATCAAGTTCGCTTCAACGTAATGATCATCTTCAACACCAAGACGTCCAATTGGAGCTCCAATGGCACCAGCTGTCGTCATGTAAGGTCCAGTGCCTGTCGCGCCATTGAGGTCGTCGTTGATCAATAACCCAGAGCGAGCATAGCCGTGAAACTCAAACGAAGAAGCCTTTTCATTGGCCTCGGTAGAGACCTGCTCTGTTTGTGCAACCCTTTGTTCTAATTCATTAATACGTTGCTCTAATGCTGCAACGTCTTCACTTGCTAATACCGATGTAGTCATTAGCCCCATTGTTACAGCAACCGCTAAAATGTGTCGTTTCATTCTGATGTTCTCACGTTAATTGTTTTGGATTGTCTGCAAACGTTCCCAAAATGATTCGTAAGCGCATTTCGGCTTATACTTTTGATGTATAAGCTCTATATCGAAGAAGAAATAGAAATCAGTCGTGTTGATTACTTCACTTTTGTATCTGAGTGGATGATAGATCGATAATTTCGGGAACGTTACCGAAAATGCATAATTCTGATAACTTTGTCACAAGTGAAATTGATTAATGGGCGAAAAATAGTGTATCGCGCACATTGAAGCCTTTTCGAAGGTTTGAGAAGGGAGTTGCGCTCGGACAAAATAAACAACTTCTGACACATACTTTTCAGTATCAAAGACCGGTGCACTGTGACCAACACTTTTTCAACAAAAAGTTGATTCTCTACACCGTACTTGTCTAATAATTGCTTGAGTAACTCACTTTGCTCTAGTGGTACTGGTTTATCTAAATCGCCATGAAGCATGATAAACGGTAGCGAATTTTCAGTGATGTAATATAGGCTTCAAGTTCGCGAACAGACTAAGCTCTTAAGCTACATTTGCTTGCTGCATTTGTATAGCACTAATTAGACGTCCAACAGCCGGTTTTACCCTAGCATGACGCTGCCTCTATAAGTGCGTTATTTCAAGGGGGAATTCGGATAACTTTTAGTCGGGCAAGTTCATATTAACAAGGTATAAATAAGTATTTACTCTGAATGACTTCGGGGCAATTTCGAGTTACGCCCCCCTTCAGCAAGGTTCTGGACAAAAATTATTTAGCTAATAACATTAAATCGTTCGTATCAGATTAGACAAAGTATATGAAAACCATTAACTGCTAGTTATGTGCTGCGTGGAGCGAACATTATTATTGCCATACCAATAAGTGCGATACCAGAACCAACAATATCCCACATCGTTGGACGAATACCATCGACTGCCCATAACCATAGAATAGCCATAAAAATATAAACGCCACCATAGGCAGCATAAACTCTACCTGCTGCTGTTGGATGCAACGACAACAGCCAAGCAAATGCTGCAAGACTAAGAGCTGCAGGTATTAGCAACCAAGCAGATTTACCCTCGCGTAACCAAAGATATGGTAAATAACAACCAATAATTTCAGCCAAAGCAGTAATTACAAAAAGTCCTATAATTTTTATTTCCGACAAAAGATGTTTCCTCAAAGTTACAACTAATTTTAAAACATATATTGCGTTGGTGCTGGCTAGTGGCAAGCGAGGATTTAGTCTATGAAAAAATCCTTTACTCTCGTTCAATGCATTCAGCAAAAACGGTACTGGACTCAGACTATTGTGGCATTGTGGTCAGTGACCAATATAGCGGTTACAACTGGCTTTCTCCGGACAGACACCAACTCTGTTGGGCGCATGTCATTCGCAATCTACAACAAATTGCGGCTTTGATGTGATGGACGCACCTCCCTTCTAGCGTCGTTGTACCAAACTAATAGTACAACCATTAAGAGCAGGAGTAACAAGTATGTCTATTAAAGTTGTCGGTATTGATATAGCGAAAAATCTCTTCCAAGTGTGTGTTCTGGGTACAAATGGACAAATTTTATCAAACAGAAAGGTAAAGCGAGATAAGCTTCTCGATACTGTCCGCCAACTACCAGAGCAAACTGCTATTGAATCAGTCATTGCATCCTGAGGTGCGTCCATATATGTTGCGTAATTCAGACGAGAAACCTAACAGCCTAAAGTTGATCGGGGCTGTAGAGCGTGGTGACTTGATACTATTTATCTGGAAAGCTAATCGGCGTAGAAGCCCCGCCATGACTGGAGCTTCTAACTTTTTCAGCCTATCATTTGGTTACATGTACTTTATTAACTTCTGACAAGCGGTGGAAGTCGTTACCAGTTGGGGCCTGAGATACTCTTAGCTTGAATTCTGGCATTGCAGCATACAAATGGTCAAAAATGTCCGATTGAATACGTTCATAATCACCCCATACAGTGGTGGTGGTAAAGCAATAGATCTCCATCGGGATACCATCACGCGTTGGTGCTAGCTGTCGAACCATCAGGGTCATGCTGTTATTTATGTCTTGATGCGCACGTAAATAATGCTCCAAATAAACACGGAAACTACCCAAATTAGTCAGTCTACGGCCATTGATAGAGCTAATGTTATTTATATGGTGTTCCTCATTGTAGAGCGTAATCTCCTCTACCTTACTTTTGATATACGTCTCTAGAAAATGCACTTTAGTTAGTTCAGACACCTCAACTTCATTGAGGAAATGAACACTGGTTGCATCTATCATCACACTACGTTTAATGCGTCTGCCCCCTGCCTCTGTCATCCCTTTCCAGTTTTTGAATGAATCTGAAATCAGAGCGTAAGTTGGGACTGTGGTGATGGTTTTATCCCAGTTTTGTACTTTAACTGTAGTGAGGTTGATTTCAATGACATCACCGTCTGCGCCATGTTTCGGCATTTCGAGCCAATCACCCACACTGAGCATTTTGTTGGCTGATAACTGAACCCCTGCGACTAAACCAAGAATGGGGTCTCTAAATACCAACATTACTACGGCAGTCATAGCACCTAAGCCACTTAGCAATATGATTGGTGATTTCCCAATTAAAATGGAGGTAGATAGAAGAGCCGCAATGACAAAGATAATGATTTTGATGCTCTGAATGATGCCTCTAGTAGGCATGTTACGCCCAGTCTGAGTACGTTCAAGTAGTACATCGAGAATATTCAGCAATGAAAATATCGATAACAAGGCATAAAGTACTATCCATAGTGAGACGATTGTCAGCAATATTTCCCGAAGTTCGCTTTCTTGTGAGAGCCATAAATTGGCCTGAAAACCAACCACTACCCCTTGAATAAGCAAAGCGATTTGGCTGAATAAATTACTACTGAACAGCGCATTGCGCCAAATAGCCCGAGATTTATTGGCGCTACTCTTTAACCGCACTAAGAAAACACGGTGAAACATGAGATGAATGACAATAGCAATCAATAGAATAAGGCCAAGTGCCTCTGCAACTTGAATCAAGTCCGATAAGTGGATGTTGTATTGGCCGAGCCAACCTTCAAAGGATTTTAACATTGAAATCTCAACTTTAAATTATTGATAATGGCAACATATGTTATTTACAACTGTGCAATTGGTACATGTCAAAACTTATGTGTACGAGACTTATATTGTTAATGCTCTCTTCTTTAGGTACACGGTATTAGTTTACATAACCTGCAACTGTAATTGACTGTAAAGTGTCAACTTGAATAAGTGACAGATGGACTCTTGAACACAGATGATGTGACAGACCCAGTGTTCACATCTAACTACTAAATGAATATCTATTCATGAAGATGAGCTAGATAGAGGTAAAGTTGAGTGGTGGCATAGATATCTACTCGATCAAATGAAAAGATGAACCGCCAATCGTTCTGCTAGCACCTGAAGCGATTAACCCCACTAACTCAGACAATATTCTAAATATACAATTGACAACATTCCCAACTAAAATTCAGTATCAGGAAATCACCTCGTTAATGATTGTTCTCACTTAACTCGGTGTCCAAACCCATCACTTGAAGTTTAGCACATGTTTGACAACCGGGGAATCCATGTAGCCGTGTTTGTTATACCCCTTACTTATGCCTATAATGTATACGCACTTTAAATACGCATAGGTTGTTATCATGAGAAACGCATACAGTACTCAGGCACCGAAAAAATCTGCAAACCTGAGCCTAAACAGTGAACTACTCGCTGAAGCCAAGCGCCTAAACATAAACCTTTCTGCGACAATGGAAAAAGCTCTTGAAAAAGAAGTAAACCAACGCCTTAAAGATGAATGGTTAGAACAAAATGCAGAAGCAATCAGCGCTTGCAATGAACTAACTGAAAATCACGGTCTATTTTCCGATTCTTACCGAGTTTTCTAATGTCGCAGTTTTCACTACACCAAAATAACGATAAAAGAACTGCCACCGCTTACCCATACTTTGTTGATGTTCAAAGTGAAATGCTTGATACGCTGAATACGCGATTAGTGATTCCCTTAACTCCAGTTGAAATGTTAGATAAGAAAGCTCCAGCTCATCTATGTCCGGTGATCCATATTGATGAAGGTGACTTCGTAATCCTTACCCACCAAATGGCGAGCATTCCTACTAAGATCTTACGTGATCCAGTAAATGAACTGAGCACTTTTAGAAACGAGATCATTGCTGCTATCGACTTTCTGATTACTGGCATATAGCCGCGTTAAGTTGCAGAGATGGTCTCCCCCCCGGCGTTTTTCAAGGTAGTTGTCACTACTTGCTTAATTATCAAGCAGCTTCTTTTTCTGGGTTCAGATGAACTTCTCCGATCGGCTCACAGTTCCTGATTTTCCCTGACCAGCGTTCTGGTCTTTTCTGGCGATGTTCCATCAACACCTTTGCTCGACGTTCCAAGATTTGCTTGTCTTTTCCACTATGGCGCTCTGATGGTGTGACAAAGTTTAAGCGACTATGTTTGTGTTCGGTGTTATACCAGACAACGAATTCAGCTACCCAAGCTCGACATACGTCTAGATCAATAAAACCTTTTGATGGCCAATTCGGCACATATTTCAATGTGCGGAATAAGGATTCCACATACGGATTGTCATCGCTGACTCGTGGGCGACTGTAGGACGAGATAATGCCCTGTTCTTCCATCTTAGCTTTGAACGTCAATGATTTCATTGGAGCGCCATTATCGGAATGCAGAACCAGAGACTGATTGAAGCATTGCTCTCGCATCAAGGTTCGTTGCAGTAACTGAGCTGCCAACTCTCCGCACTCTCGGTCATAGACGTCATACCCAACGATTTTTCGGTTATAAATATCTTCGATCATGTACAGATAATAATGCTGACCACGAACCCCTGACGGCATGTACGTAATATCCCAAGTGAAAACCTGATTCGGCCCTGTAGCGGTGTAACTTGTTGGTCTCGATGATTTTTTCCGACTACGTTGGCGACCTCGATGGTTGAGTTGACCTTCTGCTTTCAAAACCCGATAAAAACTCGATTCTGATGCGATATATTCACCTTTATCCAGCAAGGTTGGGACGATTTGACTCGGTGGTAAACTCGCGTATTCAGGTGCGTTACTGACTTCAACGATCAACTGCCTTTCTTGCTTCGAGAGCTTGTTTACTGGCTCTGGTCGTGTCGCTATCGGCCTTTGATCTTCCTGTATTTCACCGCTCTGATACCAGCGACGGTAAGTCCGTAAATCGATCTCAGCTTCATGACAGGCATTCTCTAAGCGACAGCCGTTTTGACGAGCCTCATGGATGAGTGCAACCAAACTTTGCCTTTCATCGGTTGAGGTTAATCGTCCTCGGGTTCTTCCCCGTAAAAGGCTCTGAGCTTTTTTCTCAGCACCAGAAGAGCAGTGGTTTCTGCCAGCGCTTTTTCTTTGTAACGGAGTTCTTTCTTCAACTCTTTTATTTCATGTTTGTCCGCTTTTGCCCGTTTCTTGGCTTCCGCTTCTCGTTCTTTTTGAGTCATGAAACCGTGCATACATTCGCTGCGCCACTCTTTGATCTGCTCATGGCAAAGCCCCTTTTCACGACAATACTGACTTAACTCATGCTCTGTCATGGAAAAGGTTTCAGCAACTACAGCTAACTTAGTTTGGGCTGACCACTGCTCGGAGGAAGTATTACTATCTGGCACAACGGCTCCTGACTGTCTTAATGCGTTACGCCAATTGTACAGGGTTGCTTCACTGATGCCTTCTTCTTTTGCTACTTCCGCCACTGAACGAGAGTATGGAGGTAATAGCTTTTTCAATATTGCTTCTTTTCTTTCCTGCGGATAACGAGACATGACTTACTCTGTTACCGCCCCTAACTGGTTAAATTTTAACAGTGACAACTATCCTGCCAGAGGGGGCTTTTCATAACTTTCACCTCAACACCCATTATTTTTGATTGATTTCTCTATCTTGATTGAAGCCTGCTGTGCAGCATCTTTAAAAGGCTCTAACACTAAATGGACGCCTAGTTTCTCAAGTAGTAGAGTATCAGCACTATTGTGGGAAACAATGGATACACTACCATGATAAGAGCATGCCCTTAACAACTGAACTATTGTTTTACGAGAATCTTCATAAGACAAGCCAGTATGATGATTTGGTATGGTTGAAATAACCCACTTCAAGCCTTGCAAAGGTAACTCTGCCAAAAACTCGGCATCAGCTACATCTCCATAGAGACAATCCAACCCTTCACTATTCAATTTTTTTACTACACTAGGATTAAAATCAACACCTAAAACAGATATTCCTTTATTCCTCAACTGTCTGGATAAAGCTGTTCCAAAACGGCCTAGACCTAGAATAATAACATCGTATTTTAACTGATTATGCTTTTCTGACAGATTCTCTCGCTTAGGTTCCTTTTTCTCAAATATATATAAGTATGGTTCAAGTATTTTATATAAACTATGAGAATAGGTTATCATATATGTGGAAAGTGCAATGGTAATGATACCAACCAAGGTAACAACACCCAAGATTTCATTTTTCACATGACCTAAAGTGATCCCCATTGCTATAAAAATTAGTGAAAACTCACTAATTTGAGCAACAGTAAGCCCAGCTAAAAAACCTGTTCTCTTTTTATAGCCCATTAATCCCATTATGATAATGACAATAAATGGATTACCAATTAGTACAAATAGAGATAAAATTATCGACTCATATACATTACTTCCTAACTGAGATAAATCTAATGTTGATCCCAGAGAAATAAAGAAAAACAACAATAAAAAATCCCTTAAAGGAGCTAGTCTTGCTGCTATGCTCTCTCGATAAGGAGTAGAAGCTAAAGCAATGCCAGCAAGTAATCCCCCCACTTCTTTTCCTAAACCTATTAATTCACCAATGCTTGCAAATAAAGCTGCAAATGCAATTGAGAATATCAGTAATAACTCAGGGGCGTTTGCAAGTTTTTGAGTTAAAGGTGTGGCAATGAAACGTACAAAAATAGCAACAAAAAGAACTAATCCAATACATGCTAGAATAACTTGAGCTATAGATTTCGATTCTTCTCCATTCTCACTACCAATACCTATCGTAGCTAAAATGACCATTGAAAGAACAACAACTATATCTTGTACAATGAGGAAACCTAATGCTATTTGGCCATGTAAAGCATCTATTTCTTTTTTATCAGATAATAATTTTACTATTATAATCGTCGATGAAAAAGTTAATGCTACAGCAATATATAGGCTAGAAATGCTATCAAAACCTAATGCGAGACCGAGAAGATACCCCCCCAAAGATGTGAATATAACTTGACCTAATCCAGTAAATATGGATACTAAACCGATGGAGCGAATCAGTTTTATATCCAACTTAATCCCAACGAGAAACAATAATGTTGCGATTCCTAACTCAGATAAAAAATCAATTTTTTCTTTAGAGTGAACTATATCTAGTGCTGATGGTCCAGCTATTAAACCAACGACAATAAAGCTCACAATTAAAGGCTGTTTAAAAAGCAACCCTAAGAAGCCTATGCCCGCAGCTAAAATTAATAAAAAAGCCACTTCAATAAATGAAGAGTATGATAGCATCTCATTCAAAGACTTACTCCTTTTTATTTAACAATTCAAAGTTAAGCCTAGAGTAGCACAATTCACGTTTTCTAGGGTAACTATTCACCCAGGAGCTATTGACAGCAAATTTATGTGACTGAGTTAACTTGATCCCACATTCAACTTGAGTGATCTTTTTGTGGTGGCAATCTGGAGGTATGAATAAGAAAACATTACCTCCACCGCCAGATTTCGATTCGCCTGAAGAGGCGAAAGACATCATCCACTTTTTATGGAATAAGCTGGCAGAGCTTGAAGACCGACTAAATCAAAATAGTCGAAACTCTTCTGTGCCATCATCTCAACAACCCCTGCATAATAAAGCTAAGAATACTTCGCCAAATCGGAAGAAATCTGGAAAAAAGCAAGGAGCTCAACCAGGTCATAAAGGCCATCGCCGACTGCTTCATCCTATTGAAGAGAGCGCCTCGGTTGAGCAATATTTACCGAATAAGATATGCCACTGCGGTGGGTGTGTTATTCCAAATCGAAAACCTTATAAACGACACCAAATCTTTGACTTGCCAGATATCTCATACACGCTTGTTGAACATCAAATTTTTAAAGGCGAGTGCTCAAGTGCTCATGGTGTGGTGATAAGCATCAAGCGGAGCTTCCAGAGTCTGTGCCCGATGTTCAAATGGGGTCAAATCTACATAGCTTTATCGCAATCCAGGCGACGCAGCACCACCAAAGCATAGGTAAAATACAATCTATGTTGAAAGACGTCTTCCAGCTTAACTTCTCAACAGGTGCAATATCAGCGGCGCAAGGACGAGTCACTGAATACTTAGCCGATACTCATACTCAAATTCATGAAACAGTCAAAGCATCTAAACTGATTATGGCTGATGAGACTTCGCATCAGCGCAATAATGATAAACGCTGGATGTGGGCCGCACTCAGCAATGACGTAGCCTTTTTCTAAATTAACAGTGGAAGAAACCAACATGCTGCCAAACGACTACTTGGTGAAGCGGTTTCACACCTTTTAGTGACTGACCAATATTCTGCCTACAAATATATCGACGAATCTAAGCGCCAATTATGCTGGGCTCACATATTAAGGAACGTCATCGCTATCGAGGAAAGCGTTTGTCCTGAAAACCAAAAAATCGGAGAAAAACTCGCTTTAATCGCTCATAGCGTATTCAGGTGTCATCACCGATATATCGAAGAAAAAATTACCGAAAGCCAATATTACCGCCGACTCAGGCGATTACGAAAGAGCTGGCTTCATTGGCTCAAATTGGGTAGTTATCAATGCTCAAAACGATATCGAGGTAGATGTCGAAACCTCATCGCTGATGATGCCATGGTCTGGCGGTTTATGGACGACTCCGAGTGCCCGTTAACAAACAACGCAGCGGAGCGAGTTCTCCGTAATTACATACTGATGAGGAAGTGTTGTTACGTGACTCGCTCATATCGAGGCGACCAGTTCCGCGAACGAATGTTCTCGCTGATAGAAACAGCCAAACTTCAGCAGGTCTCTGCTTATAAATGGCTGCGTGAAATCGTCGAACATCACATGTTGAGAGTTGATTATCAGGCGCCAGTATTTTTTAGCGTAAACCGTCGTCAATAGCTCGTGGGTGAATAGTTACTCTTAATCTACAATAAACTCAATCTTGTTAATAAAACAAAAGGCTATCGAATGAAAACGATCGGATATTGTGCTCACGACCAAAACTCCCCACTTGTTCCTTTTACTTTTGAACGTCGTGCTCTGCGCAGCAATGATGTTGCGATGGAAATTTTATACAGTGGCGTATGCCACAGTGATTTACATACTGCACGTAATGATTGGGGCTGGACAACCTATCCTAATATTCCAGGTCATGAAATTGTCGGTCGCGTGATTGAAGTTGGCTCGGATGTGAGCAAATATAAAATCGGAGATCACGTCGCAGTTGGCTGTATGGTGGATAGCTGTCAAGAGTGTGAACCTTGTCATCATCATGAAGAACAATTTTGTGAAAATGGCATGACTCAAACCTACAATAGCCCAGATCGCCAAACTGGTGACATTACTTTTGGTGGCTTTTCAAAGCATTTAATTGTACGTGAAGAGTTTGTACTGAATGTGCCACAAACGTTGGATTTATCTCGTGTAGCACCTCTACTTTGTGCCGGTATAACAACCTATTCTCCATTGAAAACATGGAACGTGACTAAAGGCAGCCGCGTGGGTGTGATCGGAATGGGCGGTTTAGGTCACATGGCGGTTAAACTCGCGGCAGGTATGGGCGCGGAAGTTACGGTCATTAGCCGTTCAGAAAATAAGAAAGCCGATGCAATGGAACTTGGCGCGGATCACTTCTTAATTTCAGAAAACAGCGATCAAATGGCGGAAAAAGCGAGTTATTTTGATTTGATCATTGATACGGTGCCAGTAAAGCATGATCTCAATCCTTATACTCCACTATTGAAAATTGATGGCACTTTAGTCTTAGTTGGACAAATTGGCCCTGTAGCAGAGCCATTAACAACGCCATTAATTATGGGCCGCCGCCGCATTGCCGGCTCTTTGATTGGTGGAATTAAAGAAACTCAAGAAATGCTTGATTTTTGTGCTGAGCACAATATTTTACCTGAGTGTGAAATGATCCGTATGGATGAGATTAACCACGCCTTTGAACGTATGGAACGTTCTGATGTTCATTATCGTTTTGTGATTGATATGGCGACATTAGAAGCTGAAGCTTAATATCAGCCCTATTGATATAAACAACATGGATAGATGAAAACCAACCATCACAATCAGTATGGTTGGTTATTTCTTTTTAAAACCTTAGCGCGTCGGTAACCAGATTAAAGGCCGGTAACGATAACTGTCGATTGGGGTAATAGCGACTTCCTCCATGGGATAAAAAAGAATCGTTCAATCGGGTCAAGGATTTTTTTAATACACATTAACTAATTCAATATTGGATTCTATATAAAACGGCTTCCTCAAACATTAAAGGGAGCCTTTTTTATTAAAACTATAGCCCCTATTGGGGGAAATTATGAGTTAGTTATGGAGCAATGATTTTCCGCTAGATTAGCGCTGGACAAGAACGATTTAGTGAATTGCACCAAGCCGCCAGTCTCAGATGAGATAAAGTATTTTAAAACCTTAGATGCTTGTACAGCATACATTCTTTATAGAATTGGTATAACGAATATCACTCAGGCAAACCTTATCGGCGACTTATAATCATTCGGGCATATCCAATAAAAGGCAGCTTATTCTTAACTTGATAAGCTGCCTTTTCATATTAAAAAAGGAACATCTAAAAATGGCAGTGGGCGATTAAACATTCCTCCCTTAACAAAGGGAAAACTACTAAGTGTGATTTATTTTTATTGCTTAATTTTTACCAAGATTACCTGCCATAAGAGCACTACAATGTTGTCGTAATCTTTCAACAATTTCATCTAACTTCATTTTGGACAGGTATGCATATAAATATGGTTTAATTTCAAACTCCGATGTAATCAGGCAAAGTCTTGCATCAATTCTTCAACAATATCAGCCACTGGCCGGATAGATTTAATCATAGAAATGCCAGTTCCGGTTGATACAATCCCTTTATTAAAATTACCTAAACGCATACCTTGCCAGAGAGTTTTGTATCCATTCATTGCATCGAACATAGTTTCTCTATCAGTATCTTGAGCCTCTAATTCTGCCAATTTTGGACTGAGGTCTGTTGGCAATGTGCGATAATAGGCAGGCAATGTACGGAACAGCATTAAGTCTTCAGCAGTAGAGTTAACAATCAATTGCTTCACTTTTTCATTTGCCGGATTTTCATTCGACGTTAAAAATAAGCTGCCGATCGATACACCTTCCGCGCCCAGTGCTATTGATGCTCTCACACCGCGTACATCACCAATTCCACCCGTTGCCAATACAGGTATACCCACACTATCGGCGATCATTGGCACAATACTAAACGTTCCGATAACACTCGTTGGTACAGTACCGCCTTCATCAAAACCTGTTGCAATAATAATATCGGCACCTAAACGCTCAGCTTCCCTCGAATTCTCTATGGTCGGGGTTAAAGCACGATAAATCGTTTTAATGTTGTGCGTTTGAAAAAATTCGAAAATTTCCTTATCAAGAAGGACATTGATTAATACGACTTCTATACCTTCTTCAACAAACATCTCAGCTGTAGGACGCCAAAAGCTCATGTCTGGTCCATTAATCAAAGTGGCTCCAAATGGCTTATCGGTAAGATTTTTGGTTTTTCGAATTTCTTGTCTCATTCGCTCAAGTGCTACAAAGCGAGAATCTGGCAATGTTTCTTGTCCTGAATGTGGACCAATAATACCAAGCCCTCCTGCATTGGAAACTGCAGCAACAAACTCCGCATTAGTCAGAAAATACATTGGTGCTTGAATCAGTGGATATTTAATATTCAGAATTTCGGTAATTCGAGTTGTCATATTCATCATCTTTTTAATTTGGAAGGTATTAACCACGACTCTGGGCACTATTCATGCCTTGTTCTTTGATTACTAAATTGTGTCGAACATTTTAATCTTTGAAATTTGAAATTGAATAAGCAAAAATAGAAATACGCTTGCCAAATATGGAAACCAATATGGATTATAATGCCGCTAAACTGTTTCTCGCAGTTGTTCAAGCAGGGAGCCTATCTTCTGCAAGTGAGAAAACGGGTGTACCCATTTCTACGCTAAGTCGAAAAATGAATGAGTTAGAGCAAGGGTTAAGAGTTCAGCTATTGGATCGGACTAGCCAAGGCGTGAAACCCACCTACAAAGGGCAACAGTTTTTCGAACAAGCTCGAATGGGATTAGAACTATTAGATGATGCACAGAAATCAGTGCAATCAGATCACAAGCTACAAGGTAAATTGCGTATATCTATTCCACCAAACTTCCCTTTATGGTGGGATTTATTAACAGCATTTCAACGGCAATATCCTGACATTCAAGTATTTTGTCATGCCAGTGAAAGAGTAGTCGATTTATTTGAGGATGGTATTGACGTTGCATTGAGAATGGGCGATTTGCATACAGATAATATAATAGCGAAAAAAATTATGAGTGTAGAACCTTGCTTAGTTGCCAGTCCAAAACTCATAGAACTCTGTGGCTTCCCAACGACATTAGCTGAATTAGTTTCATTTCCGATCGCCACTTGGGAAGGCATAAATAATGGGACTTTTGAATGGCAATTTGGCACGGAGAAAATCACATTCGAGCCTATATTTTCAACCAATAATGTCGAAGGACTATTCCATTACTCCTTGAATAATATGGGAGTTTCACAACTACTCGATATATTAGTCGCACCCTATTTAGATAGCGGTGAATTAGTGCAGCTTCTGCCAGATCTACATGCTGAAGCTTTGCCAATACACCTTGTTTATGCCCGACACAAGCATCCTTCAACAATAGTCAGAGCTTATATTGATTTTTGTATTAACTGGATAAACAATCGTACTCTTAAATGATAATCGTAGATCAATCAATATGATGGTTTATAGTTAGCTGCTGAAATCAGGTTTTTATTGAGGCCTCAGATCGCTTCTCAAAATTAAGTTGTTCATAGATCGCCGCATGAAGGGTTTAAGGTAATTTCACCTATGGATTGTCAACAAATCCAAAGTCCTTTTTTTGACTCTACTGTCTGAATCATCCAATCAATAAAGGTCCTGACTTGAGGAGCTAAATACTGTCGGTTTGGATACATGATCGATAAAGGAAACTCGATATTGCTGACTTCCTGAAGCACTTCTACCAACTTCCCTTGACTCAACTCTTCTGAAACTAAAATACCGGGTACTTGAATTAACCCCATATGATTGAGAGCACAAGCTACGACAGCTTCTGCATCATTAGCCATTAATGACCCCGTTAACATGATTTCTTCAATGTTTTTATTATGCGAAAAATGCCATGCCAAGGGGTTATGTTTTTGTCCTGAAAAATAGTTAATCGCCATATGATCTTTGAGATCATCAAGTGAAGTCGGATTGCCTTGCTTCTCCAGATATTCAGGTGAAGCGCAAATGGCCATTTTAACGGTAGCAATCTTTCTACCTATCATGCTACTGATAGGTAGCTCTCCCAATCTCAATACGCAATCTACTGAATTCGCAACTAAATCGATGGGTTTATGGGGCGCTTACAAATAAACTAGAGCTTTTACTGATTAAGCCAACCACTATAAACTACAGGTTTTACATTGTAGATAACTATCGTTGAGAGTAGACTTACTCTAGCTAGAATGCCTAATTTTAGTCACGTATTAAACATAAACCTTTAATTATGCAACCGTAAAATCGATATTTAACTTATGGAGATAGGTAATGAGCCTCAGTTGGATTAACGTCTTTCCGTATTTTGCTGGAGCTTTTAAGCTCATTGTATTAGGCATTGGAGGCTACTTTGCTATTAAATGGCATTTTGATGAAGAGGCAAGAGTGAGAGAAAAAGAAGGTGTAGTATTTGATAGAGCCGCCTACATGAAAAAGATGACAGTGATGTTAATCTTACTAGTTGTTTTAGTTGTTTTAGTTATTTATGCTACGAATTGGTATCTCGACTGACGGGGTAATTAATTGATACGTTCATGATTAGTGAATTCAATGTGTATACTCACACTATTAAAAGGCTTGTCCGATAAAGTAGGCCAATAAAGAAACAATTTTTCCTCAAATTTTAAGACCTTAATTTATTTGTTAATGATTTTATTCCATTAAATATTAAATATTAAATGTAATAGAATGCATGCGTATTTACCTTATTAGAACCATAAAAATACGAATATGAACAGGTCTGAAGAACCAAGTTAGAACAATTGTACTAACTGTGCCACTATAGATTGTAAAAAGTGTCTTATAACTTATATTGTTGTTAACTAGGCTCAATAAAAACCACGTAGAAATATAAAATAATCACCTTTGTTAACCATGTTTCATGAAAGCCATCTTAGAACCAAATCCAATAAAAACAATACCCACAATGCTATTTGACCACTTTTTAAATGTAACTATTAAACAGTTCTCCCCTAGATATTGCATTCTCACTAGAGGGGATATTTGAGTTAGCACATCGCTGATATACACATTGTATCTTACGTAATTCTAAGCTTTGTTCTGATTAGTGTTGCGATTAAATCACGTACTAGCATTAAAGCTGAATCACGGTTAGCATCGTAATGCCAACCAATATTAATAGCAAATTCCTGCATAGCAACTGGGCAGGACGATACAGCAAAACAGCCTTGCTTGGCTATCTTTCGGGCAGCAAAATCTGGTATTGTTGCTATGGCGTCAGTGTCTGCCAATAAGAATGGTATTGCGGAAAAATGAGTACTGGCTACTGTTATTTTTCGTGATAACCCTATCTCCTCAAGGCAATCATCCACCGACCCTGTGATACCAGTATAAGAAATTAAAATATGTTCTCGAGCAATGAATTCCTCTAGCAGTATTTCGCTGTCATCACTACGGTGCCGTTTGTCATAAATACACAGATAACCTGAGCGTCCCAACGACAGATGTTTTATACGTGGATCATTAATCCCACCTCCTGTAATGGCAAGATCAATATCATGCTCTTTTAGAGCTTTTTCAACGACTATACTATTTGTCTGTTTAAATACGATTCTGAAATTCGGTGCTTCTTGTCGAATTGATTCTATTAATTCTCTACCGAAAGCCACTTCAAAATCATCCGAAAGCCCAATGGTTACTGTTCTCGCTTGTTGACGGACATCAAGTGCAACCGTATCTGAAAGTGACTGCTCCACTTTGGTAAGAGCATCTTGTATCAATGGTCGGAGTAATAATGCTCTTGTGGTGGGTACCATCCCATTTTGTGTACGTTGAAAAAGCGGATCTTGATAAAGGTGTCGTAACCGCTTTAAGGAAGAGCTTACGGCTGATTGTGTAACACAGAGCTTTTCTGCTGCACGAGTAACGTTATGTTCCTGACATAGGGCCAGAAATACTTTTAGTAGGTTAAGATCTACTTTAGCTAAATTAATAGAATTCATATCTGTATTATATAATATTAATTTCATTACTATCAAGACAGGATGTAAAGTTAAACTCAATTCTACTTATTGACTACATAACAAATAAGAGGCTTTACACATGGTTATCAAAAAAGTAGCAGCTCTTCAAATAGGCTCTGACCCACAGGGGACTCAAAAAACCCTAGATAATATATTAGAATACGAACAACAAATATTAGATTCAAACTGCCAACTACTGGTAATGCCAGAAGCGTTATTGGGTGGCTATCCCAAAGGGGCCGATTTTGGCGCTAGGATCGGATATAGAACCCCTTTGGGGCGAAAGGAATATCTTGCTTATTGGCAACAGGCAATTGAGCTTGACGGTCCCGAAGTGGACAAGCTTTGTAAGTTGGCTCAAAGAACTCAAACTACTATAGTTATTGGAGTTATTGAACGGGACGGCACTACCCTATATTGCACATCATTATATATTTCTGAACAAGGTGAACTTGTAGGCAAACACCGTAAACTAATGCCTACTGCTAGTGAACGCTTAGTTTGGGGGCTAGGCGATGGCTCAACTCTATCAGTTGTGGACACAACTGTAGGGCGAATTGGTGGCGCTATTTGCTGGGAGAATTACATGCCGTTACTACGAGCCAGTATGTATGCTAAAGGCGTCCAGGTCTGGTGTGCATCTACTGTTGATGATAGAGAAATATGGCAAGCAAGTATGCGTCATATCGCTTATGAAGGCCGTATGTTCCTTGTCAGCGCATGCCAGCATCAGTTATCCCCATCAGAGCAAGGACTTAGTACTGAGTGGCCTGATGAACAAGTATTGATTCGTGGTGGCAGCGTGATCATATCACCAATGGGAGAAGTATTGGCTGGGCCGATTTATGACCAAGACACACTAATATGCGCTGAGATTAACCTCGAAGAAATTGTTGAAGCCCGTTACGATTTGGATACTGTTGGGCATTATGCTCGCAATGACATTTTCCAACTGCATGTAGATGAAAGCCAAAGAAAGCCGATTCATATAAGTTAGAGCCCCAAAGAAGCATAGAACAAGATCATTATGTTCTATGCGGGTCAAATGTCCTCAAAGAAGATAAACAGTGTTACATGTGGCTCTACTGCTCGGGCGCAGACTCGCCAGATGCCGCACTCCCCAATGTGAAAAATATCGTCTTGTACGACTATCAAAACAGTCGCGCGAGGGCGTGCCCCGTTGCCTTCTTGGGCGACTATGATGGGTATCTGCAAACCGATGGCTATGGTGTTTATGATGGGCTTCATCTCGTCACCAATGTCGGTTGCTTCGCGCATGCTCGGCGCAAGTTCATGGAGGCGAAAAAGCTTCAAGGCAAAGGCAAGTCAGGTAAAGCGGATAAAGCGTTGGCCAAAATCCAGAAGCTTTATGGAATAGAATCACGCTTAAAAGGTGCCAGTGCCGAAAAGCGGAAAGCAGAGCGCCAAGAGCATGCTAAGCCGATACTGGATGAGCTTTATGAATGGATGACAACTCAGAAAGTGCTTGAGTCTAGCCCGCTGGGTAAAGCAATAAAATACACGCTCGGTCAGTGGCCGAAGCTCACCCGCTATATCGATGACGGTCACTTATCGATAGACAACAACCGAGCTGAACGCGCAATAAAACCGCTGGTTATTGGGAGAAAGAACTGGCTCTTCTCGACCAATCCCAATGGAGCTGAAGCGAGCGCGATGCTTTACAGTATCGTCGAGACAGCGAAAGCCAACGGCCTTATCGTTTACGACTACATGGTCAAGTGCATGCAGGAGTTAGCGAAAGCGGAACCTGATATCGATGCACTCCTGCCTTGGAACTTTAAACACTAACAATATCGCCCCGTGGGTTCATGGCGCGGATACAATAAATTTGGACTATAGCCCAGATTATAGTGTGGTGCCCAATAGGTATCCCGAAGGATGTTATTGTTTCAAATTCATTGAATACTTAACGAGTGTTTTTTCTTCTCATTTTTCCTCAAAGGAAACAGCGTTGAGTAGCAGTACTATATTTTTTGGGGGTGTACATGACTCTCGAAATAAAGGCCAAACAGAATTACAGAAAGTAGCAGAATCTTTGAATGAAGAATATAAAAAAAATGGAAGAAAACCAGAGCAACTAGTTACTGGGAAATCTGCGATTTTATGGATGCAGTATTTATATATAAGTAATAAGTTTAATACTATAGATATAGATGAGTAAAAGGATTTGGTGGAACTAGCATCTCCTCTTGATTGGATGGGAAAAGACGAGCCGCCGGAAATTGATTGATAAAAATAGCTATTATTAGGTTACGTCTAGTGAGAGCTTGTTTGGAAATACGAATGCTATCTTCCATTAAAGTTTATTAATGACTTTTCATTTTAGTACCACGGTTAGTACCACAAAATCATGGATAAAAATAATAATGCTTATATATCAAGGTCTAAAGTCTTAGGTTCAAGTCCGCCCACCACCAAGTTTAAAGAAAGGCGTTCAAGCAATTGAGCGCCTTTTTTGCGTTTATGGCTTTGCGGTAGGTTAATTATCTTCGCTTGAGGTTAATGCCAAAATTAGCTTTCCATCTTTAATATAGGCGTTTTTAGGTGAGAAGATGACGAGATTGCTCGGGAAGCCCCAATCCCCTTTGCCCCATCTTTTGTTGTCAAAACTGTTGAAGTCATCTCTCCATTCTAATTTAAAACTGCCATCTTTTTGGTAGGAGTGGTATTCAATCCAATCAATGGTTTGATAAGCAGGTAACGATTCTTTCTCGAACTTTCCTACCCATCCTATTGCTTCTGAAATCCATACATTCATGCGGTAGGTCTGAGGCGTGTCCCTCATATCAACGACTTGTTGCGAATTTTGTGCGGTTTCCTTATGAAGCGTTTTGTTATCCACTTGCCAACTAATATGGTCAGGGGTCCATTCCAGACTGTAGGTATGGAAATCAGTCAGTTTTTCGACTGAATGTTTGTGCTCTGAATGTTCCCGTTTATCGAGCGTACCTGTGATCAAGTTAGTCTGTAAGGTGTCCGGTTTTATTCCAATTGATTCGATATCAATTTCTCGCCATGGTCGGCCTTCCCCTTGCCATGATTGATTGTCATAAGTAAAGAATGAGGAGACAGCTCCTGGTACAGAGACTAACTTCATGCGTACGACAAACTTACCAAAATGGACGGTATCTAAGCTATAGACTTCTGCGCCAGATAATGGGGTGTCAGTGGTGTTCTTTTGCCCGCTTTGTGCCAGCGTATCTTGGTTTTGTTGTTCAGCAGCAGTAACAGGTAAGCAAAATAATAATGAGAGAGGGATTAGCCAATGTTTCATAAATCTATCCTTTAGTAAGAGGTGTTTTTGATCTTAAAAGATGAATGCTTTGAAAGTTGAGAATACGATCATAGTCTAAACATTACCGTATTTTCATGAAACGAAGGGTTAGTCTTAGGCTGGGCTTTTCTCTATTAGATTAATCGGTTAGCCGGTTTACTTGTTTTGAATATGAAACTGAATGATTTGATATTCGATAAAATCTTTAATCTTGGTCACAGGTATGGAGTGGAATTGTTTGAAATAAAATGAAAGATCAGCGGCTGTTTTCATGCAATATCGAGATTGCCTAAATCAAGATATTCGTAACTATTCACCCAGGAGCTATTGACAGCAAATTTATGTGACTGAGTTAACTTGATCCCACATTCAACTTGAGTGATCTTTTTGTGGTGGCAATCTGGAGGTATGAATAAGAAAACATTACCTCCACCGCCAGATTTCGATTCGCCTGAAGAGGCGAAAGACATCATCCACTTTTTATGGAATAAGCTGGCAGAGCTTGAAGACCGACTAAATCAAAATAGTCGAAACTCTTCTGTGCCATCATCTCAACAACCCCTGCATAATAAAGCTAAGAATACTTCGCCAAATCGGAAGAAATCTGGAAAAAAGCAAGGAGCTCAACCAGGTCATAAAGGCCATCGCCGACTGCTTCATCCTATTGAAGAGAGCGCCTCGGTTGAGCAATATTTACCGAATAAGATATGCCACTGCGGTGGGTGTGTTATTCCAAATCGAAAACCTTATAAACGACACCAAATCTTTGACTTGCCAGATATCTCATACACGCTTGTTGAACATCAAATTTTTAAAGGCGAGTGCTCAAGTGCTCATGGTGTGGTGATAAGCATCAAGCGGAGCTTCCAGAGTCTGTGCCCGATGTTCAAATGGGGTCAAATCTACATAGCTTTATCGCAATCCAGGCGACGCAGCACCACCAAAGCATAGGTAAAATACAATCTATGTTGAAAGACGTCTTCCAGCTTAACTTCTCAACAGGTGCAATATCAGCGGCGCAAGGACGAGTCACTGAATACTTAGCCGATACTCATACTCAAATTCATGAAACAGTCAAAGCATCTAAACTGATTATGGCTGATGAGACTTCGCATCAGCGCAATAATGATAAACGCTGGATGTGGGCCGCACTCAGCAATGACGTAGCCTTTTTCTAAATTAACAGTGGAAGAAACCAACATGCTGCCAAACGACTACTTGGTGAAGCGGTTTCACACCTTTTAGTGACTGACCAATATTCTGCCTACAAATATATCGACGAATCTAAGCGCCAATTATGCTGGGCTCACATATTAAGGAACGTCATCGCTATCGAGGAAAGCGTTTGTCCTGAAAACCAAAAAATCGGAGAAAAACTCGCTTTAATCGCTCATAGCGTATTCAGGTGTCATCACCGATATATCGAAGAAAAAATTACCGAAAGCCAATATTACCGCCGACTCAGGCGATTACGAAAGAGCTGGCTTCATTGGCTCAAATTGGGTAGTTATCAATGCTCAAAACGATATCGAGGTAGATGTCGAAACCTCATCGCTGATGATGCCATGGTCTGGCGGTTTATGGACGACTCCGAGTGCCCGTTAACAAACAACGCAGCGGAGCGAGTTCTCCGTAATTACATACTGATGAGGAAGTGTTGTTACGTGACTCGCTCATATCGAGGCGACCCGTTCCGCGAACGAATGTTCTCGCTGATAGAAACAGCCAAACTTCAGCAGGTCTCTGCTTATAAATGGCTACGTGAAATCGTCGAACATCACATGTTGAAAGTTGATTATCAGGCGCCAGTATTTTTAGCGTAAACCGTCGTCAATAGCTCGTGGGTGAATAGTTACGATTGTTTTGAGTAAGAATCAATATTCGGCCAATTTAACTAAAAAAAACTATATTCATTAATCAAAAAATGCCATTCAATTGTTTATTTAATGATAAGTGTCATAACTTCTTTTTAGGGTTTATATAGTTAAATCTTACTCATTATTTTCTCAGTATTTTCAAAAATCGAATCTGAAACATGCTTAGGAAAACCTTGAGGCAGTGCTGCACTTACTCTTGCGATAGCATCAGGTAATGCACCTTTCATTTCATCGATTATCTCTTGCATCGTATCTTGACTAAAATTGACAGCTTTAGCGGTATCTAAAAAGTGGCGAGGTAAAATTTTACTGATTTCGTACTTCTTTCCCTTGGTTGCTTTCAAGCCCATCGACAACTTTAATTTTCTGATATTGAGCCCTTTTCCACCGAGTAATGGGTAGGCCGACAAAATATCGTAAAATGGCGTAAGTCGGTAGCTCCCTCCTTTCCCAATATGAATGGAAAAGTTTTTAGCATGGCCATCTGTCGCACCAATAAGCCATTGAAACACTTGGAATCTCATAAAGTTATAGCGATCTTCTATCGCATTACTTGAACCCATTAATAACTCCATGATCTGAGCAATACTAGGACCACCTTGAGATTCGTATTTAATGGATGAAGACAGACCAAATACTTGGCAAATATCTTCCTGAGGTAAACGTAATATCCCTGCCTTATCTTTTGTCCAGCGCCTATCAAACCGCTCCACCGCTAAAGCTTTAAGGCTATCTGTTTTGATGATACTGACCTTAGGTACTGCAAATCCCAAAGCTCTTGCTAACTCAATACAAAGATATTCATTTTCTACACTATCTTTAAGATCAAGTGTTGAATTTGCTTGTTGTATTTCCCCTATGGGTAATTTGATAATGTGAGTGGTAGGCGTGTTCCCTTTCGGTATACACCACTGTCCATCAACCAATAAGAGTGATCTGCTCCAGCCAGACTGGACACTTCATTAAGCGACATTTTGCTGTTCAAAGTTAACAGGGCTTAGATACCCAAGAGCACTGTGCCTTCTTGTCCGATTATAATCAACCTCTATGTACTCGAAGATCGTTTGACGCATCTGGTCTCTCGTCATAATCGGCTCATATTGGATCGCTTCAACTTTCATCGAATGGAAGAAGCTCTCAACACAAGCATTGTCCCAGCAGTTTCCTTTCCTACTCATACTTTGCTTTAGATTATAAACAGTTATGAGGTCTCGATAATCTTTTGAGCAGTACTGACTACCTCGATCACTATGAACGATAACCTGCTCAGGAAATTCGCGACGGAACAAAGCCATTGATAGAGCATCACAGACCAGCGTAGCCGTCATTCTGGTATCCATAGACCATCCGATTACTTGTCTTGAGTAAAGGTCAATAATTACTGCCAAGTACAACCAGCCTTCGCTTGTCGCAACATAGGTGATGTCTCCCGCCCATTTTTCATTCGGAGCCGCTGCGTTAAAGTTCTGAGCCAGCAAGTTTGGAGCAACTGGCATTTGATGCTTGCTGTCTGTCGTGCACTTAAATTTACGTGCCGCTTTCGGCGTTAAATCTTGACGCTTCATACTGGCCGCAATGGTTTTCACATTGTGGTTATCACCGCTCTCAGACAGTTCTTTTTGGATTCGCCTTGAGCCATCTCGGCCTTTGCTGTTATCAAAAGCTTCTTTGACCTTTGTATCAAGCTCTTGGCGAACTGCCTCGCGTTGGCTAGCCTTATGGCGATGTTTAACCCAGTAATAAAACCCACTTCGGGATACCCCGAATACCTTAGCCATACGTACAATATTGAAGTACATCAGGTGTTCGAGCATAAATTCGTAGCAATTTACTTTAGATTTTTCGCGAAGTAGGTGGCGGCCTTTTTTACAATTTCTAGCTCTTCTGCTTGCTCAGCCAACTGCCTTTTGAGCTTGGCAACCTCTGCGGCTAGCTCTTGTTCTCGCTGACTAGTATTGGTGTCTTTCTTCGAGTTCTTCCGCCACCCGTAGATTTGAGATTCATGTAAAGAAAGCTGCCTTGCAGCCGCAGCTACTCCCACTCTCTCTGCTAGTTTTAGGGCTTCTGCTTTAAATTCAGGGGAATGTTTAATTCTAGTTTTCTTAGTTGTCATTGTTCACCTCGTTAGTGATTGTACTCACTTAACTCAGTGTCCAAAACAGCTGGAGCGGATCAGAGTGCTGTTTTTTCTTGGACACCGGCCACTGAGATCCTAAAGTCATCTTCCTCTTCAAGCATCCCGAGCGGAATATCCGACTGGTATGCACAAAGGACACTTTCTAACTTTTTATCATCCAGCACTTCGTAGTTGAGAGGTTCTTTTTTAAAAGGGTATTTAGGAGGAAGTAAAGTGATCGCACCAACACTATCCTTGCCAACTTCTTTTAAGAGATCAAATGGTTGCTTTGATGAGGTTTGATACCTTGCAACGATTCTATCTCTCACTTGAGGGCTATCAGGTAAGAGATTATCAAAATAATTGATAACGGCATCAGAAGTGATAGGTGGTAATTGAAGTTTTAGAGACAAGGACAATGGCCGAGTCATTGCATTGGCTACCCAGTTCTTATCATATTGAAAACTGTGAGCACCGTTTTTATGTTTTTCCAAGGTGCCAACAAGTTCACCGTTCATATATGCGATTAACTTTTGCATTACCAATTCTCGTCATCGTTTACATCTGATGATGCCAGCTGGGATTTTTCTTGGATAATTAATGAGATATCCATTGCTTGGGCAAGCTTGAAGAAAGTCGAAAGTGTTGTTTTATTGGGGTTGTTCTCGAAATTAGAAATCGTCGCTTGTTTTATACCGACTTTTTTTGCCAATTCTAATTGTGTCCATCCATTTTTTTGGCGTATCAATAGCATCATATCGGCTAACTGTTTTGGACTATATATCATTCGTTCCAACCCTCTATCGAAATAAAGCCTAAGTTCAAGACAACTAATTATCCCTTACTAAGGATAAATCAGAGTATATCCCTTAGTGGGGATTACGTCCATATTATCCTCACCAAGGGATGAGAGTGGAAATATCCGCTTGTAGGTATATTTAATTTATTAGCCGAGTAATATGTGGATTTTTCTGTAATAGAGTAAAGATAGTTCACGACCTCAAGGCATCTTTAATTAACACCCTACAAATCCACACTTTAATAAAAACTTAGGTGATTTCTTACATAGCCTTCTTGCATGGTTCTGGCATGGTTCTGGCATGGTTCTGGCATGGTTCTGGACTTAAATTTGTCAGTGCTTCCAGAATAAATAACAGATTCCAATTCCATGAATATACTAATATACTACTGTCGCTTGCTATGAGAAACGCGGCTTCGGCCCCACTCGTAGACAAATGAATTCAAATAGCCCTTTTCTCTTCCGCTCATAGAGTATTGATTGTATCGGCGACAAAGAACAATAACGCTATCAATGTGCAAATTAAGCGCCACGACTTATTTCCCTCTAAATGACCCTCTAACCTCGTTGTTATGATTAGTAGCCCAATCGTATGCATTCTTGATTAAAGCCGCAACAGGCGCACATTTGAGCCATTTAAATGGCCATCTGTATAGGTCTTTCAGGTCGACCTCCTTTGCGAACCTGATTTCAACCATTTGATTCACACTCAAGATTTCATCGCTTGACGTACATGATTTAAGTTAGAAACAAATCGTGCTGAATATCGAGCGGCATCGTTTTTCGTGCGTAAGCGTTACTCGTGTGAAGCGCGAAACTAAAAACCACAACAACAAATAATACGTTCAATAAGATTTGATTCCCTTTCGTTAATCTCACTTTCACATTCCCTTTGTTAACTGCTTATGTCTCGACGCGTTAAACCTTCGTCGTTTTGAATTATCAAAAAAGGAAAGTCGAAACCTTCTCGGTATTGCTGCGTTGTTTCCGCATCCGTGACTACCGTAATTTGTTTGTCACGAATCTTGGTGTTTGTTATGCCAGCTCCCAATAAGATTTTTTCTTGCTTAGATTTGTCATCAGTCGTGAAGATGATGTTCAACTTTGTTCGTGTCGATGTTCCTGCCGTTTCCAAAAGTACAAAATGAACGCACTCCTTTTCGCAGGTCGCAGTATCGATGAAGATTGATTTTAATATCGTCTTCTCCGGTGGTAGCGCTCGACTTAATGCTGTGCTCGGTTTTATTTCATCAGCTTCTTCGGTTGGTAGTTGGTTGATGGCCGTCAACTGAAAAGCTATCTCTCGATGACGACGATCTAATTCCAATGCGTTCATTACTCGTGAGTAGCGTGCGCGTTCCGCTTCTGTCTTTGATAAGTTGCCAAGTACAATCGGTGGATCTAAATCAGGCGACCAAATTCCACGAGGTGTGTATTCCATTGCGTACTTGTACTTCACCCAATCTTCGTTTCGTAAGTTCCAGTTCTTTACCTTTGCTCTGTCGCTTGGCGTTAACTCAATCTCAATTCCGTCTACTTCGTACTTCGTTTCTTGACTCTTACCATCAAGTCCAATGACCTGCGTAGTTTTGACTTTCAATTCCGCAACGTGAATTTTATTGGTTGTTGCGTTTTGTTTTGTTCCCGATGCTTGTGTGTGACTTGCCAATAGCAGAGCAAGAGGTGTTACTAATGTAAGTCGCGTAACTAAAGATTTTTTCTTCTTCATTTCTTACCCCTTACTTTTGATTATGTAAGTCTCGTTATCAGCAATACCTTTCACAGTGACATTGCTCGATGAGATTTTTTGAATGATGTACGAACCAATTCGTTCACCTTCCAATCTTTGAATTGCCCCAAGTCCTCGATTTGAAAATACCGCGACGTTGTTTGATCCAAACTGAGTGACCGTCTCCAACTCCAAACCATCTAACGCTGTCACTGTTTGAACTTTCGATTTGATTGGAGTCGAATGCGGCACCGGTTTGATTACTACCTTTTCTCTCTTCGCTTGAGCAACCGTACTTTTAACTTGTGTTAAAAGTTCTTCACTCTGTTTAATGGATTCTTTTTCTAGCGCAGCAAGTTGACGACGGATAGATGCAATCTCACTTGTCGTTAATGATTTGTTGTTTGCAACGTCACTCTGCATTTTTTTAATTAGGTCGTCATTTGCGTTTGAGTTCTTAATGAACTGCTCAACCATCAACGTTAAATCTTCTAGCTTCGTTTTGAATGTCATCTGTTCGTTCTTTAATTGGTTATTGAATTCTTGCAATTGAATTGTTTGGTTTTCTAACTTGCCTTGCATGTCTGACACTTTATTCGTGAGCGATGCAATCGATGCTTGTTGTTTTCCCCGTTGTTCCATTTGTAATTCTTCTGACTTACTTTCTAAGAATTCGTAACCTACGAAACTAACTCCTATTGCGATGCTGCTAGTTAATAAAATTTTGGATGTCTCAATAGCAAACACTCGAACTACACCGCGATCATTTTTTCGTGCCTCACGCTCTAAACGCTTCGCTTCTTTCTTCGCTTGTTTAGTTTCTCTTCGTTCATTTATTTTTTGTTGTCGTTCATTCAGCCGAGCTTGCTTTGCTTCGTTCTGTTCACGGCGTTTGTTCTCTCTGACAATTGCGCGTTGTTCAGATCGGCTAAGTTCACGCTGTTGTTCTTCTTGAGGTTCATTCGTTGACGTTGAAGACAAGGTTTCGTTGTTGACGTCATTCGATTCTGTTTCATCAGTGATTACACTTTCGTTGTCTTCATCATCACGATGTTGTTGAACGTCTTCGTGCTCGTGTTGTTCTTTGTTGGCTTCCGAGTTTTCATTTTCGTTTTCTTCTGGCTTCGTTCGTTCCGCAAACTGCATTACTTTCGTTTCCAATTCCATTTCGTTGAAATCCATTTTCTTCTTCGTCATCATTTCTTTCTCGCCTCTATGGAAATCTCACGACGAACTTGATCTACGTTCATCACATACGCATCACCAATCAGTGTTTCAATAATTTGTTCTACCGTTACCCGAAAGAACGAACGATTCACGAGCGGAACTTTTAATGAGTACAGCTTCAAAGTTTCTACATCTGTTTGTCGTAAGTCTTTCAGTGCAAATCCTGAAGAGTACAAAACGTAGTTAAGTGCTTGCCCCGTGTTAACGATTGAAGCAGGGATCTCAGTTGAGATAACGTTGATGAGTGGGTTCTTCTGTTCATCATCTGTGTCGATGACAATCTGTGTGTAGCCATCCAGGTTTTGTTTGTATTGCTTTGGAATTTCATTCGCTTGCTCCGAAGCAAAAATGGAACCGCTCAAACTAAGCAATAGGAAAGCCAATTTTGGTTTGCATGTTTTCATTATCGAATCCGATTTAATTTCTGCTGTAACTACCCAATGTAGGTTTTAAAAAATGCGGCATAAAAATCTAAGCAGAAAAGATAACGAACTTTGTAGGGGGATTTTCAGACAAAAAAAATCGGCCTCCTGAGAGGCCGATATGTGTCCAATAAATTTTAGTGGTCAAGTAAGCGGATTATGAAACTGCGATTTCACCGCTTCGCATGTAATTTGCCAAAGGCAATTAAGACCGACTTTTTTTCGAGGATCACTCACACAGAAAATATAGCATGTTTCAGGACGCTGAAAACAACCATATATACTATCTATATATACTATATATATATATAGGGAAAAACGTGAAAAATAAGGCGTAATTCAAGGCTGGTAGAAGTGCCCTTTAACAGAATTTAGATTAGTAATAATTTTCAATGAATGTTGAATAATCAAGACACGACTCGGAATAACAGTATTTCCGTTCGGAGTCTAACGACTTTCCTATAGTAAATAATCCATTCCGTGTTAGACCTAACGATGATTCCGTTAGACTTTAATCATTTTCCTATTAGACCTAATGCAAATATCATTAGAAATATTACATTTGCCATTAGACCTAACGATTTTATCGTTCGGTTTAATTGCTTAGCCGTTTGGCCTAATGTGAAATTCGTTAGGTTTAATTGTTTTTGCGTTTGACCTAATGGCTATTACGTTAGGTTTAGTCTAATGGGGGTTAGGAATAGTGGTTTGTGCATTATAAATAATGAATAACAAGTTAGGCTAAAGTCAGTAATATTGGCTTAAATGCCCTTTGCATTATGAATAATACATTAGCTACCTTTAATAGCGCCTTGGTCGTTAGGAATAACCTGAATAGCACTCGCTATAGTTCCTTTGTGGTTATGAATAGTCATTTAACTATCTGAATTAGTGAGGCAGGCATTAGTTTTTAATGGCTTGCCCATTAGAAAGCTTAGTGGCTTTTATCGAAAAGTGACCAGCTCTGCCCTATAAATCAGCAGGTAAAACAAGTTCGATTGGGTACGTTGTTCACTAAGAAATGAGAAGTATTTGTTAGATTTTTCTTTGAATAGGGAGTTCATCACCGACCATTTTTAGATAAAAATGACCAAAAATTTTGGGCTAAATTTTGTCGATTATCTGTTTTTTTTGAAAAAAATTTATACTTTTTCTGACCACTTTCCAGTGGTAAATCATCGAGTGAAAATTGGATTCCCTGTGCCACTTCATGAAGAATAAGTGGGGTAAAAGTGTTTGAGCTTTTCCGTGAAAAGTGAGCAGAACGATGGATGAAAAGTTGTATCACAACTCGGAGAAATTGGTTTTTAATGATCACCAAAGCCATCTATCAAAAACAGTGTTTTGTGTTTTCTTTACAGCATGAAAGGCAAAAGTTGACCACTAGAATTCTAATCATTGAGGTAAAGTAAATCACATTTACGATGTTCGTAAACATGAACGTTAGCGTTATGAAATGAAGCATTTCTTTTTGGCTTTTGCTTTTCGGATCTTAAAAGTTTGTCATTCTTGTTCTAAATTATTCGGTTTGTTGTTGCTCCCATTGTGCCTTAAATGAGTTTTATAAATTTTTATTTATAGGATTTATGAACGAAGAAACTGGTCTTTCTTGCGTCGGGCAAAAAGATATTTACGAGAAAATTTCTGAGACGTATTGCTCATCATTTCATTCGATGCAGCGTCCAATGAATGCACTTTCGTCTATTTGTTCGAAGCGTTGAAGTGATTTTTTTGAGTTACATGCATGCACATTTGAGGTAATTAAACTTTGCGTTTGAGTAAAGGTTAGCTGAAATAACTATCCACCCAAGAGTAAGTGTTGAAGAAAAAATTGGTTAACTGAGTGTCCCGATTTACGTTATCCACCGACCGTATCTTCGATCTAAAACAAGATTTCTCAGGCAGATTCATAGCTTGTCTTCTGACTCAAAATCTCCTTGCAGTGGATTTAATGCGCTCTAATCTCGCCATACAAAAGTGAGTTGAACGATGATCGAAAGTTAAAACTTAGAGCAGGCCACAAGGTTTTTATTGAGCATAAGATCGAGCTTTCGAAGATAGATTATTGAGTTTTTATTGCAGTTTGAAAGGTAAAGTATTGGCATCAAAATCCTAATCGTTGAGGTAAAGCAGTTCACATACACGACGCTCGAAAGCATGAACCTTCGCGTTATGAAATGAAATTATTCATTGTTACTTTCACATTTCGGAAATTAAAATTCGTCATTCCTTATCTGAATTTTCTGGTTGGTTGTTGCTCTTAACGTATCTTATATGAGTGTTTGAAAATTTTGGTTCATAGCGTTCATGACAGAAAATTTCGAGCTGCCTTGAGTCGAATAGGAAGACATTCACGAGCACATTTATTTATAAATGTTGATCAAAAGTTCATTCGATACAGCGTGAGCTTACGGCAGCATAGCTCAACTTAACTCGCCAGCTCTGGTTTACTAAGTGCTTATCCAATATAAGGAAGGCACCATGCAAAACCAGAAAAACCTGATTCAGGCCACTGCTGACTTTGAGCACTGGCGACAAACCCGCATTAATAAACATGCCAGTATCCCCGATGAACTACGCTGCTTAGCACTCAAGCTGCTTGAAGAATATCCGATCAGTCACGTGACCAAAGCACTACGGATCTGCACCACCCAGCTCAATGACTGGCGCAAGCAACTTCCCGTTAAGTCGTCCGCTCCTGATTTTGTTCCGTTACAGATAGAGCCTGATTTACTACCTAAATCAGACCTGAGCCTTCAGCTCACTCTTCCTAATTCAAGTCAGATCTGTATCAGCGGCCTTGTCTCTCCTGACTTATTGCGAGCTCTGATACAAGAAGCAGGAGAAGTAAAATGATCCACCTGACTGCTGAGAGTAAAATCCTGCTTGCGACTCAACCAGCCGATTTTCGCTGTGGTATTGATGGACTCGCCGCCCTGTGTCGTCATCAGCTAAAACAGTCGCCTCGTAGCGGAACCCTGTTTGTGTTTACCAACCGCCGTCAAACCATGCTTAGAGCATTATGTTATGACGGCTCTGGCTTCTGGTTAATCAATAAACGCCTGAGCAAAGGCCGCTTTCAAGATTGGCCCCGTCATCACCAAGATGGGGTGACCCCTGTCGCCGCGAAGCAGCTTAAAGCTCTGTTGGTGGGGCTGCCTGGCTGGCAAAAAGTATGACCGTACGCACACTATTCCCCCTTAAGTTATCGATCCTCACGATCATGTTGACTGATCCCACAATGCTGGAATAATTGAGCGCATCAGCACTGCAAGCCAGCCGACAGGAACTTAAATGGCGCAAGACTTTACCGATATTGACAGCGAAGAGCTGGACGGGCTTATCCAGCGAGTGCACGAGGCAAAGGAGCACGACTTAGCACTGAGTGCGGAAGATTGCCACATCTTGTTGAAGGCATTAAAGACGCTGGCTGCCTTGCAAGAGCGTCTGTCTGATAACGATATCACCCTGCATAAATTGCGTAAGTTGGTTGGCATGGTCAAGTCATCAGAAACGATGGACACTCTACTCGGCCAGAAAAATAAGAAAAACAAAAACCGCGGTCAAAAACGTCCTAAGCCTAAAAATACCCAACCCAGCACACCACCAGTGAAACCGAAAGTCACTCAGCATAAACTGGACGATCTAAAGAAAGGCGATAGTTGCCCCGAGTGTCAAAAAGGCAAGTTATATAAATACGAGCCCGCTACGCTGTTGCGGATCACTGGGCAAAGTCCGTTCGTCCCAGAGCAACACGTTATGGAGCGGCTACGTTGCAATGCCTGTGGTCAGTACTTCACTGCCAAGTTACCTAATGACGTGATAAATGATGGAGAGCCAAGCCAGAAGTATGGTTACAGTGCCCGCAGCCTGATGGCTCTTCACAAGTTTTTTGCAGGTGCACCCTACTATCGTCAGGAGAGTACGCAAGCGCTGATGGGGATTAAACTGACCGCCTCAACCATCTTTGACCAAGTCGAGTTAGTCGCCAATAGCTTGCAACCCATTTATAACTTGTTAAGAGTGTTTGCCGCAAACGCAGAGCACTATTATTTAGATGACACGACCAACCGAATTTTAGACAAAGTCCCGATAGAAAAGCCGCAGAGAAATGGAACAAAAACCCGAGAGCGCAGTGGTGTTTACAGCTCCGGTTTAGTCGCGGGCTTAAAAGAGGGTCGTACTGTCGTGTTGTATCAGACCAATATCGGTCATGCCGGCGAGTTCATCGACGAGATTTTACATGACCGTGGCCGGACACTCGCGCCCCCGATATTGATGAGTGATGCCTTATCCAGCAACCGCCCATCGCTTGATTACGTGGTCGAACACAGTCTGTGCAACAGTCACGGACGACGGCAGTTTGCCGAAGTCCTTAATCAGTTTCCAGATGAAGTGGAGCAAGTACTACAGTGGTATGGTGAAATCTGGCGACACGATGATGAAGCCAGGGAGCTAGGACTTAACGCGGGGCAACGGTTAGCTTGGCATAAAAAGCTATCACTTCCGGTAATGGAGCAGATCCGAAACTGGGGTCAGGCCGAGCTGAACAGGGGAAGTACAGAAGAAAACAGCGGGCTTGGTAAAGCAATTAATTATTTTACTAAGCATTATGAGGGGCTGACCGCCTTCTGCCGTCTCGAGGGAGCACAGCTGGATAATAACCGAGCGGAGCAAGCACTCAAGCTAGTTGCTCGCAACCGAAAAAATGCCCTGTTCCATAAAACACAGGCTGGTGCGAGCATTGCGGATGTGATCATGGCGATGATAGCGACATCAGCCGAAGCGGGTATAAATGTGCTGGATTACTTTAATACGATACAGCGAATGGAAAGTGAAGTTAAGGCTAATCCACAACAGTTCTTGCCCTGGAATTATCAGTCCAATATCTAATCAAAACAGGCTCTGGCTTTCGGCCAGAGCCGCTTCTTAATACCTATGTACACTATCTTCTCGTAAGCTCACTACATAAAAGGCAGAAAAATGCATATTCACTTTATTATTCATGAATATTTTGAAGCTCCTGGAGCCTATGAGGCTTGGGCAAAAAGTCATGATCATACCATCACTTATTCTCGGGTATATGAAGATGAACCTCTCCTACACAATGTTGAAGGTATCGATTTTCTGATTGTAATGGGAGGACCTCAAGACCCAGTAACAACAACTGAACAATGCCCTCACTTCGATGCTAAAAGGGAACAGGAAGTCATTTCAAAAGCCATTGACGCTGGAAAAGTTGTGATTGGTATCTGTTTAGGTTCGCAACTGATTGGTGAAGCTTTAGGGGGACAATACGAACATAGCCCAGAGCGTGAAATTGGTAAGTTTCCGATCACATTAACGGATGATGGTTTGGCACATCCGTTATTTGATCATTTTGGCAACGTTCTGGAAGTTGGTCATTGGCATAACGATATGCCAGGGCTAACAACCAATGCACAATTGATTGCGTATAGTGAAGGTTGTCCGAGACAAATAGTTGCTTATAGTGACTTAGTATTTGGTTTTCAGTGTCATATGGAGTTGACTAAAGAAGTCGTAGCGTTGTTAATTGAAAACGATGATCTAAGTGAAGCGGCAAAATATCGATTTGTCGATGAACCCGACGTATTACTCAACCATGACTATGATGAAATGAACCAAAAATTACATGAGTTTTTAGATAAGCTAGAAGGCTACTATAAATCAAATCATTAAGTGACTCTTCATTATTTTTGAATGAATTGTAGTGGCATAGTGAATTTGGTCACATTTTTAGATTTTCCCTTATATTTTCTTATCTGAAAGTTAACTGTATTGTTTGTTATTGTAACTTGAAGATGTCCAAAAACGACTTACAACTTCACCATAATCGCTTCATGTGTAGCGGCATATGGGATTCGTCCTAATGCACAATTTGTTTTTTACCTACTTGTGGCAATAAAACGGCCAACACCTCATTTTGTTGGTAATAGCTTTCATCTTTGGATCGTATCCAGTGTTGTTCAACCACACCCAATAAAAAATCCCAGTCAATTCGGTGAACTGACTGGGATTATAATTAGTTGGGAAAACTTAATTCATTAATTATAGCAAGCCCTACTCCCACTCGAATATCAATGAGAAGAAAATCAAATTAAATAACAGCTAGTTAGAAAAGGTGCCTTTCGGCGTTTTTCAAGGTAGTTGTCACTACTTGCTTAATTATCAAGCAGCTTCTTTTTCTGGGTTCAGATGAACTTCTCCGATCGGCTCACAGTTCCTGATTTTCCCTGACCAGCGTTCTGGTCTTTTCTGGCGATGTTCCATCAACACCTTTGCTCGACGTTCCAAGATTTGCTTGTCTTTTCCACTATGGCGCTCTGATGGTGTGACAAAGTCGGTAGATTTCAAGGTAGTTGACCAGATTTTCTAATTATGCGGCTCTTTTTTGACCGCCATGTTCATTATTGTCTGCGCTTTTGGGGTTGAGTGTTACCGAACCAACGGGTGACCAGTCGCGAGTCTCCCTTGCCCAACGTTCAGGATGCTTGGCTTTCGCCTGCTGATACACAGTATGTCGCTTCGCCAGCACTGTTGTATCTAAGTTTCTGTGTCTTTCTGCTGGAGTGACGAACTTAATCGCACTGTGGTGATGCTCGTTGTTGTACCAGTTTACAAAATTCAGTATCCATTCACGTGCGTCTGCCAGCGTTTCGAAGCCATGCTCCGGATAGTTAGGCCGGTACTTGGCTGTACGGAACAATGACTCTGAATAGGCATTGTCATTACTCACGCCCGGACGATTGAAGGACGTTCGGATGCCCATTTCATCAAGCTTTGCACGCAAGGTGAGTGACCTCATGGGAGCCCCGTTGTCAGAATGTAAATAATGAGGCTTCACGAAACAGCGTTCACTGAAGGTGGCTCGCTCAATCAGCTGAGAAGCAAGCGTTCCGCATTCGCAGTCATGGACTTCCCATTGCGACTGTAGATATCAATGACCATATAAAGGTACCAGTACAGACCACGAACCTTCGCGGGCAGATAACTGATATCCCAAGTCCAGATCTCATTGGGCTTTGTCGCCACATGAGAAGCGGGCTCCGTCGTAGGCTGTGGCGGTTTCGTCCGTCCTCGATGATGCAGTTGGTCGTTATCTTTCAGCACACGATATATGCTTGACTCGCTGGCGATATATTCTCCCTGATCGGCCAGTTTTGGCACGATTTGACTGGGGGGTAAGTTGGCATAGTCGGCCTCATTGCAGACATTCAAAATATGCTGACGCTCTTTCTCTGACAGCTTGTTTTTGGGCTCTGGTCTGATAGCCAGAGGACGAAGATCGGGCAACACATGACCCTGTGACGTACGCCAGCGGCGCAAGGTTCGCTGTGGAACTTGCATAAGGTCTGCAGCCTTGTACTGAGGCGCGCCATTAGCAACCGCTTCATCAAAAAGCGCCAGCAATGTCTCGCGCATATCGAGAGGAGTCAGTCCTCCTCGCTGTCGCTCCCATACAAGGCCTTGAGCTTTTTTGACAGCACCAATAGCGCCGCCGTTTCTGCCAGGGCTTTGTCTTTACGATGCAGCTCTGCTTCCAATTTTCGGATACGCTTTTTATCCGCTCTACGCGCTGTCTGCTCTGCTTTCTTAGATTGCTCAGCTTGACCCGCACCGCTGATACAAGCGAGTTTCCACGCTTTAACTTGTTCAGGGTACAAACCTTTCTGGCGACAATACTGGCTAAGCTCAGTTTCTGACAAACTGGCGGTTTCGATGACGGTGGCGAACTTGGCTTCAGCTGACCAATGTTCAGAATTTTTTTGATTACCTGGCACAGGTTTACCTTCGGAGCGGAGTTTATTACGCCAATTGTATAACGTTGCTTCGCTGATGTGATCCTCCGCAGCAACTTCTGGAATGGTTTTGTTATGCGGTGGCAGTAGCTTCTTCAAGATGGCAGCTTTTCTTTCTTCGGAATATCTCGGCATAGTGTCCTTCGTTAGCCCTCCATTGCTGGATTTTTGGGCGATCTAAGATCTGGACAACTATCCTGACACCGGGGGTTACAGTCGGCTCTTAAATCACTACCTAAAACTGATTTCGATAAAATCTCTGATGTTTTCACAACTGTTGTTGAAGAAATAAAACTAGAGTTTGAAATCGAAGCTGAAAAACTCAAAACAACTGAACATGTTGTTGGTGATGCTTACCAAAAGCTTTTAGATCAAGGGATTAGCCCTGAAATGATTAAGCAGACCCTCAGTAAAATGGTTTAGTGACACTATTTATATGCCCACTAAAAAAAAATTGATGCAAATAATTTCACTTTTTTGTGTCAATTTTTTTTTTAACGACATAGATAGATTAGAGAGAATTAAAAAAACGTTCTCATCAAACTGTATGGAGGTTATATGACAAGCTTAGAAATGGTTAACGCAATCATAAAAGGTGAGACTGTAGATAGAGAGATGACAACTCTTTCTGAAAGTTCATTCAAACAAATTCAGTACGAGACGGAAAAAGCAAAAACCTTATTGAATGGATACGTTCGTGAGTTTTCATCCGTTGTGCAAGTAAGGAAATTGATCTATTCAAAACAGAGAATCAATCGCTCAAAAATTGCACTAGGCATCCTGAATGAAAGTGATTTCAATATAGATCAGCTATTTACTATTTTAGATTATCTGCACACAGCTCTTGCAGATGAAGATGTAATTGAGGGCTTTTTGAATGTCCCTCGGTATTTCAATAAAAATACAAACCTTGAAGAAACGGCAAATGATGTGGCTGAATTTTTTGCCATGTTGCTGCTTCTTAATGCACTTAACGAAGAAATATTATTTAGCATCATATCCCAAGCATTTGCTAAATCCCTTTTGCAAGTGACGTCGGAATATCAAGAATTAATAGATGAAGTCTATAAACCAGAAGTATCTCCGAACGTAAATTTCCAAATAAAGATCATAATTTCAATCATCTTACATATTCAAAACAATAGTGAATGCGTGGAATACAAAGAAGAGATCAAAGGGATGAGTAAAGAACTTGTCTTGCTTATAAGTCAGCAGTTTTTTGACCACATTCAAGTCAATTATTCACGAAACACACATCGAATTTTGTCTACGAAACAGGTTGATAGTTAATGCTTACACTTGAACGTAAAGCCAATTTAGTCGATTACATTTTGATAAAGCTATCTGCAAACTTTCTCACTACTGACCTAATCAATGTGAACATTATTCGTGATGACACAGGCGAAGTATCGGTAGCTTTTCATGAAATATTTGCGGCTTTTTATGCTGGCATAGATTTAACGAATTTAATTAACCAAACACACAAAGTCGGCTCCGGTATCTGCTTAGTAGATAAAGATGAAACCTTGATGCTGAGAGACAGTTTACGTGAACAATCTTCAAACAATAGAAACATAAAGGTACCGAGACTTATGGCTAGTGAACTCACTGAAAAACCATTACTCAGTGTCAGAGACAAGCGACTTTTGAAGAATCTCGCTGTTGATACCGACGTACAATATGTGCGGTCTTTTTTTAATAAAAATGCTGATGGATTACCAACTGTAACCTCAGCTATGCGCCTTTATAATTTATCGAGAAAGGATGCAACAACTGTCTGCGCAATGGATAGCTTAGTTCCAATTTTCGATGCAATTGATAGCTATCACTCCAAATTATCGCGTGGCGATGAAGTAATTAATAGCTTCATCGCTAAAGACTCTCAGCATCATTTTGACCGTTTTACTCAATTGGTTGTTGATACTGCATATACACATTATACGTTGATGAGATTCTTTGCTAATAAGGCCACATCACATCAAATCGCCGCGCTTACGTTACCTATCTTGATTTCTGCTCGCTCACGAATAAGGTTCACTTGCGTTTATTCAAGTCAAATAGAGAAGTACCGAAAGCAACACAGTCGAACAACGCCAAGTCGCATATTAACAATGAATGAAAAGATGGCCATTCATGAACTCTACGAAAAATTAAAAATAGAACTGAACTCTGAAGCGGAAGCAATGATCCGCGTTGCTGAGCTGTTAAACAAAGACATATTGCAATTTAGAGACATCCTAAAACGTCAAAGAAGGGAAGGGACAAAATGAATACAAGATTCGGTGATGTGAAAGAACCTAACACTAACAAAAGCATCAAAGTTCAAGAAGATGATGAACTAAAAAATGAAAATGATGTTCATAATGAAAACGACAACATGAACAGATTTGTATTAACAGTTAGTCAAAACAGGCCAACTTTTAACACAATTGAAATTAAATTCATGACTCGTGATGCTGTGCGTTTAATCGATCCTGAGATCATCCCTCAAAGAAAGAAAAAAACATTCCTGCCTGCAATCAGGTCATTCGATACGAGAATCAATAAAATCATTAATGCTTCTCGTCAAGATGATCCATTTGCAGATCAAGTTTTACTTGATACTGAGCGTGCGATTAACCATTTTAACGAAACGATAACTGAACAAACTAATGGCCTTCGCAGTCAGATAAAAGCATTGTTTGAATTAAATGAAGCTAAGTTGAAGCTTGATAATAATGCTCATGCATTTACTGTGAATGTTAACCTAAAGAATAACCTCTCTACTGCTATGCTCTGGTCTTTAAAACATCTTGATACGATGCTTTATTTAGTCTTCCAGGCAGAGAAACACTGTGTGATATCTTCACAACAATCACGCATATACCGTCAAGAAGCAAAGAAAGATTTTAGATCTCTACTTGGCTTGAATTCGTCATGGAAGAACACTTCTATTAGTCGTGAAGATATAGCACAGAAGACGCAACGCACAGCTAAAGCGTTCGAAGATAACCATCTTATCAATTTAAGTCTTGAGGTGTTACTACTTGATATAAGAGCTGATTCTGCGCCACGGATTACACGTCGTGACAATAACTTCATGTCTACTGCAACGAGAGAGAAGATACTATCAATATACAATGGTGTTACCGAACAGAGTGACGATGAAACCATTGATAGTGACAGTATAGAAACAAATGAAAGCAGCAAAGAACAAGCTACATCTTAGGCTGCATTAATACATAAATAAGAAGGTCGATAATCAATCGGCCTTTTTTTATCTTAATTTTCTGGGTGACTCTACTACTATCGATGAGCACTTTGATGTAGATTTCATTTTTACATCACCATGAAAAATGAGGCCAACAATCTCAAAACTTTCATGGATGCTGCCGCCAAAACAACCTCGTGACATTCATTCATGTTGACCGAAAACAGATCAAACCCTACTTTTTAAAATCCCCCAAAATCAAAATTTAAAACACTCATCTAAATCACAGGAGGGACCATAGAACAATCCCCAAACCTTTCCAACTGACTAACTTAATGATGCAATCTTAGGCCGTCTAAATGACGTTAGGTGAATTGCTACGCAACAAAATTCAGATTTGTAAGCATTGTAAATTCGATAAACTTGGCTCACCGTTTATAGGTATGATTTAAATCATTCACCTTTCGAGGTGCGTAGAAAACTCAATACACTGCCTTCGAAAGCACGTTCTAGCGCTCACTAAAAACGTATTGATCTACGCACAGATAAAAATTTTGGTCATCATCCTGCTCACCTTTGCATGGCACGGTTCGAACACTTTCAATCCACTATAAGGTGGTTTTTGAGTCACAAAATAAGCTAAGAAATCTTTTATTAGATCGATAAAGGAGAGGGGTGGGATCATAAATCGGGACACTCTGTTAAGCATTTTTTTGTTCAAAGCTTTCTCTTGGATGGTTAATTTTTTCACCAACCTTTACTCGAACACACAGCTTAATAACCTCAAATGTGCATGCATGTAACTCAAAAAAATCACTTCAACGCTTCGACCAAACAGACGAAAGTGCATTCATTAGACGCTGTATCGAATGAACTTTTGATCAACATTTATAAATATATTTACTCGTGAGTGTCTTCCTATTCGACTCAAGGCAGCTCGAAATTTTCTGTCATGAACGCTATGAACCAAAATTTTTAAACACTCATATAAGATACGTTAAGAGCAACAACCAACCAGAAAGTTCAGGTAAGGAATGACGAATTTTAAGTCCATAAAAGTGAAAGTAACAATGAATAATATCTTTTCATAACGCGAACGTTCATGCTTTCGGACGTCGTGAATGTGAACTGCTTTACCTCAACGATTAGGATTTTGATGCCAATACTTTACCTTTAAAGCTGCAATAAAAACTCAATAATCTATCTTCGAAAGATCGATCTTGTGCTCAATAAAAACCTTGTGGCCTGCTCTAAGTTTTAACTTACGATCATCGTTCAACTCACTTTTGTATGGCGAGATTAGAGCGCATTAATTCCACTGCAAGGAGATTTTGAGTCAGAAGACAAGCTATGAATCTCCCTGATAAATCTTGTTTTAGATCGATGATAGGGTAGGTGGATAACGTAAATCGGGACACTCAGTTAACCAAATTTTCCTTCAACACTTACTCTTGGCTGGATAGTTATTTCAACTAACCTTTACTCGAACACATAGTTTAATTACCTCAAATGTGCATGCGTGTAACTCAAAAAAATCACTTCAACGCTTCGGTCAAACAGACGGAAGTGCATTCATTAGACGCTGTATCGTGAGCTTACGAGAAGATAGTGTACATAGGTATTAAGAAGCGGCTCTGGCCGAAAGCCAGAGCCTGTTTTGATTAGATATTGGACTGATAATTCCAGGGCAAGAACTGTTGTGGATTAGCCTTAACTTCACTTTCCATTCGCTGTATCGTATTAAAGTAATCCAGCACATTTATACCCGCTTCGGCTGATGTCGCTATCATCGCCATGATCACATCCGCAATGCTCGCACCAGCCTGTGTTTTATGGAACAGGGCATTTTTTCGGTTGCGAGCAACTAGCTTGAGTGCTTGCTCCGCTCGGTTATTATCCAGCTGTGCTCCCTCGAGACGGCAGAAGGCGGTCAGCCCCTCATAATGCTTAGTAAAATAATTAATTGCTTTACCAAGCCCGCTGTTTTCTTCTGTACTTCCCCTGTTCAGCTCGGCCTGACCCCAGTTTCGGATCTGCTCCATTACCGGAAGTGATAGCTTTTTATGCCAAGCTAACCGTTGCCCCGCGTTAAGTCCTAGCTCCCTGGCTTCATCATCGTGTCGCCAGATTTCACCATACCACTGTAGTACTTGCTCCACTTCATCTGGAAACTGATTAAGGACTTCGGCAAACTGCCGTCGTCCGTGACTGTTGCACAGACTGTGTTCGACCACGTAATCAAGCGATGGGCGGTTGCTGGATAAGGCATCACTCATCAATATCGGGGGCGCGAGTGTCCGGCCACGGTCATGTAAAATCTCGTCGATGAACTCGCCGGCATGACCGATATTGGTCTGATACAACACGACAGTACGACCCTCTTTTAAGCCCGCGACTAAACCGGAGCTGTAAACACCACTGCGCTCTCGGGTTTTTGTTCCATTTCTCTGCGGCTTTTCTATCGGGACTTTGTCTAAAATTCGGTTGGTCGTGTCATCTAAATAATAGTGCTCTGCGTTTGCGGCAAACACTCTTAACAAGTTATAAATGGGTTGCAAGCTATTGGCGACTAACTCGACTTGGTCAAAGATGGTTGAGGCGGTCAGTTTAATCCCCATCAGCGCTTGCGTACTCTCCTGACGATAGTAGGGTGCACCTGCAAAAAACTTGTGAAGAGCCATCAGGCTGCGGGCACTGTAACCATACTTCTGGCTTGGCTCTCCATCATTTATCACGTCATTAGGTAACTTGGCAGTGAAGTACTGACCACAGGCATTGCAACGTAGCCGCTCCATAACGTGTTGCTCTGGGACGAACGGACTTTGCCCAGTGATCCGCAACAGCGTAGCGGGCTCGTATTTATATAACTTGCCTTTTTGACACTCGGGGCAACTATCGCCTTTCTTTAGATCGTCCAGTTTATGCTGAGTGACTTTCGGTTTCACTGGTGGTGTGCTGGGTTGGGTATTTTTAGGCTTAGGACGTTTTTGACCGCGGTTTTTGTTTTTCTTATTTTTCTGGCCGAGTAGAGTGTCCATCGTTTCTGATGACTTGACCATGCCAACCAACTTACGCAATTTATGCAGGGTGATATCGTTATCAGACAGACGCTCTTGCAAGGCAGCCAGCGTCTTTAATGCCTTCAACAAGATGTGGCAATCTTCCGCACTCAGTGCTAAGTCGTGCTCCTTTGCCTCGTGCACTCGCTGGATAAGCCCGTCCAGCTCTTCGCTGTCAATATCGGTAAAGTCTTGCGCCATTTAAGTTCCTGTCGGCTGGCTTGCAGTGCTGATGCGCTCAATTATTCCAGCATTGTGGGATCAGTCAACATGATCGTGAGGATCGATAACTTAAGGGGGAATAGTGTGCGTACGGTCATACTTTTTGCCAGCCAGGCAGCCCCACCAACAGAGCTTTAAGCTGCTTCGCGGCGACAGGGGTCACCCCATCTTGGTGATGACGGGGCCAATCTTGAAAGCGGCCTTTGCTCAGGCGTTTATTGATTAACCAGAAGCCAGAGCCGTCATAACATAATGCTCTAAGCATGGTTTGACGGCGGTTGGTAAACACAAACAGGGTTCCGCTACGAGGCGACTGTTTTAGCTGATGACGACACAGGGCGGCGAGTCCATCAATACCACAGCGAAAATCGGCTGGTTGAGTCGCAAGCAGGATTTTACTCTCAGCAGTCAGGTGGATCATTTTACTTCTCCTGCTTCTTGTATCAGAGCTCGCAATAAGTCAGGAGAGACAAGGCCGCTGATACAGATCTGACTTGAATTAGGAAGAGTGAGCTGAAGGCTCAGGTCTGATTTAGGTAGTAAATCAGGCTCTATCTGTAACGGAACAAAATCAGGAGCGGACGACTTAACGGGAAGTTGCTTGCGCCAGTCATTGAGCTGGGTGGTGCAGATCCGTAGTGCTTTGGTCACGTGACTGATCGGATATTCTTCAAGCAGCTTGAGTGCTAAGCAGCGTAGTTCATCGGGGATACTGGCATGTTTATTAATGCGGGTTTGTCGCCAGTGCTCAAAGTCAGCAGTGGCCTGAATCAGGTTTTTCTGGTTTTGCATGGTGCCTTCCTTATATTGGATAAGCACTTAGTAAACCAGAGCTGGCGAGTTAAGTTGAGCTATGCTGCCGTAAGCTCACTTTATGTAACGATTGGCTTCAAATGTTATATCAAATCTATATGGCGTACTTTATGCTAACTGACAACAAATATAGATAAGCAGACAATTATGCAAGCCAATGAACTCATACGAGGCTTTCCTGATAAACAACTCATAACCAAAACTACTACAATGATTTCTGGTTACGTGGATGACTTTCACTCGCACCCATGGCATCAAATAGTGTTTCCTCTTAAAGGGTTATTGCAATCAAACATTGGTGATAAATGTGTGGTAGTCCCTCACAATGGAATGCTTTATATACCCGCTAACACGGTTCACAAATCCATAGCCATTACTGATACTCAATTTTTAGCTATTTATCTTAACCCAGACAAATTTGTCCAATATGGAGATAAGCCTAAATCTTGTCTTGTAAACTCATTCATAAAAGAGTTAATACTAGTTTTGTTTGAGAACAATACCCTCTCGCAATCCGAACCCTATATCACTCATTTACTAATGGTATTGCGAGATCAAATAGTGGTGGCAAAGAGTTATGAAATACCACTACTCATTCCGACAGATAAACGTCTTTTATCTATTTTTGTGCAACTTAAGCTGCAACCTGATTTGTCATTCACATTAAATGAGTGGGCTACAAAGGTGGGAGCATCAGAGCGAACCCTATCTAGACTATGCTCGAAAGAGTTTTCCCAATCATTTTCATTATGGCGGCAAAGTATTAGGTTAGTTTTATCTCTGCAATTATTAGGCTCAAAAAAGAGCATTCAGGAAATTGCTTTAGAATTAGGATACGCTTCTGACTCTGCCTATATATACGCTTTTAAGAAAATGTTCGATCAGACACCAAGCAAATACCGCACTGAGATCTTAGAGCGCGATTCACACTCAGTAATCTCTTAAATTAGCCAGATCGGGCTTTCATTTTTACTCTTTAGGATAACTTCCAGTAAGAAAAACTAAAATTGGTCGAGTAATCAAGACTATTTGATCTAACTAGTTTGGGGGAAAGTGATTTTCCGCTAGGTTAGCGCTGGACAGGAATGGGCTAGCGATTAAATCCGAAATTGTGAAATTTGGATAAAAAATGTATTGATAGTACCTAAAATAAAGGTCTAAAACTGTGGCCAAATTTAATTGACCACAACACTTCTATCTTAAGTCTGACAAGGGTTTTGTTATAGCTTTTCAGACAGTTTCGTTAAATCCAAGATTTCCAAGTAAACTTCTTTATTTGAGGTAATGATGTAACTTTTTTGTTCATCTTTTAGCGTGATAAAAATGTATGGTGCAGTTGTCATTTGAACGAATGCTCTGCTTTTATCTTTTAAAGCGTAAGTACCGGCCTTGTAACCAAACAAGCCAATACCATTTTTCCTGATCGCGAGATTTTGCTCTGGTGGGAGTAAATCTTCTACATAAACAATGGTCTCAATATCCTTAAAATCAACCACTTCGCTATATAATAAACTATTAATTTCAAGGTTGATTGGATTTAGGATTACTTTGGAGGAAGAAAATTGCATCAACATTGCTATGAACGATGCCGTAGAGACGATAAGCGAAAAGATTATCACTTTTATCGTTATAGCTTTGTTTATTCCATATTCAGCTCCTACCGTGATTACTATTGGCATAACAAAGATTACTAAAAAGCCGAGTATGTACGTACTCATGTTTATCTGTAGTTCATAGGTCATATTTTTAGTCCAGATTAATAGTTGAGTGATTCTTCTGTTAGTGCATCAATAGTTCTAGTTCAGGAAACAGTTGTTTCGCATCGAGAATCGCTTTTTTAATCTCATCGAAACTTAATGCGCTGGTAAGTTTTTAGGTACATTCAAAACAACATTCCACACAGGCAGCAGTGCATTTATATGTCGTTATAATTGTTAATATTTTTGGTGATATTAATATTTCAAAACCCATGTGTAGTACCGTTGCTTAGATAAGTTTGAGTAACCCTCGCTTAAAGCGAAATCAAACTCATTACGATTCTTTGTCTGGTTATGTGATCAATATATAGATAATTTACTGCTTCAAATGATACATAAGTGGCAACCTTTCACATTAGAAAATATATGGAAAGAATGAGCAACGGACATGTTTGTAAAATTGCTGTCTAAATGGCTTTGGGGCATAAATAAGTTACTCACATCAACCCTCCCCCGCCCTCCCTTGGCTGTAAATCTTGATGCCAAGTATTCTTCATTGGTAAAGGGAGGGGGCTGTTTCGTTGGTAGGGTAGTAAGGGCAGATTCTACTAGTGCGCGCTAATCACAAAGCCCCGTCATCCCGTACATGAGTCTAGGCGAAGAAGATACGGGATCTCCTGCCACGTGTTGAGAAGTCAATTGCGGTAGGAGATCCCGGATAACTCAATGGTATGGACTCCTCACTTCCACTCACAATGTGAGCTAAAGTGAATGTAACCAAACAAAAAAGGAGCCCATACCATGAAAAATACTAGCATCATTTGCATTGATCTTGCTAAATCTAAATTCCAAGCAGGCTTATCCAATAAGCACAATATACTTAAATCAAATAAGCAATATTCTGAATCTGCACTATTGAAATTTGTTGCTATGCATCCCGAAGCTATTATTTGTATGGAGGCATGTGCCACCTCAAATTATCTTGGTCGTTACTTTCAAAACCAAGGACATAAAGTTCTGCTTATTCCTGCTCAGGTGGTTGCTAAATACCGACTGGGTAACAAGAATGATGCGAATGATGTTCTCGCTATTTACGAGGCAGCTAACCGCCCTAAAGTGAAATTTGTCGCAGTAAAAACCATTGAGCAACAAGATTTAGCAGCGTTATTAAAACTACGAGAGAGTTACGTAAAACGCAGAACTCAACTATCAAATAGAATTCGCGGTGTAGCAATGGAGTACGCTGTCAAAATGCCACAAGGCCTGAATCAGCTGCGAAAAAATCTTCCTGTTCACTTATCAGATATGAATAATGATCTCATTCATATTGCCCGCTTTGTTTTAAGTGATTTATATGAGCAGCTTATTAAAATAGACGAAAATATTGCAAAAGTGACCACTCAATTAATTGAATTTGCAAAGCAAATTCCTTCCTGCCAATTACTCATTACATTACCTGGAGTTGGTTGGATTGTAGCTAGTGGGTTATATTCTCGATTTGGTGATGCATCTATGTTTCGATTCGGTCGAGATGCTAGCGCTAGTTTAGGGCTAGTACCCGCTCATAATGGAACTGGTGGGAAAAATGTAAATATAGGTATATCTAAATCAGGAGATAGGACACTAAGGTCATTAGTTGTCCATGGAGCAAGAGCCGTAGTTTCTAACATAAAAGAAAAGCAGGATCCTTTAAGTTGTTGGATTCGTGAGCTTTTAAAGCGAAACCATCCAAATAAAGCCACAATTGCTGTCGCAAATAAAATAGTCAGAATGGCTTGCGCCATGCTGAAAACAAGCCAACCCTATCAACCACAATTCGCTAATTAAGCGTTGATAAGGCTGTATAAGTAGCAATTGGTGACTGTCGAGTACAACAAGTAGACAAGATGAAGTGTAACAAAGCACACAACAGAAACTCTGAGAGGAACGACGGTATAAAATACCTTTTACTCGTTAAGAACTGTTGTAATGTGAATTAAGCCATACAGGTTAAGGGTAGCTCCCTATTATAAAAAACCGAATATACGTGCACTTGTAATTTACACTAACAGCAAAATTTACTTGTTATACAAGAGGAGTCCATATACGTTCCTCGTTTCCGGGATGACAGGATGCAAGGAGATTAATAACGAGTCACGAGTCACGAGTCACGAGTCACGAGTCACGAGTCACGAGAAATTTTATATAACCTCCCCCGCACCATCCATCGCTTTGCACACATAAATGGTTTCTTTTAAACCTGTTTTTTCTTGGTATTGCGCTTCTACGGCTTGCTTCACTGCATCAACCAATGACGGTGGAACCAGTGAGACTACGCAGCCACCGAAGCCTCCGCCGGTCATGCGTACGCCGCCTTGAGTACCGATCACTTCTTTTACAATATCGACAATGGTATCGACTTCTGAACAGGTGATTTCAAAATCATCACGCATTGAAATATGAGATTGCTCCATTAATACTGCAAGGCGTGCCATGTCGTGATTTTTGAGGGCTGTTGCCGCTTCTACCGTACGATCATTTTCCGTGATGATATGACGAGCACGTTTGGCGACGACTGGATCAAGATCGGCTTGGCGCTCGATAAACTGTTCAATCGTCACATCGCGTAGTGCTTTCACGCCAAAGAACTCGGCGGCGGCTTCACATTGCTGACGACGCGTGTTGTATTCGCTATCCACCAAGCCACGTTTTTTATTCGAGTTGATGATCACAATCGCCATATCTTCTGGCATTGAAACTGCTTGAGTTTCCAATGAGCGGCAATCAATTAATAGTGAATGGTTACGCTGCCCTTCGGCGGAAATGAGCTGATCCATAATGCCGCAATTACACCCGACAAATTGGTTTTCTGCTTGCTGGCCGTTGAGTGCAATTTCTTGTTGAGAAATCTCTAGGCCATAAAGCACTTTGAATGTTTGTCCGATCACCACTTCTAGCGCGGCAGATGAGCTCAGCCCGGCCCCTTGGGGCACGTTGCCGCTGACTGCAATATCGGCACCTTTAAACTGATAGCCACGTTTTTGTAGGCAATCAATCACGCCACGAATGTAGTTAACCCACATGACGTCTTTATCAAACTCAAGCGGTTGTGAAATATCGAATTCATTCACTTCATTGTCATAATCAACCGCAATTATCCGCACGATATTGTCGTCACGTTTAGCGGCTGCAACAACGGTTTGGTAGTCAATCGCGCAAGGTAGTACAAAGCCATCGTTGTAGTCGGTATGTTCACCAATGAGGTTTACACGCCCCGGCGCTTGGATGATGTGTTTGGTGGCGTAGCCTAGTACGGTTTCAAACGCATTAGATACCGCTTGGATAAGTTGAGTGGTTCTTTCGGTCATAATAAAGCCCTAAATCGTTTCTCGTGGCTCGGAATCTCGTAACTCGGATCCAGCCTTTAAATATTGCGCTCAAACCTCGAGTAACGAGAGCCGAGCATCCTAAATTCGTTATTCTTTATAATGCTTATCGCTCAAGGCTCGTAGGCGTTCGGCGGCTTGCTCGGCGGTTAGATCGCGTTGGCTTTCGGCTAGCATTTCATACCCGACCATGAATTTTCTCACTGTGGCGGAGCGCAATAACGGCGGATAAAACAAGGCATGAAGTTGCCAATGTTCAGTACTTGTGTCGGTTTGTTCGCAGTCATGTTCAATCTTCTCATTCTCAAAAAAAGGCGCGTAATGCCAGCCCATTGAATACGGAAATGAGCATTGGAATAAATTATCGTAACGGCTGGTGAGTTTTTTAATCGCTAGCGCTAAATCATCACGCTGTGCATCGGTTAATTCACTCATGCGGCGAATGTGGGTTTTCGGCAGTAACATGGTTTCAAATGGCCACGCCGCCCAATACGGCACGACGGCAATCCAGTGCTCGGTTTCGACGACGGTACGCGCGCCATCTTTTAATTCTGACTGCACGTAATCGACCAGTAAATTCGAGCCGTATTGTTGATAGTAATCGCGTAGATGTTTGTCTTTACGTTCGATCTCATTGGGTAAGAAACTATTGGCCCAGATTTGCCCGTGGGGGTGCGGCTGAGAGCACCCCATCGCCTCGCCTTTATTTTCAAACGCTTGTATCCACAGGTACTCTTTACCGAGCTCTTCAATTTGCTCATTCCAGGTATCAATCACATTGCGAATTTGATTGAGTGGTAACTCGGGCAACGTTTTGCTGTGATCAGGCGAGAAGCAAATCACTCGACTTAAACCGCGCACGCCTTGAGTTTTAAATAGCGGATTAGCCGATTGTGGCGCATCCGGTGAATCAGGCATTAACGCGGCAAAGTCATTTTGAAAGACATAAGTGCCTTGATAATCAGGGTTCACATCACCGGATATACGCGTGTTAGTTGGGCATAAAAAGCAGCCCTCATCGTAAGGCTTAATACTATCGATAACAGGCTTTTCATCCTGACCACTCCACGGGCGTTTGGCGCGGTGTGGCGAGACTAAAATCCACTGCCCTGTCAGTGGGTTGTAACGGCGGTGCGGATGATCAACGGGGTTAAATTCTACCTTGGACATCTTCTTTCCTATTTCTCTAATTCGTCATAACCTTGCGGGTTGTTAGATTGCCAATGCCATGTATCGGCGCTCATTTGGGCGATATCACGGGTCGCTTTCCAACCTAAATCTTGTTCTGCTTTAGCGGTGCTTGCCCAGCATTCAGCAATATCTCCAGCTCGACGCGGATGAATTTCATAAGCCACCGGATGCCCACATGCTGCCGAAAATGCGTTAACCATATCGAGTACGCTACTACCTTTGCCAGTGCCTAGGTTGTAAATATGTAAGCCTGATTTATTAGTTAAGGCATTAAGCGCCGCAAGGTGGCCATCGGCTAAGTCCATCACATGAATATAGTCACGAACGCCGGTGCCGTCTGGTGTTGGGTAGTCATCACCAAACACCGCCAGTTTGTCACGACGACCGACTGCAACTTGTGCGATAAATGGCATTAGGTTATTCGGAATACCTTGTGGATCTTCACCCAGAGTGCCAGAAGGATGCGCACCAACAGGGTTGAAGTAACGCAGTAGCGTAATGCTCCAATCGTCTTCTGCGGTAAACAAATCACTCAAGCATTGTTCAACAATATATTTGCTGCGGCCGTAAGGGTTTGTGGTAGCTCCGGTTGGAGAGTCTTCGGTAATGGGTACTTGTTGTGGATCGCCATACACGGTAGCAGATGAGCTAAAAATGATGTTCTTCACGCCCGCTTTGCGCATACTACGCGCCAACACTAAAGAGCCGTTGACGTTGTTATCGTAATATTCCAATGGCTTGGAAACTGACTCCCCGACCGCTTTTAAGCCCGCAAAGTGGATCACGGCATCGATTTGATGCTGAGCAAAAATAGAATCAAGAAATGCTTCATCACGCACATCGCCTAAATGAAAGCTCGGACGCTGCCCGGTTAAGGCTTCAATGCGATTCAGAACCAGTGCTTTACTATTGGATAAGTTATCCATCACCACTGGTGTGTGGCCATTTTCGATTAACTGAACACAAGTATGGCTGCCGATATAGCCCAAACCACCTGTCACTAATACTTTCATTTATGCCTCCATGATTGCTGCGTAAACAAATATCTCTTAAACAGGAAAACGATTACAGCAACGCTAGACTATTTTTAATAAGGTTATACTAGCAGGTGCAGGAGCTTTAATTCTGTGATCCAACACAAAAAATGAAAACGTTTACACAAAGAACGAAAACTCATAATTGAGAGCATAAAAAAGCCCGACACTTCACATGCGGGCTTGATAGTTTGTATATCTAGGGTTTAGGTATGATGACTATTTCTTCAAATCAATCTGATACACCGCAAAACCAACATCATCTTTGCCGACTTTTTTCATTGGATATCGCGCTTTATCTTTAATGAATTTCGCCGCGAGATCGCTTGGTGAGGTTTCAAACTGCACTTTCAGATCCGCATCCGTTTTAATCGGTGCAAACGACCAGTTGTTATCCGCGCTTGGCGTGACTTCACCTTTCTCTTTACTGATGCGAGAAATGTAGTCTGCCAAGATAGTGCGGTTTTCATCTGGTGAATCAAAAGCTACGTGGTCTGCACCGGTACCGGCGAACGTGCCGCTGTAAGCGCGGTAGTTATTGGTTGCCACAATAAAGATTTGCTTCGGCTTAATTGGTTCACCTTGGTAGGTTAACCCCACAATGCGGTGCGAATCTTTATTGATAAGCTTACAATTGGCATCATATCGAGCGGGTTTGGTGATGTCGATTTGGTAGTTCACGCCATCGATCACATCAAAGTTATAAGTGCGGAATTCATCCCAGTTGATCAGAGATTGAACCTTATCGCTATTTGGATCAATTTGATTAAACTGGCCTGCTGAGCATTCCAACCATTCTTGCACTTCTTCACCCGATACTTTCATCGCCACTAGTGTATTTGGGTAGAGGTATAAATCGGCCGCATTACGGAAAGTTAATTGGCCAGATTCCACTTCGGTAAAGTTTGAAGGATCGTTTTTACGACCGCCCGCTTTAAATGGTGCTGCTGCGGCAAGTACTGGCAAGCCATCTAAATTTGGGTCACCTTGAATAAAGCGTTCGACGTAATCTTTCTGCGCGAGGTTCACGATTTGAACGGTAGGATCGTCTTGCACTAATGACAAGAAGCTATACATCACGTCATTTGCTTTACCGATAGGCTGATTGACAAACTTGCGCGTCGCTTGGTGATCTTGGTCTATCGCATGCTTCACTTCAGGGTCTTCTGCTGCCAACGATTTTTGCTTATTGGCATCATAAATTGGACGTGCGACAGCGGTTCCATCGGCAACCGCCCATTTACCGTCTTTTTGTTCTAGCTCTAAATCAATCACACCAACATGACTACCCCAACGGCCTGGCATCACAGATGGAATACCATTGATAGTCCCTTTCTTGATATCCGCACCATCCACATTAGCAAATTCTTTACTTGGGAAAACGGCGTGAGCATGGCCAAAGGTAATCGCATCAATACCCGCTACTTTTGTTAAGTAATAAACGGAATTTTCCGCCCCTTGCTGATATTTCTCGGTCGAAATTCCTGAGTGTGGGATCGCGACAATTACGTCTGCGCCTTCGGCTCTCATCTTAGGAATAAAGGCTTCGGCAGTTTGCTTAATATCGTTAACTTGAACTTTACCGGTTAGGTTTTTCTTATCCCACACCATGATTTGTGGTGGTACAAAACCAATGTAACCGACTTTGATATCATGCGATTGGCCATCAGTATCTTTAAATTTGTAGTCCTTAATCACGTAAGGATTGAAATAATTTTTACCGGATTTGTCATCGACAATATTGGCATTCACATAAGGGAATTTTGCGTCATTAGTCGCTTCGGCAAGAAAGTCTAAACCGTAGTTAAATTCATGGTTACCGAAGTTAGCCACATCATAATTAAGTAGATTCATCGCTTTATAAGCAGGATGGACATCACCGGATTCTAACCCTTTGGCCGCGACATAATCGCCCATTGGACTACCTTGGATTAAGTCACCGTTATCGATCAATACGCTATTGGTTACTTCCCCACGCGCTTGCTTAACCACAGTGGCGGCGCGCACTAAACCAATTTGGTTGGATGGCTTATCTTTATAGTAGTCGTAGTCCATGATATTGGCGTGAATATCGGTGGTTTCGACGACGCGAAGTTTGATGGTATCGGCAAAGGCAGGGTTAGCTATGCTGATCATCCCGACCAGAACAGAAAGCGAAATAGGGTGACGAACAAAATTCATGAAACACTCCGGTGTGAATTTTTTAATAATAAGAGTTGTTAGTTAAAAGTGTTGAGCGACTTATCAATCAGGCGCAATAATATGATCACTTCAATTAAAAATATGTGACAGAAAACAAGTTTATACCTGCAATTTAGCTCTTACTTGATTTATACCTTACGACTAGTTGTCTGAAACCAAATCACTAAACGTTTCACGCCAATCACGTAATTTTTCATGATAGTGTTCAAGTTGCTTCTCGGACATCGCTTGAATGACTTGGCTAACCATTTGGAAGGTAACTTGTCTGTTACGCTGCACTTTTTCGGTAAATTCTGCACTATAGAGTTGCTCTGGGTTAAGCATCGTATTCAAGAACTTTTGCTTAAATTCAGGGGAAGGATTACGTTGCAAGAATAAAACCTGTAATTCGGATTTATTGGTTTGTTGTTGCCAAAACCAGTCTTTCGCCATATTCGGACGTTCGAGGCTCCACTGAAGTACCCATTGCTTTTGCTGTTCCGATAAATCCCCCAGCCAAGTCTCTAAGGCTTCGGTCATTCGCTCGGCTGATTTTTCACGCATTTCAGATTCTGATAGGTCTTTATAGTCGGAAAATTCATCACGATACTTTTCATCTAACGAGGCAAACAATTCATCGGCCTGCTCTTGATCGAGCGTCATAAATAGCTCATACATCTCCGGCACTACTTTTTGGGCGACATCCGCGGAAAAGTCTTTTAAACGAAAGAACTCCGCCTCAACTTGCTGTGGGCCGATTTCTTTTGGCTGCAAAGTGAGCAGTCTATCAATATGTTCGATGTATTTAGGCAGTTCTTGCTCTCGATGCCACTGGCGAACGTCAATCACTGATTGCTTTAACATGCTTTCTTGCGCATCATTAAGCGGTAAGTAGCGATCGACATACTGGGTAACTAGCCAATCTAATCGATTGTAAAAAAACTGAGTTGAGCAGCCTGTTAGCACAAGAAAAGTCACTACAATAATCAAACGCTTAAACATATTTTGCCTATAAACAATGAAGGTCACTTGATTAGTGTATACCCTCAATTCAGTAAGATGCAGTTTTACCTAGATATTTAAAGCAAATTTAACCAAAGGACATATCATGAACGCGACCAATGCATTTCCAATTGGCACTCCTGGCCAACCGTGGGACGACGTAGAAAAACGTCAATGGCTTGAACAAACCACGATCAAGCGTTCTTATTCAGAAGAAGTCGTGCCCAAGATACAGGCTCTAAGTAGTGATTTTGAAGTGGCTCAATACGGTCAATTGCAATACGACAATAACCCAGTCGGTGAATCTCGCTATCCTCTTTTTGTTTTGAAATCGAAAACTTGGAATGATGCCAAACCAACGATTTTAATTACCGGTGGTGTACACGGTTATGAAACCAGTGGTGTACATGGCGCGTTGTTGTTTGCTCAAACCGAAGCGGCGCGTTATCAAGATAAATTCAACATTGTGATTGCGCCATGTGTCAGCCCTTGGGGTTATGAAACGATTAACCGCTGGAACCCAGATGCGCTTGATCCAAACCGTAACTTTGTGGCCAATAGCCCGGCGCAAGAATCTGCTGCGGTTATGAAAATAGTCGCCGATCTTGGCGTATCAATTTTGGCGCATATTGATCTACATGAAACTACCGATACCGATGAATTAGAATTCCGCCCTGCACTGGCGGCGCGTGATGGTATTGAATACGTAAAAGGCTCAATTCCAGATGGTTTCTACACGGTAGGTGATACTGAAAAGCAAGATGATGAATTACAAAAAGCCATCATTGATTCAGTACGTAAAGTGACGCACATTGCGCCGGCAGATGAGAACAATCAGATCATCGGTTCAGATGTTACTCAAGATGGCGTGATTAACTACCCGCTTGTCACTTTAGGGTTATGCGCCGGTTTCACTGACTGCCAATATTGCACGACCACAGAAGTGTATCCAGACAGCCCGAAAGTCACTGATGATGAATGTAACCGCGCTCAAGTAGCGGCGATTACCGGCGCTTTAGACTACATACTGGTGCGCTGATCGACATTCAAAGCCTATAATTAACTAAGTAATATTTAATAGGAAACCGGCTATGGCTGACATTCATTTTGAAGAAAAACTCGACCGCATCGACTACGCTACCGTGGCGGTGTATCGCTCGTGCTTTTTATTGTCAGCCATTGCGATTGCTTTGTTAGGATTCGGGCTTGAACAATATGGCGTACCACTACTAATTGTTAGTGCATTAATTGCCAGTGCTTGTGTGCATCTTTATGACAAAACCATCCGCTGGTTTATCCAAAGTAGCGCCTTATTTGCAGTTTGTTTATTAATTGCGAATTTGTTTACTCCGATTGCGGTTGGAGCAAGCCTAGCCGTGTGGTGCGGCCTTTCTATCAAAGAGTACTACTGCTTCCGCATTAGATTGATTCGAATTACGCCACTGATATTAATTCTGTTTTGGGTTTGCTTTGCTCTGCCAATTTGGTTGCCGGTTTTTTATCTCGCTGCTGGCCTATCTGCTGTGTTGCTATTTACCATTGGCATTGCCAAACTTAGACAGCCGTTTCACTATGATATTGGCGATAAAAGTAAGTTTCAGATCTAGCCTTTCCATGTTTAGTCCGTCTAAATAATTGGGGCGGATGAATAGCTGTAATTTCAAATACAAAGGGTATTGACCTTCCCCTAGTGGGAAGCTTTATACTCGCCACTTACTCATTGAAACTGTAGCGAGTCGCCTGTTCACGATGTTTTTCACTAGGTTTTGTTTAGCTCGGCTTCACTCTAAACTTCAACATTCGGTTATATTGTTGATGACTTTGATCGCCATTGTGCTTTCAAGTGTGAGTGTTGCCACGCCAATTTCTGCTATTCAAATGACTATGCCTCAAGCAACCGATCAAAGCATGACACACGACACAGCGGTTGAACCAGATTCTCAGCACCATGCGTCACCTTGTGCCAGCTTATCTAAAACTGGCCTAGTCGCTGATTTCCCATGTTCAGATTTTGCCAAACATAGCGATGATCACTGCGCCTCTTGCGCGCCAATTTATGCCACTTTACCTACGGCGTTGGATATGGAAAGTAATCCATCGGCAGAGTCAGAATACAATGATCATACCGAATCTATCCCCTCTTTAACGCTACCTAATTTGTCACGTCCTCCCATTCAATCTGTTTGGTTTTAATTCAATACATCAATACGATTAAAAAACTTAACTTTTGAATATATACACGACCAATATTGGAAGTGTTAGGAGAATACAATGAATCTACGTTTAACGATAACAACACTACTCACTGGCGCATTCGCCGCGGCTTTATCTTTTTCAACGTTAGCCAATGAAGCTGATAAATTTGAAGGATTAACCGCGCCACAAGCGTTAGAAAAAGCGCACGACTATCACGGTAAAGGCACTGCATCGATCCAAGTCATGCCGGATGTGATCGTGGCGAAATTTGATGACAACAGCCAAATTCAGATCCCAACTAAAGATCAGCATCTATTGTCTATTGCCCCTTATGAAAACCAAACCCACCCATGCGGCTACCACGTACCAACGGGCTGCCAAGGTGAAATGGTCGAAAAAACCATGATGGTTAAAGTGGTCGATTTGGATAATAAAAAGGTGTTGAAATACGGCCAAGTCACCACACAAAAAGACGGCTTCATTGATTTATGGATGCCAAAAGATCGCAAGAACCTAGAAGTGACCTTTACTTATAACGGTAAAACCAGTACCGAAGTACTAAGCACTGCCGATAAAACAAGAACCTGCATTACCACAATGCAGCTGATCTAAACTTGCCACTACTCTAGGCTTAGAGTTACTTAAAAGCTGAATACATAAAACCCACAGATTTAGGTCTGTGGGTTTTGTTTGTTCATCCTTTTTGATTCACTCAACCATTTTTGCATTTAATATCTTGATGCATTGATCGGTAACATCATAATCACCACTCATATATGCGGTGGTGATTGCACCTTCTTTCATAATACAGAGCGCATCAAGAAATAGAGAGTCCTCCTTATTCATTTTCTGTCCAATAAGGTTTTTTACCTCTTGCTTATGCTTATGGCAATAAAGCGAAATATCACTATTTTGATCACTGAATTCAGCAGAACTATTAATAAAAAAACAACCTCTAAAAGAGCCTAAAGTAGGTTCTGAACCTATAAACCAAGAATTGAGTGCATGAAATAGCTTTTCAACCAAATCGTGATTATTACTTATTCCATCAAGCTTGCTTGCAAGCCAAGCGGTGAAAATTTCATGTCGATGCTCAAGCGCAGCTAGAATCAAAGCTTCTTTGCTATCAAAGTGGCTATATAACGTTTTCTTCGCCACTCCGGATACTTTTAGCACTTCATTTATCCCCACCGAATTAATGCCATTTTGATAAAAAAGAGCCAGTGCTGTCTCAATAAGTAATTGACGTTTTTCGTTCATAAATTTTCCTAATTCATTTGACTTGACAAGAGTAGACCAAGTTGTCTACATTGGCAATAGGTAGACAGATTGGTCTACCTTGAAAATCTAACTTGGAGAACTTTATGAATAGAATAATGACCGCTATATTTGCAGGATTTGGAGCTACTGTGGCAATTGGTATTCTTTCACTTCTTGATTCCACCTTAAAAGAAACCATCATGCTAATGGCTCCCTTCGGAGCGACCGCTGTTCTAGTATTCGGTTTACCTGATAGCCCATTAGCACAACCTAAAAATGTAATATTAGGTCACTTAGTTACGGCCATAATAGGAGTAGCATTTGTACAACTGATTGGTGTGACACCAATTACTCTAGCGATTGCAACAGGGCTTGGCGTCAGCGCTATGCTAATCACTAAAACAACACACCCACCAGCAGGTGCTAATCCATTGCTTATCATGTTATCAGGACAAAGTTGGGGATTTTTGGTCACGCCCGTTTTACTTGGGGCTATCATTATTGTCTTAATGGGTAGGGCAATGCAAAAAGGTCACAAAGTATGGTCATTCCGAAACACCGCCGTACAATTAAATAAATAATGTAATGGTTTTTACTACGTAATGACGATTATCTACCTTAATTTCTTACGCTTGGCTTTGATTAAGCTTTCAAATACCAAGCGATAAGATTCTAAGAGATAGGGGTAACAAGAGACAGATTTAGGTCTGTGGGTTTTGTTTGTTTCTGGTGGCTAACACTTCTTTAAATGCAAACATGCCATTCAGTGCCGCTGGGAACCCTGCATAACCAGACATTTGAATGATTACTTCTTTTATTTCATCTTCACTGCATCCAACATTCAATGCTGCATGTAGGTGAACTTTGAGTTGAGGGGCGCAATTTCCCAAAGCAGTGAGAGCCGCAACAGTAGCAATTTCTCGGGATTTTAAATCAAGACCTGGGCGTGCATAAATGTCACCAAAAGGATATTCAATGGTGTACTTAGCAAGATCTGGGCAAATATCTTGCAAGCTTTCGATAACGTTATGTCCTGCATCGCCATCTATTTCAGACAGGAGTTGTAACCCAATTTCAAAGCGTGATTTTTGCATGGTTTATGTACCTATTTAGTTAAGAAGAAGCACACCATACAAGTTAGAGTTCACTCTAAGTCAACTCACTTTTCCATTTTTATATAGGTCAATTTTTTCTTCTAAAGCCGCCATGTGTTTTTGTTGTTCATCAATATGTTTTTTTAAGTTTTGTTGATGCTGTTCCAATAAGTGTTGTCGTTCCAATAGCGACCCCGCCCCCAGCTCTCTTAACTTTGCATACTGTAAGATTTCATCTAAAGGCATCGCGGTATCTTTTAATCGCTTCACAAAGCCAATCCAGATTAAATCTTTATTGGTATATTCACGATGACCACTACTATTTCGATGAATATTCTTAAGCAAACCGATTTTTTCATAATATCGAAGAGTATGAGAAGACAAGCCTACTAAGCCAGAAAACGCTTTCATATTCATATTTCAGTCCTAAGTTTCAATTATAATTACCCATCAATGTATCGGCCCGACAGAATAAATAAATTCATGCCGTATTCTCTGATTTGTGAGTCACCAAACTTTAATTGTTAATCTTATCAATTAATATTGCGCGAATTTTATACTCACCAAATGATAACGGTATTGGTGCCTAATTGGTTACTTTAATCTAAATTAACAGGAACTAACATGAAGAGAAGCTTACTTTTTACCGTATTGATGAGTCTTTCAATACCTTCTTTTGCAGCAGATTCAGATAAACTCGATCCGGTAAAAAGTGATCCTGCGTTACAAGGCTGGATGCAAGGTCAACCGCCACCAGCCGATAAAATTATCCGTAAACAAGATGGGAGCTTTTACCACTTCCCTCAATTACGTTGGTCTTTTGCACACTGGAGTGAGCTTCAACCGACTAGCGTAATTTGGCAAGGAAACTCTGCACCTTCTAAGTTGACAGTTAAAGTTGATCCTCAAATTAAGCAACTCTCATTCAAAACAATGGATGGACAATCCTCCCTAACCGTCGAGAAAGCCTTAGTTAATACTTATACCGATTCCATATTAGTGATGCACAAAGGCAATGTGGTATTTGAGCAATATTATGGTGTGATGACGCCTCAAACTCGCCATATTGCTTGGTCGGTCACCAAATCAGTATTCGGTCTTTTAGCGGCAACATTAATTCAAGAAGGAAAGCTCGCCCCTAATGCCAAGGTGACTCAATATATACCAGAACTTAAAGGCTCAGGGTTTGCAGATGCCACGGTTCAACAAGTATTGGATATGCAAACTGGGGTCAAATTTTCAGAAAACTACGCCGATCCTAAAGCAGAAATCTGGGATTATGTTCAAGCGGGTGGCTTATTCCCACAACCCCAAAATTACCAAGGACCACAAGGTTTTTACAATTACGCCAAAACCGTTACTAGCGCACAAAAGCCTGGCAATGTTTTTAACTATCAAACCGTCAATGCTGATGTCGCTGGTTGGCTCATTCGACGTGTGACGAATCAGTCGGTAAGTAAAGTGCTATCTGAGCGTGTTTGGCAAAAGCTTGGCGTTGAGCGAGATGCTTATATTTCTCTTGATTCAGAAGGCAATGAATTTGCTGGCGGCGGTTTGAATCTCACCACTCGCGATATGGCTCGTTTTGGAGAAATGATCCGTTTAGATGGTCAATATAATGGACAAACTATTATTCCTAAAGCCGCCATTGATGATATCAAACAAGGTGGTGATAAAGCCTTATTTGCCAAGGCTGGCTACCAAACCTTACCCGGTTGGAGTTATCGAGATCTTTGGTGGGTTTCTCATGATGATCACGGCGTCTTTGCAGCGCGAGGCGTACATGGCCAAACCATCTATATCGATCCAAAAGCAGAAACCGTTATTGTTCGTTTTGCCTCTCAACCTGTCGCGGCCAATAGCAAATCTGACCCAGTGTTGTTGCCGATGTATCGTGCTATCACCAACTACTTAATGTAATAACATTTTCCTTCTCTACCATTTTTGGTTCAGTGATAGAGAAGGGATAAATAAATATATTTATTTCCAATAAGTGAACCAAAACTCCATACACTACGTACTGATTAAGTTGTTCTAAACTCTTTTATCCTAACCTGAAGATAGATAAAAACTCACAAGGAAATATTTATGCTTTATCCAATGGCGGCAATGGTGTTGCTGATTTTTATTGTTGGCTGTGTCACGCTTAAAGTTCGTATTAATAGTGTCAAAAGCAAACAAATTAGTCTGAAGTATTTTCAACTGATGCAGGGTGATAACCTACCTGACATGGTCGTCAAAACCAATCGTCACTTGGCTAATCTTTTTGAGATCCCAGTACTGTTTTATGTGGTGTGTACCTTATACGTCAGCCTACATATCGACAGCATCTTTGGCTTAGTGGTGGCTTGGTTATTTGTACTATTCCGTTACTTGCACAGCTATATTCATCTCGGTTCTAACAACGTGAGACACCGCGCCTTAGCTTTTTGGGGCTCGTTTTTGTGTGTACTCGTCCTTTGGATCAACTTACTGATCATCGCTAGTTAATACTCGTTCCAACAAAAATGAAAAAGCCTTGAGACACAATAATCTCAAGGCTTTTAACTGTATACCCAAGTGACTTCAAGGTGCAGAATTCAGAGCTATCATCCAAGCCTTTAGGCAAGGAGGATTGGCGAAGGAATGTGGGCACCTTTCAAACCAATCTGACGCGGCATAAAGGTTTGAATGAAGCTCCCGAAGGGCAAGTTAAAACAAGCTTTATGCTGCGTTAAATTGAACAGAGATAGAATAACTATGCTCATATTCAATTTGCCTTGCCTAAAGCTTGTTTTATTCTTGCTGAAACTCGCACCTTTAAGTTACTTGGGTATATAACCTCTTCGGAGGTTAAGTGTTTGTCTTCTATTTTTGCAGTGTCTCGATGTATTTCACCATGACATCTTTTACAAACGCTTGGCATTCTGTTGCGGTATTCGGATCGTAATGACCACCATTGGTGATGTTGTTCGACAAAATGCGAATCGATAAGAATGGTACTTTATAAGCCTCGGCAATTTGTGCCACTGATGCGCCTTCCATCTCTTCTACACTAGTGCCGAAGTTTTCATGGAACCATGTAATACGGTCAAGTTCGCTATTCCAGAAGTTCGCAGAACCAACCGTGCCTTCTACCACTTTACCGTTCTGGTATTTGACTTGTTTAGCAATGGCGAGTAGTTCAGGGCTACCTTCATAGTAACGGATTTTGTTAGCATCGTCTGAACCCGCACTACCTGAAGAGGCCATGATATCCATTGGGATCCATGTTAGCGAATTCGAGCCTTCAGTGGCTTTTTTACTTGGTGTTTTTAGGTTGCCGATATTTACCACACGCTTACCTAGCACAATATCGCCGACGGCTAATTTTGGATCGTGTCCGCCAGAAGTACCTTGGTTGATAATCGCCAACGGCTTATAGCGCTCAATCGCAATCGCGGTCGCCGCTGCTGTGTTCTCTAAGCCTTTACCGGTTTGGCTTACAATCACTGGGTAGCCATTTAAGGTGCCTTTATAAAAAACAAATGAGCCAGTTTTTTCAATTGAAACGTCTTTTAAAAGTGCCGCAAAGTGTTGCGCTTCAATTGGCATTGGCCCTTGAATAATAATCGGCTGTAAAGGTACCTGATGACTATTAACCGTAACACTCTTCATTGCAGATGCTTGAGTAACCACACTAAAAGCCAAAGCAAATACCGAGACAAATATCACTTTATACCATTTCATAAAAAACCTTACTTAAAGATAAAAAATCCTCAGTATTGTACGGAAAAAGCAAACGGTTGCATATCATTGTGCAGCCGCTCTCAAAAGTAAGGCTATGGACAAAAATATAAACCATGAAATAATACAAGCCGTCATTAAAAACCATGTAAAGTACAAATTACGAAATAACAAATACCCTAACGCCAATAAAAACATCCCTGCATATAAAAGAATCACGTACAATGGCAACACTTTCCATCACAATAGAATTCTCATGGCTTTAAAACCAACCATTTATAAATTTCGTATCGCGCTAACCGATATGAATCAAGATTATTACGATTCATTAAATCTTACTATCGCCCAACATCCTTCTGAAAGTGAAGATCGCATGATGGCTCGTGTCCTTGCTTTTTGCTTGAATGCACAGCCTGGTTTGCAATTTACTAAGGGGCTTTCAAGCATTGAAGAACCGGACATTTGGTTAAAATCTCTCGATGATCAGATTCAAGTTTGGATTGAAGCCGGTGAACCGGATCCTGAGCGTATCAAAAAAGCGACTCGACTCGCAAAACAAGTCAAGGTTTACAGCTTTAACACAAAATCCGATGTTTGGTGGAAACAAAATCAGACTAAATTTTCCCAACTGAAAGCAGAAGTCGTACGCTTTGATAATGTCGGAATTCAAGATTTCAGCAAGATGATCGCTCGAACGCTCGATATTGGAGTTATGCTGTCCGGAAATAGCGCATACATCAGCGCCGATAACAGCCAATGTGAAATAAGCTGGGAAACATTACAAGAATAACTCCCTACTAAAGAGATTCTATGTGAATTGTATTGGTCAATTCTAAATGGTGACTGACAAATATGGTATATCCACCATTGTTTGTTATGATGACAAACATTATTCAAATTCACCCTGAATGTAAGGAAGACGGATGCTTCGCTTTATCACACTTTTTTCAACGCTCTTATTTGCAATGTCAGCAAGTGCTGCACCCAAAACCTTATCAGATCCTGATGTCACTCGATATTTTGTATGCAGTTACTTGCATAAAGAAGATAGTTATAAAATTGGTTCCTATTTAACTAAAAATTATGAAATGCAGTGGTATACCTACAGTGATAAGTTCAAAGTATTGGTGAATGACAAATTATCTGAAATTGCACGTGACCAAAATATTTCAAAGTTCAAATCCGAAGATCAACTTTCTGAAAAATATAAATGTAACAGTGCTTATATTGATCTGCTCGGTTTAAGTAACATTAAAATTTAAATCGTTAGTATTCATCTTACTCAAAGGAGAGCCACATGGCCGATGCTAAAACCCAAGGATTAGCGCTTTATCATTTCGAAACTTGCCCATACTGCCAAAAAGTACGTCGTGCTATGGCAGAACTGAGTCTGGATATTGAACTACGAGAAACACGCCAAAACCCAGAATTTCGTGAGGAACAACTTGCCGGCGGTGGTAAAGGCCAAGTACCTTGTTTACGTATTGAAAAACAAGGTGAGGTGACTTGGATGTATGAATCGGATGCCATCATCGATTATTTGAAAGCGTTGTAATTTCTAGCTTGAATCCTTTCAAAGGCTGAATTGTTCAGCCTTTTTATTTTCAAATTTCTGTCTAAATCACAACTCCTATAACATTCTTCATTTTAAGCACTACACCTACTGTAAACATTGCTTTATCATTCATCTTATACTCAAGTCTCACCAAAAGGTATCATTTAATAACGCTTTTTTACTCACTGAGATTCTGTCAATTAATACAAGGATTACCATGGCTATCATTCGCTGGGTCTTAGGACGCATTATCTTACTTTTAAACTTTATTTTTTCACCATCAGGTACCAAACGCTCTGCGGAAGAGCAACAAAAACTTGACGAAAAAACTCAAAATTTGGCGTTATATCAATTTGAAGCCTGCCCTTTTTGTGTCAAAGTTCGTCGTTCAATCAAACGAAATAGCCTTAATATCCAATTAAAAGATGCCAAAAATAATCCAGCCAATCGCCAACAATTATTAGAAGGTGGCGGCGCAGTAAAAGTCCCTTGCTTACGCATTGAAAACCAAGGTGAGGTAACGTGGATGTATGAGTCTAACGACATTATTCAATATTTAGAGCAAGATATCATCAACGCGTAATAACACCAGTCCTCCCCCATAAACCAAATGACTTTTTCTTAAATATCTGTGCCTTACATTCTTTATGTGACACTATTTTATGTTGGAGTCGTTTGGTCTAAATCACTCTTTTCTCACGGTCTGCTTCCGCTTCTTTTTCATCGTCAATTGGAAACCATTCCGATGAACTTTGACCATTACAATGCGTCACCTTCGCTAAATTAAAACTGGGAACTTCCATTAAATACAGCGCTTCTCCATAGTGTTTTAATCCGACATGGCAAAAGCGCTTAATGGTTTTATTCATAGGCGTATCGGGCCTTTGATCAACATCATTCATACTCGTAAAACTGAGCACAAGAACTGGGATGTCTTGAAACCAATCCATTGCACATGTGAATACTTTAAACGGCGCCGTTTCATTGTTCGTGCACGCTAAAGTAAATTGAACGAAAGGAGACAATTGTTCCTCTTTCAGACTCTCCCACCTTCCCCATTGTTTATCACGGCAAGAATAATGGCGTTGAATTTGCGTATCATAAAGTACAGCGATCACCGAACCCTTTTGCTGGTATCTATTCACGATGTAACAATATGGCGCAATCAAATTCGGTGACAACACCGCCATATAGTAATGAGAATTATCAAAGTGACCAAAATACAAGACAAGCTCAGAATGCTTACCTTGATGACTAAAATGGCAGTTAACCGGCAAGGTTATTTCGTCATTAATCATCTGACAGTGACGATCAACTGACTCTATTGTAGCAATCTCTGGCGTACGAGGAACAAGGCCTTTTTGAAACGAAGATGTTGTCTGTAACTCAACAGACTGAGAATTTAACTGATTAGAAGTACGTATTTCCGTTGGCGAGTCGTACTTTGATGGTGAAGAAAGCGGTAACGTCGTTTGACTACATCCGAAAAGAGGCAATAGCCAAACTAACCACAATATTAATAAGCTTTTCATGTCGACAAACAAGGAAGTCTGTTTCATGACGGCCTCCTATCCAAATGAAGAGCAACATGCTAAGCATAGCCCTCCATTTTGATATTTTCCGTTTACACTCATAATAATGCCTTACTTTGTTGCCTCATCATCCATACCAATGACAAGATAGAACCTGACATTTAAAGCATTAACGACGAAAAACCCTCTGTTTGACTAAGCCAAAGAGAGTAAAAATGCCGACTAATATTGCTCCAGCCAATAGACCAAGCACACCAGTTAACAAATAAGGAAAAACACTTCCTAATATAGGTTGAGCCGAAAGAGGTGAAAATAATGCCTCCGTAAAATGATGCACAGCAGGAATACTATGTTCAATAATACCGCCGCCGACTAAAAACATCGCCACCGTTCCGACAACGGTTAGCAATTTCATTAACTTTGGCGCAGTTGAAACTAAGCTATTGCCTAAAAAGTTAAGCGCACCTTTACCTTCACTTTTTCGTTGAAAGTAAAACCCTAGATCATCCAGTTTCACGATCCCTGCCACCAAACCGTAAACCCCACAAGTCATAATAAAGGCAATCAAACTCACCACCACAATTTGTGTTAACTGCGGATGCCCCTGAACAATACCTAACGTTATCACTATAATTTCGAGAGAAAGAATAAAGTCGGTTCGTATTGCGCCTTTCACTTTCTTTTTCTCAAAGGCTATTAAATCTTCCGGCATGCCTTCGAGGATTTCAGAATCATGGGTAGATTCATTTTTTTCCTGATTATGATGCGGTAAATATTTTTCGAGTACTTTTTCAGCACCTTCGTAACATAAATATAATCCCCCCACTAATAAAACAGGCATGATCAACCAAGGCGCGAAAGCACTCACCAGTAAAGCGGCAGGCACCAGTATCAATTTATTTCGAAATGAGCCTTTAGCCACTGACCAAACAACTGGGATTTCACGCTCAGCACGGATACCTGTGACCTGTTGGGCATTTAAGGCTAAATCATCCCCTAAGACACCTGCCGTTTTTTTTGCTGCCACTTTAGACATCAAGGCAACATCATCTAAAACGGAAGCGATATCATCTAACAATGTTAATAAACTTAAACCTGCCATATTTAATCTTACCAGAATAAAAAACTATATTTACTTTAGCACTGAATATGAACTAGAGGCTAGCGACCACACCACCCACCAGATGAAAACTCGGCTCAAAATCGTCATTCAGCCCATGCCTCTCACAAAAAATCGTATCACTAAACAAACTTACCCCAAAGGCAACACAAATTATCAACATAAAATATCGAAAACCTCATTAATTAAAGATGATAATCACAATATGGACATAAGCTTTCGATATATGACTGTTCATAAGGTAAAGTGCGTGTCGGTTACGAACAAGGACACTAGATCCTTAGCCCAAAAAACTAATATGAGGCTCAAATGAAGCACAATAAACCAAAACTACCCAGCTTGATGCAAGTCATTATTTCTTTAGGCTTGTTCTTGCTGCTGGCATTTTCTTTTACAGCAGAACTCGATTTACCCATACAACTCGCGTTGTACATTGGTTGGTTCATCATTATTGGGCTTGGTATCTACTTAGGTCATCAATATAAAGACTTAGAAAAAGCGGCTCTCAACGGTATTTCAAACGGTTTAGGCGCGGTTTTAATATTGCTTGCTGTTGGCGCATTGGTCGGAACATGGATTTCTGGCGGCATAGTTCCAACCATCATTTATTATGGTCTTAAAGCCATTCATCCTTCTATTTTCTTACTTGCAACCATGATTATTTGCTCTCTCACGGCTCTAGCAACCGGAACCTCTTGGGGAGCAGCAGGCACCGCAGGTATTGCCATGATGGGAATTGGACATGGATTAGGTGTTCCTGCCCCTGTGACTGCTGGCGCTGTACTGTCTGGCTGTTATTTTGGCGATAAAATGTCACCTCTTTCGGATTCTGTGATTCTTGCCTCTTCTATGTCGAATGTTGAAGTCATGGAACACATCAAAGGGATGTTACCCATTGCTCTGATTAGCTACATCATTACCGGAATCATGTTTACCGCTTTCGGGCTTCACTACGCTGGTCAAGTGGATATGTCACAGGTACAAGGCGTTATTGATTCAATGGAAGTGCAATTCAATATCACCCCGCTTTCCTTTATACCAGTTATCATTGTATTAGGTTTGCTAGCCATGAGAATGCCTTCTTTCCCAGTGATCAGCTTTGGCTCTTTATTGGGTGTAGTGTGGGCTGTGATGGTTCAAGATATCGACTTCTTGCAAGCGTTTAATACCGCTTGGGCTCCGTACAATATTGATTCTGGTGTTGGGTTTATTGACTCAATTCTTAACCGTGGTGGCATGTCTTCCATGTTAGGCTCGGTTGCCGTTATCGTCTTTGGACTGGGTTTTGGTGGTTTACTTGATAAAGTAGGACTACTCGAAACCATCGCCAAGTTGTTTGAGAACCGTGTAAAAAGCGCCGGTTCACTTGCTTCTAGTACAATAGCCACCGCTTTTATGGGCAATGTTTTTGGTTCAGCGATGTATGTATCATTAATTCTGACACCCAAAATATGCGCCAAAAATTACGACCGCCTAGGTTATAAGCGTAAGAATTTATCGCGTAATGCCGAGTTTGGTGGCACATTAACTTCTGGTATGGTGCCATGGAGTGACAATGGGATTTATATGGCAAGTATTCTAGGCGTAGCAACCTTGTCTTATGCCCCTTTTATGTGGTTAAGTTTTGTATGTATCATCGTCACCATTGTAACCTCATACATGGGTTGGTTTGTTGACAAATGTGACCCAATTGAACCTAACACACAAGAGCAAACTGCGGAACCTGAGTTAAAGCAACAAACCGCTTAACTCCATCTTTAAAATAAAAATGCCGCTATATAGCGGCATTTTTATTACTAGTATCTTGACTCTCAGTATCATTACTGTCTTTTATTTTTCAAAAACACTTGTTCTGAAACTTGTTGGCCTTGAGCATCTTCTACCGTCAAAATATACTTAGAACCAGAACCCGCCGCATTACTTACGACTAATTGACCATTTTCATCTGTCATGCGATTTTGTTCGCCTAAACCTTTAATTTCTACTGGGTAGTTTGCTAACGGTTGACCATCCTGTGTCACCTTAACTACCGCTTGATCACTAACATGAGAAATCACGTCAAGTTTAATTCCTGTTGAAGTAGAAGCCATTGCTGCAGTACTGAAGACTAAAGTTGCTAGCATAGTGGTATATAACGTTTTCATTATAAGCTCCTTTCTTAAACGAGTTCGAGATTGAACACATTCACTAAACTAATTATAGCGTGACATACATCACAATAAATTAGGTAAATTTGTCCAAGACAATCGAATTTCTTGAACAAGAAAATGTGAACTATTTTCTAAATATCGGTAGCTCCCGTCACCATTGGCTTAGCGTGAATAACTTAATTTTTAAATGTAATGAAACGGTGAGATAAATGTCGTTCACCTGAATTTAATCCCATTTCATAACCTTCTACCAACATATTTTTTTTCATTGTTAATCGTTTAACAGCAAAATTTTCTGGTGGTGCGATCACCCGAATAACAGCATCTTCTGGAAAATGTCTAATGAAATCGAGTGATTTATTGTAGTTTCGAGCTCTTAATAACATCGAGCGGGCAATATGAGGATGACGAGCAAACAACTTCCTCGTCAACCATGTCGTTTTAGGTGGCAACATTACATAACTTAATGGGTGAGATAAGATCACCGTGATATCACGTGCACCACGACGATATGCTTCAATAACTGGAATGGAATCAGCAACCCCACCATCGGTATAACATTCACCAGAAAAACAAGGCGTATGTTTATAAGCAATTGGCAGTGCCGATGTTGCCTCTAACGCCTTGGTATAATTTTCTGCGGTGATTCTGTAGTAATCTGCGCGGCCAGTTCCTACATTAGTCGCCACGGCAAAAAAAGGAATGTGGTTAAATACTTTGTCTTCATCGATAGGGTATTGACGATTTGACTCTTCTATTAACCACTTAACATCTACAAGATCACCACCTTTCATAAAACGAAGCGGATTAAAAAATTGCCGACTGGTTGCAAGCTCCGTTATCACGTTAAAGCTACGTTCTGGTTGATTAGCTAGATATCCAACAAGATTAGAGGCTCCAGCTGAAACTCCCATCACAAAATCAAAGGGATTATATTCATGTTGAAGAAAACTATCTAAAACTCCACTGGCAAAAATACCGCGCATTGCCCCGCCTTCAACCACTAACGCTTTCTTCATCACACACCTTCCCGAAAATAAAAAGAAGACAAAAGTATTCACCTTTTATCTTCGCTATAATTTTACGGAAATATTCGTCATCTAAAAACGGGTTTGATGTATTTTAAAGATAGGTAAAAACGATTAGAAAAAATCATCTAAGCGTTTCCCTCTAGCAAGGCAATAAAAAATCAACAACTTAATTCTTTAAAAGGCGTCATCATCGCTATACACTGAAACGATCAATGCTCCATCAATACTTTCTGACACCCTAAAATTAATAGGCTTACAACAAACTTGGCAATCTTCAATATATTGTTGATCTAAATCGGAAGGATCAATAAGAATATGAATGGCTTCCCCGCAATATGGGCACCCAATGGTTTGTTCTGTTAATTGATTCACGTCTTCTCCCTTTTTCTCGTTATACCCCTCGCGTTTACACCAATACTTGTCGCGTGTTTCGAATGTAATGATGTATTTGACGCTCAACTTTAGGTTCAATCATTTCTTGAGGCTTGCAGCCATTTGGGCACGGCATATTTGGCGTCGTACCAAATACCCGACAAATTAACGGACGTTCATCGTATACTATGCATCCTTGAGGCCCTAAATGGACACAATTAAATTCGGCTAATGCTGCATCATGCTCGGCATCGCTCTTCACCGGCAAGCGAGACATTTCTTCAGAAGACGTCGTGACCGGCCCACAACAATCATGGCAACCTGGTTTACATTCAAATGTTGGAATTCGTTCGCGCAAATACGCAATTACTTCACGGTTATTATTCATACATACCTAAATATCATACGGTTAAAGTCATATTAATCATGCTGTTTTTTCATTATTTAATAAGATTAAGAATTGGTTTGAATTCCTCTAACCGGCAATCTTTCACTAGCTCGTACAAGCACATTTCAACTCCTGTCATGTCTACACCTTTATTCATCAACATTTGTATACCTAACTGGGTATTTTCAACAGTACGAGAAGAAATACAATCACTAACCACCTGCACTTTATACCCTAATCGTTGTAACCCTAAAACCGTTTGGTAAACACATATATGAGATTCAATACCACAGACTAACCACGAATCGACGTCTATCGTATTCATTGATTGAATAACATTGGGTTCTTCACACGCGTTAAAAGAAAACTTTGTTATCGGAATAGCGGGGTTTAATAAGACACCAAGTTCCTTAACAGTATGACCAAGCTTATCTGGATTTTGTTCAAGCCAAATGATTGGCAGATTCAAAATTTTCGCGCCTTGAATCAGCTTTGTACAATTTAAAATTAACATATGACTGTTATGTACTAAATTTGCCAATTTGCCCTGAATATCCACCACGATAAGGCCCGTCGTTTCTTTTTCTAACATATCGCATCTCTTTTTCTGATTAGACTTATCTCAAGATCCTATCTTTTTTCCATAACATGGTTAGGATCTAATTGAAGCGTTAATGGCTATTGATGTTGCAGCACATTAATAAGCTTGCCAAAAGGATCGCGAATATAAAAACGACGACCCCCCCACTGCTCCAACACAGGGCCATATTCAATGTGGATATCCGCACTAATCACTCGTTGAAGAACCATTTCAAGCTCGTCAACTTCTATCGATAAATCGGGGACGGGTGTACCAGAACCACCTTCCGATGCCACACTGATCTGTGTGGTCATTTTTTCACCTGAACTGTATGTCTTAATCCAACCATGATCCATCTCGAGCGTAAGGTCAAAAATAGACTCATAAAATAATGTGGCATCGTCTAGATTAACCGCCGCCACATTGGCAACAATACGTTTTACTTTCATTACGTCGTTCCTCGGCACCATTATTAATTATTCTATTAATGGATTAAGTCTAGACATTTTTTGTCCTAAGTTTTATTGATCGTCCATCTAAACACAAAAAGCCCGAACTTCGCAGCTCGGGCTCTGTATTATGCTTGATTTTGCTATCTAAAGATTAGATCAAACCAAAAGTAAAATGCATACCGTAGAACACACCACGGCCAAATATTTCAGCAGCGATCATAGCGAACAATGCCAGAATACTGTAAAAACGTACTTTGTTGCTGGTTTGATGCGCCGAAACAGCCCATAAGATGGCCGCCACTAACATCAATACACATTGGGTCATGATCATACTTGAGTATTCATCAAGCACGGTAATACCTTGGTGAATTGAAGTTACGACACCAGAGAAATCAAGGATCCGAGCAATCATCACAATAAAGTGAATCGCTATCAGTAGTACACCAATGCCTGCCATCCTTTTATTGGATGTTACTGAACTGCCATTAAACGCATTTAGTAGAACATAACCAAATAATAGACCTGCCGTGATCACAGTAAATGTAAACTCGATCGGTGTGAAAATGTTATCCCAAAGCGGCACGGTATTTATCAAGTAAACCTTGATCATCGCGACCATGAAGATCACACCAGAAACTACGCCTAGATAGCGCCATGCGGTGCGAACGCCTTTGCCAACCACTGATTTACCGATCATTGCCAATACTTCGGTTAACCAATAAATACCTGCAAACGCAAAGAAAATTGAGCCGCTTAATATTTCATTGGAAAGACCTGATGCACCAACACGATTAAACGAGTTAAACGCACGCAATGGACTGCCGAGGTGAGCCGTTGATGCTGCAAAACCAATCGCCATAAAACCGAGCACAAAGAACAAGCTTTTCACGGCTAAATCAGTCAGTTGTGATTCTTCTTTCACACACGTCATGCGAGTAGCGATCACCAAATAGGCACCTACCGCGCACTGCGCGAGAACAGTGAAAATCACTAACGGAAATTCTAAAAAGTTCATTAGATCACCTCCTTCGGATTTTGTAAGAAGCCAGATGTATCACCAAGTGGGCGCGCATTCGGATTCAATTTCACAATCAAATTAGGGCTGGTTAAGCGAGAATCTGGCAATGGTGCACAATCAGCATTGTTGCCGTATTTCGCGCGAAGCTCATTAATGTCACCAAACTCAATCGCACGTAATGGGCATGAATCGACACAAATTGGCATCAAACCTTCACCAACTCGTTCATAACACCCATCACACTTGGTCATGTGACCTTTTTCTTCACTGTATTGTGGCGCGCCATACGGACAAGCCATATGACAATATTTACAACCAATACACACTTCTTCGTTTACCACGACCAAACCATCTTCGTCACGCTTATGCATTGCGCCAGATGGACAAACCTTAGTACAAGCAGGGTTTGAGCAATGATTACACGCAATCGACAAGTAATATGCATAAACATCTTGGCGATATACACCATTGTTCTCAGACCAGTTACCACCAACATATTCGTAAATACGGCGGAAGTTGCGCTTAACATCAAGATCTTTATTGTCTTTGCACGACAGTTGGCATGTTTTACAGCCAGTACATTTGCTTGAATCAATATAAAAACCGTACTGTTTTTTGACGTTCATAGATTGATTCGTACCTGAGTTATTTTGTGCACTCATGCTTTAACTCCCATGCTTTTCAGCAGTGTAATTTCAACTAAGTTAGTGTGTGATGGATTCGCTTTCGCCAGTGGCGTTGGACGCGCTGTCGTCAATACATTGATTGAGCCGTTCATGTCCACTTTGTCACGATTTGGCGCATACCAAGCACCTTCACCTAGTGCAGTCGTATGCGGGATAATACGAGGCGTCACTTTGGCGCACACTTGCAACTTACCGAACTCACTTTCCACTAAAACTAAATCCCCATTTTTGATGCCACGTTGCTGCGCATCAATTGGGTTAATCCAAATTTCTTGTGGCGCTGCCGCTTTCAATAACTCAACGTTACCGTAAGTGGAATGAGTTCGAGCTTTGTAGTGGAAACCTGTCATTTGTAATGGGAATTGCTGACGCTTTGGAGAATCCCAGCCATCAAATGTTGGATGGTATTCAGCAATCGGCGTAATGTGCTCATCGTCATCTAGCTCCCAAGTTGCTGCAATTTTTGCTAGCTGCTCAGAATAGATTTCGATTTTACCCGATGGAGATGGCAATGGATTCGCAGTCGGATCCTTGCGGAAATCTTCCAATTCGACATAAGGACGATCAAATTGTTTCTTATAAATCCCTTGTTTACGCATAGTGTCGTAATCAGGTAAATCTGGATCGTTATTTTGTTTCACGGTTTGTGCGTACATCCACTGTAGCCATTCTTCTTGGGTGCGGCCTTCAGTAAATTCTTTTTCCGTGCCCATACGTTTTGAAAGATCAGATAACATGTCGTAAATAGGACGACACTCAAAGCGAGGCTTGATCGCTTGGCTGGCAAAGATAAAGTACGGCATAGAGCCTGCTGCGCCATCCATACAGAAATCAGATTGCTCAGAAGTGGTACAGTCTGGCAATACAATATCCGCATATTTAGCTGAAGATGTCATGTGATTATCGATCACCACAATCATTTCACAGGCTTTTTCATCTTGCAGTATTTTGTGAGTGCGGTTGATATCAGAGTGCTGATTAATCAAACAGTTACCTGCATAGTTCCAAATGAATTTGATTGGATTTTGCAGGCGTTCAACGCCACGAATACCATCGGTAACATCGGTCATTTCCTTGCCACGATAAATCGCATCAGTCCATAAGAACATTGGGATTGATGCTTTTACTGGGTTTGGTACTTTCGGGAAACGTTGGAACGGATAGCTATGGTCGCCTTCACGCATACCAGTGCCACCGCCTTGCAAGCCAACTTGACCACGCAACAAGGACAACATACCAATCGCTTTACACGCTTGTTCACCACTGGCAGAGCGTTGTAAACCCCAACCTTGAGTAATGTAAATGCGGTTTGCGTTACCAATTTCACGGCCTAACTTAATGATATCCTCAGCTGGAATACCTGTGATTGGCGCGGCCCATTCAGGTGTTTTTGGCGTTTTATCATTGCCGTTACCTAGAATGTAATCTTTATAACTACCATTTTTAGGCGCAGAAGCTGGAAGCGTAGTGGCATCGTAGCCAACACAATATTTATTTAGGAAATCTTCATCTGCTTTGTTTTCTGTGATGATCACATGTGCAAGCGCAGCGCATAACGCAGCATCGGTTCCGTGTTTAAGTGGAACCCATTGATCTTCACGGCCACCAGCAGTATCGGTGTAACGAGGATCAATAATAATAGTGCGAGTATGATTTTTCTGCTGACCCTCAACATAGTTATGAGTTTGACCGCCACCCGACATACGAGTTTCGGCTGGGTTATTACCAAAGAAAATAGCCAAATCTGAGTTTTGAATATCATCCATGCTGTTGTTAGCCACCCAACCGCCGTAGAAGAAATCAGTCATGCATTCAATCGCTGCCGCAGAATAATCACCGTAATGATTTAAGTAGCCACCGGATAGGTTCATTAGGCGCGCCACAAGTGTTGCGCTTGGATCCCAGCTTTTGGTCACAGTGCCACCAAGTGTGCCCGTGCCATAGTTTAGGTAAATCGCATCATTACCATATTCTTTAATGGTGTGTTTTAAGCTATCAGCAATAGTATCTAAAGCTTCATCCCAGCTAATACGCTTGAATTTGCCTTCGCCACGTTTACCGACACGTTTAAGAGGATATTTAAGACGGTCAGGGTTATAAACACGGCGGCGCATAGAACGACCACGCAAACAAGCACGTACTTGGTGCGAATGGTTAAATTCATCTAAGCCGGTATTGTCAGTTTCGACCCATTTGATTTCACCATCTACCACGTGCATGCGTAACGGACAACGGCTACCACAGTTGACGGTACACGATGACCAAACGATTTTTTCATCAGATTTAGCTGGCGTTTCTTTCGCAATCGCCTTCTTACTAAACGGTAGCGTTAAGCCTGTTGATGCGACTGCGAGCGCACCTAATGCTGAACTTCCTTTAACAAAGCTTCGGCGTGTTACCGAAAATGCATTATTAATATTTGTCTGTTTATGATTAACTGACACGACATTTCCTCTTTATACGTTCGAGTTATGCCGCGAATTATGAACCTAGCCCCTTATAGGTACTTTGTTTTACATCAAAGTGTGATCGATCTTTTACACGTATATTATGTGCCAGTAACTTGTTCGCTTGTACTTTAGCCACCCACAATACGAATAAGCGGTTTTAACGACGAATTTCAATAGAGATATATTATGACGCTTGCTACTTACAGCCATGTAGAGTCTGCCTTAATCAGTAAAACATTAGGTTCATTATTCTATTATCGTCCATGCGAATACTCACAATACGGCATTGATGAGATACTTAATACTCCATTGGATCCAGAAGATGCTTCACCGTTAATGCAGCAATTTATCTCGACATTAACGGCCTTTAAACAAGCCAATATTGATGATCTAACCACACTGCACGATCAACATTTTTCCGGCATTGCAGATATTCCAGCGCCACCTTGGGGCTCAGTGTATTTAGATCGTGAATGCGTATTATTCGGTGAATCTCATACCCAATATAAGCAGTTTTTAACCAAGGCTGGCTTTGAATTTGAAACCAAAAACAACGATCCACTCGATCATATTGGCTTAATGTTAATGGCGCTAAGTGCGTTATTGGATACCCAAGAAAATGACAACGCGATTGATTCAGCTGAACTGCAAGAAATGCTAAGCGTCCACCTACTTCCGTGGAGTCATACTTACCTTAGTAATGTCAGTCTCGCACTTACCGAACCGAGTTATTCATCATTGGTAAAAACCACTCAAACGTTACTAGAGCAATACACTAAGGTTTTCTTGATCCCGGTAGAAAATAGAAAGATTTATATTCAAATCGACCAAGATAGAAATGAAACTCAGGAGTAATTGAGCATGTCGACAGCACCTAACTTAACTCGACGAGGTTTATTCGGTGGTCTTAGCTCTCATGTTAAGGCAATCAAAGCCGTTGAAGCCGTGCAACGAACGGTTCCTCGTCCACCAACCGCTGTCGACGAAGATATTTTCCAGAGATTGTGTAACCAATGTGGAGAGTGTGCCAAGGTTTGCCCACAAGCCATTATTCATATGCAAGCTGGATATCCGACGTTAGATGTGGATTATGCCCACTGCACGCTATGTGGTGAATGCAAAAATGTTTGCCCAACTATTGCGCTCTCAGGTGAGCTGCAAGATACGGGCTTACGTGCTCAAGTGAACGACACTTGTATTAACCTTTATGGTTACTGCGATGCTTGCGAAACATCTTGTCCAACTCAAGCACTGCAATGGAAAGATGACGCAAGCCCCATAATTATTCTCGAGAAATGCTCTGGATGTGGTGCGTGTAAAGCCGATTGTTTTATAGGCGCTATCCATATGCAATAACCCAAACAACGCCGCAATATAGATAAAAACGCCAATCTTGATAGGGCAAGATTGACGTTTATTGTTAATATTACTGGTTTTTAATATTGATGCTTAGGCTAACCTGCCATCCAATATCAACCAGAAAATCATTTTGCCATAGGACTTAAAATAATTTCAACACGGCGGTTTTGAGCTCGCCCTGCCGCCGTCGAATTTGAGGCAATAGGATTAGCTTCCCCTTTACCAACACTGTTAATTCTTGTTGATTTAACTTTGTTACTCACTAAGAATTTATCCACTTGGTTGGCACGCACTTCAGACAAACGTAAGTTATAGGCATCAGAACCTGAACTATCGGTGTAACCTAAAATATTGATATTGGTTTCATCATACTCATTCACTACTTTTGCCACGTTAAATAACGCACGTTTCGCCGTGTTACTTAATTCAGTTTGGTCCACATCAAAGGTAAGCGAGTTTGGCATGTTCAAAATAATATTATTGCCACTTTGCGTGACGCTGATACCCGTTGCACGCAATTCTTGCTCAAGCTTCTTCGCTTGAGAATCCATGTAGTAACCAATACCACCGCCTAACGTTGCCCCTGAAGCAGCACCAATTAACGCCCCTTTACCACGATCACTTTTACTTGAAGAAGCAACACCAATCGCCGCGCCAGCTGCTGCGCCAATAAGCGCACCTGTCGTTGACTTCGATGTTTGGCTTTCTCCTGTATAAGGATTGGTCGATTCACAGGCCGTAACCGTTAAAACCGCGCCAGCAATCACCAACGCTTTTAATTTCATTGAACTTAACATAAATGGTTCATTTCCTTTTGATTCTGAATTTCAATACCATTTCAACGCGCAGACCATAATTAAATACATTCACAACATCAATATGTCATTCTATATTTTTACAATAAAAAGACATTCACTCACGGCTAAAGCATAATTGATTCTTCTAACCACAATGCCTATCCACATAACATTCGCATTCATTAACGTTGAAAATAAACGAAATCAAAATAAATAAGCACGAAATCGAACTTCCTAAGAATTAAATGGTAAATACCACTGTGATGTTCTTTTCTAAGATATATAATAAACACGCTCATTTATGTAGGAAAAACCTGAATTCAAGAAATATTTCCTCCCTTTTTGATGGCATACCCATAAAGGATGTACCGTATATGTTCCCTGCTGTAAAAAAAATGTACCTATGCTTTAAACAAACACCAAAAGCCGTTCGAATACTCACCTATTTGGGCTGCGCTTATGCTAGTTACGCCCTACTTTTAGGATTAATGGTTCCCGCGATTGCTCAATCACAAACGCCAAAAATACTTAGCGAGCTTTTAGGTCGAGATGTCCAAATTGAAAAACTAAGTATCAATCCTTTTCTATTACGAATTCAGGTTGAAGGCTTTGCTGTTCAAGAGCATGACAACGAAAAATCATTTGTCCGCTTTGATGAATTAGATGTGCAAATCGGTTTTTGGCGTAGTGTCTTTACACTCACACCGACCCTTGATCACGCCTATTTGATAAAACCTCAAATCCACGTTGCGCGTTTAGATCAATCTTCGGGATTTAACTTCACGGATATTCTAACCACTCTTGAAAAAAACAACGCATCTAAAGCCCAAGAAGCCCCTCAAAAAGAAACCACTGGCCTTCCAGCTTTTCGAGTAGAAGATATTCAATTAAGCCAAGGTATATTCGACTTTCATGATTGGCCAACCGGTGCACATTTAAAATATCAAGGTTTGAATATCAAGTTGCCACAGTTGGACTCTCAAGCCTTGGTTACTCAAGTTTCACCAATAGAAAACCAAACGGATAAACCCGTTTCTTCTGCCACTTCTAGCAAGGCTAAGCAAACCCAGAATCATTTTGCCATTAATGTTATCGGGGCTGATAAGGGTGAAGTCAGCTTGGACGGTCAATTTCAGCTTGAGCCTTTTTCCATCAACGGAAAGCTAACAATGGATAACATTACGTTAGCCAATTTCTGGCCTTTTGCTGAAAAACAACTTCAAGCAAAATTAGTAGCGGGTAAAATGAATTACTCGACTCGTTTTCAAGCTTCGAACACCTCAGAACAGTTCAATTACTCCACCAGTGAAGGATATTTTGAACTCATAAACTTAACCTTCAATGCCTACAATCAACCTAAAATAAAACTGCCCCACTTAGCCTTAAATAACATTTCTTTAGATAGCCAAAAACAAGTGGTTAATGTCGATGCATTAGCGATTAAAAATCTATGGATCGATGCCATCCTCAATAAAAATGGCCTTGATCTACAATCTTTATTTACCCCCAAAGCTGAAACGTCTAAAAACACTGTTAAAGTCTCCACTGCGGCACCAACAAATTCAGATAGAAAAAACACAACATCCAACCAAGATCCATCTCCGACAGCAACGAACAATACCCAATCTTCACCTTGGCTAGTACGTTTGCATACGTTTTCGATGAAAAATACCGATATCAATGTGAATGAAGAAATGGTCAGTAATGGAGTTCATTGGCGTGTATATCCGTTATCCATTTCAACGCAAGAAGTGTTAAGTGATTTAAGTCACCCAATCAAATACGACCTAGATTTATCAGTAAATTCTTGGAGAAAGTCTCAACCTGAACAATCAAGAGGAAGCTTGAGTAGCCAAGGTCATATTGATGCGAAGAAACTCACTTTTATGGGGGACGTGAATCTATCAAAGCTTGACCTTAACCAATTTCAAACTTATCTCGACCCTTATTTAAACATAAAGCTTCAATCTGGCTTCTTATCTGCAAAAGGGAGTTACGTCGCAGATACCAAAGGGAATGCAACCTATACCGGACAAGCCAATATCAGCAACTTACTCGTGCGGGATCGCTTAGAAAATCAACCTTTAATTAAATGGAATGATATGGGTTTAAGCAATATCCAATTTGATTTAGCTAAACAGCGCATCAAAATTGGAACGATCGCCTTTAATACGCCATACAGCAAAATATTAATTGATAGAAACCGACAAACGAATATTGGCAATATCGTCAAGGCACAACCTAAAACACCAAAAAGCAAGCCCAGTAAAAGTACCCAATCGACGACAGAAAATAGCAAACCCTTTGCTGTCGATATTAAGCAGATAACCATTAAAAATGGGTCAACCTATTTTGCCGATTACTCGCTTAAACCAAACTTTGCTTCGGGAATTGAACTGCTTAATGGCTCCATCAAAAACTTGTCTTCAACACCAGGCACAAAAGCAACCGTCAACCTGAAAGGTAAGATCGACAAATATGCTCCAGTGACTCTAAACGGTGCCATCAACCCATTAATTAAAAATCCATATTTAGACTTGGATCTGATCTTTAAAAGTGTTGAACTCACATCGGTCAACCCTTATTCCGGTGCCTATGCGGGCTACTATATCGATAAAGGTCAGTTATCATTGGCGTTAAACTATCAGTTAGAAAATAACCAATTGGTAGGTGAAAACCATGTTGTGATTGATCAACTAAAACTCGGTGAACCTAGTAATTCTAGCCTAGCGACAAGCTTGCCATTATCACTCGCCATTGCAATATTGCAAGATCGCCATGGCGTGATAGACCTTGGCGTTCGAGTTTCCGGAGATGTTAATGCGCCGAACTTTAGCTTTGGTAGTGTGATTTGGGGAGCATTTGCTAATGTTCTCACGAAAGCGGTCACCTCTCCTTTCTCAATGTTGGCAGGGTTAGCAGGCAGTGATGAAGAACTGAACCATATTAATTTTGAATTCGGTCAATTTAGCCTAACCGACTCAGAAAAAGAGAAACTGACTCTTTTAGCGAAAGCGTTAGATGATCGCCCAATGCTGAAACTTAGTATTGTCGGCTCTGTTTCTGCTGTCGATGACAGCCGTGCGATTGCGGAAGAAAAATTGCAAAATTTACTGCTAAAAGAAAGTGGGGATTCCTCTCTTCCGAAAAACTTAACAGCAAGCAATTTCCCACAAGATGGCGACTTAGTTGATGCCCTTGAAGATATATTTGAAGAGCAACTCAAAAAAGATGTCGGCGATGAAGAAGATAAAATTAAGCAACAAATTCAAAGCGAAATCGGTCAAAAAGAAATAGATTATAACCAGCTAAACATGGCTTTACATGCCAGCATGTACAACCAATTAGTCGAAGCTCAAACTGTGCTGCCCGATGAACTAGGCAGCCTTGCACAAGCACGTGCTCGCTCAATCAAAGCTTATCTAGTGGATGAACAACATGTCGAGCCTGATCGTGTGTTTATTCTAGATAGTCAAACAAAATTAAAAACCGAAAACAGCAGCGCTGAACTGACTCTAGACGCCAATTAGTCTTAGTAAACCGTTCATTGTAACCACAATTTTTTGTAGCCACAGGGTTCTTAATCGAACCTTGTGGTTATTATATTTCACAACACTATTGAGCTAACCAAACACGACAACAATCAACACCACCACGACAGCAATCACACCAAATACTTTCATTCCAAGTTTTAAATCACCACCGCCTTTCGGTGCTTGATTGCAACAACCCATTATCCGCTCCTATCACTAATAGATCACCCACATCTAAGGATCGTAAGCCTGTATTAATTTACTTATAAAGTGAAAATTTTCAGAAATATCCTACAATTTGTATTGGGCTATTCTTTCAGACCGTGCACTTGTCTCTTAACAAGCCTTTGACCTTTTATAAGGAATATTTATGAAAATATCATTGATTGTTACCCTTTATGTTATTTGTGGGATATTCAACTCAAATCTCGCGGCAAATAACCACATCGCAATGTTCTCCGGAAGCTTTTAGTATGGAGTATCAAGTCAATACTCCATACTAATTACCAAAACCATCCCTGTTTCAATAAGTAGGGTTTCTAGCGATTCTCAAAAAGTATTCGCATTACAAATTTAATTCTACTTCCTGAGTGCATTCAATTTCGCCTGGGTAATGCCAAACACACTGCCAACAGAGTAAGTAAAATCGTCTTCCAGTTCACCAGTATGAATGCCCGTGAATATCTCAATCGCTTGGGTGACGTGTTCTATCGCCCAAATATGAAATTCACCTTTATTGACGGCTTCAACAATATCTTTGCGTAACATTAAATTATGCACATTAGATTGAGGAATGATCACCCCTTGCGTGGATTGCCGACCTTTGATCTTACACACATCAAAAAACCCTTCTATTTTTTCATTCACTCCACCAATAGGTTGTGACTCACCGAATTGGTTCATGGAGCCAGTAATCGCAATATCTTGCCTAATCGGTAATTTAGAAAATGCCGAAACAATCGCGCAAACTTCGGCCATTGAGGCGCTATCGCCATCGACACCACCATACGACTGTTCAAAGGTAATGTGCGTTGTGAGCGGAATTTTCGCGTTGCGACCTAAAATGGAAGCAAGATAAGCTGAAAGAATCATCACGCCTTTCGAGTGAATGTTGCCCCCTAAATCAACACTACGTTCTATATCAAGAATGTTGCCATCGCCAAAAGCTGTTGTGGCGGTAATTCGGTTTGGTGCCCCAAACATATGATCGGTGGTAGATAAAACAGATAAAGCATTCACAACCCCTACCGCACTGCCTTCCGTCTTAATTAAAGTTGTACCATTTGAGAAGGTTTCCATCACACTATCTTGCAAGCGACTCACTCGCATCGTTTGATTATTTAAGGCTTGTTCAACATGAGAAGCGCGAATTAAACTCGATTTCGCCCCTTTTGCCACGTAATTCGATTCCCTTAATAAATTGGCAATATGAGCAGAATGAAGTGACAATTTTTTCTGATCGCCAGACATTCGCGAACTGTGTTCCACAATTTTTGCGATCGCTTTTTTATCGCAATGCAGCAAATTATTATCGTGTACTATGCTGGAAATGAAACGCGCATAATGCATTTCAGCGTCAGCGGTGCGTGTCATTTCATCTTCAAAATCCGCAGTGACTCGAAATAGTTCACTAAACTCGGGATCATAATGCTGCAACAATTGATACGTTCGATAATCCCCAAACAAAATAATTTTCACATCTAAAGGAATCGGTTCAGGATCAAGAGACACCGCCCCCGTTAATGTCACTTCTTTCTCTAATGAGGTTAGGCTTAACTGTTTGGCACGTAATGCGCGTTTAATACCATCCCAAACATAAGGTTGTTCGAGCACTTTAATCGCATCCATCAACAACACACCGCCATTTGCTTTGTGCATACTGCCAGAACGAATTAAAGAGAAATCGGTAAATACGGTGCCTTTGTACGTTGCCGTTTCCACACAACCAAATAGACTGTGATAATTCGGGTTATCTTCCACCACCACCGGAAAAGTATCTTGAGTTTGGCTAACTAATACATTAATGCTATACCGGCGTGGCAGTTGGCTATCTAAAGAAGCCGATGCTATTTCATTTTGCTCGGTCGGCTCTTGTAAAAACTGATCAGCATTTTCCACCACATCTTTTTGTAGATCGGTTAAATGTTGCTTAATTTCTGGGTATTGATGGTATTCCTTTTTCAAATCTTTAATTAAATGGCGAAACACTTCTAATGCGGTTTCATCATTTAATTTTTTCATTTTTTCACTAAAGGCTTCTTCCCATTCCGTCAACTGACGAACCATACCTCGTAGACTAATTTCCAATTCATCAATGGTACGCTGAAAGTAATCTTGTTCCTTTCGGCTAAGCGCATCAAATGTTTCTTCATTGTGCATTTCTTCATCATTTTGCATTGCGATAAATTCATAATCGCCTTGCAGCGTCACCGTAAGGCTGATGTTTTTTTCCTTCGCCACTTTACTTATTTCTTCTAAAGCGCTTTGCTGTTTTTGATTAAGTTGATTCTTCAGTTTATCGGCACGCGTAAAGTACACTTCGTTATCGAAGGCTAAAGGTAATGCTTTAACTAGTTTTGAGAGTAATTTTTCAACATCTTGACGTAATTTATTTCCCACACCAATGGGTAGTTTTAATACTTTTGGACGGCGAATATCATCAAAATTAGCCACGTAACACCAATCAAATAATTGCATATCATCAGGTTTATGGCGATTCAAATAACGTAAGATCATGGTACGTTTGCCGAGGCCATTCTGCCCCGAAGCGTAAATATTGTAGCCTTTATCTTTAATGGACATAGCAAACTCAACGGCTTTTTGCGCACGTTCTTGTCCCACAATTTCGTCAATGGGTGGGATATCTTTTGTTGATTTGCAAGGCAATTGATCAAGCTCTGCCGAGTGGTAAAGCTTATCGCTGGTTAAGCTGAGGGAGGAAGAATACATCGTCATAAGCAATCCCTACTTTTAGGTTCGTTCTGTGAGAATAGTTTATTTTTTTATTTAATTGAGTGATTTACGTTATATATCCATCTAAGTGCTCATAAAATGCGCAAAGCCGTAAGCGATCCCCCTAAATAATCCGTCATATCGCGAAAATGTGTCAGAAAATATAAAAGTTATCATGGTTAATTTTTGACTAATACAGCAAATTTTATGGCTATTTGTGTTTTCAAACGAGAGTAACTCTATACTAAGTATGCTTAAATGTGCCGACAAACTTTAGCTAACGACATATTATAAAAACGGAACAAAGCTGCATATTCAACCAAGCAGTGTATATACCCAAAGTAATTTGAGTGGCAGTGAAGCGACAAGTTAATGAACGCTGTCAGCTTCAAGTAAGAAGGGTATAGTCTTTGAAGCTAATATACTATCCTAATACACTGATAATAAATAAAAAGCAGGAAGCATGGACAATTACTCTCAACTCGAACACGCTTTTTCACAACGTATTCCACTTGACCGAATCATCACACAGCAAGACAAACGTCTCGCCTATGGTACGGATGCCAGTTTTTATCGGTTAGTGCCGAAAATCGTCTTAAGGCTTCAAGACCTTGAAGAAGTGCTATATGCCATGCGCTGCTGCCGAGAACACCAACTTCCCTTTACCTTTCGTGCTGCTGGTACTAGCCTTTCAGGACAAGCCGTTTCAGATTCAGTTTTAATCACCTTAACCGACGATTGGCGTACTTATAAAATCTATGACAGTGGCCAGAAAATCTCATTGCAACCGGGGGTTATCGGCGCCGATGCGAATAAATACCTCGCACCATTTCAGCGTAAAATCGGCCCAGATCCAGCGTCTATTAATGCCTGTAAAATTGGCGGTATTGCGGCAAATAACTCTAGCGGCATGTGCTGTGGAACTGCGCAAAACTCATATCAAACGTTAGACAGCATGAAAATAGTGTTTGCCGATGGGGCCATTTTAGATACCGGAAACCCTCAAAGTATTGAACGGTTCCAAACGACTCACGCTGATTTTATTAAACAAATTAGTTTGCTCAGTCAGGAAACCAAAAGTAATCACGATTTATCACATCTTATTCATCATAAATATCGATTAAAAAACACCACAGGTTACTCCATTAACGCCTTGGTGGACTTCAGCGATCCGATTCAAATTATCCAACACCTCATGATTGGTTCTGAAGGATCATTAGGTTTCATCGCCGAAATTACTTACCACACGGTCATAGAACATCAACATAAAGCATCGGCATTATTGGTGTTTTCGGATATAGAGCAAGCCAGTCAAGCCGTCACAATTCTATCAAACACCCCTATCGCTGCGGTTGAAATGATGGATGGTCGCTCATTACGTTCCGTTGCCAATAAACCCGGCATGCCAAACTTTATTAAACAATTGGATCTGGAAGCCGCGGCACTATTGATTGAATCTCATGCTACCGACCAAGAACAGTTAATGCACCAGTGTGAATTAATTTTAAGTCGATTAAGCGATTTCAATATTATGGAATCAGTCCCATTCACTTGCGATCCTGAAACCGTGACCGGTTTGTGGAATATCCGTAAAGGTTTATTCCCTGCCGTTGGCGCAGTAAGAGAAGCCGGCACTACAGTTATTATTGAAGATGTGGCTTTTCCCATTGAGCATTTAGCCCAAGGAGTACGAGAGCTACAACAACTCTTCGAAAAATACGATTACTCCGAAGGCATCATTTTCGGTCATGCGCTTGATGGCAATCTGCATTTTGTCTTCACTCAAGGGTTTGAAGCTCAAGCCGAAGTCGAACGTTATGGTCAGTTCATGGATGACGTGACTCAATTAGTGGCCGTAAAATATCAAGGCTCCCTTAAAGCTGAACACGGTACTGGGCGTAACATGGCGCCTTATGTCGAACTAGAATGGGGAAAAGAAGGGTATCGCTTAATGCAAAAGATTAAGCAATTATTTGATCCACAAGGTTTGCTCAATCCTGGGGTCATTATTAACGATAACCCACATGCCCACCTCAGTCATTTAAAGCCAATGCCCAAAGCTGATGACTTAGTCGATCGCTGTATTGAATGTGGTTTTTGTGAACCCGTTTGTCCTTCTCGAACACTGAGCTTATCGCCTCGACAACGCATTGTGCTGTACCGTGAATTACAGCAGCAAAAACGAGAGGGTAAAGACACCGTCCCAGAACTAGAAGAATTATTTAACTACCAAGGCGTTGAAACTTGCGCAGCAACCGGTTTGTGTGAACAGCGCTGCCCAGTTGGGATCAATACGGGCGATTTAGTTAAGAAACTGCGTGCAGACCAATTTACACAACATAAAGCACCTCTGATTGCACGCTGGACGAGTGATCATTTTTCAACGGCCACCGCCGCCGTGAAATATGGCTTAACCATTAACCATATTCTTACTCGGTTAGTCGGTCGGAATATCATGTCTCGCACGGCAAATGGTGTTCGTAACATTAGTCAGAATCGCACTCCGCTATGGTTACCTGAAATACCCAAAGCGAATACTCATAAATTACCAATGAACACCTTAAAACAAGCGGAACAAGATCGAGGGAAAATTGCCGATGTTCAACATAAGAAAGTGGTGTACTTTCCTTCTTGTGTAAGCCGAACGATGGGATCCAATACCGAATCATCATCCTTAACTGAAATTACTATGTCATTGCTCACCAAAGCAGGTTTCGACATTATTTTACCCAAAGATCTCAGTGAACAATGTTGTGGAATGCCTTATAAAAGCAAAGGATTGAATGACCTAGGGGATAAAAAATCACATCAACTAGAACAAACATTGTGGCAAGCCAGCCAACAAGGTTTATACCCAATATTGATCGACACCAGCCCCTGCGTGAAACAAAGTTTAACCCAATTTACCAAGCCACTTTCTTTGTTTGAGCCTTCAGAGTTTATTATGAAACATGCACTAAATCATCTTGAATTATCACCAATAAATGAAACGGTAATGCTACACATCACCTGTAGCTCTCGAACAATGGGCTTAGAAAACACTATGCTCGATCTTGCAAAACAGTGTGCTAAAAAAGTCATCGTGCCTGAGCATATTCAATGCTGTGGGTGGGCTGGAGACAAAGGCTTTAACACACCAGAATTAAATAAAGCCGCTTTACACCCTTTGAAAGACCAAGTCCCCACTCATTGCACAAGAGGTTTTAGTAACAGCTTAACCTGTGAAATAGGCTTATCGCACCACAGCGGCGTACCTTATCAATCAATTTTGTATTTGGTGAGTGAAGCCACCCAGTTACAGTCGGAAATGTACTAATGGCTCATATCAATCGATTGGATAAATCGGCTTACCAAACTCTGGTAGCAAGCATCACAGTACTGACCGAATCAGAACAAAATATGCACCACTATATTTTAAAGCACTTTGACGAGTTGCCCTATCACGGAATTGTCGATCTTGCTAATAATGCTCAAGTCAGTAAAGCCACCATTGGCCGTTTTCTTAATAAAATCGGTTTCACAGGATATAGCGCGTTTAAAGCGGCTCTGACAAATAGCCTTGCCGAAAATAAAATGACGGCGCCTATCGAGGTCTATCATTCAGGTAAAGAAAAACAACAAAACACACCTAAATTGATCTCCACATTTACCGATAACATTAACCATATTATCCAGCAATTTAATGACAGCTTGGACCAAAATAATCTAAATGAATTGATTAACTTAATTGCTGATAATAACAAGCGAATATTTACCGTTGGTCCATCGTCATCTGCGGCAATGGCGGTGCATTTTTCAACCTTAATTAAATATATTCGAAGCCAAGTCAACCTGTTAAGTGTTGATACTGGCGACTTACCTAAGCAATTGATTGATATTAATAAAAATGATGTCTTAGTGATTTTTTCTTATTATCGATTTAATAATGTGGTGATTGATATTGCCCGTTGGTTTAAAGACCATAATGCAAAAGTGGTGGTGATCACCAATTCGCACTCCAATCCTTATGGTAAATACAGTGATTTGAAATTTGTATTACCAAGTGATGCCCAAGCTATTTTCCATAGCCGAATGACCGGTTTTATGTTTGTTGAATTAATTTTACACTTGGCTTATGAGAAAATTGATGGGGAAGGAAATTTCGAAAAACTCGAACAATTATTTCAATTTTTTGGCACCTTTTCAGCGAATTCAACCACCAAATAGCCAAAAATCAAACCTCAACTAATAAAAAAAATCAAGGTAGGATTTCTACCTTGATTTTTTGGTTACTAGGTATCGTATGACATTACGACATTATGATGCGATTCGTTTATATTCTAAATATTGTGCCTGCCAAAACATGTCATTGAGTTTAGTTAAAATGCGCGTCTCGGTTCTCGGTTGAGCAACCCCATCTTCAATCGCTTTTTTCACCACCGCCAATGCAATGTGCTTGGACACACTTTGGATATCGTGCAATGACGGTAATAATAACTGCCCACCTTGATGCAAAGGAGATAATTCGGCTAATGCTTCACTTGCAACTTGCAACATGCCATCAGTCACTCGAGTCGATTCACTAACTAAAACACCTAAGCCTACTCCTGGGAATATATAGCTATTATTACATTGTGATATTGGATAGGTTTTACCTTGATATTGCACATCTTGGAAAGGGCTACCAGTTGCAACCATCGCCTTACCTTGTGACCACATAATAATATCCTGTGGTGTAGCCTCAACACGTGTGGTTGGATTCGATAACGGCATCACTATCGGTGCATTACAACCTTGGACCAGTTGCTCGATTATCTGTTGAGTAAACAAGCCGCTTACACCCGTGACACCGATTAACACATCTGGTTTTGCATGTTTCACCACATCCAATAGGCCAATTTTAGAGTGGTTTTGTTTAATATTCCACCTCTTTCTAATCGAAGAAGGCTGGGCAAGATTTTTCTGAAATGATAATAAATTCAACATCCCTTGCTCAATCATTCCCGAGCGATCAACCATGAACACCTGTGAACGAGCTTGTTGCTCTGGCAGCCCTTCCTTCACCATTTGTGCGATGATCGCCTCTGCAATACCACAACCTGCAGAACCCGCGCCAGCAAAGACGACTTTAAGATCCGTTAATGGTTTATGTGTGGCTTTAGCTGCAGAAAGTAAAGTGCCTACAGTAACGGATGCCGTACCTTGAATATCATCATTAAAACAGCACAATTTATCCTTATAGCGTTGCAGTAAAGGCATAGCATTGGTTTGAGCAAAATCTTCAAATTGAATCAAAGCGTTAGGCCAACGTTTTTTCAAAGCTGATAAACAGCGGTCGATAAATTGATAATATCGCTCACCGGTGACTCTGCCATGACGCCACCCCATATACAACGGGTCAGATAATAGATTAGCGTTATTAGTACCAACATCGATCATGATCGGCAGAGTATGTTCGGGATTAATCCCACCACATGCGGTATACAAAGCCAGCTTTCCTATCGGAATCCCCATCCCACCAATACCTTGATCGCCTAAGCCAAGAATCCGTTCTCCATCGGTTAACACAATCACTCTCACATCAGAATTTGGTGCATTATTGATGATTTCTTCTAATTCATCTTGATCTTCATAGCATAAAAATAAACCACGGTTACGTCGATAAATTTGCGAAAAATTTTCACATGCGTCACCCACCGTCGGGGTATAAATGATTGGCATTGTTTCTTCAATATGATCATGAATCAGCTTGTAATATAAGGTCTCATTAGTGTCTTGAATATTACGAATATAGATATGTTTATCCATGGTACTAGACATCGATGAAAATTGTTCATAAGCGCGATCAACTTGCTCTTGAATCGTTTCAATATTATGTGGCAATAATCCCATTAAATTAAAGTTGCGTCGCTCAGCAATTGAGAACGCACTACCTTTATTCAATAACGGCGTATTCAGTAACGTATTGCCCGCTTGTCTGATAAATAATGTCTTTGTCATCTATTTTTTACCTGTTCAAATTGAGCTAGAGCTTCTGAGATTAATTGTTGATTACAGCCCAAATAATTAAGTGGATCACACGCGACAGCGATTTCTTGCTTCGTCAGTGCTTGATTAATCGCGCGATCTTCACGGACAAGATCAATAAAACTTTGGCTACCATTCGCGTAGACCAAAACCTCTTTCATTAATTTATAGCCTTGATCGCGGCCAATTTTTTGTGCCAATACCATCATCATGGCTTCGGACATAATGAAATGGCGGGATGCGGAAAAATTCGCAAGCATTTGCTGTTTATTTACGACTAAATGACCAATCAAACGTTGCGCTCGCTCTAATGCTGTAGACACACACAATGCCGATTCTGGTACCAAACTCCAACTTAACACTCGCATTGAAGCGGATCGAAGATCTTGCTGATCCATCATATTGGGCGCGCTGCTGGCATACATCCATCCCATTCGTGACAAAGTTTGGATCATATTGCTCGCCCTTGGATTAGCTTTATGTGGCATGGTACTCGAACCGCCACCCGATTCACCTTCTCGCACTTCCGCAATAGAGGCACGTCCCATGGTTTCAACATCATTGGCAATTCGGCATAAACTGCCATGCACTAAAGCAAAAAACTGAATCACTTCTGCAACATGATCTAAGCTGCCATTATTTAACCCTTGTGGTTCATTAAGCTCTAAAGCAGCAAACAAAGCTTTCCTCACGACAAGCCCTTGCGTACCAATGGATGAGAAATTACCCACCGCCCCACCATATAAACCTGTAATGGCTCGTGGATAAATCTCATCCAAACGAGTCAGATGACGGCTTAACTCTGTCAGATAAGAACTGACTTGCAAGCCCCAGGTACTTGGTAGCGCATCCATTGAATTGGTACGCGCAACACACACAGTATCTTGATGTTCACTTGCCATCGCAGCCAGTTCATCACCTAAATCGACCAATTGTTTCCTAACCAAAATCAGGCTCGATTTTAAGCGCATTGCAAGACTCGTATCAAGAAGGTCTTGAGTCGTACATCCCCAATGCAAATACTGCTTAACCCAAGAGTTTCCATGGTCACAGATTTGATCAACTAGTGGCTTAATCGCCATCCCCACCGATTCAGTGTCTTGCGCAAGACGTTGCCAATCAGGTTTAAAGGTTTGGCAAGCCTCAGTGATTGCAGTTGCAGCTTCTTTAGGAATGATGCCTAAATCAGCCTGCACTTGGGCTATAGTGACTTCAAATTTCACCCATTCACGGATCAAATTTGCATCAGTCCAAATCGATTTCATTTCTTTTTGCGTAAACAATGAAGAATACAGCTGCGAATCAAATACGGAAGAATTATCACCCATCACCATCAAATTAAGCTCCAATAAATGTAACAATTAACACGGTTAACAGCCCGCCTACCATGGGAATAAAGGTTCTTTTCACAAGCTCTGTTGGTGGAATATTTGCTACGCCCGCACATGCGATAACCACACCGGCAACCGGAGAGAACGAGCGGAAAATTCCCGCTGATAACTGCATAGGAAGTGCAATAGCAGCCGTCGAAACGCCTACTTGCGTAGCAACATCTGGGGCAAGATTTGAAAAGCTATAAAAAGCGGCATTACCAGAACCAGACAAGAAGGTCGTTGCCCCAATCACCACCACCATCAATATCACCATTAACATAAAACCGAAACCCAAATGCGATGACAAACCAAGTAATCCCGAAATAAAACCAATCGCTTTTAAGCCCACAACAAAAGTTTGAGCCGCAATGATAAGCGACACGACACTTGAAAATACATCGCCCATACCTTGCAGGTATACTTTAAGTGAAGCGGCAACTTCTTTGCCTTTTCGGCTATAAATATAATCAAACAGCATTGCCACCGCTAATGAAATAAACATCGCAGTAACCACATCAATTTTAATCGAAGTAATGACGAATTTACTAAAGATAAGCAATAAGACCAAAGGTAAAATAGGCAATACCGCAAACCAAGTTGGTGCTTGTCGAACCGATATTTCTTTATTACTTAATTCATATTCAATGCCTTTCTCTGCATCTTTTTTATCGAAATATTTCTGAGCAAAAAAGTGCAAAGCGGCAATAACAAACGCCGTAATAACCCCAATAAAAAGTTGGTGTTCAATAAAATAAGATGCAGCATCAATACCGATCACTTCTGCCGCTTTATTGGCCGTTCCCGATGCGGGCCCTAAATCTAAACAAGCGGTTGTTGCCAGCACTGCAGCCACCGATGCTGGTGTACAACCAATGCCAACCAAGACCGGATACAAAGCAACCAAAAGTAACATCGCAAGGCCTACTGCACTTGGAATAAATACATTTAACCCTTGGCCAACTAAATAAGCGATAGCCAAAATGATGTAGGGGTTTTTTATATAAGATAGAGGTTTGGTGGTTAAACGCACCAAAGCATTGGCCGCGCCGATGTGTCCCATATATTTAGAAAAACCACCCACAGCCATGATAATTAAGCCTAATTTGGCCAAAGTTCCAGAAGTGATCTCCTTAATAGACATGAAAAAATCAACAAAAAAAGACCCCGATGTATGCCCACTAGGTGTAAAATCTTGATGACCCGCTAAAGCCCCCACCAACATCATCACCAAGCCAGCAGCAAATAATATTGCTTGAGTATTATATTTTTTAGTAATGAAATAACCGGCTCCGAAAACTATCGGTAGCGCCAATAATGCAACCATGCTCATTCTCTCTATGTTATTTTTATCGATTAGATAACGTCATATGCTTGGTATAGTATTTGCTCACACAGTGAAAACTATGAGAATTTCAAATTCCCACTTTGCTCTAGGTTGATTTACCTTCTTTCTTTGATCTCTTTCACACTTATCCCCGATTTCCTCCCCAAAACGCCCTTTCTCTATCACTCACAGTGAATTTATATACGCGGTTACCCCCATCCCCAAATAGACATTTTTTACCCGATGAATAGGATTTTAATCACAAAAGTCACTTCAATTGGATAAAGGATCACATTTCATTTAGGGAAAAATATATTCCCATCATCAATTTTCCACTACAAAGACATAATTATTGCAACTCAATACACCTTACTGATGAACCATACTAATAAAGAGAATAATGTTATGAATAAAACGCTTTTAATTGGAGCATTACTTACCGCCATGAGCAGTTCAAGTTATGCCATTGAGGTTTATAACGACACAGTTAACAGCCTCGATATTTACGGCCGAGCTGAAGGTCAAATCGCCACTGGTAAAGGGTCTTTCACTGGTGATGATACCGGCGCGAGAATGACTGGTCGTTTAGGATTTCTAATGGGAAGGCAGCTTTCTATCATTGAAAACACCCGCATCATTGGTAAATTTGAATGGCAATTAAGAACCGAAACCAATGATACTAAACTGGACGCTGGTGAAGATTTAGAAGCACGTTATAACTACATTGGATTTGATAATAAAACCTGGGGAGAACTCATCGTTGGTCGAACTAAAAACCCAATGTATCAAGTAATGAAAATAACCGATAAATATAAAAACTATACGCCAAATATCTATAACTATGGCATCTCATCAATTGATACTTCGTATACCTATAACCGCCAAGACAGCACTTTGCAATGGAATAGCCACATTGATAAGCATCAATTTCAAGTCGCTTATGTGATGGGTAATGGTGAAAATGGGCGTCTCGATTATGGCATCATGGGCAGCTACTACACTCATGTCAAAATCGATCAAGTCAAGATAACCCCCACCTTTGCAGCAAGCCAATTTAAGCGTAATGATGACAACACCGACACCACTCGTAAAGAGCACAACCAAGCTATGGCTGGGCTTGAAGTGGCATGGCAGCAATTCACATTCGGTGTCACAGCTGACTATACCAACATCAAACAAAATAATGGCGAAGATAAATACTTCGGTTTAGATTCCATTGCGTCTTATCAGTGGCAAAAATTCAAGCTGCTTGGCGGTTATAGCTTCTTAGAGGAACGCGACCAAGATATTTATGAAAAAGAAGATTGGAGAATTGAAGGGCAACTGACTCTCGCGAAAAAAACCTATTTATCTCTCACCTATGATAAAGAGCTTGCTGCCAGTAATAAAAAAACCAATAACGATGCCATCACACTTGGCCTACGTTACGACTTTTAAGGAATAATCATGAAACTATTTACTGTTATATCACTGCTTATCAGCCTAATGTGCCTAAGTTCAACTCAAACTTTTGCTGACACACTAATTGCACCAACCGCCAATGCTAAAATGTCTGGTAACAATAAAGTGGTCGCGCTTTATGGGAATTCTTTTACGCATTATAACAATAATCTAAATACACGCTTAAGAGATTTAACCCGTTCTTTATTACCGAATAAGGCCAAGGGATACAGTTACCGAGGTATTACCATTTCCAGTGGTCAATTAGGTTGGCACAAACAAAATTTGATCTTCCAAAATAGCCTAAAGCACTGGGATGTTGTGGTCTTTCAGGGAAATTCAATGGAGCCAATTTCCAAGAAAAAAGGCTCAAAAGAATACTTCCAAAAATCAGCCAAAGAGATGGCAGATATCGCACACAAAGCAGACTCAAAAGTGGTCTACCTAATGACTTGGGCGCCGAAAGCAAAACCTGAACTGACACAAAAATTGGCCAATGCTTATGTTGATATCGCGACACAAACCGGTGGTTATGTTGCTCCTGTCGGCCTCGCATTTGCAAACACATTACAACAATACCCAGAAATTAACCTTTACCATAGCGATGGCAAGCATCCGTCATTGGCTGGAACTTATTTAGCGGCATCGGTATTTTTTGCCACTTTGTATAATAAATCTCCCGTTGGTGGAGCTTTACCTGTGGATTCTGATATGACACCAGAAACCGCGGAAAAACTGCAAATAATCGCTTGGGAGACGGTGCAAAACTTTCAAAAATAATGAAGCAAAACGGCTAATCTGTTTAGGGGTTAACCGTTTTTATTAACCTTACTCCAGACAACAATATAGTGTGTACCTAGTTATTTATAGGTTTCCGCTGCTTTAGCTTTATTACCATCGGCCTTGTTGAGTACAACGTATATGATTTTCTGGATATGAGAAAGAGACGGTAAAGCTTCGGTGGCGAAATTATCAAACTCATTGGTCATCACTTTCTGCTCATTTGAGAAATACGCGCGGGGAAATAGTAGTATACTTCCCATCTTGTATTAGTCGAACCATGAGCATCAATCAATTTTGTATTTAGTGAGTGAAGCAGTAAGGTAAAGTGCTATCAATAAAAAAAGCCAATTCAATAAAGAGTTGGCTCATTAATAACTCATCATTCAATGTATTTTAGTTACACGTTTCTATAAACAACCATGGGCCACCTGAATTGGGCTGATTGTTATCTGTCCACCACTTAGCTTCATAAATGCTTCCTTGGTATAACACTTTATCTCCAGCAGTGTAAACCTGACCATTAACCCAGACTGTAGGGCAAGTACTGGATTCTCCCTGCTCAAAGCTCACAACCAAAGTTTGGTTACTCGAAAGATTGGTGAATGTATAACTATTACTAATCGCTTGAGACACTCCGTTAATAGATACGGAACTTACCGTAAAGCCAGCCTCGGGGATAAAGTTTACCGTAAAATCTTCTCCTCCTTTGGCCGATATCACTCCTGATGAATCAGGTGCTGGAAAAATAACGCCACCAGCACCATTGACGCTAGCATTTACTTGGTAAAAAACGGGAATATCAATGGTTGCTTCAGAATAACTACCCGTGAATCCTGCGAAATTATTCGCCGATAAAGTCGTAACATCTGTTGCCATTAAAACCAACCGCTTAGCATTGCCTTGCGCATAAGGTTCTAACAGCGTCATCACAGTGCTACTACCTTCTTGAGTTAATTTAATAGAACTAAATGGAACGGATTCATTACTTGGCGTAGTAATTGCCGTTTTCGACACATCAAAATGATTAACAATTAATTCAACATTCCATCCCCAATTCACACTATTAATTGGAACAATATAACCTAACCGGTTATATCCTCCCGTCACATTAGAAAACATTTCCGGGGTAATATCAGCTAATGTTAAACCAACCAATTCATAAGATGCGTAAATACCACCATCCTCTGCCTGAGGACCAATCACAATCGAGTTCGTCGTTTCATAAGCTTTCAAATGCTTGAAACCAATCCCAGAGGAACCTTCTATTTTATCTACTGCAGGATCAAAGTCCGTGACGACTTGCTTTCCCGAGTTCCAAGCTAAAACATAAGTATCTGACTTAACAATTACTTTTGTTGGATCCGCTTGGACATCTACCGCGTTTATCCCTGTCAAAATAACAGTCTGTCCTGAAAACTGTAATTCCGTAGCACCAGATACGGATGAAATGGTTAAATCTCCAAGAGGATCAAGTGATTGCCACCCTTGTAAAACAATAAGATCATTCCCTACAGTAAAGTCTGTCACCGTTGTAATAGAAGATATTGATTCATTTAATAAAATCTTATCCTTGCCACCACCTGTAATAACAGTGTCGTTACCTTGTCCAGAGGTAAGTACTTCATCATAAGGTGAACCTTCTATAACATCATCTGCTGGGGTATCAAAAATGGTATTAAACCCACCGAATTTGTCTACATATGTAGTGATACAAGTACCTAGTTCATCACACGTAATCTGATCATTCGTCAGTAAAGCAGCCGTTCCCCACGCACCTCGTAAATGAGCGGCAGCTAAAATACCAGACATGGTTGCATGAACGGTAATTGGATTACCATTCTCATCAGTACCCGGCCAACTTTTCGCTAGTGCTTGCCCCCACGTCATATTTGCATCATCTAGCAATTTACTAATAACTTTAACATTAAAATGCATTGCATCACGCATCACCAATTCTTGCTTTTCGGGTAAACGTAAATCTGCCAATGAATTCACACCATTTTTACCAACAAACGTCCCTTGCCAGCGGTTATTATCTGTCACATACACTTGATTTCCACCGGAACCCTCTATTTCTGCTAATGCTTCGGTTTTACAACCAATCCAAGTGGAATCAGGCACAAACATATAAAAACTATCGTAAGGCTTTCCATCAATATTAACGACTTGTGGGCTGTAATATCCGGAATCAATTAATACCGCTTCTCCTAATTGATAACCTATGAACCCCCAAGCATTCATTGAGTTATATTGCATTTGGCGAAACATCTCAGGGTCATTTGGAGTAAGGGGGTTATAAAGACTATCGACTCCTAATTTCGCAAAAAATTGATTCACAGTTGTTGGTTCAGAAATCATAGTTCCAGTGGAACAATCTCGAACCAAACGTCCCGGTTCAGTTACTTCAGCATAAGTAAAAACAGGGGTGTCTAAGTTAGCAGAATAAAAATTGGCCATAGCTGGGTTAATACCCGATTCAAAGTCACGTAAAGAATCTAAAAACCCTTGAACCCCCGTAGTGGTGGCACCAGCTTGTCCACTTAAAATAATCATTGTCAAAAGTGACAATGTTTTTTTCCTAGTACTTAAAATCATGCTTATTTCCTTAGTTTTTTAGAGGTTTCTTTATTGTTTCTCCCAACCACGAAATACTAGGAGGCCTTCAATAATTCATTGAATCATTGAATCATTGAAATTCTGTTTATAAGTTAAAACGAAGCTTAGCTTTAGCTCACTAATTTCACCGCATGACCTTTAACAGCAGCAAGTTCTCCAGCCAGTACTTTCGCTGCAGCAATGGCTGATTCAGGTCGTGGTGAATGAGAGCATAAATAGTGATGAACATGAGGGTAATGCAAAAGATCATACGGGCTGCGTAATCCAACGACGATTAGCTGTTCAAAGTCTTGGCTTAGTTGTTGCACCAATTGTTGGGCTTGAATTTGATCAAAGTCTTCACCCGGTAATGGGTGGTTTTCCGTCACCACAACTAAGTAATGATCCTGAGTATCACTAGGAAGAGTATCTAAACTAACGGGCTGCCACTTAAGGGATGTATTCGATAGCGATTGAGTAAAGATTTCATAAGCCGATTGTGACTGATTTGGGCCAATGCCACGGGGATTAATCAAATTATGGTAACTTTCTGGTGGCGTCGCATTCATAACATAAAGCTGCTTATCTTGAAGATCACCCCCTCCACGTATCCAGCTCACACCAGATTCAGCTGACTGTAGAGCTATTTGTTGATGATGTTGAAGATCGATATTTTGATATAAAGAAATTGGAAGTAGCTTTTCTAACTTAAATAATATGACTCTCAATAGCGCTTGATCTATTACATATTCTGAAAGTTCACCGGTTTGAACTGCATCAATCAACCCATGTATCATCGCTAACTGTTTATCAATATAGGCATCACTATGATCATAATGCTCTTCTGAAAGCATTAGCATGGTTATTCCCGCTTTGATTGCTTTAATCGCCGCTTCTACCGGAGAATAGTGATTCATGATAGCCCCCATATTCATGCTATCTGAAATAATAATTCCTTCAAATCCCATGTCTTGACGCAAGACTTGCTGCAAAATGGTGGGGGATAAAGTGGCAGGATTTACCGCATCAAGTTGCGGGTAAAGAATGTGGCTAGTCATGATGAGATCAACCCCAGAGTCGATCGCAGCTTGAAAAGGCATTAAGTCATTGGCTTTTAACTGTGCATATGATTTATTTACTTGTGGAATTTCTCTGTGGGTATCGGCATGAGTATCACCATGCCCTGGGAAATGCTTGGCACAAGCAATGATTTTTCCTTGATGTAATCCCTGTACTGCCGCGGCTGAATGCAAGCTGACTTTATCCGGTTGGTCACCAAACGAACGAGTATCAATAATGGGCGATTGTGGGTTAAAGTTCACATCGCAACATGGGCCTAAAATGCAATTGAAACCGGCAAAACGCATTTCATCCGCCATCAATTGATACATATTTTCTGTATTCTCGGCCATATCGTTAACCCCAAGTGCAAGGTTCCCCGGCCCTGTCGTCGACTCTCCAACTAACACACCCCATGCACCTTCTTGATCAACCCCTAACAATAAGGGTAATCGCTGATTCTCATTGAGAATACTTGTTAATTCTTGATTTAATTTCTGAGCTTCAGTAAACGTTTCAGCATTATCTTGGCTTAGATAACACCCTCCTAAATTATATTCCTCAATCATCTGTCGAGCGGTTTCTGCTGATTTCCCAGGAAAAGCTAAAATAAATAACTGACCAATTTTTTCTTTTATTGACCAAGTTGAAATCAGCTCTCGCGCTTGTTGTTCCATCATAATTTTCGTCCTATTATCCATCATAGTTTCATACATTATTTTTTACGCAACTGACGGATTTGTCCCATCGTAAAGGTGACCGCAACAATCACGATAATGCCCCGCAAGATCAATTGCTGATCAACATTTAATCCCATAAGTAATAATCCGTTATTGACCATTCCCATGATCAACGCTCCAATTACCGACCCAACGACTGTGCCACGACCACCAAATAAATTCGTGCCACCAATGATCACCGCGGCAATCACCAGCATCAGATCATTTTCACCTAAGGTATAACGAGCACTGTATAAACGGCCGGAATACAAAATGCCTGCCAAAGCAGCTAAAAATCCATTCAGCATCAATACATACAATTTAATTCGGTTGATATTAATGCCGGAATACATGGCTGATACTTTATTTCCTCCCGTGGCTAATACATGTTTGCCAAAGGTAGTATTACGCAAAATAAAGGCACCAATAACCGTCACCAACAACGCCCAAACAAATAGAATGGAAAAAGGGCCAATATCCCCAGAACCGAAGATAAAAGTGTAAGTATCATTATCAATTGGAATCGATTGAAGCGAGGTAGACCAACGGGCTATACCAGTAATGATCCCTGTCGTACCAAGCGTTACTAAAAAGGATGGAATACCGACTTGAGTTACGAAGATGCCATTAATGAAACCAACCATTGTACCCACAGCAAGCGCTGCAGATACCGCGAGTAAAATACTATCGGTTTCTTGTAAGGTTAATGCCGACACAATCGCAGCAAGCGCGACAGTGGCACCGAAAGACAAATCAATTTCAGCAGCGCTGAGCACAAATGTCATTCCTACCGCCATGATAGCTATAGTCGCGGTTTGACGAGCAATGTTCATCAAATTGACCGACGATAGAAATCCTTTGTCGTGTAACATAATGGAAAAAAAGGCAAAAATACCAATAAAAACAAGGTAGATAATATAGTCTCGCCATTGTATTTTTGGTGCATTTGATTTGGGGGCTTTTGGTGTCACCAGTGTTTCATCATTCATCATAAATTCCTTTTATTGCACCGCAGCAAGAAGCTCTTCTTCTGTCATTCGTTGCCCACTATAATGGTTAACGATTCTGCCTTTATTAACGACATAAATAACATCACAAAAACTGCCTACTTCAGCATACTCACTGGAGACAAAAATGACTCCATTTCCTTGAGCAACATATTGATTCACTATTTTCATGATTTCGTATTTAGCATTGATATCAATTCCGAAGGTTGGATCGTCCAATAATAAGATTTTGGCGTCGGTAGATAAGCACTTACCTATCACCACTTTTTGCTGATTTCCCCCGGATAAAAAACGCACCGACTGAGAAGCGCCCGTGGTCTTTACACCCAATTTTTTGATGGTATTTTCAACCATCATTTGTCCTTTCGATTTGTCTAAAACCATTGATCGGGATATCCGATCAAAAGAAGCCATCAGCACGTTGTCTTCCACTGAAAAGTCCAATACCAAACCTTGAGAACGACGATCTTCCGGTACCATGTTGATACCCGTTTCGATAGCATGTCGAGGTGATGATATTTTCACTTCTTTGCCATTAACTAAGAGCGTGCCTTTGGTTAATGGTGTTAACCCATAAATAGCTTCTAAAATTTCAGTACGACCACTTCCTAACAATCCGGCTAAACCCACCACTTGTCCTGGCATAACGGTTAAAGACACATCATCCAACTCAGCAGTGCTAATATTTTGAAGTTCTAATAATGGCGTGTGAGACGGCTGAGTTAATGCTTGTCTTTCCCACGTTAAATTAGTGCTGGTTTTATTACCGAGCATGGCTTCAACCAACTCATCGATAGTCGTATCCTTGGTCTGGATTTCTAATACGGTATAGCCGTCTCTTAGTACCGTGACGGCATCACAAATCCTCATAATGTCACTGAGGTAATGCGTAATATAAATAATAGAAATTCCTTTCTCTTTCAAAGTTGAGATCACCTTAAATAGATCATTTATTTCATTATTAGAAAGTGATGCTGTCGGTTCATCTAATACTAAAATTTTAGCGTTCATCGCCAGTGCCTTAGCAATTTCGATAAACTGTTGCTCACCAACACTTAATGTCTCGACTTTTTGGCTTGGGGAAATGTCCACATCTAACATGTCGAGAAAGGGTTGCGCCTGTTTCATTCTTTCTCGATTAGAAATTAAGACCGATTTTTTCGATTGCTCGGTTAAAAAAATATTATCTGCCACGCTCAAACTCGAAATTAGGCTTAAATCTTGATAAACCATCGATATCCCTTCCAGCTGAGCTTGTTTAGGGCTAGAAAACTGACTGGCTTTTCCAAAGACTTTAATCTCGCCACCATCACGTTGATGGTACCCGTTGATCAGTTTGACTAAGGTTGACTTTCCCGCTCCATTTTGTCCGACCAAGGCATGTACTTCACCTGCTTTAAGCGTAAAGTTCACGTCTTTTAAAACTGGATTACCATCAAATCCTTTCTTAATTTTTCTGGCTTCGATTGCTAGAATCTCCATGCCTTAATCCCTATTGAATTCATTGAGCTCAATACAGCCTTTCATCATAAAGAACTGTATTGTCCTTAGTGAGTTAACATTTCTCCGTTTATCGCTCGCTGTTAACTGGTGCTTTACTTACCCTAGCGTTACTACTGATCCAATGCTTTTATGACTGATTTAGGTGCTTCACGGCGTAATGATTTTTGCCATGCACTAGCAAGGTTATCCCTTGTCACGCCACTTGCACTCACGGTCACAAATGCTGGGGTATCAACGCCTAACTTAGATAGAGCGCCCATACGAGCCAGCGTTTTCCCAAGGTCATAAGGTAAATCAGTAACAATGCCTGCAACATTACGTCCTTTGGCCATATCCAACGCATTCGCAGCACCTAAATCCATGGTGACCACTTTAATATCTTTGCGTCCTGCTGCTCGTGTTGCTGACACCACTCCTTCTGCAATGCTATCCCACGGCGCGTAAATCGCATTGATATCTGGATATTGAGTAATTAAGGCAGAGGCAATCGCTTCGCCATCATTAGCATTAGCAATACCGCGTTTCGCGACAATTTCTATATTGGGGTAATGATTTTTCAGGCTAGTCAGCACTGCTTTATCACGTTGATTGGTTACATAGTAGCTAGCATCATGATAAATAAAACCAACCTTTCCTTGTGGTCCTACAGCATTCGCAATCAAATCAGCTGCAATTTTTCCCATTTCAAATAAATCATCCGTCACAATACCGGCATAATCTTTACCGTGTACAAACCCTGTTGGTAAATTACTGATCAAGACTAATTTGCTGCCCTGCTGTACCGCGGGCCTGAACGCCGCCGCCCCAGAAACAGGATCGACCACTAAAGCAATTAAAATGTCTGGTTTCATTGCCATAATGGTTTCAACATCAGTTTTTTGTTTATTTGCATCAAACTCGGCGTCGGTGACTGCCACAACCTTAATATTCAGACTGCTAAAAAGGTCTTTAGCACCAGCAATTAAAGCATTCGACCAATCCGAAGTACTGTGCATCAAAATGGCGGCTGTGTAGTTTTTTGTCTTTACCTGATCTTGCTGATCTTGAGTCAATGACACTTGCGTATAAGGAGTCGCTTGCTCTCCATTTGGCCCTTTCGTTTCATCATTAGCCTGCACAGATAGCGAGTAACCAATAACAAATAACGACAGCAGAACAACTCGATTCTTATATAATATTTTAAACATACTCATTTCCTTATTAGGTATTATATGAGCATAAATATAGGTATTATATGGGTGTTTTGCGAATGTATTTTTTTGACCTAACTCGCATATTATTAAAACCTGCTCATTTAATGGGCAAAATACTGTGTAAATCCAAACAGGAAAGCCCACCTCCTAAGATAAGGCTGAGTAACCAAAATTAAGAACTTGTTATTTCATAGGTATTTATAGGTGTTAAATAGGTAAAATAAAGATATTATTAATAGATTATTTATAGGCCAAATTAAATGTTCAGGATGAAGGAGGGTATATTGTCACAGCTATCATCAGAGACTTATCGTAAGTTACTGTCTCATCATGCCATTTATTTTATTGCCTTTGATCAAAGTGAAAGTGTCATTGACAGTAACTATCCAGTGACTAACCTCACCTTAAATAAATTAGATGATCTAATTTTCTTAATTGGTCAGCACAATCTAGAACGGGTTCGTAGCTTTATGCTTCATCCTTCTACTGACACCCATTTTTCCGTTGCCAACCTCAAGTTTGAAATGATTTATCTGCAAGATGATACTGAACAAGTAATGTATTGTTTAGCTATCCAATTGCTTGATGCTGTCCAATCTGAAACCAAGCTGTCTGCTATCGAACACGATTATACAATTTTCAATGAATTAGCTAATTCTTTGACCATCTTATCCACCGCTTCCGAAAATCATTTTCCAGAACATTTACAACAAGAAATAAAACAGACTCACCTGCCAGAAGTTGAAAAGCGCTTACATCAAATACAAGATCCTATGCTCAAAATGTGTTTAGAAATAGTCAAATCCAATATGGAAAACCTGCTGCACGATAACTCAACAATGAATAGCGCTTTACTACAAGTATTAACCCCCTCTGAATTGCAGGTTGCTGAATTTATTCGCGGTGGAATGTCGAGTCAAGAAATCGCTAACACATTGAATATTGCTAAGAAAACAGTAGAAAATCATAGGAATAGCTTAAGAAACAAACTAGGCATTACCAATCGAAGTGTTAATTTGAAAAATTATTTGTTGAGCCTAGAAAAAATAAATTAATCGCACAGAGACGATGGTTTACATGAATAAACGAGCCATTTCTCTATTATCCCCGTTTATGACTTACCTATTGCTCGTGATTTTATAACCGATCTTTTGGACTCGAAGAAGGGAAGCAATATGAAATTATTAATCATTGGCGCAACCGGTTTAGTGGGGCGTCGGGTTTTACAACGTGCTTTAGCTGAGCCTCAAATTACGTCAATTATAGCTCCAACTCGTCGAGCGCTGACCGCACACCCTAAGTTAATGTCCCCTATTGAGTCGATGCTGTGATTTGCACATTAGGCACCACGATTAAAGATTCAGGGTCGAAAGCCGCATTTAAACGTGTCGATCATGACTATCCATTAATGGTGGCAAACCTCACACATCAATATGGCGCTTCCACTTATGTGCTCAATTCAGCTATTGGTGCTAACGAAAATTCAAAGATATTTTATAACCAAGTGAAGGGAGAATTAGAGCGCGATTTACAAGCGATTGGGTTTAACTCACTCACTTTGGTTCAACCCGGTTTAATCGGTGGAAAGCGTGATGAATTTCGGTTGGACGAGCAGATACTGGCGATAACATTAACTGTCTTCAACCCAATACTGCCCAAACGATGGCGCATAAGCCCGGCCGACAACATTGCAAAAGCCTTATTGGATTCGGTAATAGACTCTAAATCCGGTTGTCATTATATTGGATCTGAGTAATTGGCGGAGTAAGGTTTAAAACTTGTTTTTGCCCTGACCTGTCATTCAGGATAGCGACGAAGGAGCGTAGTTCAGAATCTCCTAATAAAATATGTTGCTAACTATTTTATGCCCCAAAATGATTTGTGATAAAACGAACTTAATTTTCTTTATCGCAAATTAGCCTTAATTAATCTTATCCGAATGGACTAACTGCAATCGATTATTCAGTGTTGTTTGGACTTCCCATAGTTAGCTGACATATTTCTGTAGTGACAAATTTGTGGGGTATTTTTGATAAATATGAATGAATTTCATGTTTATTAAGCAAAATAGGCTTTAAATTATGAACAGTGCTCATTGATATAGAATTGCTCTATTTTCGTTATTACTTTCCTAAAAGTTTATTATCACTTGGGTGAACAATTTTTCTGACAGCCTTTAGTTTTTAGAAAACATTACGCTTACATTATTTTGTCCAAGTATCTGTTGTAACTGGCTGGGATCCTCGATATGGCCAATACGAGTGTATGAATATGAGGTATCAAAATCCTTATAGAAGACAACTATAGTTCGATTACCCCACAACATGATATCGCCATTATGAATACGTTTTGGGCGATGTTCATCAGTTGATATTGATTTCGGCAGTTGGGCGTGCTTTTCATTATTATTAAGGTCATCCATGTTGAGAGTAAATGGTAACATGGCTGAAAATTCACTCGCTGCCGGTGTGTTGATTAAGTTGGCTTTGAAACGATGATTTCCAATGGTAATCCACATATACGAACGCTCCGATTGAGTTACGGCATTATTCCCTGCGATTGGATCTGTTACTAACTGGGCAGCATAGCTGCTACTCAGTGCTAAGCATAACAGCAATAATAGGCTAGCCAGTTTGATCAACGTTAAGCGCAGCCTAGGCACTATTATGCCTAAGGTACTTACTTTGTCGGTGCTAACAGCAAAATTATTCATAATAGTGGCCCCATTAATTTTATTATTTCGATAAACGAGTAGATTTTATTGTGCTTGTAGGCGTGATGCTTGCAATGCGAGAAAAGCACCAATTAACAATACAGTCGCGCTGGCAATAAAAGTGCTTTGGTAGCCATCAGCATCAAATAGTAGCCCTCCTACGGTAGAGCCTAACGCGATGGACATTTGGACAACTGCAACCATCAAGCCACCTCCGGCTTCAGCATTATCTGGTATCGCTTTTGCGACCCAAGTCCACCATGCTACGGGAGCGGCAGTGGCGAACAATCCCCATAAAGAAAGTAGTATTGCTACGATGAACACATTACTTCCTAATGGGATTAAGGCTATAGCAATCATAGCCATAAGAATGGGAATACCGATCAGCAAACCGTATAACGTTTTTTTGAGAAATGAACTGATGATGAATGTGCCAATAAGCCCTGAAAACCCAATAGCAAGTAATAGCAGAGACAATGTAGAGACGCTGGTATGTGTTACTGTTTCAAGGAAAGGTCTCAAGTAAGTAAATAGAGCAAACTGTCCCATAAAAAAAGCGCCACAGCCTGCCATACCAAGGGCTACGGTACGGTTTTTTAGTATCTTGAGAATATTTCGAGAACTCGATGTGTTTGTCTCCGTTTCCATAGTAGGTAAGGTCAACCATTGCCATATTAAGGTGATTAGCGCAATAGGAATTATCGCTAGAAAAGCACCACGCCACCCAATAATAGACCCTAAATAACTGCCTAATGGTGCAGCAATGACCGTTGCCATCGCATTACCACCATTAAAAATGGCGAGAGCTTTAGGTACTTTTTCAGGTGGCACTAATCGAATGGCCATTGCCGCAGACATTGACCAGAATCCACCAATGACCACGCCGATGAGCCCACGTCCCAACATATAAGCTATGTAATTTGGTGCTAAAGCTACCATGGCCCCAGATATTCCCATCAAGAAAGTGAGTGTTAATAGTAATTTCTTACGGTCAATGGTACCGATAAAAGTAGGCAGTAATAGGCTGGTCAGTACAGCAAAGATGCCAGAGATTGCAATGCCTTGGCCTGCCATTCCTTCCGTTATCTGTAAGTCGTTTGCAATTAGTGTTAGTAAACTAACAGGCATAAATTCGGACGCGATAAGTGTGAATACACATAAAGACATGGCAAATACGCCACTCCAATGAGCTGTATTCTCAGTCAGCTCAGAAGATGAGCCATCATAGGTCGTCGTTGATTTCATAAGTTCGTTTATTTTGCCTTTATTTTATAGAAGTACCTCATGTGATTAAACAACACACGTGGTTTCAAAAGCCGGATTCAATTAATTAGTTAATAGGGCAAAAATCGCTCTTATGCCCATACCAACCATGTAACGACAAATAGCTAACTATCGATTAAGCGAGATGTTGTTTGAAGAAACTGGTGAGCTTGTCAAACGGAATGACATCCATTTGATCATATAAATCAATATGGCTAGCACCGGGAATAATCATTAACTCTTTTGGCTCAGCAGCATTCTCATAGGCCGTTTCACTAAAATAACGTGAATGTGCTTTTTCACCATGAATGAACAGAATAGGACGTGGTGAAATTTCTTTAATGTAAGTTAATATCGGCATGTTTATAAAGGATAGTGGTGTAGTTTGCGACCAAGCATTACCCGAGTTCACTGCACGTGGGTGATAACCGCGTGGTGTCATATAGTACTCATGGTAATCAACCATAAATTGAGATTCGCCACCTTTCAATACGTTGTAAGGTGCTTGATAGGCTGGCGTGCCATTGTTTGCATCTTGCCAACGTTGTTGGTTCAGTTGCGCTAGTACCTGTGCGCGCTGCTCTAGAGTGACACTGTCGTTATAACCCTTAGACATAACGCGGGTCATGTCGTACATAGTGCTGGTGACAACAGCTTTGACACGTTTATCGACGGCGACCGCATTTAGTGCCATACCACCCCAACCACATACACCTATCATCCCGATACGCTCACGATCCACATTTTCTTGTATACCAATACAATCTACTGCAGCGCTAAAGTCTTCCGTATTGATATCAGGTGATGCAATGTTACGCGGCTCACCACCACTTTCACCTGTGTAAGACGGATCAAAAGCAAGCGTAACAAAACCACGCTCAGCCATTGTTTGAGCGTAAAGACCTGACGATTGTTCTTTCACTGCACCAAAAGGTCCACCAACAACTATCGCTGGTAATTGACCTGAGGCATCCTTGGGTTGGTAAAGGTCGGCAACGAGAGTAATACCATAGCGATTTTTGAATGTGACTTTTTTATGATCGACCTTGTTACTTTTGGCAAATTTTTTGTCCCATTCATCGCTTAACTTTAATGATGATTGAGCAAAAGCTTGAGTTGATACTATCGTGCTCAAACCTAAAGCAATAACGCTTGCTCCAGTCATTTTCATCATATTTCTACGTCCTTCATTGGCTTCATTTTTTTTAGAAGTAATGCTGGTATTTTTAATGGATTTATCCATGGTTTTCTCCTGATAAATTGAGCGAGTATTGCTGAGCACACCTTGCATAAAACGTTCAAATATTGGAACGTCATGAGTCTTTACTACCCGTGTGATAGGCATTCATATTTGCCATAAATAATGAAATAAAGGCGATGGTTTGTTTTACTAGTATTTAGTTTTACAGTTTTGTCCGATTTACGTTAACAAGATCCTACTCAATGCTTGCCTAATACACCGAATGGATAAAATTTCAGGTGACTCTAGGTATGGATCGACCTATTATTAAGTAAATCCAATTTGAGGAATATTGAATGATTGCTCAACACGAATCGAGAGCTGAAAATAAACAGTTAGATATAAATATCAGTGATATGCAGGCTAAGTTAGCTAGGATTATCGAGCAAAAAACGGTAGGCAATGAAGATAGTTCTACGTTAATTGAAAGCTTGTCTCTGTTTCGTCGGGAAGTGGTCGCGAAACCTTGCGCTTGTACAATTGAACCAAGTGTTCTTTTTGTCGTGCAAGGAACTAAGCAGTTGTTAGTTGGAGAGCAAAACTTCACCTATGATACACAACATTTTTTACTCAATTCATTAGATATGCCTGCTAGCTCGCAAGTAATCGAAGCCAGTTTGGATAATCCTTGTTTAGGGTTGATGTTAAAAATTGATATGCAGCTCATGGCCGATATTATTGCTCAAAATGGTATGAATTCTCCTCATGATAGTCCTATCAATGGAAGCTCTGCCATAGGAGCCGTTACGTCTGATTTATTGGCACCGTTTATTCGGTTATTAGATCTACTAGATGAGCCTGAAGCTATTACAACACTTTCGCCACTCATCGTGAGAGAAATTCATTACCGCCTTTTAACTAGCGATCTTGCTAGTCGGATTTGGCAGATTGCATCATCGGGAAATCAAGCTAATCGAATATCTAAAGCCATAGGTTGGCTTCGAATGCATTATTCCGAACCATTAAATATTGAAGAGTTGGCTTCACATTTACAAATGAGTACGACGACCTTGTATCACCATTTTCGTAAACATACATCGATGAGTCCTTTGCAGTATCAAAAATGGTTACGATTAAACGAAGCCCAACGTCTGATGCTTAACGATAATTCCGGTGCATCAAGTGCAGCATTTCAAGTAGGCTATGAAAGTCCTTCACATTTTAGTCGTGAATATACTCGGCTTTTTGGAATATCGCCTAAGCGACATATTGAGATATTACGAAAAGGAACAAATCAATAATTTGGCCATCATGTCATTATTTAATCTAATTCATTTGATAAGTATATTTTCTGATCTGAATAGGGCCTCAGTTGGTTTTGTGCTTAACACGAAATTGTCCAAAACCAAATAAAAAAATGCCCCACGAGACAAATAATCTTCGTGGGGCATTTATCGCCATATCAATAATTAAATTCTAACGCCACTTCAACAGCCGCTTTTCTACTTGTCCAATTACAAAGCTAATAATGATGCCAAGCAGAGACAATATCGCCACACCAGTAAATAAACGATCGAGATCGTACAGCGAACCAGCTTCAAGAATATACGCGCCAATACCATATTCAGCGCCAAGCATTTCCGCAGCCACCAGCAAGATTATCGCAATCGCTAAACTGACACGCAAACCGGATAAAATGCCCGGCATGGCACCCGGCAGTACGATTTTACGCACAATTGAAAACCACGACATTGAGAAGCTCTGCCCCATACGAATGAGCGAACGATCAACATTATCAACCGCGCCGTAAGTGGCAACGACGGTTGGAGTAAAAGTACCAAAAGCGATGAGAGCATATTTAGACGCTTCATCAATCCCAAACCAAATCACAAACAATGGCAATAATGCGATTTTAGGTATCGGAAAAATCGCCGAGATTAATGGTACTAACCCTGCTCGCGCTAATGAAAACAAACCGATCATTAACCCTAAGCTGATGCCGAGCAACACACCAATACTCGCCCCCACGGCTAAACGAGTTAATGACGGCAACAGTTGTTGCCATAACAAACCGCTTTGATAAAGATCGACAAAGGTTGCCCACACCTTAGAAGGTTGAGGAACGGTTAGTGGTGACAGAAATCCAGAGCGAGAACCTAACTCCCACAACGCAATCAATGCTACAAATACAATAACGCCAACCCAAGGTTTCGGCTGAGGAGCAAAGCCACCACCGCGAAATGGCACCGGTTTTTGAGTTAAGTTATCCATTGATCAACTCTCCTTCTGCGGCCATCGCTTCATCTCGCATTAAGTTCCATAAGTAAGATTGCTTTTGGGCTAACTCAGCATCTCCCGCATGGCGCTCATTCAATGGTGTGTCAATTACCACCACTTCATGAATGCAACCAGGGCGGCGCGATAGCACCACAATTTTATGCCCAAGACGCACCGCTTCATTTAAGTTATGCGTGACGTATACTGCGGTGAAAGGTGCTTTGGTCCACAAACCCACCAAATCATCCATTAATAATTCACGGGTTTGGCTGTCGAGTGCCGACAAAGGTTCATCCATCAACATCACTGCCGGTTTCACCGCTAAAGCACGCGCAATTGCCACTCGTTGTTTCATTCCGCCGGATAATTGTGTAGGGAGTGCGTGTCGAAAATCACTTAAATTGGTGCGCGCCAGAACATCCGTAATAATGCTCTGCACTTGTGCTTTTGGGAGCTTATGATCTTCCAGTACCACACTGATATTACCTTCCACCGAGCGCCAAGGCAGCAATGCAAAGTGTTGAAATACATAAGTAAGTGGATTCAAACAGGCCTGTGGCGGCTCGCCCACTTGTAACACATTCCCACTGCTCGCTTGCTCTAAACCGCCAATTAAACGTAATAAGGTCGATTTTCCGCAACCAGAAGGACCCACAATACACACAATTTTTCCGGTTGGGATATCCAAGTTAATATCACGCAGTACTTCCATTTGTCCGTACGAATGACCCAGCTGTTCAATACTTAAATTCATAATGTCCTTGGTCGTTATTTAATGGGTACTTATTTAGTCGGCTCTTTTTTCGCATCCATTGATTTTTCATCAATCGTTTTCACATAATGAGTATCGACAATGTCGGTCAGTTTAATTGAAGTGTTAACCATCTTACCTTTTTGGAACCAATCTAATTGATTTTGTAACGATGCCATATTTAGGACGTTATCAGCATTTAAACGCATTGAACCATTGATGATGCTTGGTGCTGCTTTTTCTAAAGGCTGATCAGTATAGATATATTTATGGATCAGTTTCACCATATCCTCTTCACCTTTTTGACCAACAGTATGATCAATCATAGCCGCATTATAATCTGCCGCCCCTTTCGCAATGGCCGTTAGGAATGCTTGAGTTTGATCGCGTTCTTGAGTTGCATTATGGGTAGAGGTGAAAATGGTGGTGACTTGGTAATTAGGCAAGTAATCCGACACATTACCAATAATATGAACCGCGCCAGCATCCGCCAAAGGCTTAGCAATATGTGGCACAATCGACCATGCATCTACTTGGCCTGATTTCATTGCTCCAATAATCGCGCCGACTTTTTGCAATGGTTTAAAGTGCATGGTGATATGATCTTGCGCTTCAATTTGTGCGCCAACATAATGGAACGACGATCCTTTCTGGGAAATCGCCCACGTCTTGCCATCGAGTTTAGATGGATCTGTCACGCCAGATTCAAACGCTTTATTGGAAACCACAATCTTTTGACCACTCACCTTCGGATCTTCCGACAATGAACCACCGATGATTTTGATCGCGCCTTTATCAGCCAAGGAAATCAAACCACCCGACATTGCGGTCACCGCATAATCAACATCTTTAGATGCTACCGCAACTGCCATTGGTTGCGCCGCTTGAAAGAATTTCAGTTTCACATCCAAACTTTGCTGCTTAAAGTACCCACGTTCAAGCGCAACAAAGGTTGCAGCATGGCTGGTGAAGTGTAGTGCGCCAACAGTGATTTCTGTGTTTTTAACAGCAGCGGTATCTTGCGCGAAAGCGTTAGTGGTATACATAGTGGATAAAGCAGCAAGTGAGCCAATTAAGGCCAGTAAAGGTTTTTTTTGAAGGTTGAACATCCTGTTCTCCATGACGGTTATCTTTATCGTTATATTAATGCAAAATATATTTATAAATTGTTACAAATCTGAGGCATATCACTAAGCTATGTCATTTTATAAGTGGAATCAATGATCATGACAGTCCCCACCGCACACTCTTCGCTTAAAGGTGCATTCATAGCCGCTGCATACATCGCACTTACATGCATGACCACTTTTGTTGTTCGATTTTTTCGAACAAGTTAATTTATCTACCCCCATCATCAAGCACAATATCTTGCCCTATTATGAATGCATATTAACTAACAACCATCCCGAGGTAACTATGTCTCAATTAAATCAACGTCCCGTGCATTTCGTCATGCAATCTCAAAATACATCCGATGGTGATGGGGTAAAAATTCGTCGTGTTGCTGGTTTTAATAATAAATACTTCTCACCGTTTTTAATGGTGGATGAATTAAAAGCTGACGACAAAAAAGATTATGTGGGTGGTTTCCCTCCACATCCCCATCGCGGTATAGAAACCTTAACCTATATGATGAATGGACACTTTCAGCACAAAGATCATATGGGCAATGTAGGCGAATTACGCAGCGGTGGCGCACAATGGATGGCAGCCGGACAAGGCGTGATCCACAGCGAAATGCCGATCATGGAAGATGGTCAATTACACGGTTTTCAGATTTGGATTAATCAACCAGCACGCGACAAAATGAAGCCTGCTAAATATTTTGATTTTCAGCCTGAATCAATTACTGAAAAATTTATAACCGAAACGAACCTGCTGCGTATTTTATCGGGTGACTTAGTCGCCAATGGTGAACCACTACAAGGCCCATTAACGGACACGGGTGTTCCAGCTACCGTGGCCGATTGGAAAGCCCAAGCAGGCAGCACTATTTCACTCAAAATACCCAGTCACCATAATGCACTTATTTATGTCTATAAAGGTGATGTGACTGTTTCAGATAAATCATTAAAGCAAAGTGATTTTGCCATCATGAAACCTATTACCCCATTGGATAATAGCCATGATGAAATTGAAATAACATCGGATTCTGATACGGGACTGCTGATTTTTGTGGGTGAACCTATTGACGAACCCGTCGTCCACTATGGCCCATTTGTGATGAACAGTATGGATGAAATTAACCAAGCTATTAATGATTATCAAGCGGGTAAATTTCATCAATATTAAAAAGTACACTGAAGGTTCATGATTATTTAATACCCAAAGATTAAGATATCAGTCTAAAATTTATCTATTGTGCTTCTGATTCGCATCAGCCCGTAAGGGACATAATAAGCCACTCCCTGCCTATCCCTATAAGCAGGGATTTTTTTGTCTATAATAGCAACAAAGACATCACTTCACTTTTCGTTACTTAATTACACAACACCCAACCATTCATCCTATGAATTATTTTATAAATCTAAATAAATAAATTCGCGTGATATATATCACTAAAAATTTTAAGAAAAGGATGGGCATTTATTATTTAGTGACATCAATCACAATAAATATCACCGAGCATCAAGCGATAATTGTGATGCAGATCACCAATAATCGGAGGGGTAAATTGAAATTATAATAATGTAATAAAATTACATTAAATATCTGCAAAATAGATCGCATTTTTAATTCAAAAATGATGCAGAAGTACGAATAAAGTCACAAAAAACCCGTTATCAGTTCTAATTTAATATTATGTGGTAAATTGATTGAGTACTAAGCAACCAGCGGTTTTTGCGAACCGTATTACAACAACAATATAATTTAAGAACATCAAACGGGAGTCGTTATGATATCACCTGATGCTAAGATCAAGATACAAAATTTTGGTCGTTTCCTCTCTAACATGGTTATGCCCAACATAGGTGCGTTTATCGCCTGGGGCTTTATTACTGCTTTATTTATTCCAACTGGTTGGCTGCCAAATGAAACTTTAGCGTCGATGGTTGGCCCTATGATCACTTACTTACTACCATTACTGATAGGTTATACCGGTGGTAAATTAGTCGGCGGGGAACGTGGTGCAGTTGTCGGCGCAATTACGACAATGGGCGTAATTGTCGGGACGGATATTCCAATGTTCATGGGGGCAATGATGGTCGGCCCGATGGGAGGTTGGGCAATCAAAACTTTCGATAAGCGTGTTGAAGGAAAAGTAAAAAGTGGCTTTGAGATGTTAGTGAATAACTTCTCTGCCGGTATTATCGGCATGGTTTGCGCCATTATTGCCTTTATGCTTATTGGTCCATTCGTTAAAGTTTTATCTGGCGTATTGGCCGCGGGGGTTCACTTCCTCGTGAATGCTCATTTACTTCCTTTAACATCCATTTTTGTTGAGCCTGCAAAAATCCTCTTCCTAAACAATGCCATTAACCACGGTATTTTTTCACCACTTGGTATCCAACAAGCCACTGAAACAGGCCAGTCAATTTTCTTCTTAATTGAAGCGAATCCAGGGCCAGGTTTAGGCATCTTATTAGCGTATATGTTCTTCGGTAAAGGTACCGCAAAACAAACAGCAGGTGGCGCATCCATCATTCATTTCTTTGGCGGTATTCACGAAATTTATTTCCCATACATTTTAATGAATCCACGTTTGATCTTAGCGGCAATTGCCGGCGGTATGACCGGTGTTTTCATTTTAACAGCCTTTAATGCTGGGATTGTTTCCCCCGCTTCTCCGGGTTCTATTTTTGCTGTTTTATTAATGACACCAAAAAGCTCGATGATTGGTGTTCTATGCTCTATTTTTGGCGCCGCAATGGTGTCATTTACGGTTGCCGCGATTTTAATGAAATCTCAACGAACAACAGACGAAGATGGTGGAAAAGATTCTCTAGAAAAAGCCACATCTCAAATGAAAGACATGAAAGCGGGGACTAAAGGCGACAAGCTCACAGCCACTCACAACAAAACCGTAAGCCAAAGCGGTAACTTAGATATGTCTAAAGTCACGAGCATTATTGTCGCGTGTGATGCGGGCATGGGTTCAAGTGCAATGGGGGCAAGTTTATTACGCAAAAAAATCCAGCAAGCGGGTTTGAATATTAGCGTGACTAACTTAGCCATTAATAATTTGCCAGAAGGGGTTGATATCGTGATCACTCATAAAGATTTAACCGACCGTGCCCGTAAACATGTACCAAATGCTTACCACGTATCACTAGTCAATTTTTTAGACAGTGAAATGTACAACCAACTTGTCACTCAGTTACTGGCTGCGCAGCGCCCACAAGCTGCAAACGATAATCAAGCCATCAAAATGTCGATTCTTGCCGCAAATGATGAAAGTTTTGAAGAGCAAACCCCATCCGTTTTTAATATCGAACGTAAAAATATTCACCTCGGGTTACACGCCTCCAATAAAGAGGACGCCATTCGCTTTGCAGGCAACCAATTAGTTGAACTGGGCTACGTCCAACCAGAATATGTTGATGCAATGTTCGAGCGTGAAAAACTCGTGACCACTTATTTAGGTGAATCAATTGCCGTGCCCCATGGCACCGTTGAAGCCAAAGACAAGGTGCTAAAAACAGGCATTGTCATCTGCCAATACCCTTCTGGCGTAAAATTTGGAGAAGAAAAAGACGACATCGCTAAATTAGTCATTGGTATTGCGGCTAAAAATGATGAACATATTCAAGTGATTACTAAAATTACTAATGCCCTTGATGATCCAGAGACCATCGAGAAATTAACCACGACCAAAGATATCGAAGAGGTTCTTAATATTCTTCAAGGCCATGAAGCAGCCTAACAAGAAACAAGAAATAAGAACGAGGTCAGTACGTTCCCCCTATGCGTTTGACCTCACTTTTCACCTTCGATTAACCCATATTGGTAGGTACATAATTATGAAAAATGCAGTTCATTTTGGTGCAGGTAATATTGGTCGTGGCTTTATTGGAAAACTCTTAGCCGATGCTGATGTTCAAGTTACTTTCGCTGACGTCGATGCACCATTAATTGACCAGATTAGCCACAAACAAGAATACAAAGTTAAAGTGGTCGGAGCGACATGCCGCACCGATACGGTTAGCCACGTCACGGCTGTCAATTCAGCTAGTGACGATGTTATTGACCGAATCGCCCACACCGATTTGGTCACCACGGCGGTTGGCCCTAACGTGTTAGATATCATCGCTAAAACCATAGCAAAAGGGATCACTAAACGCTTTGCAGCAAGTAATGAAAGCCCACTCAATATCATTGCTTGTGAAAACATGATCCGAGGTACCACCCATTTAAAAGGGGAAGTTTACAAGTACCTTGATACCAGCCTACATGCTAAAGCAGACGAACTTATTGGCTTTGTCGATTCAGCAGTTGACCGTATTGTCCCACCCGCAGAAGCGGCGAATGATGATCCTTTAGGAGTCACCGTTGAAAGTTTCAGTGAGTGGATTGTCGATGAAAGCCAATTTAAAGGTGACATACCTGATATCGCTGGCATGGAAAAAACCGATAATCTCATGGCTTTTGTTGAGCGTAAACTTTTCACGCTGAATACTGGCCACTGCATTACCGCTTATTTAGGGTGCTTAAAAGGCCACAAAACGATTAGAGAAGCCATTGAAGATCCGGAAATTTACTTTGATGTCAAACAAGCCATGCAAGAAAGCGGAGCTGTGCTTATTAAACGCTACCACTTCGACCCTACGCTGCATGCTGCGTATATTAATAAAATTTTAGAACGATTCGCTAACCCCTATTTAGTCGATGAAGTCAGCCGCGTTGGCCGCCAACCAATACGAAAATTAGGTGAAAATGATAGGCTAATCAAACCATTACTCGGTACAATTGAGTACAACACAGCAAACGAAACCCTATTAAAAGGGATTGCTGCCGCTTGTAAGTATCAAAATGAAACCGATCCACAAGCGGTAGAGTTACAAAAAGCGATTAAAAATCAAGGTATTAAAAAATCACTTGCCGATTATACTGGCCTTGATGAAAGCAGCCTTGAAGTCCAAAAAATTGAGCAGATTTATAAGCAACTGTAATCAATACGGCTTCTAAGCGATAAGTTGGTGCCTTTACTTTAAGGCATCAACTCGACAAGCCAAACTGTCTGGCTTGATATTTCCATTAATTAGACTGATTTATGACCGAAGAACTGAACGAAACAGAAATCATTGAACGTTTAAACCATGCCCCAACGGTAAGAGGATTTTTCATCCAAACCGTTGAAATTTTTAATGATGCCATCGATGCACTCATCAAACGAATATTTCGTAAAGATAATTTTGCGGTGCAATCCGTCGTCGGCCCACTGTTACAAGATTCAGGCCCTTTAGGGGATCTCAATGTCCGTTTAAAGCTTTTATTCGGACTTGGGGTACTGCCTGATGGGATTTATCACGATATTGAAGACATCATTAAACTCAGAAATAAACTCAATAGTGATGGGTTAGAATATTCCTTTACTGACCCCATCATCTTAGAAACCATTAAACGGCTCCACCTTGTCAGTAAACTCAGCATGGTTCCCCTGCAAATCACGGAACCTGATGATGATATTGATTTGGAATTTTACCAACTGCAATTACAACGCCAACAACAAGTCATCAAATCTGGCCTATCATTAGCAATTGTTGATATTTGCCATGAATTAAAAAGAGACAGCCCATTCTAATCGCTGCGCTAAAACCGACTGGCTAGTCCACATTACTCTATAATCTCATGGCTCTATCACCTCATTGTTCTCTTATTTTAGACTCATCAATAACAAAAAACGGCACAGAAAAATCTGTACCGTTCCTTTTAGGTTTATCCGCTATGCCAGAGTCATTACATTTGCAACGTCAAGTAAGATGGATATAAACGTTTAATGCAATCGGATTATTACTCCCCATAGATATCAAAGTTAAAATACTTCGACGCTATTTTGTCGTAAGTTCCATTTTGACGAATTTCAGCAATCGCCTTGTTGAACGCTTCGGCAAGTTTCTTATCTTGTTTACGAAGCGCAAGTGCCGTGCCTTCTCCAACATAAGCTTTATCGGTGACTGGCGCGCCTACTAAAGCAAAACCTTTACCAAGCGGCTTATCTAAAAAGGCCAATTGAAGTTGGTCTGCATTCCCAAACGCGGCATCTAAGCGGCCACTTTCTAAATCAAGATACACTTCATCTTGGCCTTTATAGCGTTTAATATTTGCAACATCTCCGAATTTTTCAGTTACGTAGTTATCATGAATAGTACCAATTTGAACACCAATATTTTTTCCCGTTAAGCCCGATACATCCATAGTAAAATCGGCATTACTTTTGGCGACAAAACGTGCGGGAGTTTGGTAGTACTTATTGGTAAATAGAATACGCTTCTTGCGCTCTTCGGTAATGCGCATAGAAGCCATGATCACATCTGATTTACGTGCAAGTAAAGCCGGTATCAGCCCATCCCAATCTTGAGTCGTCCACTCACATTTAAAGTTTGCTGCCTGACATAAAGCAGCCGCTATCTCAATATCAAATCCAGCAGGTTGACCATTAGCATCTTTATAATTAAAAGGTGGGTAAGTAAAATCAGAGGCTAGACGCACCACTTGTTGATCGGAAGCTTGTTGATCGGAAGCTTGAACAGGTAACCACCACATAGAGCACACTGCCATTGCAAGCGTCATTATTTTTTTCATCTTAAAATCCTTTTTATTATTTTTTGTTATTTACGAAGGAAAATCATTCGGTAAAATGCTTTAGCGCTTCAAAAACTTCCACCATACTGGCTTTGCTGCCAATCGAAATTCGGACACAACCTTCAACACTGGATTCATTCGCAGGGCTTCTTGCGACGATGCCTTGGCTGATCAAGTAATCATACATATTGGTTTGCCCACGAAATCTCACCAACACAAAGTTAGTACTAGAATCATAGATCGTCTGCACGATAGGTAATGACGACAGTGCTTCTATAAACCAATCCCGCACTTCAATTAATCGTTCTGTCTGCTGGTTCATTTGTAAGATCCCTCTTTCAGATAATGCTTTTTGAGCAATTTCAGCACTAGGATCCGCAATAGGGTATGGGGCAACTAAGCGCGAAATGTAGCTCATCACGCTAGAATCGGCCAATAAAAACCCCACTCGAATGGCAGCTAAACCAAATGCTTTCGATAGCGTTCTAATCACGATTAAATGAGGATACGTTGCCATAAGATGTACGGCCGAAGTGTGTGGAGCAAATTCAATATAGGCTTCATCAACCACCACTAAAGAAGTGTTTTTGCTCGCCTCTAATAAATCCATTAAATCATTTTGGTGAAGTACATTACCGGTTGGATTATTCGGTGAGCATAAAAACACAACACTGGTTTGTGGTAATTGTTTTTTTATCGCATCCACATTTAATTGAAAAGTATCAAGCAGAGGAACTATCGCCGTATTCACTGCAAAGGCATCGGCACAAAACTCATACATTCCATAAGTCGGTGGACAAATAAGAATTTGATCATGACCAGGCTGGCAAAAGGTTCGAACGATTAAATCAATAGCCTCATCGGCGCCTCTAACCGCAATTATTTCCGTTGAAAGTGACAATGCCCCATCTAATTGCTGCTCACAATAACGCTGATAATCTGCCGCAATATCATGAGGTAAAAAATCAGGATAACGATTGTAATGGGCATTTTTACCACCATCGATATCACCGTATTGGCAACATGATTCCAATTCATTGGCATTTAACCATAAATGCCCTGTATTTCCTGTTTGACGAGCAATACGCCTAGCCGATTGATAAGGTATGAGTTTTTCTACTGCTGGCGGGACTAATTTATCGGCTAAAGAACTCATTACTACTCTCTTATAAAATCAAAAAATGAATGAAATACATGAAAAAATAAATATAAATTCTTATTAAGTGAATTTATATTTAGTTCGATTCTAAATATACAGAGTGACGTTGATTTGAGAATCGATATATTGACATACTAGACATGCGAAAATAACATACCTAGCTTAAGTGCCCGTAATCTATAACAAGGATCAACATGTCACATCGACTCCCTTCGACGAAAGAACTACACGCTTTTGTGATCACTGCGGAAGAATTAAACTTCACATCAGCAGCTCAACGCTTAAACCTTACTCAAGGGCTGTCTCTTATACACAAATCATTATTTCTGGAACTTTAACGACATTCATAGATCAGATCTCCCATTGATGAGTCTGAATTAAGGAATAAACATGATTGTCAAAGCTGCTGAGTGGGCACAGAATAATTTTGGTAATGCTGAGCTAGGTGATAAAAGACGGACAAAACGACTCGTTACTTTAGTTACTGACTTAGTCAGTAACATTGGTATGTCGGTAGTAAAATCATCACAAACATCGGACAAAATTGAGGCTGCTTATCGCTTTATTCGAAATGAAAAAATCAAGGCTCAAGATATTGAAACGTCAGCATTTAACACTACAGCAGAGCTCGTTAACAATTATGATTTATTGCTTGCTTTAGAAGATACAACATCCCTTAATTTCAGTTATAAATCCGTCAACCCTGAACTTGGCCCTTTAGGGAATAGTACAAAAGCTAGGGGGATGATGGCTCATTCTGTATTGTTATTTGCACCAAATGAACAAAATGTTGTGGGCCTTATCGAACAACAGCGTTGGTGCCGAAGCCTCTCCTCTCATGGTAGAGGAAGTAAACATTTAGAATATAAATATGAAGATAAAGAAAGCTTTAAATGGCAAAGAGCTTCAACTCATGTTGCCAAGAGACTTAAATCGAATATGAGTAAAGTTATATCTGTCTGCGATCGTGAAGCAGATATTTATGAATATCTTCGATATAAAACTCAAAATAACCATCGTTTTGTTGTTCGTTCGATGCAAAGTCGGAGACTCACAGAGGAAAACAATAAACTCTATTCTTTTTCAGAAAATTTAGTCAGTGTTGCTCAAAGAACAATTTGCATATCTCAAAGAGGCGCAACAAAAACCTCAGCAGCTAGGAAAAAGAGATTAGTAAACTGCGATATCAAATACTCACCTGTTACATTAAAAGTTCCGGGGAATAAGCGCGGTAATCTTGAAGATATAAGTCTTTATTATGTTGGCTGCCATGAGAACTCAACTGGCTCTAAAGAGCCATTGAGATGGCATTTATTGACTTCTGAAAAAATCAATAATGCTGATGACGCAAAGCGAATCATAGAGTTCTATGAGAAAAGGTGGCTAATTGAGGACTACCATAAAGCTTGGAAGTCTGGGGGGACAAAAGTCGAATCATTACGCATGCAGACAAAAAATAGCCTTGAAAAAATGACTGTCATATTGTCATTTATTGCTATTAGGATTCAGCAGCTTAGGTATGTAGGGTTAAATAAAGATAAAGCTAAAAATACCAGTTGTGAAACACTATTGACGCCTTTGGAGTGGAAGTTACTTTGGATAAAAGTTGAAGGTGTACAACCTCCTAAATTAACGCCCAATATTCATTGGGCTTACATTAGCCTAGGTAAATTAGCAGGTTGGAACAATAGTAAACTAACAGGGAGAATAAGTTGGATCACCCTATGGGAAGGATGGTTTAAGTTGCAGACTTTGGTTGAAGGATATCGAATAACCCAAGACTTCATTTTTGATTTGTGATCAAGAGACAGACTCAAGGGGCGGTCAGTAGACAGATCCTCGCTCTCGAACAACGCCTAGAGATCTCGTTATTTCAACGCCATGCAAGAGGGTTATACTTAACAGAGAAAGGGGCTGAATTCTTACCATTAATAGAAACAGCATTAAATCAAATTCAGCGAGCAGTCGAGAAAATCTCTCACGATAAGCACACCATAAGGCTAAAGGCACCAAGTTGTATTACCTCTTGGCTATTACCTAAACTGATGCAATTCCAGCAAACCCACCCTGATATTGATGTTGAGCTTACTTCTTCCATCAACCATAAAGTCAACTTTTCAACGGAGCACTTTGATGCCGCAATTGGTTATGGTGAGTTAGACAAATTACCAAAATTAGACCATCAGCTTAGTAGTGAACTGCTTTTTGAAGAAAAACTCACACCGATGTGCTCACCGAGTTTATTAACAGGAAGCTCACCGCTCACATTAGAAACATTCGCGGATGTAACTTGGCTGCATGCTACTCCAGACCAATCAGATTGGAAACTTTGGCTTAAACAGCTCAGTAACAACTTACATCGTCCAGAAATTACCAGCATGAGAGCAAAACAAAACCAACACTTCGCAACATTAGATCTCTCTATCAATGCGGCCATTCAAGGATTTGGTATGGCTATCGGTGATGTGACATTAGCAAAAACAGAGTTAGCGATGGGAAGACTCACCACCCCTCACTCCTTAGCAGTTTCTTCCGGAAAAGGGTATTTTTTAATGAGACCAAAATCATCGTTTAACCCAAATTTAGATCGCTTAATAAACGAATTGTTACATCGACCATTGTAAATAAGCCCTAGTTTTGCCTTAACACTTCTAGCAAGCCTTGTTTCTTCTGGCTCATTTGAATACATATAAAACCGAAAAACATGACAATAGAACCCAATAGAAATAGCCAATGGTATTGCCCGACCCAGTCATAAAAGGCCGACATCATAAGTCCAGATAACGCTTGGGCTGCGGCAAAGTACGCAGTAGCCACCCCCCAATACTTTTTATGTTGAACCGGGGAAACTAATTCAGAAAGCCGTCCTGACACTAAAGTCACAATCGCTGGAATCATAGCGCCGACAATAAACGACGACATATATCGAAAAACCGTCTCCGTTGAAAAAAACGGCAATAAAATAGCGATTGTAAATAATAAGAATGCAATAGAAAGAGAATGCCCCCAACCAATCCTGTAAGCCAATTGCCCAGCAAGAAGCGCCCCAAACACCGCACCAATCCCTAAAACTCCCCATTGAAATGAGGCTTCTTGCGTCCCAAGACCTTGTTCTCTTGCTAAAAAATCCACCCAAAAAACGGTATGTGGTATAAAACCCGCTGCGTCTAATCCATAAGCAATAAAGACAAAGAAGATAACAACAGAAACGGATTTCGAAGGTGCTTTTGCATCCTCATGAGGCTGTTTATTTTGTGCTATTCGATGAAGATGCCTCATTCCCCAGCTTGCAATAAACATGGCGATGATCGTCATTCCACACAAAATCATCCAACTGGTACTTAACCCTTGAGACACTAGAATAGGGGCTAAAAGCGACGAAAATAAAATTCCAAAACCAATTCCAGTAAATATACACGATCCCACAATAGGTCGGCGCTCCGCAGGCGTTGACATTAAAGCGTACGAGGGAGCCACCACCATTAATGTCGCGCCAGCCGAACCAGCCACAAATCTTAATATAGCAAACATCCAAAATGGTAAGGGTTGATGACTTAACGCTAAACTTAAGGCAACCAACACAAAAGAAGCGAGGATCGTTCTTATCACGCCAAAACGCTCAGAAACTCCATGACTTCGCCATGCCCCTACAAAATACCCAACCAGGTTTGCAGCGCCGAGATAAGCCGCTTCCGATTGCGTGAACCAGGATGATTCAATTAATGATGGAATAAAAGGAGTATAAGCAAAACGTGAAATGCCAATCCCAATAAAAGTCGCCATTAAGCCCATCAATAAAGCCGGCCATTCGGAGTTTTTTATCATATCGATCTATTCCCTTATCCTTGATATTCCTAATTAGAAAACTGCTGAACATTACACATAGCAAACGGCGGCGCTCTTCAATCAGCTGTATTATTCGACATAGTTAATGTAGTAAAAATGGGCATCACTTAAACCTAAGTAAAGCTGGAATAGACAATAATCCCCACCACAACATCGATAACAATGACACGATAAAAATAAAGCTCGACATATTGACCGACCAATTAAATATCGCCAGCATCCATTGTTGATGATGCAGATTAAATGAATACGAAAAAAACCATAACAGGAATACTATAATCATCACTATCATCGAACCTTTTAGTGCATTTTTAAAATCAGCTCGACTCGGAATACAGTGAAAACATAATAAAGATACAATCAACAACCATCCCGCTCCTTCATATGAATGAGAAGCGTACTGGACGATTTGATAAGTAATGTGCCAAATGTAGTTAAAAACCTCAGAACAAATATTTCTCACATTTGCCATATCGACATTCAACACAAAAGTATCCACAACGCCAAGTTTAAAGTGATATTGTAAAAATTCAATTAACAAGAATGCAGTGCATAACGGGGCAAGTGCAATAAAAAAAACACCTGTAGATTGATACACCGAACGCCTGTTCCATTGATGTTCAACATAACCGAATCGCCCATCCTTACCGAGCTGAAAAAGTTGTATTGCTTTAATCCGATGTCCAAAAACTATCGCTACTAGTGCATGAGACAACTCATGTATCGGAGTACCAAAGAACGCTGATACATAAAACATCCCTTTTGAAACTGAATTACCTAATATCTTTCTTGAACATAGCCAACTGAATAGTTGATGAATGACAATAATGAGGGATACAGCACTTAGCAATACAAATAAACCAATCATCAATAAACTCTAAATCAAAAAAATCATCTTACACGAATCAACATTCTCTTGACGACAACAACAAGGATATTTGAATAAAATAAATTCAAGTCATTTATATTTCGTCAAATGTATAAATAGCGTTAATAATAGATATATGACTTTAATCATTAGAGCTCCACATGCCAAAAACAATAATTTATTCTTAGTTTACCAACCACTTGTAAGCAGTAAAACCAACCAAATGTTGGGGGAGAGAGAGGCATTAATACCATCACTGATTTTGCATTAAAACGTGCATTAATGGATTGGAAAACCGTGATGCATAAAACGTATCTCCACATCAGCGTTAACCTCCCACCCTCTTATTTAGTTGATAAAAAATGTTTAGAAGCTTTCAACTTCTATCAGAAAAATTCAAGGAGCTGTCCTAAATATAATTAACAATAGACCTCAACAATATAACTGATGAAAATATGGAATAGTTAACTTTCCTTCCTTTTGCTAATTAGACGTTAGCTTCAATGATATATTGACGTTATTGCTCATATCTAAGGAAAGAAAATGGATTTATCATTTGAAATGATGGCTCTGCTAGTCGCAGTGGCCGCTGTCGCAGGATTTATTGATGCGATGGCTGGTGGAGGTGGTTTAATTACCCTACCAGTTCTTTTAGCGGCTGGCGTACCTCCAACTCAGGCTCTTGCTACAAATAAACTACAAAGTTCATTTGGTAGTTTTTCTGCCAGTTTATATTTTATACGCAGCGGTGCAGTAAAACTTCAATCTATGTGGTTATCGATTGTATGTACTTTTATTGGAGCTGCATTAGGCGCTGAAGCGGTTCAACATATCAAACCTGATATTTTAATGAGTTTAATTCCTATCGTTCTAATCGCCATTTCCAGCTATTTTCTTTTTTCTTCTTCAGTCACTCCTCATCCGGAAGATAAGCCCAAATTATCAGAAGCTGCATTTGCCTTCATCATTGGCGGCGGTGTTGGCTTTTATGATGGATTTTTAGGGCCTGGTACTGGTTCTATTTTTGCCGTTTGTTTTGTCGCAATTGGAAGGTATACACTGGTAGCCGCAACCGCGAGAACCAAAGTTCTCAACTTTACGTCCAACATTGCTGCCCTATCTTTTTTTATATTGGCCGACCTGCCAATTTGGGAGCTCGGACTAACCATGGCAATTGGTGGTTTCATTGGTGCTCGCCTTGGTGCAAAAGTGGTTCTCGGTAGCGGTCAAAAATGGATCAAACCTTTAGTTATTATCATGTCAATGACAATGGCACTCAAGCTTTTGTGGGAACAACATCAGCAATGGCTGCTATCATTGCTTTAACTCTTTCATTCCTATGAGTATTAGAGCGTAAGCATAAATTGATAGGACGAAACAGCGGTACTAACTCAGGAAAATTAAAACAATACTTCGGCTCAATATTCAACGTTTTAATCACAGAGAGTGGCACAAGCGCCGATGCTACTCCTCCCAAAGCCAATTGAGCCGAGGCTGTATAAGAATCCATTTCCATTAAAGCATTAATTCCTAATTGACTTAAAATATCCAATTGATAACGGTTAGCAGGGTTTGACAAATCATTCGTTATCAGTTGCTTAGGTAGGTCATATATCGAATCCCTACTCACAATAACAAATGGTTCATCCCATAAATGTAATGCTTTCAGTCCATGTAGCATTGAAATATGTCCAGCACAAAAGCCAACCGTTGCTTTTCCCGATTGAACTCTTTCTACAATTCTTGGCGTATGATGTGTGCTAATTCGAATTGCTGGATCTCGCTTTAAATACTCTCCCATCATGCCATTAAGATAGCCTGCCACTAAAGTTTCAGAGCAATCGAGATTGATTAATGTGTCATCTTGAAAAGTATGTTGATCAAATATCTGTCCTTGTAGTTCTTGGAACGTCGGACCAATATTCATAATCAGTTCTTGCGCGTCAGCGGTTAAGCGAACATGCCTACCATCTGGAACAATCAACTTTTTACCCAGTTTTTTTTCAAGTAAAGCGATCCGTTTACTCACTGCTGACTGGCTAATATAAAGTTGGCTCCCCACACGACTCATGGTCTTTTCATTACTAAGAACCAGTAGTGTTTCAATGCCTTCAAGTAACATAAGATCAATGTAAATTAGGAATAGATAAATAATGATAACGCAGATACATGGCGATAAACCATATATTAATAACTAAAATAAACAAAGATTGCTTAAAATAAATACATTTTTTGTTTAGGGCATGAAATAATTAAAAATTTTCATCAGACGAAAAAAAACCGCTAATTATTAGCGGTTTCTTTTAAATCAAGCCTGGCGATGTCCTACTCTCACATGGGGAAACCCCACACTACCATCGGCGCTACTTCGTTTCACTTCTGAGTTCGGCATGGAATCAGGTGGGTCCAAAGCGCTATGGTCGCCAAGCAAATTCTTTTGTTAAACGCATAAGCGTTTAACTTAATTCGGAAAGCTGCTGTTATCTCTAACTCGTTCTCACACTCATTCAAGTATCTATTCGTATTTCTTACTCTATTCAGTCCAGCCAAAACCCTTTAGGTGTTGTATGGTTAAGCCTCACGGGCAATTAGTATTGGTTAGCTCAACGCCTCGCAGCGCTTACACACCCAACCTATCAACGTCGTAGTCTCCGACAACCCTTTAGGACGCTTAAAGCGCCAGGGAAGACTCATCTCAGGGCTCGCTTCGTGCTTAGATGCTTTCAGCACTTATCGATTCCGAACTTAGCTACCGGGCAATGCCATTGGCATGACAACCCGAACACCAGAGGTTCGTCCACTCCGGTCCTCTCGTACTAGGAGCAGCCCCCTTCAATCTTCCAACGCCCACGGCAGATAGGGACCGAACTGTCTCACGACGTTCTAAACCCAGCTCGCGTACCACTTTAAATGGCGAACAGCCATACCCTTGGGACCGACTTCAGCCCCAGGATGTGATGAGCCGACATCGAGGTGCCAAACACCGCCGTCGATATGAACTCTTGGGCGGTATCAGCCTGTTATCCCCGGAGTACCTTTTATCCGTTGAGCGATGGCCCTTCCATTCAGAACCACCGGATCACTATGACCTGCTTTCGCACCTGCTCGAATTGTCATTCTCGCAGTCAAGCGGGCTTATGCCATTGCACTAACCACACGATGTCCAACCGTGTTTAGCCCACCTTCGTGCTCCTCCGTTACTCTTTGGGAGGAGACCGCCCCAGTCAAACTACCCACCAGGCACTGTCCTCACCCCAGATAATGGGGCTAAGTTAGAACATCAACACTACAAGGGTGGTATTTCAAGGTTGACTCCACATCCACTGGCGTGAATGCTTCAAAGTCTCCCACCTATCCTACACATGTAGGGTCAATGTTCAGTGCCAAGCTGTAGTAAAGGTTCACGGGGTCTTTCCGTCTAGCCGCGGGTACACTGCATCTTCACAGCGATTTCAATTTCACTGAGTCTCGGGTGGAGACAGCGTGGCCATCATTACGCCATTCGTGCAGGTCGGAACTTACCCGACAAGGAATTTCGCTACCTTAGGACCGTTATAGTTACGGCCGCCGTTTACCGGGGCTTCGATCAAGAGCTTCTCCGAAGATAACCCCATCAATTAACCTTCCGGCACCGGGCAGGCGTCACACCGTATACGTCATCTTACGATTTTGCACAGTGCTGTGTTTTTAATAAACAGTTGCAGCCACCTGGTATCTGCGACTCCCGTCAGCTTAGAGAGCAAGTCTCATCACCAACAAGAGCGTACCTTCTCCCGAAGTTACGGTACCATTTTGCCTAGTTCCTTCACCCGAGTTCTCTCAAGCGCCTTGGTATTCTCTACCCGACCACCTGTGTCGGTTTGGGGTACGATTTCTTACAAACTGAAGCTTAGAGGCTTTTCCTGGAAGCATGGCATCAATGACTTCACTACCGTAGTAGCTCGACATCGTGTCTCAGCCTAACAATTTCCCGGATTTACCTAAGAAATTAGCCTACGCACTTGAACCTGGACAACCATCGCCAGGCCCACCTAGCCTTCTCCGTCCCCCCATCGCATTTATAAGAAGTACGGGAATATTAACCCGTTTCCCATCGACTACGCTTTTCAGCCTCGCCTTAGGGGTCGACTTACCCTGCCCCGATTAACGTTGGACAGGAACCCTTGGTCTTCCGGCGAGGGAGTTTTTCACTCCCTTTATCGTTACTCATGTCAGCATTCGCACTTCTGATACCTCCAGCAAACTTCTCAGTTCACCTTCAACGGCTTACAGAACGCTCCCCTACCCATCCTAGTAAACTAGGATGCCGCAGCTTCGGTGTATAGCTTAGCCCCGTTACATCTTCCGCGCAGGCCGACTCGACCAGTGAGCTATTACGCTTTCTTTAAATGATGGCTGCTTCTAAGCCAACATCCTGGCTGTCTGAGCCTTCCCACATCGTTTCCCACTTAGCTATACTTTGGGACCTTAGCTGGCGGTCTGGGTTGTTTCCCTCTCCACGACGGACGTTAGCACCCGCCGTGTGTCTCCCGGATAGTACTTACTGGTATTCGGAGTTTGCAAAGGGTTGGTAAGTCGGGATGACCCCCTAGCCTTAACAGTGCTCTACCCCCAGTAGTATTCGTCCGAGGCGCTACCTAAATAGCTTTCGGGGAGAACCAGCTATCTCCAGGTTTGATTGGCCTTTCACCCCTAGCCACAAGTCATCCGCTAATTTTTCAACATTAGTCGGTTCGGTCCTCCAATTGATGTTACTCAATCTTCAACCTGCCCATGGCTAGATCACCTGGTTTCGGGTCTATACCTAGCAACTCGACGCCCAGTTAAGACTCGGTTTCCCTACGGCTCCCCTATACGGTTAACCTTGCTACTAAATATAAGTCGCTGACCCATTATACAAAAGGTACGCAGTCACACCACGAAGGTGCTCCTACTGCTTGTACGTACACGGTTTCAGGTTCTATTTCACTCCCCTCACAGGGGTTCTTTTCGCCTTTCCCTCACGGTACTGGTTCACTATCGGTCAGTCAGGAGTATTTAGCCTTGGAGGATGGTCCCCCCATGTTCAGACAGGATATCACGTGTCCCGCCTTACTCGTTTTCACTTAGTATGCGTTGTCGGTTACGGGGCTATCACCCTGTATCGCGGCACTTTCCAGAGCCTTCACCTGACGCATATAAAGCTTAAGGGCTAATCCAATTTCGCTCGCCGCTACTTTCGGAATCTCGGTTGATTTCTCTTCCTCGGGGTACTTAGATGTTTCAGTTCCCCCGGTTCGCTTTATTAACCTATGTATTCAGTTAATAATACGTGCTTATGCACGTGGGTTTCCCCATTCGGAAATCGTAGACTCAAGTGGCTTTTACTGCCTAATCTACGCTTATCGCAAGTTAATACGTCCTTCATCGCCTCTGACTGCCTAGGCATCCACCGTGTACGCTTATTCACTTAACCATACAACCCAAAAGGGTCTTTATGTATGTTCAACTAAATAAGGTTTAGTTTTTGTTTATTTTGGAGGGTAATCCAAAATAAACGATTTGCCGGACTCAATAGAACAAACCATTACTGGTTTGTAGAATACAAGACACTTGAATGTGTGTTGTTACTTATTACTTGCAAGCAAGCAATAAGATTTGAGAACTTTTATTAAGATAAACAGTAAATGTTTATCTAGTCAGCTTTCCAAATTGTTAAAGAGCAAGTTAAGCCTCTTTCGAGGTAACCATGTTTAAACATTCTTAGTAAAAACATTTAAAGATGGTGGAGCTATGCGGGATCGAACCGCAGACCTCTTCGCTGCCAGCGAAGCGCTCTCCCAGCTGAGCTATAGCCCCTTAACTTTTATAAACCTAATCAATCTGTGTGGGTACTCATCAATAATAAATCTTTCGTAAGGAGGTGATCCAGCCCCAGGTTCCCCTAGGGCTACCTTGTTACGACTTCACCCCAGTCATGAACCACAAAGTGGTAAGCGTCCTCCCGAAGGTTAAACTACCTACTTCTTTTGCAGCCCACTCCCATGGTGTGACGGGCGGTGTGTACAAGGCCCGGGAACGTATTCACCGTGGCATTCTGATCCACGATTACTAGCGATTCCGACTTCATGGAGTCGAGTTGCAGACTCCAATCCGGACTACGACGCACTTTTTGGGATTCGCTTACTTTCGCAAGTTCGCTGCCCTCTGTATGCGCCATTGTAGCACGTGTGTAGCCCTACTCGTAAGGGCCATGATGACTTGACGTCGTCCCCACCTTCCTCCGGTTTATCACCGGCAGTCTCCCTGGAGTTCCCGACATTACTCGCTGGCAAACAAGGATAAGGGTTGCGCTCGTTGCGGGACTTAACCCAACATTTCACAACACGAGCTGACGACAGCCATGCAGCACCTGTCTCAGAGTTCCCGAAGGCACACCTGTATCTCTACTGGTTTCTCTGGATGTCAAGAGTAGGTAAGGTTCTTCGCGTTGCATCGAATTAAACCACATGCTCCACCGCTTGTGCGGGCCCCCGTCAATTCATTTGAGTTTTAATCTTGCGACCGTACTCCCCAGGCGGTCTACTTAACGCGTTAGCTCCGAAAGCCACGGCTCAAGGCCACAACCTCCAAGTAGACATCGTTTACGGCGTGGACTACCAGGGTATCTAATCCTGTTTGCTCCCCACGCTTTCGCATCTGAGTGTCAGTATCTGTCCAGGGGGCCGCCTTCGCCACTGGTATTCCTTCAGATCTCTACGCATTTCACCGCTACACCTGAAATTCTACCCCCCTCTACAGTACTCTAGTTTGCCAGTTTCAAATGACCTTCCGAGGTTGAGCCCCGGGCTTTCACATCTGACTTAACAAACCACCTGCATGCGCTTTACGCCCAGTAATTCCGATTAACGCTCGCACCCTCCGTATTACCGCGGCTGCTGGCACGGAGTTAGCCGGTGCTTCTTCTGTTGCTAACGTCAAGCAACGCCGCTATTAACGACGAAACCTTCCTCACAACTGAAAGTACTTTACAACCCGAAGGCCTTCTTCATACACGCGGCATGGCTGCATCAGGCTTTCGCCCATTGTGCAATATTCCCCACTGCTGCCTCCCGTAGGAGTCTGGGCCGTGTCTCAGTCCCAGTGTGGCTGATCATCCTCTCAGACCAGCTAGGGATCGTCGCCTTGGTGAGCCATTACCTCACCAACTAGCTAATCCCACATAGGCGTATCCTAACGCGCGAGGCCCGAAGGTCCCCCGCTTTGCTTCTTTCCTTTAACAGAAAGGAGATTATGCGGTATTAACAGTCGTTTCCAACTGGTATCCCCCTCGTTAGGGCAACTTCCTATGCATTACTCACCCGTCCGCCGCTCGACGCCGAAGGTGCAAGCACCTTCTCGTTTCCGCTCGACTTGCATGTGTTAGGCCTGCCGCCAGCGTTCAATCTGAGCCATGATCAAACTCTTCAATTAAAGTTTTGTTGATGCTTTCGCATCGGCTCAATGATTACTGACTTCAAACTCATTTCTACCGAGGTAGAAAGTAACTTTAAAGTTTATTATCATTTCCCAGCAGGAAATGATAATGAATTGACTGTGCCGCTATTATTACTTTCACTTTAAAAAGTGAAATCAAACAAGCTCAAAGCTGTTCTTATTAATAGCCGTTTGGTCACTCAGTTCATTGATACCAAATTTTCCTTCACTTTTTAAAAGTGAAAATAAACTGTTTTGATTATCATCAACGAGTGCCCACACAGATTGATAGGTTTAAATTGTTAAAGAGCTTTCTTCATCGCTATCTACTACTTAGACAACCCGGTTACCGTTTCGGCTTTCCGTTGAAGAGGTGCGCATTATAGGGCAGCTCAGATCATTAGCAAGTGTTTATTTATATAATTTTAAAAAAAGACACTAAATGCTTATTTTTCACTCAAAAATACATTATTTGTTCATTTTACGAACTAAAAATAAAAGTTAACCTAAATTTTTCATCTAACTCGAAACAGAAAACCCTTATCATTAACAATAGAAATCGATCTAAGCATGCTAAATGCTTTATGAATTGACTTGGTTGGGTTGAGAACCCATCGGCATTTTCTTTTTAAAGTTTGCTTCTAAGTTTTGTAAAAAACAAGAATTCAACAATGGATGCACTTTTGCTGATACCGATAAAACAATATCAACATTTGGTAGTGAGGGCATATTTTCTATAATGCTTAACTCGTTTCCAATACTTAACTTCCCCATTGCCCCAATCGCTAATCCATTTTTAACCAATGCTCTTTGTGCAGAAGCCGTATTACAACATGCCAACAGTTGAAAACTGATTCCCTTTTTAGTTAAACCATCAATAGCAGCGGCATGATATTTACAGTCCGTTTGAAATAAAGCGAGTGGTATTGGACTATTTTGAGATAATTGATAATCTGGTGCCGCAATCCAGACACCTCGATCAGAGGTTAGCCAATAACCTTCTTCTGTATTCGGCTGGCGAGTTAGAATAGCCGCATCAATTTTATCTGTATCTAGCCATTTTCTTAGCGTCATACTAGTTTCACTGTATATGTGAATAGAACAACGCGGATCGGCATCTTTTATTATTGCAACAATAATAGGTAAGACAATATCATTGTAATCTTCAGGGCACCCTAGGCGTAATGAGCGTTTACCTTGGTTCTGCTTTAACTGGTTCAGAGTATTATCATGTAAGGTAATTAGCTGCTTTGCTTGGGCACTTAGCTGCAACCCCGCTTCACTTAAAATAAGATTTCGGCCATTTTTTTCAAATAAACCTGCTCCTGTTTCCTCTTCTAGCTTCTTCATCTGTGCGCTAAACGCTGACTGAGTGCGGCAAATCTGCTTTGCTGCTCGAGTAAAACTGCCAGTTTCTGCAAACGCTAAAAAACTTCTTAGAGCATCAATATCCATTTGATTTACCCACTACTTTTATTCATCACAATTTTTGATATCTGATATTAAAACTATCCGTTAGTCACAAAACAAGCAATCCCCTACACTCCAATTAACGGATTAAAATTTTTCATACTCAATAAGGATATCGATATGCATCTCTATATAGGAAACCAAAATTACTCAAGTTGGTCGCTTCGTGGCTGGCTAATTTTCAAACAATACAATCTAGATGTCGAAATCACCAAGCTAAAACTTTTCACGCCTAAGTTCTATCGAACATTAGAAAACATAACCCCCACCGCCAAAGTTCCCACCTTAATTGATGGAAAAGCGACAATATGGGATTCACTGGCGATTTTAGAATATATTAATGATATGTACTTGAATGGAAAAGCATGGCCAAGTGATCATCTTGAACGAGCTAAAGCCCGATCTCTGGCTTGCGAAATGCATTCAGGCTTTAACGCCGTACGTAATGAAATGCCAATGAACTGCCGTGCAACACGCCGAGTACAATTAACGGAAGCGGCACAAAAAGAAGTCGCGCGTATTGACGAGATATGGTCAGAACAAATGCGCCTATATTCTAATTCTTTTTTATTTGGAGAATGGTCAATAACTGATGCGATGTACACACCTATCGCACTTCGTTTCCAAACTTATCAAATACCACTTTCCGATAAAGCACGAGAGTATCAGCTGAAAGTCCTTAACAGTTCTGCCGTCCAACGTTGGTTAGAAGAGGCCAGTACAGAAACTGATATTGTGATTGAAGATGAGGCCGGTGAAGACGTATAAATCCTTCTATTTATATTTATATTTATATTTATACCGTACGCCCATGAAGCTACCCCTCGCTGTCAATGCTGATCATCACAGCATCTGGTCGCCAATATTCAAACTCGCAATCCATCAATTCTCCGTCTTGTTTATAGTTGATACGGCAGATTTTTAAGATGGGTTGCCCTTCAACCAAACCTAACGATTTTGCGACATGTTTGGGCGCAGACGTTGGGATTACCTCGAATCGAGAACGATGTGTATGGTAACCATATTGTTCGGTAAATAAACGAGTTAATGATGTCGTGAGGCCATACTTTAAGATCTCGGGAAACAAATCTACTTTTAAGCAATTTTCAACAAACAACACAGCACGATCATCAATATAGCGTAACCGTTCAATAATATGGATTGGACAAATAGAATCAATACCAAGCGCTTTCGCCTGCTCCCCATTAGCAATTTCTGTTTTTACTTGTAGTAACACTGTTCGAGCCTGGCGGTGCTGTTCGGTCACCATCTTTTCAAAATGACTACGAGATAAAGGATTATAACGAACCCGAGGAGGTGACACATACCACCCCTTTCTTTCTTCACGATAGATAAGTCCTTCCGTTTCCAATGAGATCAAAGCATCTTTAATCGTGATCCTTGTCGTATTGAATAATTCGCTTAGCTCACGCTCTGAAGGTAATTTACTTCGATGCCCGATGACCCCTGAAGCCACTCTTTCTCTTAACGTGTTCTTTATCATCGCTAACCGTGTTGGGGCTCTTTCCATTGCTATCGTCATTATCTTGATCTAGTCCAGTCATTTATTTCGATAGGGTAAAACGTTTTTATAACAACAAGATGACAATCACCATGATGATTAAAACATCAATAATTGAAATAAAACTGCCATTAAAATACCCAAAAATTGAAAGATAACTGCCCACAAAGCGTCATATTTCGCCATTAGGATACGTAATGAACTTACTGACCTAGTCCAAAGGAATCGACTTTATGAAACGCTTGCTAACCAGCACTACGTTAATTGCAGCATTATTTTCTGCACATGCATTTGCCGACAATTCATCTATTCAACCTTTAGTAGAAGCGGCGAAAAAAGAAGGCCAAGTTTACAGTATTGGCATGCCAGACACATGGGCCAACTGGAAAGGCACATGGCAAGATTTAGCCAAGAACTACGGTTTAAAACATCAAGATACCGACATGAGTTCGGCGCAAGAAATCGCAAAGTTTGAAGCTGAAAAAAATAATGCAACAGCGGATATCGGTGATGTCGGTTTTGCATTCGCTCGTACTGCGGTTAAAAAAGGCGTGACCCAACCGTATAAACCCACTACATGGGATAGCATTCCAGATTGGGCGAAAGATAAAGAAGGCCATTGGGCATTAGCTTACACCGGTACCATTGCGTTTATTTCCAATAATAACCTTGTTAAAAACCCACCGAAAACTTGGGATGATCTACTAAAAGGAGATTACAAAGTCAGTGTCGGTGATGTGGGTGTTGCCGCTCAAGCGAACAATGCCGTTCTAGCCGCCGCTTTTGCAAAAGGTGGCAATGAGAAAAACTTGAAACCTGCGATTGAATTTTTTGCCAAGCTAGCTAAAGAAGGCCGCTTATCGTTTACCGATCCTGGTGTCGCCAATCTTGAAAAAGGCGAAGTAGAAGTCGCGATAATGTGGGATTTCAACGCACTGAATTACCGCGACCAAATTGAACGTAGCCGCTTTACCGTTAGCATTCCGCAAGATGGTTCGGTCATTTCGGGCTACACCACCATCATCAATAAATACGCAAAAAACCCTAACGCTGCGAAGCTAGCGCGTGAATACATCTTCAGTGATAAAGGGCAAATCAACCTTGCAGAAGGCTATGCCCGCCCTATTCGCAGCGATGTCGTACTGCCGAAGTCAATTCAAGACAAGCTACTGCCTAACTCTCAATACCGCAACGTTCACCCTGTAGGCGACTTTGCTGCATGGGAAAAATCCGCTCGTCAATTGCCCCGTCAATGGCAAGAAGAAGTGTTAATTAACCAACAATAATACCCAATTAAAGAAGTTAAATATTATGAAAAATAAGGTCATCTTAGTGGTTCTCGATGGCCTCAATTACCAAGTAGCCCATGATTGTATGGGCTATTTAAATGGTTTAATTGAGCAGAACCGAGCCACGTTATATCCATTACAAAGCGAGCTTCCTTCTATGTCTCGCCCACTGTATGAATGTTTGTTAACCGGTGTTCGCCCTGTAGATAGCGGAATTGTAAATAATCAGATTGTTCGTTTATCTCATCATGAATCTATTTTCAGCCTAGCGAAACAGCAAGGAAAAGTGACTGCCGCCGCCGCTTATCATTGGGTAAGTGAACTGTATAACCAAGCTCCGTATGATGCTGTACGCGATCGATTTACTCATAATGAATCGATGAATATTCAACATGGTTGCTTTTATCATTGGGATCACTACCCAGATGAAGCACTCTTTCTGGATGCGGAGTATTTACGCCGTACTTATCAACCGGATTTTCTACTAATCCATCCAATGAATATTGACGATACAGGTCATAAGTTTGGCTTAGATTCTCGCCAATACCGTAATTGTGCTCGTGGAGCGGATATTCATCTATCCACCTACATAGATGCTTGGATTAGTGATGGCTATCAAGTCATGGTAACGAGCGATCACGGGATGAATAACGACTTATCTCATGGTGGGATCTTACCAGAGGAGCGAGAAGTTCCTTTGTTTGTTATTGGTGATGCTTTTTCACATCAAAGCAGTGGCGTCCTTCCAGTTGAGATCAAGCAAACTGAAATCTGTGGCAGTGTTTGCCAACTTCTTGGACTTAAACATAACAAACCCTATTTCCCACAACTGTTTCCAGAAAGCAGCTTGCTCACACAAGAAGGATAATGGGGATGAACATAAGCAGTTTTAATACAAACAGTGACCGAATATGAATAATCCATCTATCACGTCACAAACCAAAGATAACCATCAAATGAAAGAAACAAAATCATACGTCCTAACTTGGTTAGGGCATCTAAAACCCGCTTTATGGTTCATCCCTTTTGGGGTGTTTTTCTATTTATTCCAAATTGCGCCAATGATCTGGGTTGTCATTAATAGCTTTATCTACGATGGAGAATGGTCGTTAGATAACTACCATGAAGTGCTGAATTCCAAATTTATGCTACAAGGCTTTAGCAATAGTATTTGGCTTTCCTCTTGGTCGAGCATATTGGGTTTGCTCATTGCCGCCCTATTGGTTTCCTCACTTCGGCACCTTGATAACAAAATTCGTAACGGCGTCATTGCCTTCACCAATATGAGCAGTAATTTCTCAGGCGTACCACTGGCTTTCGCATTCATCATTATTCTAGGTGTGAATGGCGCGTTCACTTTATTACTAAAAAAATACGGCTTAATTGATGACTTTAATCTCTACGGTAAATGGGGATTACTCACCATTTATGTGTATTTTCAAATCCCACTAGCAATTCTGCTACTCTACCCTGCTTTTGATAGCTTAAAAAGTGATTGGAAAGAAGCCGCGGCTCTACTGGGGGCTAAAACCTATCAATATTGGTTCCACATTGCCTTGCCTGTATTAGCGCCAGCATTGCTCGGTACTTTAATCATCCTGATTGCCAATGCCATCGGAGCCTACGCCAGTGTTTATGCTTTAACTGGTGGTAACTACAACTTGATCACCATTCGTATTGCGAGTTTGGTGTCGGGTGATTTATTTCTGGAACCGAATTTAGCGGCAGCAATTTCAGTCGTGCTATTGGCACTGCTTGCGTTTATCACTCTGATTAACCAATGGCTGATTTCAAGGAGCTATCATGCAAAAGGCTAATCACTCACCACTTTCCCATAAATTTATAGTGTATGGCATTGTTGGCATCATGATATTACCGATACTGGCGACCCTGCTTTATTCTGTTTCATCCAGTTGGGGTGCCACTATTTTACCCAGAGGCTTAACGTTCGACTGGTATATCAAACTGCTCACTGACGAGCGATTTATCGCAGCATTCGGGCGCTCTTTAGTATTAGGAATTAGCGCATTAGTTCTCAGCGTAGTATTAATTCTACCAACTATTTTTGTGGTGTTTTATTACTACCCTAAACTCGATAAAGTCATGAATATTTTAATCTTGTTGCCTTTTGCGGTTCCTCCCGTGGTGTCATCGGTTGGCTTGCTGCAATTGTATTCCGACAGCGCCATTCCTTTAGTAGGTACGCCTTGGATTTTAATTGGTACCTATTTCACTATCGCTTTACCATTTATGTACCGAGCCATTTCCAACAACTTTAGCGCTATTCATTTACACGACTTAATGGATGCAGCTCATTTACTTGGCGCAAGTACATTCAAAGCATTCTTACTGGTTATTCTACCCAATTTGAAAAAAGGGTTACTCGCCTCTCTATTTATCTCATTTTCTTTTTTGTTAGGTGAATTTGTGTTTGCCAACATTCTGGTCGGAACCCGTTATGAAACCATGCAGATTTACCTCTACAATATGCGTCAAACGAGCGGACATTTTACCTCAGCTCTAGTCATGACCTATTTCTTATTTATCTTTGTACTGACTTGGCTTGCCAGTCGTTTTAGCCAAGGAACATCATCATGAATATCGATCAAAATAATCATTACGTTAATATCTCACAACTCACCAAACGCTTTGGTTCTAATACCGTATTTGAGGGAATTGAATGTTCAATCAAACAAGGTGAATTTATAACGCTACTTGGCCCCAGTGGTTGCGGAAAATCGACGTTATTAAGAAGCTTAGCCGGTTTAAATCCAATTGATGGGGGCAGCATTCATGTAGATGGAGAAGATATTACGCATCAAACGCCACAAGAACGTGGTATTGGCATGGTATTTCAATCTTACGCGCTCTTCCCCAATATGACGGTTGAAAACAATATTGCCTTTGGTTTGAAAATGAAAAAGCTCTCATCCGAGAACATCAAGAAAGAAGTGGCTAAAATCATTCAATTAGTCGACCTAGCCGGTAAAGAACAACATTATCCGCATCAGTTATCAGGCGGCCAAAGACAACGTGTCGCATTGGCTCGCGCCTTAGTGGTTAAACCTCGTATTTTATTACTCGATGAACCACTTTCAGCCCTTGATGCCAAAATTCGCAAGCGCTTAAGGCAACAAATTAGAGAGATTCAAAAAGAGCTCAACCTCACCACTATTTTCGTCACACATGATCAAGAAGAAGCCATGATCATGTCTGATCGAATCTTTTTAATGAATAATGGTGAGATTGTTCAACAAGGCAGCCCAGAAGAAATTTACACCCAGCCAGCCAATGAATTTGTGGCAGGGTTCATGGGCCATTACAACTTAATGGCAGCTCAACACGCAAAGCAGCTATTCAATATTGATACGACAGAAAAAATCGCCATCCGCCCTGAATCCATTTACGTGGAAGAAAAAGGTCGGCATTATCCCAAACACATCTCCGTACCTTTAACGGCTAAAATACGAAGTCATCAACTACTTGGTAATGTTATTCGCTACCAAGTTGCTCTGGAAAGCTGCCGTGATTGCGAATTAACTGTCGATTTATTAAATCGCTCATCTGAACGATTACTGGCTAATGGCCAACAACTGAATCTGCGCTTTAATCTTAATGAAATTCAACCAGTGAGAGCCTAAACATGACCAAACCTCTGTATGTCTTTGATATGGATGAAACTTTAATCAATGCTGATTGTGCGATGCTGTGGCATGAATTTTTGGTTGAACAAAAAATAGCAACCAATCCAAATTTTATTGCTGAAGACAAAAGATTGATGGGTTTATATGCAAAAGGTAAGCTCGATATAAAAGAATATTTAAATTTTTCGATTGAGCCTATCCGCCATTTGAGCGTTGAACAAGTGTCACAATTGGCCGATCAATGTGTGGAAGAAAAAATACTGTCAAAAATCTTTCCGCAAGCCAACACCTTAATTGAGCAACTTCACCAACAGCAACGTGCCATGTTAATCATCTCGGCATCCGTGACTTTTCTCGTGGCTGCAGTAGCAAAACGTATTGGCATTCAATATGCAATTGGTATTGATTTAGTGGAAAAAGATAATCAGTTCACGCCAACCATTCTGGGAACGCCTAGCTATCAGCAAGGTAAAGTCACTCGCTTACAGCAATGGTGTGACCAACAAAGTGAATCATTTTCAGAAGTGCATTTTTACACTGATTCCATCAACGATTTACCTTTATGTGAATACGCCGATTTTTCTTATTTAGTGAATCCATGTGAACGTCTACTAGAACAAGCGAAAGGGAAGCCTTGGAAAATATTACATTGGGGTTGATAGCACACTCTACTGATAACACTTTCTATTAATAACACTCGCTCTTGATAACAAGCGCTATTAATACCAAAATTTATCAACACTAAGCCAAATATTGAAAACGCCCATCGTCATCATGAGCGTTTTTCTTTATCATACTGGCATGATCTGTATTCAACTTCCCTCATTCATCCATCGCATTGGTGGTGAACAAGCTAAACATGCGAAACAACTGGCCATCGAATCTGGGTGTAAGCTCAATCGTATTCGTCGTTCTAGGCATTGGCAGCTTGAAGGTGCTATTGAATCAGTCATGTCTTTATTGGTTACATTACGTCAATCTGATGCTGAACCAATGGCATTTTTGATTAAGAAAATCGATGAGAGCCTCATAGCCACCCAGACAAAACCTGAATCTAAAGTGGCTATATTAGAACGTTTAATTAGCAATAATCCCGATATCACGCTTACTGATCTTATGCTTCAAACTGATTGCACAATGGCAGAAGCGCGTCATGCACGATTTACATCAGACTCATTTTAGAGGATCTAGATTCTGATCCGCTTCCAACATTTGAGTTGTTTCAATGGTGCTGTGCTTAATTTCATATTCATCATGTAAAAAAGCTTTAATCGAATTTTTGACTGTTTCACTGTCAGTGGTATTTAACTTAGCGTGGCCTTCAAAAAAATATTTTTTATCATCAAGCTGCCATACATGAAAATGAGAAAGGTCTTCAACGCCTTCAATCACATTGAGCTGTTGTTTCATTTTTTCAATATCGATATGAGAAGGCACCGCTTGCATAATGATTAAAATACTTTGTTTTAATAGCAAAATGCCGTGATAAATAACGTAAATAGAAATACCAATCGTGGCAATTAAATCAATCACATACCATTGATATAAAATAATGAATGTCCCTGCAATGATAACAACAACAGACGCCATCGCATCAGACACATTATGAATAAAAGCTGCGCGGATATTCATATTATCCTTTGCGCCACTAGTGAAGGTAAGAAAAGCGGTTGCTAAGTCGATGATAAGCGCAACACCTGCAACGCCAATCACAATCCAACCATCAATTGGTTCGGGGTTTAAATAGCGATTAAATGATTCAAAAATCAAATACACACCGACCACAATCAAGGTCGTACTATTGATCAGCACACCAATGATTTCAGCTCGTTTATAGCCATAACTCATGGTATTTGATGCTGATTTATTGCCGACTTTTCTCGCAATAACCGCAACAATCAAGGCTCCAGCATCACTGAGATTATGTAAAGCATCAGCTAATAGCGATAAACTACCAGACAGAATTCCGCCAATAACTTGGACAACGGTTAACGCAATATTAATAATGATAGCGAAGAGCAATTTACCCATGCTGTCATCTGGCGAATGGTGATGATGACCGTGGGAGTGCCCGTGATCATGTCCATGAGAATGAGCTATATATTTTCCTTAATGTGAGGGATTATTGAGTTAACGCTACTCAAAAAATGACGCTAACTCAAGTATATACATGCCTGTCTATCCATTGATTTTTTATTCTGAGGGCAAACCGAATCTTTAGCATAAAAGATCTTTCCTTAGAGTTAAGTCCAACCTATATACTAAGAAAATTTTGCTCTTTTATAAAAGCCTTTTATTGCAAATCAAGCTTATTCATTCGGACGTTTATGCTTTGGAAAATCGTTTAATCCAAAAGAAAAAATGACATGGAAAAACTCCATCACTCGACAGTAACGAGTGGATGTATTAGTCTAATCACTGGGATAGATTCCTTGTGATTTTCAATGACAAAGACTTGGCTGAGCGAATTCAAGACTAAATCTGAAGCATCAATAGAGTAGCGGTATTCATTGGTTACTCTAATTTTTCTTTTACGAAACCAACCACTATTTTATTTTACCTTACTCTTGCCACCTTAGGTTTATTATGCTCTTAGAAATCTACCAAGCTGATGCATTTACCCATACTCCATTTAAAGGTAATCCTGCCGGTGTGTGTATTACCAATAAGGGCCTAAGTGAAGCTTTAATGTTATCGATTGCCGGAGAAATGGCGATATCGGAAACCGCTTTCCTGTCTTTAGATGATATGAACTTGCGTTGGTTTACCCCCAAAATTGAAGTCAATCTATGTGGTCATGGCACACTAGCGACGGCACATGTTCTGCTGCAACAAGGAAAAATGAAGATAGGTGATGAAGTCACTTTTCAAACTAAATCAGGACCATTAACGGTGTATTTTTCCGAACACGATATTGCCATGGACTTCCCCTTGGCACCGTTAACACTCAATACGCCTATAAATGAAGAAATGCTGGCTTATTTAGGTATTTCTAATAAAGACGTGATCACAGTTGGACGTTTTGATACCAAAGATTTTATTGTCATTAAACAAGTTGAAGTACTCAAAAGATTACAACCTAATTTTGATGGTTTAAAGCAACTAACGGGTCGAGGCGTTGTGATTACTGCCCTTTCAAATGACTCTCAATATGACTTTATTTCTCGTTATTTTGCCCCTTGGGCTGGTGTCAACGAAGATCCCGTTACCGGTTCTGCTCATTGTGCTTTAGCGGCTTATTGGTCTGCTGAACTCAAGAAAGACAAATTAATAGGTTATCAAGCGTCGCAGCGTGGCGGTGAAGTTAAAATTGAAATGTTAGACAACCAAAGAGTTAAATTAAGTGGGCAAGCAGTAACCACATTAAAAGGGATAATGACGGTGTAAAAAGGATTTTATTATCAAGATAGTACTTGTCCTCAAGTTAGCTTGAGGATTTATTGTGTAGGTGATTTAAACTCACACAATAAGGATACAACATGGCAACGGCTATCATTTTTGGGTCATCCAATGGCGATGGTAATACCCGTCAACTGGTCAATACTATTTCTAATAATTTATCAGCAAAGATCTTTGATTTAAATGATTTCAACTTCTCATTCTATGATTATGCTCACCACAATAAAAATGACGATTTTTTACCTTTAATACATTCAATACTTCAAGCTAATCACCTAATTTTTGCAACGCCAATGTATTGGTATTCTATGTCAGCGCAAATGAAAGTCTTTTTTGATCGCCTATCGGATCTTATCTCTATAGAAAAAGAAATAGGCCGTTTACTAAAAGGCAAAAAAGTATCACTCATCGCAACTGGTTGTGATCCGATACCTCCTTCATGCTTTTCCGAGCCAGTCCGGCTTACTGCTCAGCATTTAGGCATGCATTATCATTCATTCTTATATTGCACTTGCCCACAGGATTTTTCAGTTATAGAACATCGTCCCCAAATTAATCAATTCCTTAATACCCTTTAATAAAAAGGCCAAGAGCATAATGTCTTGGCCTTCAATTTTTTGGCAGCGAGTATCTACATAACACCACACTCAGATTTAATCACTGTTACTAAACGGTCAACCGCTTCCGCGAGTTCTTCAACCGTGGCATTGGTGAAGTTAAGGCGTAGTGCCGGAGTGATTTTTTCACCTTGCTGGTAGAACACAGTGCTTGGAACAACCGCCACTTTATTTTTTAATGCCGCTTTGGCTAAAGCAAAATCATCACACTCAGGGACTGTCACCCAAATAAACATACCGCCTTCTACTTCATTAAACGCGCAACCTTGGGGCAATTTACCGCGAAGTTGTTCGGCAAGGCATTGGTAACGTTCTTGATAAATAGACCGAAGCGTTACAATGTGTTGATCAAAATTTGGATGCTGAAGAAGATCCAATAAGACAGCCTGCATCGGTACACTTGAGTGTAAATCGGCGCACTGTTTTACTTTAATAAGTGGTGTAATCCACTCTTCTTTACCTGTCACCACCCCCATGCGCATACCTGGAGCGGCAATTTTAGAATACGAACGCAACACTAAAGCTTGGTCTGGGCAAAAGCTTGAGACTAAAGGCAACATCTCACCTTTAAAACGTAATTCGCGGTAAGGCACATCTTCCACTAAGGTTACGCCATATTGCTGACATAACTGAGCGACTTTCTGACGCACCGCTAAAGACCAAGACACGCCTGTTGGGTTATGAAAATCTGGCACGGCATAGAATAACTTTGGTGCTTGATGGGCAAAACAGGCTTCTAATTCTTCAAGATTGGGGCCATCCGCTTGTTGTGACACGCTGATCACATTGGCTTGAGCCAAACCAAAGACTTGCAATGCGCCAAGATAACTTGGTGCTTCCATCACAACTTTATCATCAGGATTAACAAAAGCGCGAGCAATCAGATCCAACCCTTGTTGAGAGCCGGTACAGACTAAAGCTTGATGGTGATCGAGTAACTGATATTGCTTACGAAAGTAATCTAAAAGTGGCGCGAAACCAGCTGTATGACCATATTGAAATAAAGCAGGACGTTCAGGCAATGACGTTAATGACCGTTCCATTAAACTAATCGGAAACGTATTTCCATCAGGTAACCCCCCCGCTAAAGAAATAACACCTGGAGCTTGAGCATCACTTAAGATTTCACGAATATAAGAAGGTTGAATTTGTTGCAAGGCTTGGGTGAGTTCCATTTTCCAGCTCTTAAAATAATTAGATAACCCCATTGTACGCCATCTTTCACTGTCGACAATATTCAAGACTATATTTAAGACAAGAAAATGCCCAATATCTCATTGGGCATCCTTTATAAAAACACAACTATTTTTTTGATGGCGCTAGACGAAATATACTAACCTTTCAATTTTTTAAAAATAAGGTTATCTATCCCTACACGTCCTGAGCCTGAAAAAACCAAGGAAACAGCAATAGCCAATAATGCCAAACCAAATTCATAGCCACCATTGGCAAGGAACAAACCATTAGGTAAGTGGACAGAAACAATCGCTACCACCATCGTAAAAGCAACTACCGCAGCAGCAGGGCGAGTCAGCAAGCCTAATAAAATCAATAAACCACCAAAGAACTCACCAGAGCCAGCTAAAAATGCCATTAATTCACCAGGGCTAAGTCCAAGTGATGCCATGAATTGTCCAGTTCCTTCAAGCCCGCCACCACCAAACCAACCAAATAACTTTTGGCTACCGTGCGCCATTAAAATAATGCCCGTCGGTATACGTAGTATTAAAGGTGCAAAGCTTGCGTTTGTAGAGCCTGTGTTTGATTTCACAATGCGTTGTAATAAAGACATAATTTTTTCCTTACGTTTAAATAATTTGGGTTAGCTACTAAACAGTTAGTTATTAAACATTTAGTCATTAAGCTAAGCCCACAAATACGATTCCATTGATAAAGCGTGGTATTTAATTCCACCCTTCAAAATCTTAAGTTGGTCATTACTTTGGCTTGCCCCTAAGGCAAACAGTAATGGGTAATAATGCTCTGCACTTGGATGCGCTTGATAAAAATCAGGATGTAAATCAGCCGCAGCTATTAAAGCCTCTCCATTATTTTGTTCCACTTGTGAACGCACCCAGCTTTCAAAACGTTGCGCATAGTGTGCTGCGTTATCATGGCTAGCTTTCACATCAGCCAGATTATGGGTTATCGAACCTGAGCCGACGATTGCAATTCCTTGCTGACGAAAGTGAGCTAAACATTGACCTAATCGAAACACTTGCTGTGGGCTAGCGGTTACATCTAACGACACCTGAATCACTGGCACACTCGCATTAGGGACTAAGTGCATTAGTGGTACCCAAGCGCCATGATCTAAGCCTCTGTTTGATTGCAACTGAACATCAACCCCCTTCGCAACCAAACATTGCTGGATCTGCAGAGACAATGCTGGATTTCCTCGAGCAGGGTATTGCAATTGATATAACGCCGTTGGAAAACCACCAAAATCATGAATCGTTTGCATCTGAGCATCGGTTGAAATTGCCGTATAACCACGCGTATTCCAATGGGCAGAAAGTACAACAGTCGCTTTAATATTTTGAAAGTTTGATTGATGCTGTTCTAACAATTGTCTTGCATAACTTTGCTCAATCGCAAACATAGGCGAGCCATGACCAACAAACATCGCAGGAGCCATTGTCATCTCATTTACCTCGTTCGCTCTTCAATTATTCGATGAGGTAAGTTTGCTACCATTACTTTTAATTAACAATATAGTAAACAATGAACACATTGTTCAAAATTATTGAACAGCGTAATATTGACCAAATCGATTGAATAAAGTTCAGCTAGTAAAAGGCAAATAAGTACAGGGAGACAAAATGGATAAATTAAATGTTATGAATAGTTTTGTTCATGTTGCTGAAAAAGGATCTTACACCGCTGCAGCTCAACATCTAAGTAAAACTAAAGCACTAATGAGTACTCATGTTTCTCAATTAGAAAGTGAATTACAGGTAAGACTTATTCATCGCTCAACCCGAGGAATACAGCTCACTGAAGCCGGCAAAGCCTACTATGAACAAGCCAAACGAATATTAGATGATATCTCGATGGTGGAAGTGAGTTTAAAGAACGATCAACAACAAATTGCTGGGCGTTTACGCATCAGCGCCCCCACCACATTTGGTGAATGCGTACTAATGCCATTTGTTGCCGAATTTATCAACGTTCATCCCAACATAAAAATAGATGTTGTGCTCAACGATCGTTTTGTTGATCTGGTATCCGAAGGTTACGATCTCGCCATTCGTATCGGTCAATTAGAAGACTCCGACCTCATTGCCGTGCCAGTTGGATTAATGACATTAAAAGCATGCGCTTCACCCACTTTTATTGAACAACATGGCATGCCACAGGTGCCACAAGAATTAAGCTCTTTACCTGCCGTCTACGATACGAACCACAAAGGCCGTAGCTTAAGGCGTTGCTACAAAGAAGGGGAATCTTTTTCGTTCCCAATCCAGTCCATTATTTCCGTCAATAATGCATTAGCGTCTGCCCGACTTGCTGTTCACGGTAATCTATTCACCATCAGCCCAGATTTTGCGGTTGACCCTTTTTTAAAAACTGGTCAATTACAGCAACTGCTATCTGATTATGACTTCGGCTCCTACCCAGTAAATGCCATGTATAGCCATCGCAAGTACTTACAACAAAAAGTAAATGTCTTTAATCAGGCCCTGAAAAAACACATGAATCAATAATATGGGCGTCAATAATGTAGTCATTAAAAAGTATTCCACTCATACTCTTATGTCACCGTGTTTTTTGGCCATGTTTTAAGTTGAGATGTTTAAGTCATCATATTTAAGATAGACTCAACCTAAAGTTAAGGTTAGCTTTTATTGTTTGTAATACTAAAATCACAGATCAATAACAACGGTAAACATTTTATCGGGTGAAGAACATGGACATGAGTGTTGGAAAAGTCGCTAAACGTGCAGGAATAAGCGTAGCTACCTTACATTTTTATGAACAAAAAGGGCTAATTTACAGTAGCCGAAATGCTGGAAATCAACGGCGTTACCCAAGACAAATTCTTCGTCGAATCGCGGTCATTAAAGCGGCGCAGAATGTGGGATTAAGTTTGCAAGAAATAGCCAATCAACTGTCTCACTTACCTAAACACCGAGCACCAAAAAAAGAAGAGTGGGAAGAACTAGCGCAAAGTTGGCAACACCAATTAACTCAAAAAATTCAAAGTCTAAAAGCCCTGAAAACTCAATTGGGCAGTTGTATTAACTGTGGTTGTTTATCATTAGAAAGCTGCGCCTTATACAACCCAGATGATCGCAAAGGCGTACTAGAAGCAGGCGCTAAACTGTCGATTATACCCGCAGACAAAACAGATGATTAAGGCAATAACCAAACCGACATTAAAAAACGCCACACGATGTTAATCGCATGGCGTTTATTGTAAAAGTGACGATTATTTCAATCACCGAGAATTAAAATTAAGACTCTTTCGAGTGCCTTTTATGCTTTGGCACATAATTTAATACTGAAATGGGCACATCTTTAATCGGCGTGAAACCTTCGACCGTTTCGCGTTTGATCAAATGTCCTAAACGACTTTCAATCATACATAAATTTTTAAAATCATCACGAGAAACGAGTGATACCGCCTCACCTTTTGAACCAGCACGACCCGTTCGACCAATTCGGTGTACATAATCATCGGCAGGAAAAGGTAAATCGTAGTTGATGACACACGGTAAATCATCGATATCAATACCACGTGCAGCCACTCCAGTTGCCACTAGATACTTCACCGTTCCTGCTTTAAATTCATCTAATACGCGTGCACGTGACGCTTGATTTCGCCCACTATGAATGGCTTCAGCCGCAATGCCTCGTTTTTCAAGCTGTGACACTAATTTAGCCGCACCATGCTTAGTGCCAATGAAGATAAGTACCTGAGCCCAATCTCGCTCAGTTAATAAATGCGTCAATAAGGCTGATTTTTTATCCTTATCTACCGTAATCATATATTGGTTAATCGAATCTTTAGACGCACTGTGCTTAGCGATAGAAATTTCCGTCGCATTACTCACCGCCGTACGAGCTAATTCTCTCACTGGGTTTGATAACGTCGCAGAGAATAATAAATTCTGAATATTTTCAGGCAAGCGCGCTAAAATTTTATTGATGTCTTCAATGAAACCCATGTCGAGCATTCGGTCGGCTTCATCTAATACCAACATTTCAACTTCATCAAAGTGTACCGAATGCTGGCCATATAAATCAATCAAACGGCCCGGTGTTGCGACTAAAATATCAACACCATCAAGCAAGGCTTGTTTCTGTGGTGCGTAATCGACACCACCGTACATAGCAAGTGATGATAGCTCCAAGTATTTACCATAGGCTTGAATGTTTTCTTCTACTTGAATCGCTAACTCTCGAGTAGGCACTAAAATTAAGGCTCGAATGCGTTTTTTTCGCTGAGTTTCACCTTGGCGAAGTAATTCTAAAATAGGTAATACAAAACTGGCAGTTTTACCAGTACCCGTTTGCGCCGCTGCTATCAGGTTTTCACCTCGTAAAACAAACGGGATCGCTTTGCTTTGGATATCAGTTGGTTTGTTATAACCAAGTTCGGTAATAGCTTTTTGTATTAAAGGGTCTAATCCCAGCGTCGAAAATGACATCGAATTTCTCAAACTTTTAAATAGAACCCGTATTGTAACCAATTTACGCTAAGCTAGTAATCAATGTTATGAATAAAAACGGTCTAATACAAAAAACCATAATATAAATAAAGAATAACCTATGAGTTTTATCGGTAATTCCGATTGGTCACGACACTGAATCAGGAGTAATTTGAATGAATCAAAGAGCAATATCAAAATGCAGGGAGTATACCTATGTCAAATGAATCAAAATGCCCGTTTCATAGCGCAGCGAAAACCGCAGCAACCGGCACAAAAAATAAAGACTGGTGGCCTAATCAACTCGATCTTTCCATCCTTCATCAACAAAATGCAAAGTCCGATCCAATGGATTCTACTTTCGATTATGAAAAAGAGTTTCTCTCACTCGATTTAAAATCCATCAAAAAAGATCTTCATGAATTAATGACCGATTCTCAAGATTGGTGGCCTGCCGATTTTGGACATTATGGTCCTCTGTTCATTCGTATGGCTTGGCACAGTGCTGGTACTTACCGCGTACAAGATGGTCGTGGTGGTGGCGGTACAGGCCAACAACGTTTTGCCCCTCTAAACAGCTGGCCAGATAATGTTAACTTAGATAAAGCTCGTCGCCTACTTTGGCCTATTAAACAAAAATATGGCAAAAAAATATCGTGGGCAGATCTATTTATCCTAACGGGTAACGTTGCTCTAGAATCTATGGGTTTTAAAACTTTCGGTTTTGCCGGTGGTCGTAAAGATGTTTGGGAACCAGAGCAAGACGTTTACTGGGGCCAAGAAACCACATGGCTTGAAGATGACCAACGCTACTCTGGCGATCGTGATTTAGACGATCCCCTTGCCGCGGTTCAAATGGGCTTAATCTATGTAAACCCAGAAGGTCCAGGTGGCAAACCAGATCCACTACTCGCAGCACACGATATCCGTGATACCTTCGCTCGTATGGCAATGAATGATGAAGAAACCGTTGCCTTAATTGCAGGTGGTCATACTTTCGGTAAAACGCATGGTGCCGGTGATGCCGCACACGTAGGCGCCGATCCAGAAGCAGCAGGTATTGAGCAGCAAGGGTTAGGCTGGAAAAGTACCTACGGCTCAGGTAAAGCAGGCGATGCGATCGGCAGTGGTTTAGAAGTCACTTGGACACAAACCCCGACCAAATGGAGCTACTACTTCCTAGAAAATTTATTCAACTACGAATGGGATCTAGTGAAGAGCCCTGCAGGTGCTTGGCAATGGGTTGCAAAAACTGACGATGAAAATGTACCGGATGCATTTGAAGCGGGTAAGAAGCATAAACCGACCATGCTAACCACCGATCTATCATTACGTTTTGATCCTGAGTATGAAAAAATCTCTCGTCGCTTCATGAAAAACCCGCTGGAATTCCAAGAAGCGTTTGCCCGTGCATGGTTTAAACTAACCCATCGCGACATGGGGCCAAAAGCGCGTTACTTAGGACAAGAAGTACCTGCCGAAGATTTAATTTGGCAAGATCCGATCCCAGAAGTGAAGCACCCTCTAATAGATAAATCTGATGAGGCCGAATTGAAGAAACAACTGCTGGCCTCTGGTTTGCCTGTTTCAGATCTCGCTTCAACCGCGTGGGCTGCTGCCTCAACATTCAGAGGTTCGGATATGCGTGGTGGAGTAAACGGTGCTCGTATTCGTCTTGCTCCGCAAAAAGATTGGGAAGTGAACCAGCCAGTACACCTCGCCAAAGTACTAGAGAAACTGGAAGAAATTCAAGGACAATTCAACCAAGCACAATCAGGTGGTAAACAAGTATCATTTGCCGATGTTCTTGTACTTGCTGGTAACGCAGCGGTTGAACACGCCGCGAGAAATGCAGGAATGGATGTAGATGTTCCATTCCAAGCCGGCCGAACTGATGCTACTCAAGAACAAACCGAAGTGGAATCTTTCGAGTACTTAAACCCGGTTGCCGATGGTTTCCGTAACTATGAAAATAGCAAATCTAGAGTACCGGCAGAGTACTTACTTGTTGATAGAGCACAACTATTAACGTTAACGGCACCAGAAATGACCGTTCTTGTCGGTGGTTTACGTGCACTAGGCACCAACTATGCTCAAACGGGTTACGGCATCTTCACCGATAAAAAAGAAACCTTAAGCAATGATTTCTTTGTGAACTTACTTGATATGAATACCGAGTGGCAAGCAATTGGTGATGATAAGAAAATCTACCAGGGAATGGATCGCAAAACGGGAAAAGAAAAATGGCAAGCCACGCGTGCCGATCTCGTCTTTGGCTCGAATTCACAACTTCGCGCCGTCGCGGAAGTGTATGCCTCTGCTGATGCGAAAGAAAAATTCGTTCAAGACTTCGTTAAAGCATGGACAAAAGTCATGGAATTAGATCGCTTTGATTTAAAATAGTGAAACATAATATTCACTCAACAAAATAAAAATGCACGCTGAACAGCGTGCATTTTTTATCGTGCAACACCAAAAACTAACCTTGGTTCAATTTCATTAATTGATCCACAAACGCATCCACTTGAGGGTTCCTAGGTAAAAGTTGCTGTAACTTCTTCGCATACTCTAAGGCCAAAGCATAATCTTTCATCTCAGCATAAGATTGAGAAATGGCATAAATTAACTCGGGATTATTCGGGGCTAACTTATAAGCCTCAACCAATTCATATATTGCTTCTTTTCGCTTCCCTTGATCTTTTAAGAGTAAAGAATAGGTATAGTGGTATTGCATATTATCAGCAGCATAAATAGTAGCATTACGCAAAGACTCTACTGCTTTAGGCTTCTGCCCATCACGTATATAGCTCATTGCTTTAGCGTAGTGTAATGACGCATTCTTAGGGAAAAGAACCAATCCTTGATCCAACGTTGCTTGCGCTTTTTTCTCTTCCTTTTCAACTCGGAATACATCCGCTAAGTTGACATAAGCGGGAATGAAAATAGGCTCCAATTCAATCGCTTTCTTAAAGTTTTCTTCTGCCTTATCGAACTGTTGCATATTCAAAGCAAGGTTGCCCAACGCCGCATAAGAGAAACCACGATCATTCTGGTAGGCTTGAACTTGGCGATATTCATCCAACACTTTGTTGAGTCTATTTCTCTCTTCTTTCGTAAGCTTCGCCGATTGAGCTAAATCAGGCACAATAGGAGCCAGAACTCGAGCAGCTTCAGTACGCACCGATAACGCTTTATCATTCAATAAAGGGCTCAATAAACCCCACCGTTGATCAATAGGAAAGTTTTGTGCTGCTTCGATTGCACCAAGCTTTTTCAGTGGTTCATTCATTTTAACTGCACGTACAATCGCGACCATTGCGTTCTTATCCGGTAAAGTGCTCATCCGCTCCAAAGCAGATGCCCGTACGATGTCAGAATAATTAGAATCCTGAGCAATCTTAGATAACTCAGTACTTGAGGTAAGCCCGCCAATATCTGCTTGATAAAACACATTAGCAAAATGATCACGGCCTTGATATTGACTATTCGGATACCACCTTTTCAATGTTTTTTCTGCCCAATTAGCACTTTTATCCTCATGACATTGATTACAGGCATTCGACGACCCCGTAAAAAGGGTCGAATCGGGGCGAGGCACTTTAAAGCTGTGATCGCGTCTTGGATCCACCTGCATATAGGTGGTTGCAGGCATATGACAATCTACACACTGGTTACCTTGCTTAAACTTAGCATGTTTATTGTGAGCATCCGTATCATATTCAGTTTTAGTATGGCATTGAGTACAGGTATCGTTGCCAGGTAGCTTTAACTTGCCTGAATGTGGATTATGGCAATTACTACAAGTAACTCCTTTTTCATGCATTTTACTCTGCATAAAAGATCCCCAAACATACACTTCATCTAAAATTTGGCCATCTGGTTGATACAAATCGGCTGTTAATAATGATGGCATAAAGGCATTAACAATATCTTGTGGGTTACTGCGATCTTCTAATTGAGTTCGGCGTACATGACAACTAGCACACGTATCCACTTGTTTACTTGCCATTAAAGGTTGCACAGACACCATGTTACCATCGACATCTTTATGGAATAGAGGCGTACGCATTTTAATATTAACGTCATAGCCTTTATTCGTAATGCTTTTATCTCCCTTAGCCCATTTAATATGCTTAGTATTATCACCATGACACGCATTGCAGCTAACATTAATCGCCGAAAATTCAGGTTGGTAGGTTTGGGTCTCTGCATCATAATTTTTTTTATAATCCGTCACATGACAATCAGCACACATTTGGTTCCAGTTCTGCCCGGGTTGCGTCCAGTGGAAGGTATCATTAGGGGACTGGCCTGGATGTAAGATAAACCAGCGCTGACCTCCTTCTTGTTGAGTACGAGAATCCCAAGCAAAAGGAATAAATTGCCAACGCCCCTTTCCTGCATCAAATATATATTGTTGTAACGGTTGATAACCAAAAGTATAAATCACATTAAGATTCTGCGTTTTACCCTGTTCATCGACAAAATCAACCCAAAGTTTTTTCTCTTCATCTTCGCGAAATACCGCCGGTTGACCTAAATATTGAATGCTACGTCCATCGAATTCACCTAGACTTGACACCACCGTTGCTTTTTCCATCGCATGAAAATGATCGGATTTTTTCCAATCGTCAACTTGCTGTTGGTGGCAGCTAGCACATTGCTCACTAGGAGGACCTGCCGCATAAACAGACATACTGAATATATTAAAAAGCACCATTATTACCAAAAAAATTGTCCGTACTTTTTCACAAAAACCTCATCTGCTTATTGCTATCCATACAAAACATTAAAAACGATTTATTGTCATTCATAACCACTTGAACATTATAAAAAATGAACTAAAAAATATTAACATAGGTTTATCAACTCTTTTCAGATTTCACTTAAAATACCCAAAAACTCTGCCTTAACATTAAAGGCTTATTATTCTTTTCAATATAAACTTACATATTAATAATTAAGAACCATAATTGTTAAAGCTTCTTATTAAAAAAGTTTTACGAATAAACCAAGAAAATACATAACAAAGATGAATGATAAAATTTATTTTATCGTCATAATCAAAAATATCTTCTCAAAAAAATATCTCTCTCAAGCCTTATAAAGGCTAGGATCCACATAATACAAAACAAACTATTATAACTATTTTCTCATAATAACTAATATTTTAGGTAACAATGATTTACACGGATATTGCTCATGGAAATAATTACTGTTTTTTTACATTAGAGCACGAGATTGTGAACATTTGTATCTTTAATGTTTTATGGATAATTGCGCAGGAGGATTCATGCGTCCTATTTTAAAAAAAGCTCTCATATTAGGTGGAGCCATAGCTTCATTTAGTACTTTTGCGGCAACCGACAAACCCAATATTTTAGTTATTATGGGTGATGATATTGGCCAAACCAATATTTCCGCCTATTCAATGGGTTTAGTGGGTTACCAAACTCCAAATATCGACCAAATTGCAAAAGATGGTGTAATTTTTACCGATTACTATGCTGAACAAAGCTGCACAGCTGGACGTTCTACTTTTATTACAGGTCAATCTACATTACGCACCGGTTTAGCAAAAGTTGGCTTACCTGGCGCAGATGTTGGTTTACAAGATCGTGATGTCACCATTGCTCAATTATTAAAACCTCTTGGCTATGCGACAGGCCAATTTGGTAAAAACCATTTAGGTGATCGCGATGAATTCTTACCAACACAACATGGTTTTGATGAATTCTTTGGTAATCTTTATCACTTAAATGCTGAAGAAGAACCAGAACAACGTAACTACCCTCAAGACCCTGATTTTAGAAAGAAATTTGGGCCACGTGGTGTTATTCATTCTTATGCCGATGGTAAAATTGAAGATACTGGCCCACTGACACGCAAACGCATGGAAACCATTGATGAAGAAACCGCTTCTGCTGCAATGGACTTCATGGCAAAACAAGTAAAAGCAGAGAAACCATTCTTTGTGTGGTGGAACGCAACTCGTATGCACTTCCGTACCCATGTAAAAGAAGAGAACCGTGATAAACCAGGTCTTAACTCACGCACTGAATATGCTGACGGCATGATTGAGCATGATAACCAAGTCGGTGCTATTCTTAAGAAACTTGACGATTTAGGCGTAGCCGATAATACCGTCGTTTTATATACGACCGATAATGGCCCTCATAAGAACACATGGCCTGATGCTGGTAATAGCCCATTCCGTAGTGAAAAAGTCACTAACTGGGAAGGTGCTTACCGTGTTCCTGCTATGATTCGTTGGCCTGGCCACATCAAACCAGACACCATTGCTAATGGTATCGTGAGCGGACTTGACTGGTTACCAACTCTAGCCGCTGTTGCTGGTGAGACCAAAGTTAAAGAAGAATTGCTTAAGGGCAAAAAAGTCGGTAATAAAACCTTCAAAGTTCACTTAGATGGTTATAACCAACTACCTTACTTAACTGGCAAAGTAAAAGAATCACCTCGTAAAGAATTCTTCTACTTCAATGATGACGGTCAGTTAGTCGGGCTTCGTTACGAAAGCTGGAAAATTGTTTTCATGGAGCAACGTACAAAAGGTACTTTAGCGTTATGGGCCGACCCATTCACGCCATTACGTACTCCTAAGCTATTTAACCTACGTTCAGACCCATATGAAGAAGCCGATGTTACCTCTAACACGTATTGGGACTGGGTCATGGATCATGTATATCTATACGTACCAGCACAAGCTTATGTCGGGAAATTCTTAGAAACCTTCAAAGAATTCCCACCAAGCCAAACACCTGCAACGTTTAATCTAGATGATGTAATGAAAAAACTCTCTGAAGCTCCAACAACTAAATAAGTATTGTAGTGAATAGAGTAAGATAAAATTTTAATCGTAGGCCTACTAGCAATGGTAGGCCTTTTTATGATGTTTATGTCTAAGATTAGATCGCTCTTGTTCAACACTAATATTTAATGCGTTATTTTCGTTTTCCCTAGTTTTAAGGATAAATTATGAACCTATTACGAATATTAACACTTGCCACCGTGGCCATTATGAGTCATCACGCTATCGCCAATAACACTATTGATCCATTACCGTCATGGAACGACACGGCAACAAAAAAAGGCATCATTCAATATGTTCAACAAACGACTAACCCTGATTCAATGCAATTCATTCCTGTTAGTGAGCGTATTGCCACTTTTGATAATGATGGAACGTTATGGGCAGAGAAACCTGTCTATTTTCAACTTTATTTCGCTTTAGACCAAATTAAAGCCCAAGCAAGCCAGCACCCCGAATGGAAAACGGAAGAGCCTTTTGCATCGGCTCTAAAAGGTGACCTAGAAGGCGTGAAAAAATCAGGTATGGAAGGTTTAGTGAAACTCGTCATGGCTAGCCATACTGGTATGTCAACAGAGCAATTTAATGCTTCCGTTAAAGCTTGGATCAAAACCGCTCGCCATCCAACAACCCATCGTCCATTTACAGAGATGGTGTACCAACCAATGATTGAATTATTACATTACCTACAAGACAACAATTTCAAGACTTATATTGTATCAGGTGGTGGCGTTGAGTTTATGAGAGCTTGGGCTCCAGAAGTATACCGTATACCCAAAGAGCAGATTTTAGGCTCATCGGTCAAAACTCAATATGAGATAGTCAATGGTAAACCAACCATCATGCGTTTACCTGAAATCAGTGTAAACAATGATAAAGCACAAAAACCATTAACCATTCAAACCTACATCGGTAAGAAACCCGTTATCGCGGTAGGAAATTCAGATGGCGATTTAGAAATGTTGCAGTGGACAAAAACATCCTCTTATCCAAGCCTTGCGTTACTGGTTCATCATACAGACGCCGAACGCGAGTGGGCCTACGATAAAGACTCTAATGTGGGACACTTAGAAAAAGCCCTTCCATTAGCGAAAAAAGATAGTTGGACCGTAATTGATATGAAACAAGATTGGAGCCAAGTTTTTCCTAAAAAATAATTGAATATGCTCGTTAATCCCAACATCTAACGGGCATCCATTTCCTCAAAACGAGTCAGCACAAACTCAATAAATAAACGCACCCTCATTGGTAAATGATCACGATCTCGATACAACATAAATAACGTTCTCGCCTTACTTCTCCACTCAGGCAATACTCGATTTAACTCTCCTTTCTCTATCATAGGCAAGGCAAAATAGTCTGGAATATAGCCAATGCCTAACCCTTGTTTCACTCCATGCGTCAACATTTGTATTTCATCAACCTCCAAACGAATGGCTTGATTCGCTTGGTAATCATAAGCTTGCCCCGTTTTTATATTGACTAACTGCCATACCGACATTGGGTGGCATATAATCACAGGCTGACCGCATAAATCAGGTGGTTGTAAAATATCACGTGTCGTAAAGCTCGGACTCGTACAAAGAATAAAGTGAATATCTTTTAGCGGACGAGCTATCCAATTATCCACCACAGGATTACCAACGCGAAAAACCACATCCATGCCTTCCCCTTCAATATCAATCAAACTATTAGAAAAATGCAAATCCAACTGAATATCAGGGTACTTAAGCAAAAAATCATAAAAAATAGTACGAAGAAATTGTGAACCTGCATTTATAGGAGCACTAATACGAATTTTACCTTTCGCCTGATGCTTCTCATTATGCAAGTCTTTACCAATATCATTTAATTCATCAAATAAGGCACTCGAACGTTGAAAATAAAGCTCCCCAGTATTGGTTAACGACACCCGATGTGCATCACGATTAAGTAATCGAAGTTGTAGGTCTTGCTCTAATTGACGGATTCGCCGGCTCAATGTCGATAAGGGAATAGATAAACTTTCTGACGCCAATTTAAAACTTTTCAAACGTGCTACAGTACAAAAATAACGCATGTCATCAAGAGAATAGTTAGATTTCATAAATGGGATTACCTGTCTTATTTTTGCTTGTTTATCTTAATAATGAAACTAATACACTTACCGTCTATTAACAAGTGAACTGGAATAATGAATGAATTTTTCTACTACAACTAAAGCGGTTACCCTCTTAATACTGTGTACTTTCTTTTGGGGCAGCACCTTTCCTATCGGTAAAAATGCATTAAATGAAGTGCACGCACTAACCTTAGTTTTTTGGCGATTTGCTATTGCAGCCATTTGCCTAGGTTTATATATGCAAGCCATTCGTAGCCCAAAAACTCTCCTAAGCTCGACACAATGGATCTGGGTAATTACGGTCAGTGCGGTCGGGGTTGGTGGGTTAAATCTAGGGCTGTTCACCGGGCTTACGTATACCAGCGCTGCCAATGGTTCATTAATCATGGCATTAAGCCCGTTAATGACCTCACTTATCGCCAGTGTCGCTCACCGAGCATTACCCTCGAAAGCTCAATGTTTTAGTTTATTGGTGAGTTTATCTGGCGTCTTATTGGTGATCACCAATGGGCACTTAGACACCTTACTTCACCTGAAACTGAATCATGGTGATAAACTCATATTTTCAGGCATGTTAGCATGGAGCTTGTACACCTATTTCAGCCAAGGAATCAGCCAGTGGATGCCTGTGATCCCTTACACTTTTGTTGGTATGCTCAGCGGTGCAGCGGTCATTGGAACCATGTGTTTAATCACCCCGGAAGTGCATCCTTTTACTGAACTATCCAGCAGCTCTATTTCTGGGATTGCTCAAGTGATTTATATTGGATTATTTGGGACGGTAGCGGGCTACTTATTATGGCTAAACGGCATACGCCAACTGGGTTCTGCCAGCGCATCATTGTTCTTTAACTTTGTACCGATCTTCGCAATGTTGACATCATTTATGATGGGGCAAACCGTCACTACATTACAATTAATTGGTGTAGCAGTGGTTATCACGGGCTTATTATTGCCTCGTTTGGTTTCGTTAAAAATACGTCCACAAACCGAGTTGTAATATCACATAATCCCATCAGTCGGCCTGAAATTAGGGCCGTTTGATTCATTCTAGCCGTATTGGGGTTCGGAGATCCCAGCGGTTATTCAATCGCTGGAATGATGATGGGAAAGCGCATTAATAACCCAAACTATTTTAAACTGTATAATATTCTTATGACGGGATTACTCATTTTTGTTGCTATGAGTATTGCTTATGAGCATGTTTATATACCTTTAATGAATCTCAATTAATGTTATATCTATTGGCTGAGTGTCCTGCGAACCTAAACACACAATATCTTCCAAAAAATTGAATCGAATAGGATCAATCAGATTGCATATACTAAAAGTTAAAATGCCCCCAGTTAGCAAGCTCTTGCCTGCTGGTGGCATTTCAATCATCACTTATGCGATAACTCATTCATTGAATAACTAGCATATTATTTTAGAAGAGTTTCAATTACCCTTAATACCCCCGACTCATGATTACTTGGAGCATAAAAACGAGCGTATTTTTTAACGCCTTCATGTGCATTTTCCATGGCATAAGAATAATAGCTTTGCTGCAGCATCTCGACATCGTTAAAATAATCACCAAAGCTCATAGTCTGTTCAAAACTAAAACCAAGCATATTTTGCAAGTGTTTAATCGCCGCTCCTTTAGAAGCGTCTGCATTCATAACATCAAGCCAAATTTTAGCGCTTACAACCACTTGATGAGAATCACCAAACGTTTCATTAATGATCGGATAAACCAACGCTTCTGTACCACCAAAATGACAAATGGCGATTTTAATGAATTCATCGTCTACGCTCAGTACATCTTCTACATATTCACAACGATGATAATACTTCGAAAACTCAGCCAAAGCTTGTGGATTCTGTGTTTCGATATAAGCAGATCGTTTTCCACACAACACCAAAAATGCATCATCAATTAGACGAGCTTGCTTGATGATCGCTTCAACTTCCTCACGTTCAATGGTACAACTGTATAGCTCTTTGCCTTGGTGCATCACCAAGGTGCCGTTTTCAGCTATAAACATCATCTTATCTTTCAGCGGCTCGAAAGTGTCCATTAAACTGTAATATTGTCGACCAGAAGCCGCCGCAAAAATGATGCCTCTTTGTTCTAATTGGTTATAAAGACCATAAAAATCAGGGTCAAGTTTACCTTGTTCATTCAGTAATGTTCCATCCATATCGGACGCGATAAATTTTATATCAGGTTGTGTCATAACGACTCCCTAAAAGAAGGTAATAAAAACTAACTCACCAATTCAACATCAGATTTAGGCACGCAACAACATGCAAGCACCTTACCTTCATCGATTTCACCTGGGAATAAAGCTGGCATATCTGGTTGCTCAACTTTGCCTGATTCCAATGTCATTTTACAAGTGCCACAAAAGCCCGAACGACAGCTATTGGCAACTGGAATACCTGATTTTTCAGCTTGTTCTAATAACGTTGACTGGTTATCACCTTCAAACAAGTTACCATCAATACTGATAGTGATTTTTTTCACAGGATCAACTTGCACGACATCTTGGCTGGTGTCGGCGTAATATTCTTTTTCTTTCGTTTCAAGAATTTCGACCACATCACCAGAACGAATCATACCTTCATTTTTGGCAATGACATTTTGGCCAAAGAAGATCCCCCCACTTTTATCAGCACGAAATTTTGAGAGTGTATTCAACGGTTCATTTTGCTCACTACGCATTGCGGTTATAGGATTAACCGTTGTTAAAACGCAGCGCATGCAAGGCTTCACTACTTCAAATTCAACCTCACCAATACGAAAACGCTTCCACGAATCTTCTGCAAAAGCTTCGGTATCAGACACCACAATATTAGGGCGAAATTGCGCCATCACATTTTGTTTGGTACTGCGGCGGTTAAGTTCATCCAAAGACCCTTGAGAAATCAATAACAATGGATAACCATCAGCAAAACTCACATTGGTTTGAATTTTTTCACGTTGACGATTGGACTGTTCACCAGAAAATAAAAGCTGAACTTTCTTACCTAAAATAAAACTGAACCATTGATTGGCTTGTTCTGTTGTGGAATAAGATTGAAAGTGATCATTCCAAACTTGGCACCCCACTTCTTCACGTTCAAAATCCTCAAAACGTAGGTGAATAGGCTTAGACTCTGGGTACGTTAATACTAAACCATTTGCCTGTAAGGCTGCTTTAATGCGCACCATTTGATGGTTTTCACGAGCGGTTACCATTCGTCCATTCATATCGGCCACCATAAAACGACGATCGAAACTTAATCCTTGCTTTTCGACCCATGATGATGACATTTCGATACCAGTAATTGATTTTACTGGATAGACATTAATTTGCGCTAATGTCGCCTCTTGAAAAGGGTCTAGGCCCAAAGTAGCTTCAATCTTGGCGAGTTTTTTTTCTAATTCTGACTGACTCATCACCGCTCCATCTGGTGTGGATAATAGTTATGGTTAAAGAATACCAGAATTGCCTCTTTGAACCTAAGCGAAAGACTGGAAAATAAGATGAAAAGTAAGGACATTTCCTCTATTATTTCGCCCCACACGAAAGCGTTTGCGTTTTTTTAAATTGAATAAGGTGGGAACCATGACAACTTTGACCATTACACGCCCTGACGATTGGCACGTGCACTTACGCGATGGCGATGCGTTAGCTAATACGGTAAAGGATATTAGCCGTTACAATGGCCGGGCTTTGATCATGCCAAACACCGTTCCACCTATCACCAACTTAACGTTGGCTTTAGCGTACCGCGATCGCATCATGGCTCATAATCACAGCGATACTTTTGAACCATTGATGTCACTCTACCTAACCGATAACACCACACCAGACGATATTCATGAAGCGTACGCTTCTGGCAAAGTTGTAGCCTGTAAACTCTACCCTGCAGGTGCAACCACAAACTCTGATTCTGGCGTTACCGATGCAAAGAAAATTTATCCAGTATTAGAAACCATGGCAGAAGTGGGTATGTTACTGCTGATTCATGGTGAAGTAACCGCACATGATGTGGACATTTTTGACCGTGAGAAAGCTTTTCTAGATACCGTACTTGCGCCAATCGTGAACGATTTCCCACATTTAAAAATTGTACTTGAGCACATCACAACACGTGAAGCAGTTGAATTTGTTAATCAATCAGGCGACAACGTTGCAGCAACGATCACTGCACATCATTTATTATTTAACCGTAATCACATGCTGGTTGGAGGCATTCGACCTCACTTTTATTGTCTGCCGATTCTAAAACGTAGTAGCCATCAACAAGCATTAATTGAAGCCGCCACCTCTGGTAGCAAAAAATTCTTCTTAGGAACCGATTCCGCACCGCATGCTCAAGGCAAAAAAGAAACCGCTTGTGGCTGCGCAGGTTCTTATACTGCCCATGCTGCGGTTGAGCTTTATGCGGAAGTGTTCGATAAAGAAGGTAAGCTTGAAAACCTTGAAGCATTTACCAGCCACAATGGCCCAGACTTCTACAATATTGCTCGCAATAACGACACCATTGTCATTGAAAAAGCCACATGGCATGTACCTGCAACCATGCCTTTCGGTGAAGATGTGGTTGTACCCATTCGTGCCAATGAACAAATAGAATGGATTGTGAAATAAAATACCGCTATCAATAAAGCCGTTCACACTCCGAAACTGAACGGCTTTAACATCAATTAACGCTTAAATTGCCTTTCGCAAAGAATCCCGTCTCTGTCTCCATCCATTTTAGTCTCTGGACAATGATCAATAAAAACTTTGCTTCTTCATAAGATTTCATTTGTGAACAATGTTGGCGACCATCACATATAAATACCGATTGTTCAACATCATAAAATCCATTGATATTCCAGTAAATTTATCACCCTTGGTTATCACTCTCATACACTAATAAAATTATTAGCAGTTATTTTGCGATATACATAAAAAAGACCAGCTCAGGGCTGGTCTTAACGGGCTATCGAAAAAGTATGAAGGCTAGTCCAAACCTTGGTCTTTTGCCATCTTCATTGCTATTTGTGGCGCGTTCCACAAAGAAGGCAATAATATTAAAGATACTGGAACAGCCGTAATCACAATAAAGGACTGCAAGGCAGAAATACCACCAGATCCTAAAGAAATTAAGATAAGTGCCGTGACCCCCATCATGACTCCCCAAAAGGTACGAATAATCGCATTTGGCTCCGTTTCACCACTGATCACCACACTAATTGTATAAGTCATAGAGTCACCGGTCGTCACAATAAATACGGTCGTCAGTACAATAAATAAAATTGAAATCAGCGTAGGAAATGGAAATTGCTGTGTTATCGCCAGTAATGCTCCTGGTAAATTGAATCCTTCAAATGCCGAACTCACACTGCCAGGGTTACTTATCTCAAACGCTAAACCGCTGCCCCCAATAATCGTAAACCAAAAGCAAGTCACTAAAGGGGCAACAATACTCACAGTACCAATCAATTCACGAATTGAACGACCACGAGAAATACGCGCAATGAAAATCGCCATCATCGGTGCATAACCAACGAACCATCCCCAAAAGAAAACCGTCCAGCCACTTAACCAGCCTTCATCCCCACGGTACGTCGCCATGGGTATAAAGCTATCGACCATAGTTCCAACACCTTGAATATAACTGTTAAAGATGAAATGAGTAGGTCCAAAAATTAAGATATACAGCATCAACGCCACCGCTAAGATCACGTTATAACGGCTTAACATCTGCATACCACGATTTAAACCGCTTAACGCCGATATGGTATAAAGCGCAATAGCAAATAATACGATGATCAGTTGGGTAGCAAAACCATCCGGTACATTAAACAATACATTCAATGCATAACTAATTTGCAAACCAAGAAATCCAATGGGACCAATAGTTCCCGCAGCAACTGCAATAATACAGCATGCATCAATTAATGCGCCCACATGGCCTTTTAAAGCACGTTCACCTAAAACAGGGTAAAGTAAAATTCGTGGTTTCAGCGGTAGGCCTTTATCATAATGTAAATGCATAACGACAATGGTGCTTAAACTCCCGACAATCGCCCAGGCTAAAAATCCCCAATGCATAAAAGATTGAGAAAGTGCATTAATAGCACGTTGCTGAATATTATCAGTCGGATCATAAAGAGGTGGCGCACTTACAAAATGAGCGATAGGCTCGGCAGCAGCCCAAAAAACACCGCCACCAGCAAGTAACGTACAAAATAAAATTGCCGTCCAACGGAAATTAGGTAGCTCTGGGGTATCAGTACCACCTAGAATCACTCGACCAGTACGGCCTACGGCCAATGCTAACCCAATGAAAAAAGTAAGAAGAAGTAGAACTTGCCAATATGGCCCGAACACTTTAACTGACCAAGCAAAGCCAGTATTAACGAGGTAAGACAGCACTTGACCATCAAATAACGCGAGAACCACAAAAAGAGCAATAAAGCCGCCACTATACCAAAAGGCAGGATTGGTTAAGCCAAGTTTATCGGAAGTAGTTTCTTGTCGCGGAGGTTTAAGGGTTTCAGTATAACTATCAAGAGAGTTTGTTAAATCAGGCATTCTGACTCCAGTTTTTCTTTGCATACTTGTTTTAGCATTTATATTTTTGCTATAGCATCACAAAGCTGTATTTACACCCGCAGTCATCCTTTCCAAACAGGTAGCGCGCCGCTAGGGTATACATTTATGTTGTAACTTCAACCCAAAGGCTTTTGATCACATCTTTATGTTCCCTAAGTTATTTTGATTACCCTTCCCCTAAGAAATCCATTAACAAACTGATATAAAACATTATTTATGAAAAACCCACAATAAGAAAAAAATCAAATCGTTAGTATTATGAAGAAACGAAAAAATGGCATAAAGTGAATTTTAAATACACGTTCACTCATATTAAAAGACAAAGAGACCTATCTGATGATTTTTTCATCAAACAGATTATAAAGATCTCAAGCGAACAAAAAACAACCAAAAGAAAAAGTATTAAAGTCAACGGTGATGTTCATGACTCCGCCACCTTCTACATAATTTTAATTGTAAAAAATGTTTAATATTACTTCATCAGGAAAAGGAAAGTAGAAAAATTATTTTTATTTTAATCCACTTAAAAATCTCTATGCTTAATAAATAAATCATTCCATCACGCATTAATTAGCACAAAAAACCATCAAAAAATATTAACCAGCAGATTATGTTGTTCATTTATCATATCATGGTTAAGTCAAAATCGGCTTGTGAGTACAAACCCAATTACACTGTTACACGCTAGAATGTGAATTTTTCGAGTCAGTATGTAATTTTCATAAAATTCCAGTGTGTATTACATCAATTATCCTACAGTTGTTTTGCGTGAGAATTTAAGTTGTAACTTCAACTTGCGCAATAAGATTAATTTTTTATTCACGATAAAGACATTACCTATGTGAGTAAAAACCATACGTTAGGGATAATCATTAATGAAAAACGGTCAAGTGAAACTAGGCAAAAATGCCTTTAGGTTAAGTGCCTTAACGGCATCATGCATGATGGCTTTCAGTAGTTATGCTGCAGTAGATTGCGGCCCATTAGATCTGTGGGATACCGCAGCAGTTTATAATGGTGGAGCTCAAGTTCAACAGGAAGGTAGCGCATACAGCGCAAAATACTGGACTCAAGGAGATAGCCCTAAAGATGCCGGGCAATGGGGAGCTTGGGCACTGGTTGATGCTTGTAGCACGGATGTTGTGACCAATGAAGCCCCAACGGTTGATCTCACCTCTCCAACCACGAGTACTTCTCTCACTGAAGATGATGAAGTGACATTAACCGCCAATGCAACAGACAGCGATGGCACAATTGCTCGCGTTGACTTCTTAGTCGATGGTGACGTTATTGGGCAATCAACCAGTGCACCATTCTCAGCCACTTGGACAGCGGTTGCTGGTACTCACGCATTTAGTTCGATTGCTTACGATAATGAAGGCGCGCAAAGTACTCAAAGCACCGTAACTCTTGAAGTGCAAATGTCTCAAACTGACACCAACCAAGCACCAAGTGTTTCTGTTGCACTTTCTAGCAGCAGCGTAACCTTAGGTGAAGTGGTTACATTAACCGCTACTGCCGCAGACTCAGATGGCACCGTTGATAAAGTCGACTTTTATGTTGGTGGCAGCCTAGTTGGAACCGTCGCCTCTTCTCCATACACTCTTAACTACACGACGACTCAAACTGGCTCTGTTTCTGTTTTTGCTAAAGCCACCGATAATGAAGGCGCAACTACAGACTCTGCTACGGCAAGCTTACAAGTGACCAGTGATCAACCGGTTGCTGCAACTTGTCACCCAGATGGTCTATATCAAACCGAAGGTGTGAACGTTCCTTACTGTAATGCTTACGATGAAGAAGGTCGTGAATTAATGGGGGCCGATCACCCTCGTCGTGTTATCGGTTATTTCACTAGCTGGCGTGCCGGTGATAACGATCAAGCGGCTTACCTAGTCAAAGATATTCCTTGGGAACAATTAACTCACATTAACTACGCGTTTGTCAGCATTGGCTCTGACGGTAACGTTAATATTGGTGATGTTAATGATCCTGAAAATGCCGCGGTAGGTAAAACTTGGCCGGGTGTCGATGTTGATCCTGAACTAGGGTTTAAAGGTCACTTTGGTGCGCTTGCGACTTATAAAGAACGTTATGGCGTGAAAACCTTAATCTCGATTGGTGGTTGGGCGGAAACGGGTGGTCACTTTGCGACTGACGGTTCACGTGTTGCTGACGGTGGTTTCTACACGATGACTACTAATGCCGATGGCTCTATCAACCATGCTGCGATTGAAAAATTTGCCGATTCTGCTGTTGAATTAATGCGCAAATACAAATTTGATGGTTTAGATATTGATTACGAATATCCAACCTCAATGGCTGGTGCCGGTAACCCATACGATAAAGACTTTATGGAACCACGCCGCGAGCACTTATGGGCATCATACCAAGAGCTGATGAAAGTTTTACGTGAGAAAGTCGACCGCGCATCAGAAGCAGACGATAACTACTACATGTTAACCATTGCAGCGCCATCATCTGGTTACCTACTACGTGGTATGGAAACCTTTGATGTAACGAAATACCTCGATTACGTCAACATCATGACTTACGACTTACATGGTGCTTGGAATGATCACGTTGGTCACAATGCTGCGCTATACGACACAGGTAAAGATTCTGAGCTTGCACAATGGAATGTTTACGGAACTGCCGCTTACGGTGGTATCGGCTACCTAAATACTGACTGGGCTTACCATTACTTCCGTGGTTCTATGCCTGCTGGTCGAATCAATATTGGTGTTCCTTATTACACCCGTGGTTGGCAAGGCGTCACTGGTGGCGATAACGGCCTATGGGGTCGTGCTGCACTACTGAACCAATCTGAATGTTCAGAAGGTACCGGTGAAGGTGAGAAAAACAACTGTGGTCATGGCGCAATTGGTATCGACAACATGTGGCACGATACTGATCCGAAAGGCAACGAAATGGGCGCAGGCTCAAACCCAATGTGGCATGCGAAAAACCTAGAGAAAGGCATTTGGGGCTCTTACGCTGATGCTTATGGTTTAGATCCACAAAACGATCCAACCGATGCACTAACCGGTACTTATACTCGTCATTACGATGAAATGGCGGTGGCTCCTTGGTTATGGAACGCAGAGAAACAAGTCTTCCTATCAACTGAAGATAAAGAATCCATCACCACCAAAGCGCAATACGTTATCGACCAAGGTATTGGCGGTATCATGTTCTGGGAACTAGCGGGTGACTACAGCTGTTATGTCCTTGATGAGAATAGCAACCGTACAAGTGTCGATCCAACCGAGCAAGCGTGTGCATCTGGCAACGGTGAATACCACATGGGTAACACTATGACCAAGACCATATATGATGAGTTTAAGTCAGCAGCGCCTTACGGCAACAAGGTGGCAACCGGAGCAATGCCTGACCAAGTAGTCGATATTTCAGTCAGCATTGGTGGGTTTAAAGTGGGTGACCAAAACTTCCCTGTAAATCCGAAAATCACCTTTACCAACAACACAGGTCAAGATCTGCCAGGTGGAACCGAATTCCAATTCGATATTCCAACCTCTACACCAGATAATGCCAAAGACCAGTCTGGTGGCGGTTTAGCAGTGATTAGCTCAGGTCATAGCCGTGCGGATAACATTGGAGGCTTAGATGGCGACATGCATCGCGTTGCCTTCACACTTCCTTCTTGGAAAGTCCTACCAGCTGGCGAGTCTTATGAATTGGATATGGTGTACTACCTACCAATTTCGGGCCCAGCCAACTACACCGTAAATATTAATGGTGTGGACTACGGCTTTAAGTTTGAGAATCCAGAACTGCCTTTAGGTGATATTTCATCAAGCACAGGTGGCGGCGATAATGGCAACAGTGACGGAACTTGTGATAGCGCTGGACTGGTTACCTACCCTGACTTCCCTCAAACCGACTGGCAAGGCAACCCAAGCCATGCTAACCAAGGTGATAAAGTCATCAACGACGGTATGGTATACCAAGCTAACTGGTGGACATCATCAGAGCCGGGTAACAACGCTGACTGGACAAAAGTCTGTACTCTATAAGCTTAAACGCGAATAGATAAAACCAAAGTAAAACGCACGCCGATATCAAAATCGACGTGCGTTTTTATTTTTATAACCTAGTTAGTTAAAAAGGATAGGTTTAATCTTTCTTTAATGCCGCAGTGACTATCAATTCCACTTTTAATTCTGGACGCGCCAATTTCGCTTCGCCACACGCACGCGCTGGAGCAAAACCTTCTTCAAAAAATTCATCCCAAACGGCATTCATCTCTTGAAAATCAGCCATATCTGCAAGCCAAACGATGGTTTGTAGTACATGTTGTTTATCGGATCCAGCTTCTGACAGCAAGGTTTCAACACGACGTAATGCTTCCGCGGTTTGCTCCGCCACACTCGTTCCAGCAACACCTACTTGACCACATAAATAAACCGTCTCGTTATGCACAACAATTTTACTCATTCGTTGATTGGTTTGCTGGCGCTGAATTGTGCCCATGACTATTGCTCCTAGTGAATAATTTAAAGAAAAACAAAACATTTAAAACCCAAAGAAATATTCATTAGGCCAAAAGAATTTGGTGGAAGAATAACGGATTGATAAAAGTATTAGTATACCCACCTTCCAATATCTGAATCATATTTCTCATAAATAATTCCAACCTAACCATTTAAAGGGCAAATATCTTGTTCGTATCGAATTCTAAACTCAAACATAACCTTTACACTTCAAATATTTACCCTTATCAACCTCATCTTTAAACCAATACAAAAAAGCCAATAGAAATAACAATTTTGTTAATTACAGCAACTTGTGCGCACTGTCTAACTTTTGCAATTTCATGACAAATTGTTTAGGGCACTAAACAGTTTACAAGACATTAGATGTTTTGGTTTTGTAAAAAACTAGCCAAGGATGCTAAAGAATGACAACGAAATTAGAAGTAAAAAACCTCTATAAAGTGTTTGGAGAAACACCCGATGAAGCATTTTCTCTCATCGATAAAGGTTTAGATAAAGATGAAATTTTTGACAAAACTGGCCTCACTGTTGGGGTAAAAGATGTTTCACTTTCGATTAATGAAGGGGAAATATTCGTCATCATGGGCCTTTCTGGCTCAGGCAAATCCACCTTAGTTCGATTATTAAATCGTTTAATTGAGCCGACTCGTGGCCATGTTTATTTAAACGGTAAAGACATTGCGGTGATTTCAGATGAAGAATTACGTAATGTGCGACGCAACAATATCAGTATGGTTTTCCAAAACTTCGCCTTAATGCCTCATATGAGCGTAATTGAAAACGCTGCATTTGGCCTTGAATTAGCAGGCGTTGATTTGGACAAGCGTAATGATTCCGCTCGAAATGCATTAGCTCGTGTTGGGTTAGAAAATCAATGTGAATCTTACCCTGATGAACTTTCTGGTGGCATGAAACAACGTGTTGGGCTTGCCCGGGCCTTGGCGACCGACCCAGACATCCTTTTAATGGATGAAGCCTTTTCTGCTCTGGATCCTTTAATTCGGACTGAAATGCAAGAAGAACTAATCCGCCTACAAAACGATGACCGCCGCACTATTGTGTTCATTTCTCATGATTTAGATGAAGCGATGCGTATTGGTGACCGTATTGCAATCATGCAAGATGGCATTGTGGTACAAGTTGGAACACCGGATGAGATTCTGCAAAACCCAGCCAACGATTATGTCGAGTCTTTCTTTAGTGGTGTAAACGTTGCTGATGTCTATTCCGCGAAAGACATTGCTCGCAAGAAACCGGCTGCCATGTTTAAAAAAGGTGAAACAGATGGCCCTGCGGCTGCATTACAAATTCTGTCCGATCAAGACCGTGATTACGGTGTAGTGGTCGATAAAGCCAATAAATACGCCGGTATCGTATCGGTTAATTCTCTCAAAGTCGCGCACAAAGAACAACGTTCACTTAGCTCTGCGCTATTAGATAACGCCGTTTCTTTACATATTGATACTCCTGTTAGCGAATTAATTAGCCAAGTCGCTGATGTTCCTTATGCGGTCCCCGTCGTGTCAGATGACGGAACCTACTACGGAGTGATCACCAAAACGCGCCTGCTTCAAACTTTAGATAGAGAGTAATTATTATGACGACTGAATCAACCGCCACTCAAGAAAGTGTCAATCAAGCTGCATCGGCCGATCCATGGTCTTCAACCACAACCAGTGCTGCCGATCCTTGGTCTACCGCCAGTTCAGCAGATAGTACGACGTCATGGTTAAGTGATGCCCCGACTCATCCTATTGAGCAACATATCGATTGGGCTCACCCATTTAAAGATGCTGTAATCCCGTTTGATCACTGGGTAGAAACGGGATTGAACTGGTTAGTCACACATGGCCGCCCAATCTTCCAAGCGATTAGAGTCCCTATTGATTTTATTCTGACGTCGTTTCAAACCGCGTTAGTCTCAACCCCATCAATTATCATGATGGTAATTTTAACCCTAATCGCATGGCAACTTGCTGGTCGAAAAATGGGAGCTTCAACTCTCGTATCACTGGTTGTTATTGGACTTATTGGCGCTTGGTCTCAGGCTATGGTGACATTAGCTTTAGTCTTAACATCTGTCTTTTTCTGTTTATTAATCGGCCTTCCAATGGGAATCTGGCTTGCCCGCAGTGACACTGCCGCGAAAGTCATTCGCCCTATTTTGGATGCGATGCAAACCACACCAGCTTTTGTTTATCTAGTGCCCATCGTTATGTTGTTTGGTATAGGTAATGTGCCGGGTGTGGTCGTCACGATCATCTTTGCCTTACCACCGATTGTTCGTTTGACCATTCTGGGTATTCAGCAAGTACCAGAAGAATTAATTGAAGCAGGGCATTCTTTTGGCGCAAGCCCGAAACAAATGCTCTATCGAATTCAACTTCCACTCGCGACGCCAACCATTATGGCGGGTGTGAATCAAACCTTAATGCTGTCACTTTCTATGGTGGTTATTGCTTCCATGATTGCCGTCGGCGGTTTAGGCCAAATGGTACTCCGCGGTATTGGTCGATTAGACATGGGCCTTGCTGCCGTCGGTGGCTTAGGCATCGTTATTCTAGCGATTTTATTAGACCGATTAACCCAAACCATTGGTATTGCCTCTCGTGATAAAAAGACACGCTGGTATGAAACCGGCCCAATATCATTGGTTTATAAATTAACAAAGAAAAATAAAACCGAAACATCTTAAATATTGATTCAATAACAAGGAGATATTATGAATAAATCACGGATGAAAACTTTATTTACAACCAGCTTATTGGCTTCTTCAGTCGCTTTCACCGCTCAGGCCGCCGACTTACCGGGAACCGGTAAAACGGTGCAACCTATCCAATCAACCGTTGCTGAAGAGACCTTTCAAACGCTAGTTGTTAATAAGGCTATGGAAGCGCTTGGTTACACCGTTCAACCAACCAAAGAAGTGGACTACAACGTTGGGTACACGTCAATTGCCAATGGCGATGCCACCTACCTTGCTGTTAACTGGGATCCACTTCATAAAGATAAATATGAACAAGCCGGTGGGGATAATAAGTTCTACCGTAAAGGTGAATACATTTCAGGTGCCGCGCAAGGGTATTTGATTGATAAAAAAACTGCCGACAAATACCACATCACCAATATCGAACAGCTTAAAGACCCCAAAATAGCCAAGTTGTTTGATACCAATGATGATGGCACCGCAGACCTAACAGGCTGTAATCCAGGCTGGGGTTGTGAAAGTGTTGTAAACCACCAAATGAAATCGTTCGGCCTTGAAAAAACAGTGACTAATAACCAAGGTAACTATGCAGCATTGATTGCCGATACTATCGCGCGTTATCGAAATGGTGAATCGATTTTATACTATACATGGACACCTTATTGGGTTAGTGGCGTTTTGGTCCCAGGTAAAGACGTTACTTGGCTAGAAGTTCCATTCTCATCATTACCGGGTAACCGTAGTGATATCGATACAGCCTTACCAAACGGCAAAAACTACGGCTTCCAAATGAATACCATGCCAATGGTTGGATTAAAGCCCACCAAAAGCAATTTGATGCTTGGATTACCGAAGCGAAAAACGCGGCCAAATAATCAACGCATTAGTGATGATACTTTAGGGTACATTCTATCAACCAAGAATAAAAGGTTGCCTCAATATGGCAACCTTTTACTGATTTAAACCAACACTATTCCTGTAGGTTTTTTAAGACCGAAGGATACCCCCAACCGTCGACGCCAACGTTAACTTGATTTCCCGTTAAGTATTCATATAACGTGGGAGCAAGCGAGCCATTATCTACTGCACCTAACCGTGTTTTAGGCTTCATACCATCCTTCCAAAAACCGACAAAAGCGTCTTTCTCTAAATACGTTTCACCAGCATGGCGACCAGGCACTAAAGTATTATAACCAAAGCCATCTTTAGGAAATAAATTCACAGTACCAGCTCTATCATCTTCATATAAATGCACCAGTTGCATCACAGAATCGGGTCGAGTACTCATGGCCGTTAACGATCGCCATTGTGCGGCAATGCACCCCTTTGGCGCCATACACGTTTGCATTAAGCTTTGTTTACGTTGTACTTGTTCATCGGTTAATGCTGCTTTATACGGATTCGTCAGCCCAATCGATAATAATTCCGGAGCACCTTTTCCATCCACTGCTTGATAAGTAATACGCGCCCCAATCCGAGTGATAACTTCATGACGAATCTGCCCATTTCGATAGCCCACCACGCGTACCGCGCAACGCTGAGTAGTGCAGTCAGCTTCTCGTACCACTAAGTAATCTAACGATTCACGTAAACGATAAGCCATTTCATGAATGATGTTCATGGGCTTACCGCCACCAATGGGTTTCAATGTTGTCAGTTCTTTATAAAGCGGCTGAACTTTCCAACCACGTTCAGAATTAAAGAAATCCATCATGTAATTTCCACCAGCGGTAGAAGCAATCACAACATCCACCCCTTTATTACTCGGATAATGCAAAGCGTTCGTCATTTTGGGCCCTTCCCCCTCATCTGATGAAATTTTTAATACTTTCAACTCCACACCTTGCTTTTTCAAACCATCAAACACCACTAATTCTGGGCTAAGCGTATAATGCACCGCAGACAAGCCATGATCTCCCGCCATGCCCCAAAGCGTGTGTTGATGTATTCCCGCTTGTTTGTAAGCCTCATCAACCTGTCCTAGCCAAAAATCTAATCGATTCAACTCCCCAGTTGGATTAATGATCTCATCGCCAAATGGTCCTTTAAAATGAGCAAAGTGATCCGGCCATGGGTTATACATCAATAAATAATCAGGCATAGCTTGTTCATTCAATGTTGCTAACTCGGCGATTTGATCGTTCAACACTGCCTTTTGGCTCATTTTTGTCAGCAGTCGCCAATCACTTAGACTTTGATAAGCCTGAATGTCATTAATCAAAGTTTGGCGCTTTTTCGAAGCGATACGCTCTGCTTTCGCCCGGTGTTGCAATTCCAGTAAGCAACGTTGCTCACCAAAGTCACGAATCGATTCACCCAAGCCTAAATTTACTAACGCATCAAAACTAAGTTGTGCATTCCAATCATATTGAGCATTACAATTCATGGTTTTCAGATAGTTTAAACGATCAAACATGGTCTGCATTCCACGCTGTTCTGTTAAAGGCTCTAACTGCAAAGCATCATTACCAAAAAAGTAATAAGCACGATCTTGTTGCCTATCGACAAAATGAAAATTAGGGATCCCCGTCCCTCCTTCACCAGAAACTGTGGCCCCCGTTTTTACAATCGGTAAATTACGCACACTAATAGTCGGAGTGGATGAAATGCCATCACTAGCAATCCCATTTTTATGTAGCTGATATAACCGCTTAAAAAATGGTAAATAATTCGGATCATTTTCCCCTTTATTTACCAACTGATTCAAAAAATTATGCTGAGGTTGATGCTCTGGTGAACCCATATCACCCTTTGGTTTAAAAGCTTTAAACACTTGGTCTTGTTTGAATGCTTGGTGTAAATAAGGGCTGCCTTTAGATTGAGCTAACCCTTCCATTAAACCTTGGCTTAAACCATCCACCACAATTTGAACCGCTCTGGGTCGGTTTTGCCGTGATTGTAAATAGGCAATTAACTCATCTGGGTTATCTTCCAGTTTATCTTGCATCCACCTCGTAAAGACTTCTGCCCGTTGAGTCGGTTGCACATATTGGCGGTAGGCTTTCAATACATTCATGCGAACAAAATCGATTAAAGTAATCGTCAATGCTTGCGCTTTATTGTTGGTCTTACCTTGGTTGGCCGGTTTCGCATCATCTAAGATGGCATCCATTGCCGATCTCATTTCACCTTGCGGCATACTTTCCGCGTATTTGGAAAGCTCTCCCATGAGCAAAGTTTGAACATGGACAATGATTGCTTGATCTTTTGCAGAGGTGGTTAAATATTGGTAGTGATCAGGCAAAGATTTAGCGAGTTCCCAATCATCATTGTTAAATAATTCATCATAAATACTCACCAACATGGCAAAAAAAGGGCGATTCATCGTCACCCCTTCACGACGTTCAACTTCATCGGCGGGTTGCTCAACATCCCTCATGTCAGATTCTTCTTCATCTAAATAAAAAAGAGTATGTTGCCAAGGCTCTAGCTCAGCAGAAGAATAATGATTAAAGAGATGGGCACGAAATTGGTCTTTATTTTCTGCCCGGCTGTATTGATCATAAAAAACATAGAGAAAATGCCCTAGAGCGATGCTATAGAAAGGATTAGAAAGGCGTTTAATCACTCTATTTTTTGTTTCAAGTGGAAGTGGAAGAGTCAAAATATAGGCATCTAATGTCATGCCAGCAATCGTAAAGGCCGTCACATCACGCCCGACTGAAAACGTAGTATCAAACTGATTTAAAATATTATTTTTTACTAAGGTTCCACTGTAATAAAGCGGGGCAATAACCGGCATACTCGATATTCTATCAGCTTGAGCTGGCGATATTTTCATGCCAATTAAACTCATAATAACGAATAAACCACTGAGCCTTTTTTTTATGACTGGTTTCATTTATTTATATCCTTAATTTTTGTACAATGATACCCGTTCATGATCGCTTAATTGACACACAAAAGCATAAATCATGAGCATTCTTTGAGGATATATCGCCTTTCACTCACACTTAACATAAAGAATACCCATAATTTTACTATTTCAATGCAGTTTTCCCTTTGCGAATAAAAACAGATGGGTTACTTTTCACGTCTTCAATATGGGGGAAAAACATGGACAAACATGAAGAAGTGCTGATAGCAATTCGTCAGATCATTCGCGCAATCGACTTACATTCACGACAGTTAAATAAAGAGCTGGGATTAACTGGCCCCCAGCTACTTCTGATGCGTTCAATTCGTGACTCTGGTGAGGTGACAATTCGTCAATTATCATCAAACACTAATATGAGCCAAGCAACCGCGACCACCATCATTGACCGTATTGAAAAGCGTGGTCTCGTAAAGCGTCACCGTAGCCAATTAGATAAGCGTAAGGTTCATGCTTATTTAACAGAGGAAGGTGCAAAGCTACTAGAAAAGGCCCCTTTGCCACTACAAGATCATTTTATTCAACGCTTTCAGAATTTGGAAAATTGGGAGCAATCCTTACTGCTGTCTTCTGTGCAACGCATATCTTCAATGATGAACGCCGCCGATCTTGATGTAGCACCGCTACTAGAAGTAGGTAATATTGCGCACCATCAAGGTACGCCGAGTAGTTAATCCGAATCATTGGTTTTTATACATCCTCTAATCAAAGAGAACATTAATCATAAAACGTGCAATTAACTGCGTTGATTTGAAATAAAAAAGCCGTAGCCCTCACTAAAATTACGGCTATTTATTTAATTATGTTAACGCTAGTTTAAATGTGGTTTACATTTATATTTTTTGTACGGCTTCCATCATTTTCTGAAAAGATGGGCACTCTAAGTGAGATAATTGAGGGCAAGTCGCAACATGGTGCAAACTCTTTTTTACCGCTTTTAAGTGCCTTATTTGTTCATCAATTTGCTGTGTTTTTTCTAGTAGCAATACTCGATCTATAACTAATTCTTGATGTTCATCAAACATCATTGCTATCTCGGTAAGGGACAATCCCGCCATCTGTCCTAATGATATAATACTCAACTTATTCAAAACTTTTGATGTGTATTGACGTCTTAATCCATGCCGCCCAACAGAATGAATCAAACCCAGTTTCTCGTAATACCGCAATGTAGAAGGTAAACATACCGACCGTTTTGCCACTTCGCCAATATCCATGCATCCACCCTTGACTTAAAGCCAACTTCAAGTTGTATTCTTAATTTACTTTAACAAATCGAGAAGTAAATCTATAGAAGGATCGAACATGAATACTTTATCCATCATCATCATCGGAATGGGCGCAACGGCAATAATGGATCTCTGGGCTTGGTTTCAAAAACACGTTTTAGGGATCCCATCACTCAATTACGCGTTAGTTGGTCGCTGGGTAGGGTATTTACCAAAAGGTCAGTGGCGGCATAAGACCATCATGCAAACCCCTCCTTTACCTAAAGAAGCCATTGTAGGTTGGCTATTGCATTATTTCATCGGTGTTGTTTTTTCTGCTTTGACTGCCTTAATTTTTGGACAAGCATGGCTAGCCCAACCCAGCTTAATGCCAGCATTGCTCATAGGCATTACAACATTAATTTTTCCATTTTTTATTATGCAACCTTGTTTAGGGTTTGGGGTCGCAGCAAGCCAAACCCCAGCACCTTGGAGAGCTCGGTTTTTCAGCTTTCTTGCACATACCTCCTACGCACTCGGTCTATTCTTTTGTGCCTATGGACTTACTATTTTACGAACTTTATTGTAACTTTTTCAGCAGCGTAGCGAGCTGATCTCGTTCTTTTTTATTTAATGGAGAGAGCATACTTTCCATATTCTGGACATGCTCAACCACACTAAGATCGATTAAAGCCATCCCCTCTGCGGTTAATTCTACTCGGCAACTGCGTCGGTCTTCTTCGCTCGCGAGACGCTGTAATAAACCTCTTTGCACTAAAGATTCAATACGAGTACTCATTACACCCGATGACAACATCAGTGTTTGATAAAGCTCTGTTGGCGTGAGTGGTGCTTGGCTACGTCGGAGCGTGGCTAGAATATCAAACTCAATTGAGTTTAATTGATGCTGCTTAAACACCTTCTCCATCTGTTTTTTCCATTGCTCACTGGTGCGTCGAACACGGCCAACCACCCCCATGCTTGAGCAATCAAGATCAGGGCGCACTTGTAACCATTGCTGCAAAATAGTATCGACAGGATCTTTCATCATTCAAACCTCAAAAGTAACTTTCAAAAAAGATACTTGATCAAAATATAAATATCCATTACTTTAATAAAAGTATCTTTTATGAGAGATACTTTTATTAAAGTTTATTCTCTACATATATTAGAGATGGAATAGTTAAGGAAACAATAATGTCTAAAATAGGATTGTTATTACTGCTACTCACCACAGCACTAGCACCCATTCTTTGGGGAAGTACTTATATCGTGACCAGTGAACTTCTTCCTCCTAATAGCCCATTAATGGCAGCACTGATTCGAGCCCTTCCTGCTGGAATACTGTTGATTATGATCACTCGTACCATACCCAAAGGGCATTGGTGGTGGCGCATTGCGTTATTAGGTTTTTTTAATATCGGCTTTTTTTTCTATTGTCTTTTTTATGCCGCCACTTACTTACCTGGAGGAATGGCGGCGTTAGTGATGTCAAGCCAAGCATTAATGGTCATCGTCCTCAGTCGATTTTTACTAAAGAGTACATTCACTTTTCAACATGTTCTTGCCGGTATAATCGGCATTACAGGCATTGGTTTTCTCGTACTCAATAGCCACGCCAATCTTAACCAAACGGGGATTTTTGTCGCGCTGATGGGCACGCTAAGTATGGCGCTAGGTGTAGTGTTAACTAAAAAATGGGGACGACCAGAAGAGATGAGCTTATTAGGTTTCACTGGTTGGCAATTACTCTTTGGCGGCTTAATGCTTGCTCCGATCGCCTTGACAGTTGAAGGCATTCCAAACCACATCAGCCTCACCAATGTATTGGGTTATCTCTATTTAGGCATAATCGGCGCAATTGTAGGTTACTTCTTATGGTTTCGCGGTATAGAGAAACTACCTGCCATTTCCATTTCATTTTTAGGCTTTCTTAGCAGTGTCTCCGCTTGTGTACTCGGCTATATCTTTTTACAACAAGCCTTTACGCCAAGCCAACTAATAGGCGCGCTAGCAATATTCTCTTCCATTATTTTAAGCAATACAACATCCAAAAATAGGCACTCTAACTCGTAATCCATCACTCATTAACTATTTGAATAAAAGGAATTAACCATGAAACTCACTATTGTCTCTGGCAGTCAAAGACCACAATCACAAAGCTTAAATGTCGCTAACACTTTAAAACAATTAGCTCATTCTCAATTTAACGAGATTAATATTGTAGATTTACACGCATTAGATCTGCCTTTTTGGAATGAAGGCGTTTGGAATGGTGGTAACGAGTGGCAACAATGGAAACCCATTGCTCAGCAATTGTCTCAATCCGACGCCTTTATTTTTATTACGCCAGAATGGCATGGAATGGCAACGCCTGCGCTCAAAAATTTTTTGCTACTCACTACAGACGAAGAGCTTGCGCACAAGCCTGCCCTACTTGTTAGTGTGTCCGCTAGTATTAATGGAGTTTACCCTATCAGTGAATTACGAATGACAGGCAATAAAAATAACCATGTTTGCTTTTTACCTGATCACCTCATCTTCCGCGAAGTTGATTCTCTGTTAAGCGAAGAATCAACCATCACAGATCCACATTTCCTTGCTCGATGTGAATATACATTGCAGCTACTGGCTATGCTCATGCTCTCGCGCCTATTCATCGAGATATGTTACCGTTAAACAAACCCTTTCGCTATGGGATGTAAATCCTTCATCACTTGTTTTTCATTTATTGGCTTACCCCAAAAAAGAAAAATCGCTACACTAGCCACAACAAAATAAGGAGTAACCATGAAGTACGATTGGATTTTTTTTGATGCGGACGAAACCTTGTTCCATTTTGATGCATTTAAAGGTATGCAGCTCATGTTTTCTAGAAAAGGCGTGGATTTCACCAAACAAGATTTTGCCACTTATCAAGAAGTGAATAAACCGCTTTGGATTGATTATCAAAATGGCGATATCACGGCAGACCAACTCAAGCACACTCGTTTTGATTCATGGGCGCAGCGACTAAACACCACGCCAGCGGAACTGAACTCAGCATTTTTAGAAGCCATGGCTGATATTTGTTCTGTTCTACCAGGTGCCAAAGAGTTAATGGAAGCGATTACGGGCAAAGCCAAAATTGGTATCATTACTAATGGCTTTACCGATTTACAAGCGATTCGATTGGCTCGCACTGGAATGGATAGCTACATAGATCAAGTTATCATTTCAGAAGAAGTCGGCATGGCAAAACCTGATAGCATCATCTTTGAACATGCTTTGCAACGCGCGGGTAATCCATGTAAATCAAAAGTGCTGATGGTCGGTGATAACCTGCATTCTGATATTTTAGGCGGCATCAATTTTGGCATTGAAACTTGTTGGTTAAACCCACACGGCGCAAGCGCAACTGATAATATTCAACCGCATTATACGGTAAAATCATTATTAGAATTGAAAGCCATTCTTGAGGCTTAATTTCAACGGACGGTGAATCTATTCATCGTTCGTGATTATTCACCGGCTGCGTATATTTATCTCAATCACTTAAGCGAGTCCACTATTGCCAATCTCCTTTAATATTGTTCATACATCTAAAAGCACAAAACCAAAAATTAACCTATAATGATATTTAAATTATCAATATAGGTGAAAAATGAAAAATATCATTGTTAATCTTATCCCATCACCATTATGTGAAATAGGTGAATCGCCCATTTGGCTAGCGTCAGATCAATGCCAATTTTGGGTAGATACCGAAAGTTTCCATATTCATCAATATTCTCCAAGTCTTGAGCTGCACCAAGTCACCACAGTGCCTGTTGCAGTGACAGCAATTGCACCGACTACCAATCAAAACTGGATGGCTGCCACTAAACATGGCTTATACCGATGTAATAGAACATTCGAACATTTTGAATTTATTGCCGATCCAACGGAAGGGAAAAGGGACATCCGGCTTAATGATGCAGTAAATTGTCCCAATGGTGATCTTTGGTTTGGCACTATGAATGAGCAGCAACTTGATCAACCAGATGGTTGTATATATCGATACCAAGCAAGAGACCATTCTATACAACAATTAGATCAAGATTATTCCGTCGCCAATGGCATCGCCTTTAACCCGGAATTAAAGCGAGCATACGTGTCGAATATGTTTAAAGGGCAAGTCATTGAACTACAGATGAACCATGATTGGTCAACTGTTCTCCACAAACGCGTGTTTATCCAATTAAAAGAGCACCAAGGTTTGCCCGATGGGCTAACAACCGATGCAATGGGAAACCTATATATATGCCATTGGAATAAAGGTTGTATCAGCATTTATAACTCTTTAGGCGAGCTCCTCCATACGATCGAACTGCCGGTGAAACATGCCACTCGCTGCACTTTTGGAGGAAAAAACCTTGATTCCCTTTTTATCACAACGGGATGGTATGGAATGACAGAACAAGAGCGAGTAATACAACCATTATCTGGCCGCACCTTTGTTTGTCGTGGGGCCGTTATACCGTCACCATTTTGTGGAAAAGAAGAATACACCTTCTTGGGTTAGTCTCTAAATCTACCTTTTAGCCAGTAGAGATACAATATATAATCGAGAAACGTCAGGGATAACAGGTATCAACATGGATAGCAAAGCCAGCATGGACAATAAACCCAACGCCGTCAGCCGGGTTGTGGAAATTGTCACTCAAAGCGCAAAGCAAGAACAGCCAATTTCTCTACCGGATCTTATTTTTCACTCCGAGATCCCAAAACCGACTTACCATCGCCTAGTCCAACAACTCGATGATGATGCCTTTCTTTCTTCTGATCATAGAGGCAATATTTACCCCGGTGCCGAGTTGAAACGAATTGCCTTAAATATCAATAGTAATAGCGAAAGAAAAACTTACTTACAGGCCATATTGCATGGACTCTCAAGACGTATTGAAGAAACCTGTGGCATCGCAATTCCCGATGGCAATGACATGGTGTATTACGAGCGTATTCAGACCAACTGGCCACTCAAAATCATATTGCCACTGGGCATGAAATCACCGATTTGGGCAACGGCAAGTGGTAAATTATTTCTAAGCTCATTGACAAAATCACAGCGTGAAAAACTGCTGAATCAACTGCCGTTAACTCGCTATGCGAAAAATACACAAACGAACAAAATCGCCCTTGAAGTCGAGCTGAAAAAAATCCGGCATCGCCAGTTCAGTGTGGATAATGAAGAGTTTATCGATGGATTAGTGGCGGTCGCCATTCCGATTTTTTCTTCCAATGGAAAATTTTTAGCCTCGTTGTTCTGTCATTGCCCTAAAACGCGAAAAAGCCTCGATGAATTACTCACGTTTTTGCCTGATCTAGAACGTACGCGTGATCAGTTACAACACCATATTGATGTTTAAAACGCCAAGAGATTATTCCCCTTTTAACATAACTGACATTATATCATTGGCGGCTTTCTGCATTTGCGGAATAAACGCTTCTAAATCAACTAAGCTGTGGCGGATAACTGGGCTGTGACAAAATAGATACCCGAATAATAGCCCATCGCAAGTAATAGGAACCGAGACTGCTGCCATGCCATCGATAAATTCATTGTTATCTCGCCCATAACCCAATTCACGAATGTTCGCCAGCTCTTGTTCAAGCTTCAACCTATCGACAATCGTATGCTCTGTAAAAACATCCAGCGCGATATTATCCAAAATCACTTGCCGACCCTCATCGGACAAATTCGCTAAATGTAATTTTCCCGATGCCGTGGCGGTCAGTGGCACAAAACTCCCAACAGGTAAGCTGATCTGCAAAGGCCAATTGGTTTGAACACGTTCTAGATACAGCATATCAATACCATTTGGTACCGATATTCCACAGGTTTCGCCAATTTCTTGTGCCAACTGTTCAAGAATAGCGATCCGCTGTGATGAAAAAACACGATTGCGGATCACCGAAAGCGACAACTGCCGAAACTCAGGGCCTGCGATGATTTTTCTATTTAAATTTTCACTCACAATACCCAATTCTTTCAATTGATTAATCAATTTTCCCATCGCCAGTTTCGGTAAAGCCATCGCATCGGATAACTCATGTTGTGTGCACTCACCTTCATGCTCTGAGATAAATGACATCACCCGAAGCACGCGCTCAATGGTTGAGCCTTTCTCTTTTAATCCTGTGAACTTTTTTATATTCATGCGGTTACTTATCAACTCAGATTTTAGTCAGATTATACATTTCAGGCCCCTGAATCAATTGTGAGAGATGATAAAGTTTGATATTACAGGTAACTCAGTTTTGGACAAAACCTTCTTAGCCCAAATGACTAAGTGGCACAGTTCAGATGAGAAAAAGTATCTTGAAACCTTAAACATTTATATTGGATTTTTCACCGTATACGGAAACGCCCAAAGTTATTAGCTTTGGGCGTTTCTTCTAACAAACTTGGTTACGACAAACCGAGCTTTAAAGTGTCATATGCAGAATTGGAAAAGGTTTTCCCATATCATCAAGTGGTGAACGAGAAACTACTTTAAAACCCATATGCTCGTAGAAGCCTACTGCTTGCGGGTTTTGTTCGTTTACATCGACTTTGGTTGCACCTAACTGCTCTATTGCGTATTGCAGTAGCACCTTACTAATACCTTGCCCTCTTGCCTCGTTTAAAATGAACAGCATTTCAACTTTAGAATCATGGATACCCACAAAGCCTAGAATTGAGCCATCATTACTTTTAATACATCTTAACGTGACAGCAGGAAAAGCCTGCTCAATGATAATTGGTTTAAAAAAATCAATATCTTCTTCTGTTATGAAGTCATGAGTTGCTCGGACTGAGTTTTCCCAAACATTCAGCATTTCTGCGTAATCTTCAGGAAGCACATTTTCTACAATCATCGTATTCTCTCTAAAGTTGACTGAAATTCATGTGCAGCCGCGAGTGCGTATTTTATCCGAAAATAATTAAGTAGTCTAATGATGTAAGCAAAGGGTTCTGGCTTGGAATGCGCAATGATTTTCCACTAACGTAGCGCTGGACAGAAACGAGTTACACCCACGACAATGTTTCTAACAAACTAAAAAGTATCTTGAAGTCTCAATCTCTTGTTAAGCCTTTGCAGAAAAATCACTCCTAACATTATCTTCCAAGTCTCGGATTGCTCGATGAAGTCTGTCGGCAAAACTTCCATGACGAGAGTCCAGTATTTTGACATGGAACATAATAGGCCCTATATCCTTCATAGGGATTGGTGAATTCATAATAACCTTCAATAAAAAGCTGAAGGTATTTTCAAATACAAAAAGTGTTGTTGCTAGGTGTGGTTGGCCGGACGCTTACCGGCAATACAGCAAGCGACTTGGGTGTATTGAGCCTGTGTTTGGCAACATCACCGTCAACAAAAAAATGAACCGATTTACGCTGAGAGGTAGAGAGAAAGTAAACGCCCAATGGGCGATGTTCAGCATGCTTCACAATATAGAAAAACTACGAAATCACATTAAATAGAAGGTAAAACCTCTAAAATCAAAGGAAAAACCCGCTTAACTCTCATTTTGTCGCTATCTCTTTCCTTGCCATGATAAAGGCCACTATCATCGCGCAGCATTTAAGCCATTCTCAGCAGGATAAATGACGATAAAAACATGGAAAATCCGCTGAAAATCGGGAAATCCTACAACCTCAACGCCCCGCTAAACTGCGAGCGTCAGCGAGTCTGGTGGAGGCCACGCTTTTTGTGGCCGGAACGAATTTGAGCGGATTGTTATGTGTTTTACGTGGCATAGTGTTTTAAATAATCTTTTGCCGACTTTAAAATTGGCATCATTGCCTTTCATTCTCTTGTGACCAAGGATAACTGAATTGCCCCTTTAAAGTTGGACATTTCTGCTATGCGGCTTCTAAGGCCTGATTTCGGTATTCTACCGGAGTCAGGCCTTTTAATTTAACCTTAATTCGATCGTTGTTGTAATAAGCAATATACTCATCAATGCAGGCCATAAGCTGCTCTGCACTGTCAAAGTGGTAACCGTGCTTCTCTTCCATACTCATTGGCGTATTTAGTCTGTAACTTTAATAAAGCAGTTGATGATTATTGAGCGACAGAACTTTCACTGATACGCGCCCCAGATTTAAAGGCGTGCGAATGATATGACCAAGCTATTAAAAATGCGACTGAAAGTAAGGCCAGCAGAGACCAAGGGAAAGAGCTAACACCTACTGAATCAAGCAGTATCCCGCCAACGATTCCTCCGCCGGCAATAGCTAAATTCCATGCAACAACATTCATAGAAAGCGCCACATCAGCACCACTACCTGCAGCATCGGCCAATGCGGTTTGCAAAAAGGTGGATGCGCCTCCAAAAGTGATGCCCCACACTACGACACCGATATAGATAATTTCTGGAGATTGAGCACCAAATCCAAATAGCAAAGCAATTAAAGCGAATGCTAAGAGACTTGTTAGAATTGCAATCCGTAAATATCGGTCCACCAGCATGCCTGCAAACCAAATACCGACAAGGGCCGCAAGACCAAAGGTAAGTAGAACCAAATCAATTCGTTTCCCAAGCCCTGCTTGCTCCACAAACGGTGCAATATAGGTATAAAGAATATTGTGGGCTAACATCCATGTGATAACCACGCAAAGTACTGGTCGTACCCCGGGACTCATGAATACTTTCTTCAACGGTAAGCGCTCGTGAGCGGACTGCCCAGGATAGTCAGGAACTTTCGCTATCACCCAGACGATCAAGACAAGTGCCAAACCTGACATGACGCCAAATGCAGTTTGCCAACCGATAGTCGATCCCATAAATGTGCCAAGAGGTACACCCAAAGACAAAGCTAGAGGGATACCGACCATAGCGACAGCCATTGCACGGCCTTGCTGATGGGGCTGGACCATCCGGCGCGCATAACTAGCTAATAGACTCCAAGCAAGTCCAGCTGCAACACCCGCGAAGAAACGAGCAACCAATGTTAGAACATAGTTGCTTGATAAAGCGGTAACCGAGTTGAAAATGAAGAAACCGAAGATGGTCAGCAGCAGAACGTTACGTCGCTTCCAGCCACGTGTCGCAATTGTCAAGGGAATGGCCGCAAGCAAGGATCCCAAAGCATATGCCGTTACCATTTGACCTGCTATAGCCTGGCTGATTTCCAGACCTGCACTGATCTGAGACAGCAGCCCCGCAGGCAATGTCTCTGTGACAATACAAATGAATCCGGTCATGGCCAATGCGAGCAGTGCCGACATAGGTAAGCGATCCGGATCTTCATTTGCTTTATTGAGAGAGTTATTCACAAAAAAGTTATCCTTTAAAAAATTGGTGGGTTACACGTTGGCACTTATGTGCCTGTATGGTTATATATCGATCGATACAAATGTATAGCAAGCTACCAAGTCTTGTCAATGATTTATGTATCGAGTAGTATATAAGTCATAGATGAAATGGAGACAAAAATGGCAAAAATGGGCAGACCTAGAACGTTTGATCGCCAGAAAGCGGTTGTGCAAGCTATGTATATTTTCTGGGAGCATGGCTACGAAACGACTTCTCTAAGCCAACTGAAAGCTAATATTGGTGGAGGGATTTCTACACCAAGCTTTTACGCTGCATTCGGTTCAAAGGAGAAATTATTCAATGAAGCTGTACAGTGCTACTTGGAAACTTACGCATGCGTAACAGACGCTCTATGGGACGACGAGATTTCACCCAGAGACGCTGTTGAGCTTACGCTCCGCCGCTCGACAAAAATGCAGTGTGAATCAGGGCATCCAAAGGGATGTATGGTGTCTTTGGGGACAATGAGTGCACCTTCGCCAGAGTTTACTCACGTTGCTGAACCACTTGCCGCCTCGCGATCACGAACGCTTCAAGGGTTTGTGCGATGCGTCGAACGCGCAATAACTATGGGTGAACTGTCCAAAAAAACGAATGCTAGATCTATGGGAATTGCCTTTAATAGTTTCCTTCTTGGTGTATCGATTTTAGCTAGGGACGGAGTGGATGCCTCGGATCTCAACGATTCCATTACAGAATTAATGAAACTATGGGATATTGAATTGTGTCAGTCAAAATAGATACATCATCCGGTAAAGAGCACTGAAAATCCCTGCCAAATGCTTTAATCGGGTAACCAGAGTCTCTAACCTCACAGCCCCTAAAAAACTCCCTGCATGCGGCTCTGCACAGGGCATTCCCTTAAAACATTTAAAATACAACAGCACTTCCCAGACTTCACTAGACAGTTTTTAACTCACAATAGTACGATTCTTCAAATTTAGCATGTGGTACACCGCCTGTATTTAATAGTGCTTTTCATTAAGTTGTCATAAATAGTTAATAGTGTACGCGCAGTTATTTAAAGGAATTTAATTTCGTGTACACATAACAATTGTTATACGGACATTGTCTACGTGACAATGTCGTTATAATTAAAAATACTAAGCGATTTCAATTAACCGTGCATCAAACATTAGACTTGATGCATATTTTTAAGTTAAAAAATTGAGTCGTGTGAGTATTGGTAACTCACTTTGGGGCAAAACCTGTTTCAAGTTGGTCTAGTCAATGTCTGGAAATGGCACAGCATTACCGTCTTTAATGACTCAATTTCTACTACGCTTTTTCCCTGACAATGATAGAATCTCCGCATCAGAATTATCGAGAAACTCTATGTTTATCCATCGTGTTAACGGCATTGACTGGCTGGTGATTACCGCTTTTGAAGAACTGAAAACTCTATTTATAGAAGAAGCAGGGGCGATCCCCTTATGCTTTTCTACCGCTAGCGAATTGAGCCTAATTGATCAAGCCAAGCGCACTTATGGATATTTACCTACACTCAGCGGCATAATCACCGATACAGGCACTTTTCAACGTCAGGATAACGAAGAAGATTTTAACCCACAGCTTGCCTGCCTAGTTGAGGGACGTGGTCGGGTATTTATCTATCACGGCGGTTTTGTGGCTTTTGTGGATGACGAGCAAGCCTTTATTACCCGAATAGGCTGAAAATTATTCAGTACGTTGAAATCGGTGAATTGGCATCCCTAGTAAAGAATGGGGCAGAATAAGTTTAAGCTGTATCTTGCCGATACAAGAAACATCTAACCACCGTCATGCCGGAAACGAGGAACGAGTTATCCGGTATCTACTCTCAGCGCGCTGTATAAGATTCCCGCTCTCGCCTTGGCTCGGCTGGAATGACGCCCTTCAATCTTAACCAAAACTTTGGATCATTAAATGGCTTTGGCACATTTTCAAATTAAAAATGCCCAAACAAAAACAATCGGTTTGGGCAAAAATAAATACCTCTGAATGAGTCGCTAATTAATTAGCGGAACGTAACCTTGCCTCCGCCCAATTGGCATGATCGTATCCATCTCCGTCACCGGCGGCTCCTACTACGAGTTTTAATTCTGTCACATTAGAATCAATAGGAATGTTAATCGTCATACCGGCTTGGCTGCCCGTTATTGTGGCACTCTGATAGGTTCGGCTGCCATTCAACCAAACTTCAAAAACAACACTGCCATTATTTCCGACTTCATCATCAACTCCGATAATTGCTTGAAATTGATCGTATTCGCCAGCAATTAACGTATAGGTAATCGATGACTCGGCATGCACACCTAAGCCTTTATTATATAAAGAACCGCCGATGCTAATTGTAGTGCCATCATTCGCTCCCTCTTCCCCATTACTGCTGTCTTGCTCCATTGGCCCCCAGCCATTTTGCACGGTTCCTGTTGCCGTCATATCACTTAAATAATGATACAAACTTTGCCCTGTGGATTGAATAAGCTTTGCGTCTCCCCAACTCGCATGATCGCTCCCCACACCGTTACCGGCACCAGTCACTATCAACTTCAATTCATAGTTATTTGGGTTGAGATTAATCGACACATATTGAGCGGTATCAGCTCCTGTCAGAGTGCCACTTTGATAACTCAGTACACCATCAACCCATACTTCAAATACGACAGATCCAGCGTTTCCTACTTCATCATCCATACCGATAAATGCTCGGAACTGCTCATAATCTCCGTCACTCAAATCGTACACTATTTCAGATTCTGCATGCACACCTAGCCCTTTTTGATATTGGGTTCCCCCAATGGAAATCGTATTACCATCTCCTGAAGCAGATTCACCATTACTGGCGTCTTTTTCAAAATCCCCCCATCCATTAGATGAAGAAAGCTCTATCATATCGCTGAGATAAACAACTGTAGCTTCAGTAGGTGGTTCTGGTACGACGATTTCTGGCCCTTCGTACTCAATTTGCTCTAAGTATGCAACTAGATCTGCTCGTTCACTGGAATCTGCCACACTGTGCTGAGAGCCGATTTGAAGCACTTCATTTAAGGTTGCGGCTTGACCGTTGTGAAAATAAGGCGGTGTTGACCACACACCAATCAAGGTCGGTGTATCAAAACCGACATCAGCAAGTGGGCCACCACTTCCTTGTCCTGATGAAGCTTGAATTGTCCCAACATCATGACGTTGATTATCGGTATACAAATTACCACTATGACAGCTATCACAGCCTTTTTGAGTAAACAAGAGTTTACCCGCCGTGGCCGATGCCGTCAGATTACCCGTTTGCTCTCTAAAAGGACTACGCGGATACTGGTTGAGGCTACTGACGTAAAGCGCAAGATTATCTAAATCGGTACTATACCCAGCTTTATTCGCGCCAAGAGGATCGGCGGTAAGCGCAAAGATAGCATCATCTAAGAAACCAACACCTTCAAATTCGAAACGAATGTCATTTTCAAAATCATGAATTTCATCAAAATTAGCAGTCCAATGCACCCGACCGTTTCCTGTCCCTACTCGGCCAAGCAAAGAAATGGTATTACGCAACCCTTCCCCTCGATCCGTAAAGTCCCACACACGGTTATCACTGTCACCATCAGTATGACAGCCAGCACATGAAATATAGCCATCTCGGGTCATTCTAGCATCGCTAGCATTGTAGAAAATCTGCTTCCCAGCCAATACTCTTGGGTGCAAGTTTTCATTTGAAACGAGAGAAATATCTGCCAGTTTAGCAATCGCTTCACCTTGATTTTCAAAAGGAGACAAGTCATGCACAGAAATGGTTCTTGATAGGAAATTATGCACAAACAGTAAATCACCAACTTTAATTAAGCCTCGTGGCGCCTTACCTGAATCGGCAATCTCACTCGCCCGTTCTCGTGTATAAGCATCCCGTATTTCAATGCTATTTTGTCCTTCTAATGCAATATAAACATAATCCCCTAGTTCACTGAATACGATGGCTTTTGGCTGCGCTCTATCATCAATATCCAATTGCAAAGCAGGCACTTCTGTCAATGTATTGAGATTGATTTGAGAAGTAATCGCACGAAGTGTTGTTTCAAAGGTTAATGCTTTATTTGGATCGCCATCATTAAATTCTCCACGATCCACATTAACTTTGATGGAGGGTATCCAAGCCGATTGACCATCAGGCGAAATAGTGACGGCGTTAAGGTAGTTCGGCAACCCACGGCTACGATCTTCACCATCCATTGTTGTCGTGTCTTTTTGTAATGGGATAACTAAATCGACCGACATTGAACCAATGTCTATCGCAACCACTTCAGCGTGAGATTGAGGTGAAATAAAACGGGTCACAAAAGCCGTAGAAGAATTACTATCAACAGCGATGCCTCGAGCACTTTGACCTACACTGACCTGCCCAAGAATACTTCGATCCGAAACATTAATTTTGACCACTTCACCGGTAGCCTGCAGTGACACTAACGCAACGCTACCATCCGGCGTAAACACCACACCGTGTGGTTGACTTGCACGAGGCAAATCAATGGTATGAATAACACTGCCGGTTGAAGACAATACTTTAATGTTATCGCTGTCTTGATTGGCCACCCAAATATCCCCATTGGGAGCAATAGCCAGTGTGCGTGGCTTTTCACCAACAGGAGCTTCCCACACTTTTGCAAACGGCGCTGTCTGGCTAATAGCGGATACCGTGCCATTATCTTCATTAACCGCATACACCAATGTTGAGCCTTTCACAATGGTGCTGGCTGTCGTTGGGCCGGTTGTTGTCACTGGATTATAAACCGTATGTTGTTGAGCTTTACTGGTCGTCAACGTACCAGACTCTCTCACCGTCACAATCGCATTCCAGTGATTCGGAGTATTATACGTGTGGCTAACGGAACCATTGCTCGAAAATGCGGTGGGGGCAGTGCCATCACCAAAATCCCAAGAATACTCTAAGTTACCCCCTAATAAAGGAGAAGCCGAAGCTGAAAAAGTGATAGGGGTACCGAGTGTTACCTGAGTTGAACTAGAAAGCGCAATATCATGACCAACGACTGACCCCGTCGAAAAACGGTAACTGGTGGCAGGCATTGCATTACCAGCAAAGTCTTGAATACCATCTAGATCAACCACATAAATCGTATCGGCATCTAACGGGATATTGGGTGTAAAGTTAACAAACCCTAAATTGACACTGTAAGTACCATCAATCGTAGAGCCGCCTCCTAATGGCGTCACCGTGAAGGTCGTGCTATTAACCGACTCCATCAATATGCTGTCTGAAAAAATAATCCCAATACGAGATGATTGTGGTTGAAGGATAGAATCCATTTCTGGGCTCAATGTGGCAATCATTGGCGGGGTATTATCTGGCCCAGCTTGATGAGCAATTAACCCACTGCCGGTTCCATGATCATTCCCCACCCAAACCATATTACCGAATGGAAATACCTGCCCATGATCAGTATCACCACCAGCAGCGTTTAATGAACCGCTTCCTAAAGGTTGAATATTGCTCATGTTAGAGATATCCAACACCGATATATCATTTTGATTGCCTAAGAAAAGCTTATGATCTTGTAGGTTACAATACAGGTTCTCAAACCCTGATAATTGGTCATGAACTAAAGTTATTGGGGTAGTCGATGTGTCATAAATTCTGAGTTTTTCTGCCGTCGATCGAGCACCAAAAAAAGCATACTTCCCATCCCAGCAAGAAGCATAATATTTTTCAGGTAAAGAACTGAGACTTTTTTCTAGGGTCGGATTTACAGGATCATCCAAATTTAAAATAGAAAAGCCTGCTGTCGTTTCCATGCTTGATAGAAACATTTTATTCCCCACGACAAACACGGGGCCAACATTAAAGCCACCTAGTTGTGAATTGGGTATGGTTTTTACTATCGAGGGATTACTAATGTTCGTGGTATCAACAATGGTTAACCCGGCATTACCGCGTGCGACATATAAATAAGGTGCCTGCCAAAACAATTGCCAAGAAACATTATTATAATCGCCAAAGTTCACTCCTGATATTGGCAATTTTGACACCCTAACAGGGTTGCTTACATTAGACCAATCCCAAATTTCAATGCCTTTTCCGGTTTGAATCGCAACTAAATTACCTTCACTCAAACCAAAAGAATGAGGTTCTCGAAATTCAGCCGTTCGCAACCCATCACCGGTTCGATATTGATTGCTGGTATCGGGCTCATAGACCATTGTTACTAACGATAAATTGGTTGGATTTGAAGCATCGAGCGCAATCCAACCACCAGGCCCACCGCCACTGTCTGGTGCAAAAATACCCACCATATAACCATTCAACATGGTCATGGTATTCACACCATAATGCTTACTGCCCGGATAATCGGGTGGTAAAAATCCAGTAGTATCATCCACTAATGGATAAGATACCTGAGTGTAAGCTTCTCCATTGCTGTAGTTAAGATTACCTAAACCTGGGCCTTGTACCGCTCTAACTGGCGTATTAAGCCCCAATAAAAAAACCAATCCAAGTACGACTTTTGTGATTGAATGGCGTTTGTTTCGCTTCCGTATAATAGACATGAATACTCTCCATGATTATGTTCACTAGTACGAATTGAACTGTCTGAGGCTAAAACAAATACGCCCCTCAACCTAAGTTAGTGAGTAGGGTTTATTGTGAATAAAGTGAGTTATTTAGTTAATTAGAACGGCTTTCTGACCTCACACACCACGTCACTGTAATGAGTTCGATATAGAAAGCCGTTGATGAAACAAGCTACTTCATAGTAGGCATCACAAAGTCGGCTTGCTGTTGCTGATTTTTAGGCCAGCGTGTAGTGACGGTTTTCATCCTTGTAAAGAAACGAACACCATCATTACCGTGCATATGAAGTGGGCCGAATAATGAACGTTTCCAGCCACCAAAGGAATGGAATGCCATCGGCACTGGAATTGGCACATTAACGCCAACCATGCCCACTTCAACGTTATCGCAAAAATCGCGTGCCGCTTGACCATCGGCGGTAAAAATAGCCGTGCCGTTACCAAATTCATGTTGATTAATAAGCTCTAATGCTTCATTTAAAGATTTCGCTCTCAACATCGATAACACCGGGCCAAAGATTTCCTCACGGTAAATCGTCATATCGGGGGTAACATCATCAAATAAGGTGCCTCCAACATAGAAACCATTTTCATAACCAGGCACTGAGCAATCTCGCCCATCCACCAGTAATGTCGCGCCTTCTGCTGCCCCTTTATCAATATAAGCGCTGACTTTTTTCATGTGGTCATGAGTAATTAATGGCCCCATTTCATTTTCAATCGATTGACCATAACCCGGTCCAACTCGTAACTCTCGAATACGTGCGGTCAGTTTTTTCGCCAATTTATCGGCCACCTCATCTCCAATAGCAACCACCACAGAAATAGCCATGCAACGCTCACCAGCTGCGCCAAATGCTGCGCCCATTAACGCGTTTACCGCTTGATCAAGATCGGCGTCAGGCATCACGACCATATGGTTTTTCGCCCCACCGAGCGCTTGCACGCGTTTGCCATTGGCTGAGCCTTGTGAGTAGATGTATTCAGCAATAGGCGTCGACCCGACAAAGCTCACTGCTTTTACCCGTGAATCACTAAGCAATACATCCACCGATTCTTTATCCCCTTGCACCACATTAAATACCCCTGAAGGTAATCCGGCCTCAACTAACAACGCCGCTAATTTTAATGAGACCGAAGGGTTCTTCTCTGAGGGTTTCAAAATAAAGGTGTTCCCTGTCGCCAGTGCAATAGGGAACATCCACATCGGCACCATCACAGGGAAATTAAAAGGCGTGATACCGGCACAAACACCTAAAGGCATCATCATTGAATGGGAATCCACATCACCACCAACGTTGCGGCTATGCTCACCCTTTTGAAGATGTGGTATGCCACAAGCAAACTCGACAACCTCTAATCCGCGGGTTAATTCCCCCACGGCATCACTGTGCACTTTGCCATGCTCGCGGCTAATTAATTCCGCCAGTTCATCCATATTTTGTTCCACCAGCGCTTTGTATCGAAAAAGGATACGAGCGCGATTTAAAGGCGTCATTTTAGACCATGTAGGCCACGCCTCTTCTGCCGCTGCAATCGCTTGCTCGGTATCACTCACCGAAGACAAAGCCACTTGATCGATAACTTTTCCGTTTGCCGGATCAGTCACAGGCAAAGTGCGTTCAGAGGTGGCACGCACCAATTCATTGTTGATATAATTTCCTATCATGGTTAACTCCATACCTTTTTGTATAATTCGATCACTTCATCTTTCGTCGGAATGCGTGGGTTATTATTGGGCGAGCCCGAAGCCAAGGCTTGCTCCGCCATGGTGTCTAATAGCTCATCATATTTTGCTTTTTCAATACCGAACGCCGACATGGCAGGCACCGCGAGATCTTGGTTTAACTGAATCAATTCAAGCATTAAGTGTTTAACCGCTTCTTCATCTGACACCTGCTTATCAACCAACGCCATAGCGCGCGCACAATCCGCATAACGTTTCATATTAGAGGGAATAGAGAACTCGGTAATCGCAGGCAATAACATTGCGTTACTTAACCCATGAGGAACATGAAAGTGTGCACCTATTGGCCGGCTCATGCCATGCACCAACGCCACCGAGGCATTCGAAAACGCAATGCCTGCTAGCGTTGCCCCAAGCATCAGTTTTTCTTTTGCTTGGTGATTTCCGGGCATATTCACCGCTTCTCGCAGGTTTGGTGCGATAAGCTGCATAGCCGAAAGCGCTTGTTGATCGGAAAATGGCCCTGATTTGCCACTCACATACGCTTCAATCGCATGAGTCAGTGCATCAATGCCGGTGTCCGCGGCAATTCGCGCCGGGACGGATAAGGTAAGTTCATAATCAATAATAGCGGCTTGAGGAATTAATCCTGGCCCCATGCATAACATTTTTTCATCGGTATTTTGATCGGTAATGATGGTAACTCGAGTGACTTCCGAGCCCGTGCCAGCGGTGGTTGGAATAGCAATCACTGGCAGAATGGGTTCGGTCACCACATGGGGCACTTTATAGTCACGCATTCTGCCGCCATGCTGCGCCAGCAATCCAATCGCTTTAGCGCTATCAATCGCACTGCCGCCACCTAACGCAATTAAACAATCAAACTGCCCTGTCACCACTTTATCCACCGAAGGTAGAATAGACGCTTCCGTCGGTTCTGGTTCGGTATCTAAAAACACATCATACTCCATGCCTTGCGCCGCTAAAGCGACTTCTACTCGGCTTACATAACCCAGCTCTAACATGACTCGATCGGTAATGATTAACGGTTGTCGACACGACAATAACGCCAAAAGATCAGCCACTTTATCTAAAGCCCCTGCGCCGATTTCCATCAAGCCGGGCATCACAATTCTTTGTGCCATTGCATCATCCTTTTCTATCTCTGTTGATAGTATTAATATAGAATAAACTGCAAATAACGATACAAAAAATATCATTTTAAATTAAAATTGAGATGTTATGCAGGTTTGCTGATGCACAGGATCGACAACGTCGTCTCAGTCGAAACGAAAACGAATAATGAGGGTGTTTATGGTGTTATATGCCTAAAAATCTAGGTATCAACATCTTACGTATCTAAAGAGCTGAATAGCTTGGGTATGACGAAAACAAAACGGATCAAGCCAGCTTTTTTAATGCTGCCGACACGTCAAGGTATCGTTGGTATCTCTGCTGGAAGATCTCTTGTCTTTCAGGATCCGGGACTTGTGGAGGATTCAGCTTTGCCATGGTTTCAACCGCCATTTGAAGGGACGAAAAATACCCCGCTCCCGTAGCGGCAGCCATCGCCACTCCTCTTGCGCCCGCTTCTGTACAATCCGACGTTTGAATATTAACGTTTAATATATCGGCAAACATTTGGCTCCAAACCGGACTCTTCGCCGCACCGCCACTTAATATCGCAGATTCAATATGCTGCCCAGATAAACGTAATTGGTTCATATGCTCTAAATGCCCAAATACAATGCCTTCATAAACGGCATACAGCAAATCCGATTTTTTATGCCAGCCAGTTAAGCCAAAAAAGTTGCCTTGCACAGGTTGATTATCACACCCGCCATAAAGATAAGGATGGAATAATGGAAGCGCATTCACCACCTTAGTATCGGAAACCAAAGTATTCAGTTGCTCGAAGAAGTCGCGATTTTCTTTTTCTGCTAGTTGTTTTTCTTCTTTAAAAAATTCACAAATAAACCATTCCAGATTAGAAGCCGATGTCGCGCTGGATTCAATCGCCAAATAGCGTTGCTCTGGAAAGTGACACGCCATAAACACCGCTCGGCTAGGTAAGCTGTCCGAGATCACTTGGTTAATGCTCCACGAACCTGCGATAACAGAAGCCGATTGACTATGCCAAACACCCGAACCTAGCGCGCAAGCGACAATATCAAAGCAGCCACTCACAACCGGTGTCCCAGCTAGTAATCCCGTCAATCTCGCAGCATCATGGCTTACTTTCCCCATGATTTCTTGGCTTTGATACATTGTCGGTATCGCTTGTTTTATCTCCGAAATCCCCAACTCGGCCAATAACGTACCTGAAACGTCCCCGGCGGAAAAATCATATAAACCAGAGGCGCTTAAATCCCCATATTCCGTGGCCACTTCTCCGGTAAGACAAAAATTCAAATAATCCTTACAGAATAAAACTTGGCCAATATTGTGATAAACACTCGGTTCATATTGTTTCAGCCAACACAATAATGCCGCTGATTGGGCCGGCCAAATCCCTTGTCGGTTCATCTCATGAATAGCGTCATAATTGAGTTGTTGCTTTAAAGTCTGAACCAGATCATTGGCTCGGCAATCTAATGACTTTATCGCCAGTAATGGCTGATAATGATTATCCAATAAATACAGGCCATTACCATGTCCACTGCATCCTACCGCGATGACTTGTTCGGCATTCACTTCAAGCTTTTCTAGCAGTTGCTGTATTAAGCTCGAGCATTGCTGCCAAAGCTCTGTCATATTGCACTGAACAAAGCCGGGCGCTGGAAAATCTGATGGCACTTTATCGCCCAGAGCGCCTATTTCCTGCCCTTGCAAATCAAAAAGCGCCACTTTAATTCCAGTATTGCCACAATCAATGCCCAGTGCATATGGTTCCATGGTTAACATCCTTTATTCATTGTTCTCTGATCCTGCATTTTCATCAGGTTCACTTACTGCTGATAAATCGCTAATGCGTCCGATACACTGGCTCCGTTGTGTATCATGGCCATGAAAGCCTTCACGATTTGGCTAGGATTAGGGTGTTGATAAATATTACGCCCATACACCATGCCTAGCGCGCCTTGGTCAAGCAGTTGGCGCGCTTTACTAAATACGACTTCTATATCTTCTTTACCACCGCCTCGGACCAATACCGGACAACGCGCAGCCTCAACCACGCGGTGAAAATCCAGTGGATTTGACGTTGGATCCGCTTTAATAATATCCGCCCCCATTTCTCGTGCCAGACGCACTAAGGTGACGATTTTCTCAGCATCACCATCGACCGCGTACGCCTTACCAGAACTGGCGGGCTGCATCACTAAAGGTTCGATCATCAACGGCATACCATATTTATCGCATTCATTTTTTACTTTGCTGATATTGACCACGCACTGACGAAATAGATCGGGCTCATCTGGTAGCATAAATAAATTGACCACCACACACGCAGCATCCATTTGTAGGGCTTGCAGGATCGGCTCTTGATCATTTTGCATCACCGCCCACATATGACGATGACGAATAATGTTGTATGGATTACCCATATCGACTCGCATCACAAGGGCAGGTTTATCTTTACCATCCACCGTTTGTAATAAATCACTTTGACCATAATTCATCTGAATCGCATCAGGCTTTGCCTCAACCAGTTGGCTCATCACAGAGTTCATGTCTTCTAATCCATCCAAAAAAGATGGTTCATTACACACACCATGGTCAAGAGCGACATCCAAACAACGACCTTGATTAAATAATCGGTTCATCCTCACTTTTTTGCTGATATACATATTATTAAAACTCCCTTTTATTGGTAGGCCTATATTAATAAGCATAAGTATCACTTAACGTTGCAACGATAAGCTTTTCGACTTGTTCTAAATTAAGATCTAAACCATGATGCACACGTAATAACTGACAGCTTTCCGCTAAATCGTGTTTGATTTGTGCGTCATCCCAGCCTAAAGTTGCCGCGACAACTTGCGTCACTTCAACCAATACGGCTTGATTAATTCTGCCCTGTATCGCAATCGATGTACGCCGTTGCAGTACATCTAATGTTTTACAAACCGATTCCTGTTCTATTAGATAGGCTAATTCTCGCTGAGTGTAATCAGGCAAATGAGTTAACACCGCATCGTCACTTTTTGTTGTAAACCTCAACACTGACATGCACCCGGTTCCATAACGTTGCAGCATAAGACTGGCGCTTGCTTCGTTAATGCCAAATGTCACCTGTAAATCTTGAATAAAAGCCTGACGTTCACGTTCGGTTTGGGGGAAATTTAGCCCGCCACCAATCGCACGATTAACCGTTGAAATTTGACGTTCTTGTTGCAAATCCGCCAAAATTTGATCCGCCACTTCTTCACCAAAAGCACGGAAAGTGGTCCACTTTCCTCCAATGAGCGAATACGTTCGTACGTTACCATCTTCACTATCATCAACTTGCAAAGAATGGCTGCGTGGAATTTGTCCTGTTGTGGAGGTTTTAACTGAGGGCAAAGGTCGAACACCACTAAATTGATACACAATATCCTCACGATCAATCACCAAATGAGGAAAGATTGCCTTAAGTGAATCAATCATATAAATAATTTCATCCTCGGTGCAGGTGGCACTATCAGGATCGGCAACCGGAATATCGGTCGAGCCAATAAGTACCTTGTCATAATAAGGGAACAGGATGCACACACGCCCTTCAGGGTTTTCATAAAACACCATGTGACCCTTTAACTGCGCAAAAAGATCGCTGTGTTTCACGATAATGTGTGAGCCTTTTGTTCCTTGTAAATAATCGGATTTTAACCCAATGCGAACATTGGTTTTATCAATCCAGGCGCCTGTCGCATTGACGAGTTTTCCAGCGGTGACGTTTACGATTTCTCCCGTCAATGTATCTCGTATACTAAAGTTGCTGCCATCACGTGCGACTAGCTCGGTATAATTACACGCTATACTCTCACTATGCTTACCGTCTTTTGTATCTTGCAGTAACTCAATCGCAAGGCGTTCTGGGGCGCTGATCCAAGCATCATAATAATCGGCGCTACACTGAACAGAAGGATCAAATTGAGGCCAGCGAGCAAGCGTATTGGCTTTTGACGAAAAACGATGTTTTGGTAATTGTTGGTCGTGGCGAGTGAAAAAATCATAAAACCATAACCCGAGTTTCACCACCAAAGCCCCACGACGACTCGGCTTATTCATCATTCCCGTAAAATTAAACAACGCATAAACTAAGCCCGACCAGCGAGAGAAAATCGGAATGGTGGTCACTAACGGCTGTACATAATGAGGGGCATTCGCCAGTAAACGATTTCGCTCTGCTAACGACTCCTTCACCAGCTCAAACTCACCATTTTCCAAATACCGCAAACCACCATGAATCATTCGTGACAAGGCGCCACTGGCTTTGCTGCAGAAATCTTCTTTCTCCAACAGCAACACCTTCACACCTTGTAATGACAACTCCCGATACACGCTAATGCCATTGATCCCACCACCAACAATCACAACATCAAAAGATTGATCGTGTGGTAAACGCGTCTGTTTTCCATCCTTTGGCATACGGTTCCCCTTATCGTTTTTGGTGCATGATTTGTGGTGTGTGGTGAGTTAGCTGTGCGTAAAATACGATCAACTTTTTTGTAATTGCCCAAGAAACTGAACCGCGTTTTTACTGATGACATCCACATCTATCGCGGCTAAATTTACTTCCCCGGCGCGGGCATTTTCAGCCGCTTGCATAGGGTTGCGCGCGCCACATAATGCGTAAGTAATACCAGGTTGCGCGAGAGTCCAAGCAATCACGAGTTGGGCTATAGTGATACCATAATCATGAGCAAGAGGAGCAATCGACTCACAAAACTGTTGCACTTTCTGGCGATTGTCTTTTGAAAATAAAGGATTAGATAAACGCTGATCATCACCGTCAAAAGTGCGCTCTGCAGTGATTTTGCCACTGAGTAAACCGAGCGCCAAAGAGGAATAGCTCAAACACGACACATCCGTTTCACGAGCGTGAGGAAGTAAATCTTGTTCAAGATCTCGTTCAATCATGTTGTATTGTTCTTGTATCGCATCAACCGATCCAAATTGTTGATACTGTTTCAAATCATTCACACTGGCGTTACTGATGCCAATGGCGCGAATTTTTCCTTGTTGTTTCAGTTCCAACAACGTTGCCATCGTTTCTTCTATCGGTGTCGTCGGATCCTGCCAATGAGTAATATACAAGTCGATATAGTCAGTCCCTAATCGGCGCAGGCTTTGCTCTAATTCATATTGAATAGAATCACGACCTAAGTAACGATGAACCGCTTGTCCTTCCTCATCAAAAAAGTGATTGCCCTTATTGGTGTGCCACACTAGGCCACACTTTGTCGCCAGAATAACCTTGTCTCTTTGGCCTTTGATTGCCTTACCCACTAACTCTTCTGAATGACCAAGCCCATAAGCGGGCGCGGTATCAATCAGTGAAACGCCACAGGTAATGGATTCTTGTATCGCTGCAACCGCGTCTTTTTCATTGGTGCCGCCCCACATCCATCCGCCCATTGCCCAAGTGCCTAATCCAATCGCGGATGCATCAATGCCAGATAACCCTAACTGTCTATTTTTCATGAGTATTCCTTTTCCATTTGAATGTTAATATGTGTCCAACACACCTTGTGCGGTTGCTTCATCCGTTATCAAGGTATTGAGAAAGCCCCCTCGTAACGCGCTCGCAATGGGAGCAATTTTATCGATGCCTGCAGCCACCCCAATACTGACAGGGATATTGCTTAACTCTTCCAGTGTTAATCCAACCAATTTATTATTTAATGCCTCAATGCAACCCGTCCCAGCTTGATCATAAATGTGGGCGAACACTTCCCCTTTACACTGGCTTTTTGCCACTAAAGACTTCTCGCCCTCCGCCCAATGGCGTAAATCAAAATAGCTTTCATCCCCTTTGGAAACCGCGCCAATCCCCGCTAATGCAATATCGGCCTGACGTGCCATATCCAACACTTCTTTGGTAGAGCGCATGTTCAACAGCATGCCTTGGTCTTCTTGCGTATCGGCAAATAAAGGCGCATGAATTTGCATAGAGCGCCCACCTAATTTTTCCGCGAGAGATGAGGCCAAATAATTTACATCGGTGAAATGCCGCCCTTGCACCCCACCGGTTGCGGGAACGACAGTAATATTCATGCCTTTTGCCGGTTTAATCACCTCGACAATACTTGCTAATGCTTTGCCCCCACTGATGCAAATGACATCATTTTTTCGCAATGTATCTTGCAAAAACTCCGCGGCTATTTCGGCTATTTGACTAAAACTCTCGATTGAAGGATCAATATAAGACGGACAAAGCACAGCCTTAGATAGCCCTGTTGTCGCCACCAGTTGTTTTTCTAATTCCATCACACCCATGTGAGGAATATTTAAAATAATTTCAACTAAGCCGTCTTCACGTGCCTGACGAATAATTCGATTCACTTTAGCTGGAGACAAATCTAAGCTTTTTGAAATATCAGACTGACTGCGATTCTCTTTATAATGCGAGAACAACACCTTGCTCACCAAACGGGATACTTCAATACTTTTCATTGTGGTTTGCATAGATTCAGTCCCTTACGCTTTGGCTTTAGATTTCTGGTGCATATGGTGATCAACCGCAACCGCAGCGAGTAAAATCAAGCCTTTAATGAACTCTTGCCAGTACACCGACACGTCCAACAGCATCAATGAACTCGATACTACACTTAGCAGTGCAATCCCTAAAATAGCGCCGAAAATCGTCCCTTCGCCTCCTTTTAAACTGGCCCCACCAATAACCGCAGCTGCAATGATATTTAGCTCTAAACCTACGCCAAAGTTCGGAGTCGCTGCGCCAAATTTAGACATATAAATAATGCCGGCTAAACCACACAACGCCGAAGATAAGACCGTGACATACAGCTTGACCTTATTCGTATTCACCCCAGAATATTGCGCTGCTTTTTCATTACTTCCGGTATAAAAAATCTTACGAAACGCTTTAGCATTACGGAGCAGGAAATCACTGATGATAATGACAATGAAGAAAATAATGATGGAGAACGGCACACCAAATAGCGTCCCTTGACCAATAAACTTAAATTCAGGCGGTAATGTGAAAAGAGAAATAGGCGTGCCTTGAGTAATGATCATACTCGCCCCTCTAGCCAACCCCATAAAAGCCAGCGTGACAATAAAATGATGCAGCCCTAGCCGAGTAACGCACAGGCCCATCAACCAACCGATAAGCCCACTAAAACCAATTGCCGCTAAACTCGCCATCCAAGGATTCATGCCGAGCATAAAAAGCTTGCCCGCAAACACCATGGCTAAACACATCACCGCACCAACGGACAGATCAATTCCACCAACAATCAGCAACATCGTCATACCAACGACAACAATGCCTTCAGTTGAAAACGATAAAAGCATTGCTTTCATATTCGCCCAAGTCAGGAAATACGGAGACGCAAAACTCATCCCAATAAACATCACCACAATAATCAGCAATAAGGTGAACTCTCTCATTTGGCTAAACTCAACCAGTATTTCACCTAATGAACGCTTTTTACTTGGCGCCGTGGTTTTATGTGTCGATACATTCTCAATAGTCATTCTTTTTCTCCTGCATTACGCTTGTGCAGCGTCTAGAGGCCATTTTTCAGCACCAGATGCTAAGTGCATAATATTGTGTTCTGTTATTTGCTCACCAACGAGTAACCCCATTTGATGCGATTCGCGCATCACCATTACTCGGTCACTTAACCCAATGATTTCTGGCAGCTCTGAAGAAATAACGATGATACCGATCCCTGCATTCGCCAAATCTCGGATTAATTGGTGGATTTCAGTTTTTGCCCCAACATCAATGCCTCTCGTCGGTTCATCAAGAATGATGAGTTTGGGATTAACAGACAGGATTTTAGCAAGCGCCACTTTTTGTTGATTCCCCCCACTTAATGAAGAGACTTTATGATATAAGCTGCCACTTTTTAGATTCAGCTTACTGGTCAGTGTCTGTGCTTGTTCAAATTCTTTATCTTTATTAATCAAGCCATGATCTGAAATTTGCTCAAGTTTCAGTGCGGATACATTGGATAAAATCGACAGCTCAAGAAACAGCCCTTCTTCTTTGCGATCTTCAGACAAATACACGATGCCTTGCTCAATTGAATCTCGGTAACCGGTGATCTTGACGACTTGACCATTAAACGTCAGGATTCCAGTGTGTTTTTTACGAAGACCACACAAGCCTTGCACCATTTCCGAACGACCAGCACCAATGAGCCCCGCAACACCAAAAATTTCACCTTGGTAGACTTTAAAATTAATGTCATTAAATCGACGACCGTCAGACAAACTTTCAACATCTAAAATAACGGGGCCGCTTTCCACTGTCCCTGCAAATTTTAGCGGATATAAATTGTCAATTTCTCGACCAACTAAACTCTGAATGATCGCCTGGGGGGTGGTTTTATCAATTTGTTTGGTGTGAATATAATAACCATCACGAAACACACTAACTCGGTCGCATTGCTCAAAAATTTCTGCCATGCGATGGCTAATATAAATAATGCTGATGCCTTGGGCCTTTAGAGACTGCATGATGGAAAATAATATTTCCGTTTCTTGATCCGTTAAGGCCGCCGTTGGCTCATCCAAAATAAGAATTTTACAATCCAAAACCAACGCTTTCGCGATCTCCACCAACTGCTGATTGGAGATCGTTAGATTTAACACCTTCTGCTTCGGGTCAATATCGGCCAACTGGCTAATCACATCATAGGCTTCACGATATAAGGCCTTATAATCAACGAACCAACCTGGCGAATGATTGATTTTTGCCATCATGATGTTTTCAGCAACCGAAACATCGGTACACAGCGCAATTTCTTGATGAACAAACCCAATGCCTAGCTTTTGAGCCATCAGTGGATTACTCACCACAACTTTTTGCCCATTAATGTATATATCACCGCTGTCTGGCTGATGTATACCATCAATAATTTTCATTAACGTAGACTTACCCGCACCGTTTTCACCCGCAACGGCATGGATTTCACCAGGTAATAATTCAAAACAAATATTGTTGAGTGCTGCGGTTGAGCCAAACGTCTTCGTGACATTTTTGATCTCAAGCACCGGTGTCCTATTGGCTATATCCACCATGTCGCCTCCATGAGTAAGAGAGTGAATGAGTAAAAAAGTAAATGAGAAAGAGACCTAGACACTAGGTCTCCATAAATCAACATTACTCATTAATACCTTTGGTACCGCGTCTTGATAGGTACTTATCCCAATAAAAATCATCGGCATTTTCTTTCGTGACAATAGAAAAACCATTATCAACAAACGGAACGCCCATTGGGTTATAACCGGAACGTTTATGGTCATTCATAGGATCAATCATCTCTGGGTGAGCTGCCATATAAAGCAACATCATGCCCATGTAACCTTGCATACCTTGGTTCGGGTTAACCGCGCCAAAAATTTCACCTTGCTTAATCATGTCCAAAATTTTGGCATTCACATCGGCATTGAAAATACGTATTTTTCCACCCAGTTCCTTACTGGCCTGGGCCGCTCCCATCGCCGATGTGGCTTCTGGCATAAACACAGCTCCTAATTTTGGATGTGCCTGCGCCATAGTCATAACGGCGTTATACGCTTTCACTGCATCAGTATTACTCGCAGCACGAGAAACCAACTTCATATCCGGCCATTTCTCTTCCATACGAGCGACAAAAGCAGTAACACGTCGATCATGGTTATCTTGTCCTGGGTTTTCCAAAACTGCATATTCACCTTTACCGCCCATATCTTTCGCCACCGCATCAGCGGCAAACTTACCTTCTTGATAGTTATCCGACGTAATAAAAGATACTCGTTTGCTGTTTGGTGAATCGGCTGCGAACGTCACCACGGGAATGCCCATTTCCGCTGCTCGGTTAATAGGTTCAATAAAAGGATCTGGATTCATTGGGTGCAGTAAAATACCTGCCGGCTTTTTCGCGAGGATTTGTTCAAAAGAAGCGAGTTGTTTATTCACGTCATATTCTGGTGTACCGGTATAAACCGTTTTACAGCCCATCGATTGAGCCGCTTGTTTCATCATTTCATAAACAGGGAACCAATATTCCACACCAGATACCATCACATTCATGTAATAGGTTTCTCCGGGTTTACATTTAAATGCAGTCGGCGCTTTTGTTTCCGCCATAGCTGGTGAAGTAGCCGACAAAATTGACAGAGCAACCGTCGCAGTTGCTAGTTGCATTTTTCTCGTCATAGCACGTAACTTGCTCATCCCATTCTCCTTTTTGTGCGGGATTATGAACATCAACCTACTGCCACCAGCTTGTCATTCCATGAGCAAGCTTCAGATTGAGATTTTGATCAACGAATGAAAGTTTTTCACTCTGAATGAAATATATTTACGGCTTACTGAAGATATTTCACTTTGATTAAATCTATGCAGAGAACAAGAAACCGTCAAATCAAAATGAAACAAAAAATCTCATTTTATGAAAAATAAAGTGTTTTTTATTAATTTAATAAGCGAAAGGAAAAGAAGATATTTGCCAAGATAGCTAAATAACGTATTGATAATACAGATAGTAAAAGATGAAAAATCGAGAGAATAAAAATAAAAAACGACATAATAAAAAATAAAAACAATTATCTTAAATAGTGATATTGATCAGTTTTAACCAATAAAAAATGGCTAAACAATAAGCGAAAGTATCCACTTTTTTGTCTAACCACTTTTTCTACTAAACTTCTTTTTACACCGAATCTCATAATGAGATAGCACGATGATAGTAACGCGATCTAAATCAAGTGAGCCATGTGTCTAATCCTGTTTTCCATTGTTCAACTTGATTATAGAAAGAAGAATGTGGCAATACTTTAAGCCCATCATTGATTTCTGCAATCAAAGTTGGAAAGCCCTGTACGCTCCACTGCCTCATTAGCTGACGGCTGTTGCTAATATTCTTATCCAACTGAGAGGAAGAATAATTAAAAGCAACTTGGTAAGCGTCTTTCTCAGCCCCTAGCTCTATCGCTAAATCAGTCAACACTTCAGTTTGACTCACATCTAACCCCTTTTGATAATGCGCGAATTGAATCGCTTTTAGCATATCAACACCACGAGCGTTAATCGATTCCATCGCCATCACCGCCTGAGCCGTTACAAAAGAGTCCAATTGAATACGTTCGTTACTTTTAATTCTATCGGTATATTTCTTTCCAAATTGTTGCCCAGTCAATGACGCAATTTTCGGATCATAAATTTTAACTTTAGCGCGAAATTCATCACTCATGAATTGATTTTCTAACATGCCTCCAGGATGCAAAATGATCTCAAGATCATCCCTATTATTTAACACATCAACCAGATCCGTCGCCCCAAAACACCAGCCACATAAAGGGTCGAAGAAATAATGCACTTTTACCATTTCATTTCTCCCATATGCACTTTTGCCCCAAGGCTTAAAGTAAGCGGAACTTGTTTTTCTGGATAGATAGCCATCATTTTATCAATTAGTTCTTGGCTATTTTTACTGCTCTTTTTCGCTTTGATAAAAGCGTTTAAATAATCTTCCGTTGACTGAATGGTACTGATATCAAGCGATGTAGAAGCTTCCATGTGCCCAGGAACCACCACTTGTGGCTTCAGTGCTTTCATTTCGGCGAGTTGTTCAACCCAAGCATTCAATTCACCTTGCGTTTGTGTATCCGCCGTCCAGACTTGCATATCACCATAAATACCAACGTTTCCAACAATGGCTTTTAGCGATGGGATCCAAAGATAAGGACGATGAGCCAACACTCCTTCAGAACCTCTTATTTCTATTTTTTGTCCATCCACAGAAAATGAAGAAAGTGTATAAGCATCTGGAACGACTGGTTTTACTGGCGCATTCACACCCATTTTTGGTACCCAATACTCTATTTTAGACGCCATTTTATGCTTAATTTCATCACGTACCGCTGGAGTCGCCAGCACTTTAGCATCAGGGAAATATTGCTTTAGAGTTTCGATGCCAAAATAGTAATCGGGATCAGCTTGGCTAATAAAAATAGTGGTCAACTTTTTACCTGAATCAAGAACATTCGCGGCAATTCTTAATGCATCCGCTTTGCTAAAACCAGCATCGATCACCGCCGCTTCCGTTTGGCCGTAGACCAGAGTTGAGTTCACATCAAAACTACTTGGAGCAGCATGATAAACCTGGAGCGTTAATGGCATTTGTTGCGTTTCATTTTGCATCGCGGCATGAGCCGAAGTAACGGCAATAAGAGATGTAGTTAGTAGCGTAAAAGTTTTCATATTCTTCATTCCTGTTTAAGTTATTTTGGAAACAGGAAGAAGTGTATTGATTTGAATTGTTCAGATATATAGACAATACTGTGCATCATTATTTCTTAAATCGAACAAATAAATGGATAAAGTCACCGCTGCGAAAGTTTTCATCGACATTGCTCAAACGGGCAGCTTCACCACCACCGCCGAGCGTTTAGAGATGTCTAGGCCAATGGTCACAAGATATATAGAAGCCATTGAAGCTTGGTTTAATACTCGTTTATTACACCGTACGACCCGGAAAGTATCGTTAACGACCGCAGGTGAGCAATGCTTATCGGATATAGAACAATGGGTGGATGATGCAGAAAAAATGCTTAATGCCATCAAGCCTAATCATGAGTTAAATGGTAAAATCCGCATAGCAAGCAGCATGTCTTTTGGTCACGCGCGGTTAATTTCAGCCATTACCGATTTTATGGCGCAGCACCCAAGCGTTGAAATTGATATTGATTTGCAAGATACCACCACCGATCTGATCAATAACCGAATCGATCTTGCGATACGCATTGCGTTCTCTCCTGATCCAGCGTTAATCGGTAAACCTATTGCGAAATGTTTTTCTGCTTTAGTCGCCAGTGAACACTATTTATCTCAACATAATCCGATTACGGAACCAAACGATCTTTCCCTGCATTCCTGTTTAGGGTATAAAAATTTCGATCACCATGTCTGGCATTTGAAGCAACAAGAAGACATGCGATCAGTTGAAGTCAACTGCCGGTTAACAGCAAATGATGCCACGATTTTAATGCAAGCAGCTTTGAAGAATGCCGGCATCACCATGCAACCCACTTACCTAGTCAAACCCTATTTAGCACGCGGTGAGCTGATCCAAGTACTACCACATTGGGGATTACAAGAAATGGACATTTATGTGTTGTACCCTTCCAGAAAACATCTATCCCCCACCGTTCGTGCGTTAATCGATTTTTTAAGTGATTACTTCCTTCAGCACCCATGGGATTAAACTCAAACAGATCACATGGACAAAAAAGACTAAAACTAAACCACCTTTACGTCTTTTTCACGCTTTAGTCGTTGCTTTAAATAATCCACAAAGAGCTGAGTTCGCGTGTGCTCATAATCGAGTTTAGGGTAATACGCATACACTCGTGTGTGTTCAGAAGTCACATCAGGCAGTACTCGTACCAATTCACCACGTTGAATTTCTTCTTGTAACATCACTTGGTTGGATAAAATTATCCCCATGCCACGTTTGGCACTGTGGAATAACGCTTCTGGATTAGTGGTCGAGAAATTTCCCGTAAAACGCACTTTCTTTGAGCGCTCACCAAGCGTCGATAAACGAACCTCTCTTTCCACTTTTTCACCCCAAATCAACATATTATGCAAAGCAAGATCATCGACTGTTTTCGGCTCGCCATGTTCTTTCAAGTAAATAGGAGAAGCATAAAAACCGGATTGATAATCCACTAAAGGCGCAGCACGAAAACTTAACGTATCGAGGTTTTCAATTTCACGACCAATATAAATATCAAAACTCAGTTCTGGCAACTGACCAGGCATGGTGGTAATCAGCTGAACTTTTATTTGGGGATATTGACGTAAAAAATCATCAACATACCGCATGAAAAATTTTGAGCCTAATGCCAACGTCGCGCCGACTCTTAGCATCCCCGTCGGGGCTTGGTTGACCGAGCGTGTTTCATCCACCAGTGATTGCCATTGTTCTAATTGGGTTTTTCCTCGTTGATAAAACAAAGCGCCCGCTTCTGTTTGGCTTAAAGATCGAGTCGTACGTTTAAGCAGTTGGACACCAATACGTTGCTCTAAAAAATGAATACGCTTACTTACCGCTGAGCTGGTTGTATTGAGTTTTCTAGCCGCTTGATTAAAGCTGCCTTCATCCACTACTTTAATATAAGTTCTTACCGATTCCATCCAATCCATCACGCGCCCTCATTATTTCTTAAATAGACTCAATCTCTTTCCTGTTCGGTCTATTATCATTTTATATTCACCAAAGTACACTAGCTTAATGAAAACAAAAACGCTCAATGTCTTTAAAAAAACACCACTTTTGCTCGCTATGATGATCATTGCAACGGGTCAGGTTGGTGTGAGTATTTATCTGCCTTCTTTACCACTCATTAGCCACGACTTAGCGGCCTCTCAAGCCCAAGTTCAATCAATTGTGACGTTCTTTTTAATTAGCTTTGGCTTATCTCAACTCTTTTATGGCCCGCTTTCCGATGCAATAGGTCGCCGCCCTGTCTTTTTATTAGGGCAAGGAGTTTACCTTGTCGGCACCTTAATTTGTGTTTTATGGGCAAATAGTTTTGATGCCTTATTGTTTGGGCGTTTATTACAAGGGTTAGGTGCAGGGAGTGCATCGGTATTAGGGCGCAGTGTACTACGAGACAGTTACAACGGTACCGATCTCACTAAAGCGTTATCTTACCTTTCTATTACGGCGTCAATATTGCCGATTGTGTCTCCCGTATTTGGAGGCTGGGCGGCCTATCACTTTGGTTGGCAAAGCGTATTTACCGCCGTATTAATTTATTTAATTGCCATTGTCACTCTCGGGTGGAAAGTATTACCTGAAACACTTCCTTACCCCAAAAGCCGCTTTAGCCCCGTAAAAGTCATAAAAGGCTACACTGAACTCATCACCAACAAGCAAGTATTATCGAGCGCCAGTTATAACTGGATTAGCTATTTAGGCGCGGTGGTCTCGTTGTCTGTCTTGCCTTTTTTATTGCAACAACAATTAGGCATGACAGTATCCGATTATGGACAAGCCATGATCATTCCTTCGGCAGGGTTGTTAATCGGTAGCCTAACCGTTAACCGTCTTAATCGATATTGTTCAAAATCTCAATTGCTGAGCTTAGCCTTTGGGTTAATGGCCATTGCCGGTATTTGGTTATTAGTGATGCCTTTAGCCACTATGCATTTGATCATCGGCTTTACTATTTTAACCATCGCACAAGGCATGAGCTTTCCTATTTCGATGTCGCTGCTCTTAGAGCCTCACCCTCATCGTGTGGGCGCAGTATCGGCGTTTTCTGGCTCTATTCAAATGTGTATCGCAGGGTTTTTCGGCGAGTTTTTAGTGCGTCACTTTATCGCCACTCAAACCGATTTAGGCATGTTTTATTTAATGAGTACCTTGGTCATGATTAGCATTCTAACCATGAGCCGAAAAATACAAATGGTAGTGGTTGATTGATGTTGATAAAAAATACAATAAAAAAGAGACAAGGAGCTTATCATTCGTAAATGCAAGAAATAGATTCCAGATAACACGTTCCTCGTTTCAGGAATGACATCATTATACCGTTTAACGGTTATCTTTCGGTGAATCCATCACTACCAAAGTGGTAATCGAATTTACTTGGGGAATTTCACCTAACACTTCGGAGTGAAAACGTTTATAGCGGCTTAAATCTTTGGTTTCCACTCGCAATAAATATTCGTTTGCGCCCGTAATGTTGTGGCATTCCGTAACTTCCTTTGCCAGCTCAACATGCTCCTCAAAACCACGTTGTGATTTTTGGCTATGATCCGATAAACCAATCGACACATACGCCACAAAGCCTATTCCTAGTTTTTCAGAATCTAAAACGGCTCGATAGCCTTTTATTACGCCACTGCGTTCCAATTCTTGCACACGGCGAAGTGTGGCGGATGGCGAAAGCCCAATGCGTTCTGCTAGCTCCACATTGGATAAACGACCATCAGCTTGAAGCTCTTGCAATATTCTCTCTTCAAATTTATCCATAATGAAATATTCTTGCTTAATTAGCCTTATTAACACATTAAATAGACATAAAATGTAGTCAAAATCGTCATAACATACAAGAAGAATTCAACATGACGGAAGAACAACATGGAACTACAACAACTTTTCGCTTTATTTACGTTTGTATTGGTATCAACTGCCTCTCCTGGGCCAAATAATATTATGTTAATGACCTCTGGAGCGAATATTGGATTCTTACGTACGATCCCTCATATGCTTGGCGTTACCTTTGGGTTTAGCTTTATGGTGGTGTTAGTCGGAGTGGGGTTAATGAATGTATTTTCTCTTTACCCTATATTGCACCAGATCTTGAATATCGTTTGTATTGCTTATTTATTTTATCTTGCGTGGAAAATCGCTCGCTCACAGCCCAGTGATAATGAAACGATTTATCAACCCATGAGTTTTCTTTCAGCCGCTAACTTTCAATGGGTAAACCCGAAAGCATGGACTATGGCGATCACAGCGGTGAGTGTGTACAACACCATGGCAAATTGGCAAGGTATTGCTATCGTTTCATTAATGTTTGCTTTGGTGAATATTCCATCAGTGAGTTTGTGGACATACGCTGGGCAAAAACTGCAAATCTGGCTCAGTAGCCCTCAGCGAGTAAAATGGTTTAACTATTCAATGTCTGGATTGCTCGCCGCTTCGGTCTTACCCATGGTGATATAAACGCCGATACCATCACATTAGTTCTAGGAAGGCTAACATAGCCTTCCTAATCTAACATTCTGACTCTAACCATTCTCATGCTGCCTTTAGTATCGCCTCGAAACTAACAAATTACTCACTTACACGTTAAATGTTTTATCGATTCCATTTCTTTGCCTTAACGCACATCTACTTTTGATCACTTCTATCATTACTTCGATTTTATTTAACAAAACAAGGAATGATGATGTTAAAGCACAGTATAATTTTTTCCCTGAGCCTGGCTGTTATATCAATCAATGCTTACGCCGCTAACGTTGCCCCATCGCAACTTCCACCCGCCAGTATTGCCATTGAAAATGCACCGCAATTTATCGCAATAGCCTTTGACGACAATACATTAGTCGATGGACAAAACTGGGTATTAAACCAATGGGGAAAAAGAAGTAATCCCCAAGGAAATGGGCATTCAGGCACTTTTGATGGGCAATCTATCCACACCACCTTTTTTAATACTTGCGAAGCCATTTTAATCAACAACGAACAAAGCACGAATACAGGACATGTAAAAGAAACGTGGTATCAAGCCAACCTACTTGGGCATGAAATGGGAAACCATACTCTTAACCATTGGCACGGATTAGACTTTACCGAAGCACAATGGCAAGAACAAGTCGATGCTTGTCAGAGCGCAATGAATAAACCTTTCGAGCAAATTGATCCAGAGTTTCCATCAAATGACGATGGCATTAATGCCAAAGCCGTTGGGTTTCGCTCTCCGTATTTAGAATATAACGATGCCTTGTTGGCTTACTTAAACCAAGCGGGTTTTAAATACGATGCCAGTATTGCAGAAGGTTATGACGCTACTCATCACGCAGGTAATCAATATTGGCCTTACACATTAGACAACGGCAGCCCGGGCGCAGATATTGTTGCTAGTTGGGGGATTAAGCCACCAGTAACGCAACATGCTGGATTATGGGAAGTGCCCGTTTATGCGTTTACCGTGCCAGATGATGCAACGGCCAAACAATACGGCATCCATTATTCACTGCGTTCAAAAATACTAGAAAAGATGAGCTGGTTTGATACCCAATCGGGCAAAATTGAGTCGGGTGACTACAACTTATTTTATATGGCAGGATTAAGCGGGCCTGATGTCTTAGCTATTTTAAAATATAACTTGGATAAGCGCCTTGCTGGCAATAAAGCTCCCATGACCTTTCTTGCTCACTCGACTCATTATGATGAGCAAATGGATCAATGGGCGCCAACCTCATCTTCCGCAGCAGAACGTCGCCAAGCACTTGAAGCATTTTTAGATTACGCATTATCAAAACCGGATGTACGTATTGTCAGCCATTTAGAACTAGTGAATTGGATGGAAAATCCTCAAGCTTTACCAGCCAAATGTCGTGCCGTAATATGGAAAAAAGACACCGCTTATATGAATAATGAAACCGTTCAGTATCAAGGGTTTGAATGGAAAGCGAAATGGTGGTCTTACAATGAGATTCCACAAGAAAACAATGGAGGTGCATGGCAAGCATTAGAAGAATGTCGTGAGTAATCGACGCAGATCTCGATAAACCCAATAGGCACCTTATCGTGCCTATTGGACTGCCTATCATTTACCTATTCTGCTTTACGCTTTTTCAATTCGTCGCTTGTCCCAGCAATGTAGATGGCGACAAAATTTGTGGCAACACAATCGGTTCATCAACCCCTTTTTTATACCATAAATACAAAGGCACACCGGAGCGATTATGTTGTGATAAAAATGCCGTGATCTCGCTATCGCCATTGGTCCAATCACCGACCATGGTGACTACATTGTTTTGCTTCAATGCTGCTTGCACCTCTTCACGATCAATCGATGTTTTCTCATTCACTTTACAGGTTAAGCACCAATCGGCAGTGAAATACACAAATACATCGCCCTGAGATCGCAATTCATTTAGCTTCTCTTGATTAAAAACAACGGTCGTTAAATCAGTTTTTTGCGATATTGATGAAGTAGATAACGCACTTGGTACGCCATAAACTACAGCCAAAAATGGCATCAAAGTCAGCAATAATGCAGGCCACCATTTTCCTTTATGTTGTGAATGTTGCCATAATCCCGTCAGCCATAAGCCAAAAGTAGACAGCATAGTGGCCGCTAACACCAACAACACAAAATCATTATTAGCTTGTCGCATTAAAATCCATACCAATCCCAACACGGTAACAAACATAGGCAGAGACAAAATACGTCTGGCGGTGATCATCCATGCGCCCGGCTTTGGCAAACGAGTCCGCAGCGCAGGAATAAAGCCCACTAATAAAAATGGCAGTGCCATCCCAAAACCTAGGCCCGCAAAGATAATGAAGGCAATTCCAATAGGAAGAACTAAGGCGGCGCCTAATGCAGTTGCCATAAAGGGCCCAGTGCAAGGCGTGGCAATGAATGCCGCTAAAACGCCCGTCCAAAAATCACCCATTGGACCTTTTTGGTCTTGTAAGCGAGAGCCTGAGGTTAATGTCCCGATTTCAAACAAACCGGCTAAGTTAAAACCTATTGCGCTCATTAAAACGATCAATCCTGCAATAACTGCAGGGCTTTGCAATTGGAATGCCCAACCAACTTGGTGACCAAGTGAGCGCAAACCTAAAATCACGCCACCTAATATGACACATACCAGCACCGCACCTAAGGTATAAGCAACTGAACCTACTTTAGCTTGCTTTTCAGATCCTTGATGAGAAAGGCTTAAAATTTTCAAACTTAGAATCGGAAAAACACACGGCATAATATTAAGCAGTAAGCCTCCAACAATTGCCCCTAACAAGGCCGCCAAGCCAATCAACCATGTACTGCTATTAGAACCTTGCTCACGAGAAACATTACTATCATCAGAATGCTGGCTCGGTGTAAAAGCGATATGTTGCGTTTTACTCGCCTCAAAAGATAGTGAGATACCATTATCTAAAACCAGAACACCGTTGAATACGTCACTCTTTTCTTCGCCCACTTGAGTCTGCATCGTTAACACATCGCCATTATGAGCTAACGCTTGTTTAGCATTATTCACAATCGTATTGTTAATGAGAGGATAGACATGAGCTTTGCTAATTTGGATGGAACTTGGTAACGGTAAAGATAAGGTAAATTTGTCATCTTCAACTGAAAACTGACCTTTTGCATCCAAGGGCTTTGGCAATTTTTGACGCCATTGGTTAAAAATCTTTTGGCTTTCTGGAGTGACTTTTCCATCACCCACGGTGAGTGTTTTTTCAATTGTTTGTTGTTCAGGCAAACAGGTTTGTGGGTTACAAACTAAATAACTAATACCCAGTTTAATCGGTAATTTCGAGCCTTGTGGAACACTTTTATCAACCACTAAAGTGGCCAATAAGGCATATTCGCCGTGATAAATGTAATTCATAATATCACTGGTCACCAACTGACTTGGCGCCGGATATTGAATCTCTCCAATACTCACGCCTTTTGGCAGCGTCCAATTAAAGCTGGTTGGGAAACCGGCATCTCCGGGATTTTTCCAGTAACCATGCCAACCTTCTTTTGGGATCATGGTGATCGCGAGTGGTTCCGTACTCCCGGCCGCTGGTTGATTGGATTCCGATTGAATAGAAATCGAGATAAGACTAGGGTTATTACCTTGTTGGTTAGCGAGCGCTTGTGATGCGCATATCAAGCTAGCACTAAACAACACTAATTGAACAAAACGTTTCATACTTCTCATCATGTCTTATCTCGATTACTAAATAGTTCTTCTAAATAAATGAAGCTGTCTTTTTAAGAAAAGTACGCCATACACCATACTTCATCAAAAAGCAGCTTCACTAAAACAGTACTTCAAGCAAAAATTTCAAATAATAACTATTTATTTAAACTTTGAAATTCTCTCTAACGTTGCTTGGAAATCATCATCTTGAATCGAAGATTTCAGGCTCACTTTACCATTTGGCTCAATCAGCGTAATGGTTGGCACTTGATTGACACCAAATTGTTTGAATAACTCACCATCATTATCAAATACGATTGGCAGCGTGGTGCCATAACTCTTACGGTAATCTTGTAGATCAGCAATCGATGACCATAAATTAGTTGAAACGGTTACCCATTCAATGCTTGAAGCTTTCGATTTTTTCTCTAATAGCTCACGCACTTGAGTACAAGCTTTCGATGTTTTCGGCTCAGTGTCTTCTAAATACCATTCACACCAAGGACCAAAAAATACGACGCCAACTTTTTTACTATTAGGCGCGTTGAATTTAAAATCTACGGCTTTGTCATCAATGGTAGAAAAGGCCAAATCTGGCACCGTATCACCCACTTTATAACCCGAATCTTTTGGCACAAACGTTGGGTTATTTAACGGCTTACCATTGGATTTTTCTGCGACTACTTTATCCAATGCTTGATGGAATTCTTTATCATCCATATGGCCGAAATAGGCGAACTTACCATTTTTATCAACCAATAAATGTTGCGGTGTCACACGTAGATGAAATGCACGCGCTAACTTGCCATCATCAATCGTAATTGGCATGGTAAGGCCCATTTTTTTACGAAACGTAGTGACTGATGCAAGATTATCGCTAATGCCGGTATTTACTGCGATTACTTGTACTTTATCGCCATATTTTTTATAGATCTCTTCAAAGCCCGGCATTTGTTCACGACATGGCACACACCACGTTGCCCAAAATTTAATATAAACCGGTTTTTTCCCATACACTTGAACAAGATCGATCGTTTTGCCATCAATGGTGGTGATTTTCATTTGTGGCGCTGGAGTGCCCACTAATGACTCACCAGCCGATTTGGCACGACGCTCACCATCGGCAGAATAATCATCTTCAGCATGTGCATATTGTGCTAATGAAAATAAACATAAAAGCGCGACCAATGGCGCTTTCATCACACGAATAAAATATAATGTCATAACAATCTTCCTATTATTTTTAAAAAAATTAAAACCCTCTACTTTGAGTGCGAATCAGATGAGAAGGCCGTGAATTAAGTAATATTCAAATAGTCCGCAGGTAAGTTCGTATTTCAGTTTGCACCGCTTCAATTTTTTGGTGTATTTCATTAGAGTGGCCAACCGTCCCTTCAACTGAAAAAAAGACCACATTATTAAGACCAATTGTTGCTAGTACTTCCTTCATATAAGGCGTGAAAAAATCCGGTTGATAAGCCTCTTGGCTAGAAAAAGCGCCACCAGATGAAATAAGAATATAGACTGGCTTATCACGCAATAACCCATGCTTACCCGTTGAGCTAACGTTAAATGTTTTTCCGACTCTCACCACATGATCGATCCAGTTTTTTAATCCAGAAGGCACCGAATAGTTATGCATAGGGGAAGTAATGATGACTACGTCGGCAAAATCCAGTGACGTAATTAATTGATTAGACAACGCTAAACTTCCCACGCTTTCATCATGCTCGCCATGAATAGAACCTAAAGCTGTCGCATAGGCACTGTCTACATGAGGAATGGTCGTAACATTGATTTCTTGTAATAACACCTCATTATCCTGAGACCATTGTTCAAGCAGTGTTTTAGCAACACAATAAGTCGACGCATTTTGTTGTTGAGGGCTACTGTTAATCAGCAAAACATTCATGTTTTCTCTCTCAAGGGAAGCTTGTTTAAGTTTTATGTTTGATCACCAAGACTGGCATGATACAAATAGATATGGCTCACAATAAGAGCCATAAATTAACTATTTTTATGGACCATATTTAAAATGGAAAAACCCATCAATAAAGTACCCGCTTATAAGCAAGTGTATCAGCGCATCCATTCCGCCATTTTACAAGGCATATTAAAACCAGGAGAGCGAATACCATCAGCTCGAATTCTGGCGAAAGAAATGGGCATTGCCCGCGGTACAGTAGAAGAAGGTTACGCTCGGTTAAAAGCAGAAGGGTACATAGAATCACAAGGTCAATCGGGTACACGTGTCAGTGACAACTTACGTGATTTATCCAAAGTGACCAAACAAAAAGTCTATACTCGCCAACCTGGATTCAATGCAAAAATAGAAAATGCAGATCTATTACCATTTCAGTTAGGGCTCCCTGCTTTAGATGCTTTTCCTCGCCAAATATGGTCCAGAATGGCAGCGCGATCAGCAAGACATATCAATATGGAGGATCTCGCCTACCCCTCTTTATATGGTCTTCCTCAACTCAGGATCGCGCTCGCACAATACCTACAACTTTCACGCGGTGTACAGTGCCAACCCACGCAAGTTTTTATCACGTCCGGTTATGTCAATTCAATTAACTGGATCACTAACGTCCTTTTAAAAAAACATGCACACATTGGGGTTGAAGACCCTTGCTATCCACTCACCAGACACATATTAACGAACAATCATTTTAATCCGGTCGCCATGCCGGTAGATGCAGAAGGTGTAAAAATACCCCATAACCTTCACGCTGACGCGGTGATTGTAACACCTGCCCATCAAAGCCCAACTTGTGTCTCGTTATCCCTACAGCGTAGGCAAGAGCTGTTAGATTGGGCAAATAAAAAGCAAGGATGGATCATTGAAGATGATTACGATGGGGAATACCGCCACTCAGGGCTTCCTTTACCAGCCCTCAAAAGCTTAGATACTCAAGAACGAGTTATTTACTCTGGCACATTCAGCAAAGTCCTATTTCCTAGTTTAAGAGTGGCCTATATAGTCGTACCGACGAGTAAAGTACCGGACTTTGAACAATGTTCAGAACTCTATGCGGGGAATGTTTCAGGGTTGATACAAAGCTCTATTTTGGCTTTCATGCAAGAAGGCCACTTGTCTCGCCATATTCAACGCATGAGAAAGCTCTATCGAGATCGCTTAGAGCTTACCGCCAAAGTTTTTAATGACGTTCTTGGCGACAAAATATCGGTTGAGCCCCAACCCGGTGGGATGAATATGTTGGTGACCTTAAAGAATTCTAATATTGATGATGTCGCTCTTTCTCAGAAAATGATCGAAACCGGACTGTACGCTCAAGCCTTATCTCAATGGTCATCACGCCCTGTTCCTCCTTGTTTAATATTAAGTTTTACAAATATTAAAACTGAAGAAGAATGCCGAGAGTTAGCCTATCGATTAAAAGAGGTTGTGGCACCTTATCACGCTTTAACAGCATGATAGGTGCCGACATTTCATCTTCATTTAGTAGGGGAAAAATATGAAGTTTAGATTATTGCTTCGGTGCGACCAAACCCTCACCTTGTGATTCAATAATATCTTTATACCAATAGAAACTCTTCTTCGGTTTGCGCGCTAAGCTGCCATTGCCTTGGTCATCACGATCTACATGAATAAAACCATAACGCTTAGACATTTGAGCCGTGGAAGCGCTCACTAAATCAATAGGCCCCCAACTGGTATAACCCATGATCTCTACGCCATCTTGCAACGCTTCACCGACTTGATAAAGATGATCATTCAAATATTGAATTCGATAGTTGTCTTCTATATCGCCATTCTCATTAGGCACATCAACCGCCCCCAAACCATTCTCAACAATAAACAACGGCTTTTGATAACGATCATATAGCTCATTTAATACAATACGTAAGCCTTTTGGATCAATCTGCCAACCCCAATCTGTCGATTCTAGGTAAGGATTCCCTCCCATTTTGAACATGGACTCATCCATCATGGTCATATTGGTTTTTTGAGTCGTCACGCAGCCTGTCATGTAATAACTAAATGACACAAAATCTATGGTTTCTTTCAGAGATTGAACGTCATCTTCCGTGATATTAAGTGTAATTGACAATTCACGGAATTTACGTTTCATGTAACTTGGGTAATAGCCACGAGCCTGAACATCACCAAAAAATAACCAATCGCGATTACGCTCTAGCGCTTCAAACACATCATCAGGATGACTAGTAAGTGGATATTGAATCGCCCCTAACATCATATTACCAATTTGAGCATTGGGCACCATTTCATGACAAGCTTTTACCGCTTTAGCACTCGCAACGAGTTGATGATGAATCGCTTGATACAATTGCTGAGGGCTACTGCCACGCGGCACACCGGAACCAGTAAAGGGTTCATGTAAAGTCACGTTAATCTCGTTAAACGTCAGCCAATGCTTAACGCGATCACCATAACGTTGAAACACCACCCTAGCATAACGTTCAAAAAAAGCGATCACATCGCGGCTTGTCCAACCTTGATAATGCTCGGCTAAATACAGCGGCATTTCATAATGAGAAAGCGTCACTAATGGCGTGATGTTATATTTTCTCAGCTCATCAAAAATTTTATCGTAATAAGCTAAACCTGCATCATTGGGTTGAAGCTCATCACCTTGCGGAAAAATACGACTCCAAGCAATTGATAATCGAAAACAACTAAAGCCCATCTCAGACATCAGCTTAATATCTTCAGGGTATCGATGATAAAAGTCGATAGCGATATCCTTAATATTGAAGTCTCCTCCATGACGAGGAATTAATTCACCAAACGAACCAAAGGGTTGCACATCAGAGGTAGAGAGCCCTTTACCATCGGTAGTATTAGAACCTTCAATTTGGTTAGCCGCCGTCGCGCCACCCCATAAAAAATCGTTAGGAAAACGAAACGCCATTTTTGTCTCCTTTAAATTAGTGATAACACGATACATAAGATGTTCTGATTAAAACGTATTGAAATAACCTCAACAAACCATTTATCCTACACTATGAATTAGCTCTACTAATCCACAGGTATAAAATGGAACATAAACAGCAAGCCGTGACTAATTTATATATGTTCAATATAGCGGCCAAATCACTCAGTTTCACCCAAGCAGCGGAACAGTTAAACCTAACACAAGGAGCGATCAGTCAGCGCATTAAGCAACTTGAAGAACAACTAGGGTTTTCACTATTTGTGCGCCTTACCAGAAAGTTGGAACTAACCGATGAGGGTAAGCGTTTATACGAAACGGTTAACCACTCATTTGCTGCAATTTTTTCGGATATTGATGACATTAAATTCAATGAATTACGAGGAGAATTGTATATTGGTATTGCACCAACATTCGCGGAATCGTGGTTAATGCCAAGGCTGAATCAATTTCAAGATCTCTACCCTAACCTAAACCTTAAAATTCGGGTAAAAGCCAGCCCACTTGATTTCAAGCACGAACCCGTGGATCTGGCGATTTATTACAGCCATCGAACACATTCCGATATGTACAATAAAGTCTTAATGGAAGAAGTGTTAACGCCAGTGTGTACACCAGAATTTGCAAAAAAGCATGGCTTAACGGGTGAAATTCAGCAGCTTGAAAATATCCAATTAATCCATTGCACTGAATCGATTGATTATGCGAACTTTGATTATGAATGGCGCTTGTGGTTTGAGCAGCAAAAACTATCGTTTAAACCCCATGAAAATTACTACGTCTTTAATCACGGCGAAACGTCCGTTTCTGCTATAAAAAACCACATGGGAATAGGGATAGGAAGGCTTGCTCTGATCCAACCTTATCTTGATAAAGGTGAACTAATTACGCCTTTTAAACACGTTCAGTCAGGCATGAGTTATATTTTAATTTGCCCCAAAGGAATGGAATATCGACCACGGTTTAAAGCTTTTACAGAGTGGCTTGAACAACAAATTAAAATAAGAAAAGAAGCCCAATAAGACTTCTTTTTATAAACAAGATTGGTGTTATTAAGCCTTAAATTCAGCTTTTAAATCTTTCTTCAAAATCTTACCTGTAGCACTAATAGGTAAAGCTTCTCGTATTTCTACCTTACGTGGGTATTTATAAGCTGCACATTGTTCTTTACCCCAAGCTTGCAGTTCATCCGCCTCAATAAATTGGTCTTCTTTCAGCACCACATAAGCTTTGATTTCTTCGCCATATTCTTCGTGAGGAATACCAATAACCGCCACCATAGAGACCGCAGGGTGTGTCATAAATACTTCTTCAACTTCGCGTGGGTATACATTAAAACCACCTCGAATAATCATATCTTTGACTCGATCAACTATGAAAATATTGCCCAGCTCATCTTGTCGTGCAATATCGCCGGTATAAAACCAACCATTTTTCATAGCAGATGTCGTCTCTTCAGGTCGGTTAATATACCCTTTCATCACATTATGGCCACGAACGATGATTTCTCCCTCTTCACCCGTTTCCACTGGATTATCTTCTAGATCGACTAAACGTACCTCAACGCCCTGAATCGCTTGGCCAACAGAGCCAACAAAACGTTCAGCATCTAAATGATTAAAACAAACTATCGGACTCGTTTCCGAAAGACCGTAGCCTTCTAATATCGGCACACCAAATTTCTTCTCAAAGTTTTTGATCACTTCACCGGGCATTGATGCACCACCACTGACTCCAACCTTTAAACTACGAATGTCGGCATCTTGTTTAGTATGCAAAAGGGCAATATACATCGTTGGAACCCCAGCAAAGATCGTCACTTTATGTTTTTCAATCAAACGTAATACTGTGCCAGGTTCAAACCGAGGAACCAGCAACATCGTCCCCCCACACAATACCGTTGTATTCATATTCACCGTTTGCCCAAAGGTATGAAATAACGGTAAGGTTGCCATATTGATGTCGTCACTATTTAGACCAATAATATTTTGAGCGACAAGAGCGTTAGTAATGATATTGCTTTGGGTTAATTCGGCCCCTTTAGCTAATCCAGTGGTACCGGAGGTATATAATATGACCGCACTGTCATCAGATGCGCGCGCAACATAATCTTGAATTGGCGCCGCATCTTTAATGAAAGCACTCATCGTTGGTAAGCCTTCAAAATTCAATTGATTTTCAGCTAAGCACATCATCACCATATTTTCACAGCTATCTACTTGATGAAATGCCTTGATACCTTCATGCCCCATTGGTAAATCAGGAGTACCTTCAAAACAAACCGACGAAAAAATTGTTAAAACCTGACCCAAAACTTTTCATTGTTGTATCCATTCCTAAATAATAAAAATAAACATGATAAAACTAAACTATGTAACCCTAAACTACGTAATACTAAGGTAGCCTATCTTATTGAAACATCATATCAAAACATAATGATCCACCAGCAAAGCCACAAATAACCCCATTAAGTGATATATCGAAAATTTGAACGTTTCCATCGCGCTGTTCAGCTTAGGAAAATATTTCAACTCACACGCTTTATAGATAAAACCAATCGAAAGTAGGGTGCTGATTACAGCGTAAACCGTACCACTCATGCCAATCAAAACGGGTAAGAAGCAGATAAGACCAAGTAATATGGTGTAGAGCAGAACACTCGTTTTGGTAAACTCCACTCCATGTGTTACTGGCAACATAGGAATATCAGCTTTGGCATATTCGTCTTTACGATGAATGGCTAATGCCCAAAAATGCGGAGGAGTCCAAATAAAAATGATCATCACTAATAACCATGCATGGGCGTGCAGTTCGTTAGTTATTGCGGTCCAACCCAGTAATGGCGGCATCGCACCGGCAATACCAGCAATAACAATGTTTTGTGGGGTTGCACGTTTTAAATACAAAGTATAAATCACCGCATAACCAATGAGGCTGGCAAAGGTAAGCCATGCCGTTAATCCATTCACACCAAAAAACAAACTGAGAAATCCAATCGCGCCGATTACACTCGCGAACGTTAGAACTTTCCAGCTTTGCATTTGCCCTGAAGGTAACGGTCGATGTTGCGTTCGCATCATTAAACCATCAATACGCCTATCGATCAGGTGATTTAACGCTGCGGCAGAACCCGCCATTAAACCAATTCCCCACAAGCCCAAGACTAATGGTTGTAAAGGTAACTTGCCCTCCGTCGATAAACACATTCCGACTAAGGCGGTTAATAACATCAACATAACGACTTTAGGTTTAGTCAAAGAGTAATACAAACGCGCTTGCTTTAACCAATAGGCCTTATTGAGTGGCTCTTGAATAATCAGCTCTTTCTCTGGAGGAGCTGTCGATTCATTAGTCTGTGAATACGTTTGATACTCACTCGCAGGCCTAGCCTGAACTGCTAACCTTGACGTGGTGGTTGGCTCACTGTTTCGGCTTGGTTTCGCCGGAAAGGGAATCACATTAGACTTTGGCATTTGTTACCCTCCTAACGGATCAAAATAAGCTGTGTTTATCCAACCATAAAGCTCGATAGGTAGGAAAACCATGGTTGACCCAATCTACTTTACTCTCTTATATGCGACATTTTTCGACTGGCAACTTTACTGCGAACAACAGCGTACGTCGATGATCGGCGATGGATTAATAATGAAGAACAACGCTCTCTCATAAGAGGTTCCAGCAAACATAAACGTAACCCAACGCATATAAATACTACATTTAACAATAGCAGTGCCGCGACCAAGTTGTGGGCGACCGCTAAAATAACTGGCAATTGGAGCATGACATTTGTGATCCCTAAACCAATTTGTATAAAAACCTGCATGATCAAAGCCATTCCGGCAACGTTAAGAACAGGATGAATCTTATTCACGAGCACTCGGTATGCCAACCATAATAAAGTGAATGCGGTAAATACGGCTCCTATTCGGTGCATAATATGAATTGTCATACGAGAGGAATAATCCAAAACGCCATATTCGTAGCTGTCATTGTTGATTAATAAAGGTTGCTGAAAAATAGTGAACGCACCATTAATATTGAGCGATTGCCACCAATTGCCATTACAAATAGGGAAAGAAGTACAAACTAAGGCCGCATAATTTGATGATGTCCAACCGCCAAGCATGATTTGCACAACCAAGACACCACATCCGATCCAAGCGGCACGGTGTAAAGATAAAGCCCATCGCGCGCCATGCCTAGTGTTCAACTTCGCATCTAAACCCAAATGATCCGTCGCCTCTGCTGCTAACCATGAATGTGGCTTCATTAATAAATAAAACACCAACAACAAACACAACAACGCAAAACCCCCTAATAAATGGAGCATCACAATGATTGGCATTAATTTTAATGTCACCGTCCACATGCCCAATGCGGCTTGAAAAATGACGACGACCGACAATACACAAGGCCAAACTTTAGAAACATTCGGTACTTTAAAACTCAAAACCAATATTGCAGCAATCAGTAAACCCAACGTACCGGCAACGTAGCGATGAATCATTTCTAACCACGCCTTATGAGGTTCAATATCGTGTTGTGGGAATAAAGTAGTGGCACGTACAATCTCATGATTTTGAGTGGGAACGGTGAGATGACCAAAGCACCCAGGCCAATCAGGGCAGCCTAATCCTGCATCTGATATTCGAGTATAGGCTCCCAACACAATCACCACTAACGTTAAAGCGAGACTGATTCTGACTAGCCAAATTAATGTTGATGCTGCCTTCATACGCTCTCCATTACCCCACTCTGGACAAAGTAAGCAGTTTTCGCAAATCACTTAATCGATCTTTACTTTCACCGGGCAGTTTGTCTATCTGTTGGTGGCTTGGATAGCGCATGACCCATTGTCCAAGTGGATCAATCACCACAAAATTAAATGCTTGAATCGCCTCATTGGGTTGCCGAGCTAGAATCGTAATAACCCCATTGAGTAATCCATCGCCTTCCCGTAAAACCGACTGGTCGCTATCAGGTTGGACAATAACAACATTGACCACTCGTGGTTGGTCTTTTCCTAACGCAATATACGATTGTTGCAGTAAATAAAGCTGCTCTCGGCATACTTCCTCGCAATGCGTAGGCAAAATGTAAGCAACTTGCCAACGTTGAGGTGCCGGATTATCCATCCCCATATCCTCATAATGAAGTGTCGGGCTGATCAAAACACCTTTATTAGTCACTCCAGTTTGATACCAGTGTTGCCATAAAATCAATTGAGCCGCAATAATAGGCAAAGCAAAAATAAGTAGCATAATCCACAGCACTTTTTTCCCCGAGGAACCTGGCTTCACTTTCATTACCGAGAGCGTCATATTTACCTCACTTATCCCTGTTTCTATTACTTATCAGTAATCACTTGTCACTGACCACTTAACCCGTCTTCATTTTTGTATAATCAAGGCCTAAACGGACAAACGTGATTGCTGATAGAGCCTATAACCAAACCAGACGGCTAATAAAAACAACACCGTTGCCATAGAAAACCACTGCACCGCATAGCCAAAATGTTTTTTCGATCCCATTGATAATGGCTTCCATGGATGGGGTAAGTCCTTACTGACTTTTAATTGATTATTAATCGCGTTGAATTGATTACTCGTCCCCTTTGAAGCATTAACGTTTGGTTGATTAGAAATGGCATGCCCAATGTCGGCATCATCATTCACAGTAATGAGTGCAGAAAGCGGTTGAATGGCATAAGGAAATAACGTTTGATTCCAACGAGATTGCAATGCCTTTATGGATAAATTTTGAATGCGCAGCGCCGCCTGATCTTGGGTTGTCTTCATTTTTTCCACCATTAAGCCTCGGCTCATTGGGTTAGCTTGTTTTCGATATAAACGACCAAGAATAAACTGAGGTTGCTTCACATAATCGACCGAAGGCAAAACACGCCGATCAGGACCACCATCGACAAATCCCAACTCCAATAACGCCACGGAATAAGCCGTGTATTTGCTAACATCAATCAATTGAAAGACCAAATAACCCACTCGACCTTCATAGATTTGATTGTCTAAAAACACCAAATCTGGCACCGGTGGTTGATGTAAAATCGGTTGGTGTGAAGCTTGTACCATAAACTGAACTTTGATCCCCGTTTGTGAGGTATTAATATTATCTTGCCAACTTGCTAAATCCATCGCAGGCTCCTTCTGCCTTTGCTCTAACTTTTGCTCAATCGACAATTTCTGATGCCCTCGGTCAAGTTGCCAAAACCCTAATTTGACCATCACCACAAACAGAGCCACAGTTAATAACATTAGAAACCCTTTTTTGATGCCAATTTTTGTTTTCACTGGAGGCTCCATGACCATCATTTTTTTGTTCAAACTGTTATTAGTACTGCTGCTATTATTTGTCATTTTTAATCTTGGAAGAGCGCTGTATTTGATGGTGAAACAAAACCCTGATGACCAAAACTCTGTTCCAATGAGCCGCTATCTCGGCAAACGGCTTATCTTCTCGGCATTAGTCATTGCATTATTACTGATTGCGATGGCAACCGGACTCATCACCCCTAACCCTCGTCCTTACTAAACAGAATTGACACGAAGCAACCAACTTTATAAAACATAAACAAAAATGAACAAGGTTAACCAAACCACGTCAACAAAATGCCAATACCAACTACCCGCTTGAAAGGCAAAATGATCTTTAGGCGTGAAATGATCAAAAGCAATACGACCCAGTAACACGATTAAAAATAACGTTCCCAACGTCACATGTAGTCCGTGAAACCCTGTAAGTAAGAAAAAGGTATTGCCATACACGCCCGACTGCAGGGTTAAATTCATCTCTTGATAAGCATGTGCATATTCTTGACCTTGATAAAATAAGAACGCAACCGCCAGTACGATAGTGATCTCAAGCCAAACAATTAACGCCGTACGCTGATTTTTTTCTAGGCTTAATTGGGAAAGGTGCAACGTCACCGAAGAGGTTAATAAAATAATGGTATTCATAAATGGTAAACCTTGCCACGGCATGGCTTCGGTAACCGTACCACTCGGTGTCGTCACCAAAGGCCAAATTGCTTCAAATGTGGGCCATAACACTTCATTGGTCATCGCATTATTGGAGGCTCCACCTAACCAAGGTACAGCCACCATTCGAGCGTAAAATAACGCCCCAAAAAAAGCCCCAAAAAACATGACTTCTGAAAAAATGAACCAACTCATGCCTTGACGAAAAGAGCGTTCAATTTGATGAGAATACAAACCAGATAATGATTCTTGAATCACATTACGAAACCAACCGATTAGCATGATAATTAAGATGATGAAGCCACTTAATAAAACAAAGCCACCGAAATGACTCAATAAACCTTTTGGTTGAACGAAAAGCCCCGCGCCAACCGCTATGAGAAATAGCGCAAAAGCCCCGACAATTGGCCAATTACTTTCCGACGGCACGTAATAGACTTCCGGTTGACGACTCGTGGAGACTTTATGATGGTTCGAGGAATGAGAAGCGCTGAAGGCTTCATTGGTTTTGTTCATCTTGTCTCTCCCTAGAAGAATCCTTAGAAGCATTCAAATCATTTGAAATCTTCTGCGATGATCCGGCCACTTGAGCGAACGACATAGACGCTCCCCTGCTCATGGTTGTATTACTGGTGTTTTGTTTGTTGGTTGTGTCACTTGTATTTTCTGTTCTGTCTACCCCTTCTATATCGCCTTTCTTTGGTGCTGCGCTAGCGGTAATATCAAATAAGGTATAAGACAACGTTAACCGGTTAACCGACGTTGGTAGGTCATTATCAACATAAAAAATCACAGGTAATTCGGCTTCTGTTCTTGCTTCTAGCGGTTGATGATTAAAGCAAAAACATTCAATTTTATTAAAATGGGTCGCCGCAATCCCGGGTGCAATCGAGGGTACGGCTTGACCTATCATCGCCATATCCCCTTTATTCACAGCACGGTAACTGGTTCGAATCACCTGCCCAGGGTGCACATCCATCTGCGCTTCAACCGGTTCAAACGTCCATGGCATATTCGGACTAACTTGTGCCATAAACTGCACTCGAACCAAACGAGACTCATCCACTTGAATACCTTGCGAAGAAGCGGCAACCGTATTGGTTTTTCCGTTAATGCCCAACTGCTCACACATAATGTCGTACAAAGGTACCAGTGCGAATCCAAAGGCAAACATCCCCACAACACCAAACAATAAGTAGCCAATCAGCTTTTTATTATTCGCTGATTGATTCACCGACGACGCCATTTGTTGATTAGCATCTAATTTCTTATTCGGATCTGGCTTATTCATAACAGAATCCTCATGCCTCTTTCATGCCCCTATCGGCTGAAATAATCTCAGGTTTAGCGTTTAGTCCTCCATCTTAGGAGGGGTTAAAAACGTATGGTGTGGCGCTGGGCTTGGAACGGTCCATTCAAGCCCTTCAGCCCGTTCCCAAGGTTTCGCTGGCGACGCTTCACCGCCTCGAATGCATTTCACGACAATCACTAAAAACAGCACTTGAGATAATCCAAATGCAAAACCACCAATTGAGACGATCTGATTCACATCAGCAAATTGAATCGAGTAATCAGGAATGCGTCTTGGCATGCCAGCCAAGCCTAAAAAATGCATTGGGAAAAAGAGAATATTGACTGAAATGAGTGAAAGCCAGAAGTGCCATAAGCTAAGAGTCTGATGGTACATATTGCCTGTCCACTTCGGTAACCAATAGTACGCCGCCGCCATGATCGAAAATACGGCGCCCGTCACCAGCACATAGTGAAAATGTGCCACCACAAAATACGTATCATGATATTGGAAGTCAGCCGGTACAATCGCCAACATTAGGCCCGAAAAACCACCGATGCTGAACAGCACAATAAAGGCAATCGCAAATAACATTGGGGTTTCAAACGTGAGTGAACCTCGCCACATGGTGGCCACCCAGTTAAACACTTTGACGCCTGTGGGTACCGAGATCAACATGGTGCAATACATAAAGAAAATTTCAGCAAACACCGGCATACCAGTTGTAAACATATGATGCGCCCACACCGTGAACGACAAAATCGCAATGGCACAAGTCGCATACACCATCGAATGATAACCAAAGAGTTTTTTGCCGCTAAAAGTGGGAATGATCGCCGAAACAATACCGAATGACGGTAAAATCATAATATAAACTTCAGGGTGCCCAAAAAACCAAAAAATATGCTGGAACATCACAGGGTCACCGCCACCAGCCGCATCAAAAAAGCTCGTTCCAAAGTACTTATCCGTTAATACCATGGTCACCGCGCCCGCTAATACCGGCATAACTGCGATCAATAAGAAAGCGGTGATGAGCCATGTCCAAACAAACATAGGGAGCTTCATCCAATCCATACCTGGCGCGCGCATATTCACTATCGTCACAATCACATTAATTGCACCCATGATCGAACTAATGCCCATGATATGAATAGAAAATACAAACAAAGCGGTACTATCTGAACTAAACGTCGTCGATAACGGTGCGTAAAACGTCCAACCAAAATCAGGACCACCGCCCGGCATAAAAAGAGATCCTAATAGAATCAAAAAGGCGAAAGGAAGGATCCAAAAACTGAGGTTATTCATTCGAGGTAACGCCATATCAGGCGCGCCTATCATCATGGGAATCATCCAATTAGCCAAGCCCGTAAACGCCGGCATAACCGCACCAAATACCATAATAAGGCCATGAACCGTCGTCATCTGATTAAAGAAATGTGGCTCAACTAATTGTAACCCGGGTTGGAATAATTCAGCTCGAATCACCATCGCCATGGCGCCGCCGGTAAAGAACATGATCAAACTAAACCATAAATACAGCGTTCCAATATCTTTATGATTGGTGGAATAAATCCAACGCTTTATGCCCTTAGAAGGACCATGATGATCTGAATGCACCTCCGAGGCTGTGTCAGTCTCAGCGGTATCAATAGAAGGTGAAGGGTTCATTGTGCCTCCTTTCGATTGTTTTTTGTGCAGAGCCATTGTTGATTCTTGGTGCAGAAGCATTGCTGGCAAACCTGTTTTTTTCAAAACCATTCATGTCAGAACGATTGATTTTAGGTTCATTTATGTGAATATCTTTTGCTTGAGAACCTTTATTCATCGATTCACGTCGAGCCGAATTATTCGTTTCTGAAGGTTTAGGATCTTCACCATTAGTAAGCACCCGCTTTACGTCTGAGGCTTGAATAACATCGCCGGTATTATTACCCCAAGCATTACGTTCATACGTGACAATAGCGGAAATTTCTTCTTCACTTAGTTGATTCGCGAACGCTTGCATGGCCGTACCTGCCACGCCATGAAGAACAACATCAATATGATGTTCGGCTGGGCCTGTCACAACTTTATTGCCTTTTAACGCAGGGAAGACATTGGGAATACCTTGCCCCGTCACTTGGTGACAAACACTGCATCGGTCGTTATACAGTTTCTCTCCTTGCACCATAAGCTCTTCCAAGCTGCGGGTCTTGGCTAAAGATTTCTCGGCTTCTGCTTTCTTCTCAGCAGCAATTTGTTGCTGCTTAACTAACCAAGCATCAAACTCCTCTTCAGGTAGCGCCTCAACCACAATCGGCATAAACCCATGATTCCGCCCACACAGCTCTGCACACTGCCCGCGATAAACTCCCGGCTGATCAATTTTGGTCCACGCTTCATTGATAAACCCCGGAACCGCATCTTTTTTAACAGCAAAAGCCGGTACCCACCAAGAATGAATCACATCATCAGATGTCATCAAAAAGCGAATTTTACGATTAATCGGCAGTACTAAAGGGTTATCCACTTCCAATAAGTAATGCTCGCCTTTCTCTTCTTTTCCTTTAATTTGCTTCTGAGAAGTGGTAATAAAACTATAAAAATCAACACCTTGATCAAAGTAACGATAATGCCACTTCCATTGAGAGCCTGTGACAGTCACGGTTAATTCATCTTGAGTGGTGTCTTCCATCGCAATTAACGTTTTGGTGGCAGGAATCGCCATTAACACCAATATGATAATGGGAATAATTGTCCAAAGAATTTCAACTTTGGTACTTTCATGAAAGTGAGAGGCAACCGCTCCGCGAGATTTTCGATGACGAATGATCGAATAAAACATCACACCAAACACCACCACGGCGATGGCGCAACAAATATAAAAAATCAGCATGTGAAGGTGATACACCTTACCACTAATTTCTGTCACCCCTTGGGTCAGGTTAAATTTGGTTTCCACTGGTAACGCCACCTTGGGTACCAAAACCATTAACCCGATTAGAGCTTGGGTGAAAGCAACAACGTTTTTGCGCAATCTTTTCAAGATTCCTCCTCGTCCTTGCAATATCTCCTTGTGATATGACATGCCACCTTTACTTTCACAGCATGCTTTTAACACAGGAAATTCATTCCGACTTTATCGTTATTCGGAGCGAGAAGCGCACAAAACATCTAGTGAGCAGAAGCTCCAATCTTTAACAACTTCTTATTTTTTAACTTATTCATAAAGCCTGCCAATAGATTGACATTCCACATGAAATTCATGAACAAGTACTGCTTTGTTCTTTAAAGCTAGTTAGGGAATTGAGTTTGTTCAAGAAATAACCAAAAGCAATGTTGTAATTTGCGCGCACAGAATCGAAAACTTTTTTTTTACTTAATTATTTTCTGTGATATAAACCTGCGCAACATTTGATTAACAATATTTATACATGGTAAATATACTTCATAGCTGACTCTTATACTGATAAACGCCCTTAACAGTAGACAGATTCACTACAAAAGTTATCATGGTCTGGCCTAACCGCCACTAGAGCAATGGTAGGACAGTCAAAGCGGAATTTGACTGACAATAAAACACAAAACAGGCTTAATTATGCAAAACAATAATTCACTGATTTCTCGATTTGCCAATGGCAACTTAGTGCTACAAATTTTGGTCGGCATTATTGCAGGTATTGCACTTGCAATGGTGTCACCGACGACAGCAACAAGTATGTCTATTGTTGGTAATTTATTTGTAGGGGCTTTAAAAGCTATCGCTCCTATCCTTGTTTTCGTTTTGGTTGCAGCATCTATTGCCAGCCAGAAAAAAAACTCAAGCAGTAATATGCGCCCAGTCATCGTGCTGTATCTTCTTGGTACCTTTTTAGCAGCACTGACTGCGGTTCTTATGAGCTTTGCTTTCCCAACCTCACTCACTTTAGTGAATGCAGCAACAGGAACCACACCACCAGAAGGTATTGGTGAAGTTCTCAATACTCTGCTATTTAAAATTGTCGATAACCCAGTCAATGCTTTAGTAAACGCTAACTACATTGGTATTTTGGCATGGTCGGTTGGTTTAGGTTTGGCACTTCGTCACGCCAACTCGGCGACAAAAGAAATGTTTAGCGATATTAGTCACGGCGTATCAGGTATTGTTCGTTTCATTATTCGTCTTGCACCATTTGGTATTTTCGGCCTTGTTGCAACAACGTTTGCCACAACGGGCTTTAGTGCCATTGCTGGTTACGCACAACTATTAGCGGTTCTACTTGGTTCAATGGCGATCATTGCACTGGTTGTGAACCCACTATTAGTATTCTTTAAAACGAAGCAAAACCCATACCCATTGGTATTTCAGTGCTTACGTGAAAGCGGTGTAACTGCATTTTTCACTCGTTCAAGTGCCGCCAATATCCCAGTTAACATGGCATTATGTGAAAAACTAAAACTGAATGAAGATACGTATTCGGTTTCAATTCCATTAGGTGCAACCATCAACATGGGTGGCGCGGCAATCACCATTACCGTACTCACGCTTGCAGCGGTAAATACGTTAGGTATTCAAGTTGATTTACCAACCGCCATTCTATTGAGTGTTGTGGCGGCAGTATCGGCTTGTGGTGCTTCTGGAGTTGCTGGTGGTTCCCTACTTCTTATCCCACTAGCATGTAGCCTATTTGGTATTTCTAATGATGTAGCAATGCAAGTGGTTGGTGTTGGCTTTATTATTGGCGTTATCCAAGATTCAGCGGAAACAGGCCTTAACAGTTCTACCGATGTTGTCTTTACCGCAGCAGTTTGTCGTGCGGATGAAGCTCAAGCGGCGGCGCAATCTAGCCAAGCTTAATCGTCGTTACGATAGTAAATAAAACACAAAATAAACAAATGGCCAGTTGATCACTCAACTGGCCATTTTTACATATTCATTTATACCCAAGTAAATGCCGTCAACAATGCGGCAACTTCAAGTTCGAAGAGTATAAATGATTAAACCGATTGAAGTATGTTATTCATCCACCGCCAACGGATGATGTCAATCACACAAAAGATCAATAAGCTGCATCCCATTAACGGTAACGCCAACCCAAGAAGCAAGGCAACGATAAGCGATACCACTTTCATTATAAGAGATAGCTTCAACCATGTTTCCGATAAGGTTGCACTACTATTGACGATCATAGGACGACGCTTCCACCACATCCTATAACCCCAAATAATGACGGAACATAAAGCAACGCCAAATGCAGCTAAAAGCAATTGATTTGGTAAACCAAATAAAATCCCCATGTGGGCATCGATTCCCCAACGAATCAACTTAGCCACTAATGGAAAGTCTTTGAAATTAGCATGCGCAATCACCGACATAGAGGCCGGATCAATGGCAACAGAATCTACCTGAGTCGGCCATGAACGATCAATTTCCTGAACAACCCAAGCTTTTCCTGACTGATGACTCGGAACAATTTCAATCTTACCCGCATCGATACCAAATTGACGTGCGGCCTGCTCAACACCATTGAACATCGTCAACATATTATGTGAAGGTCCATGAGTCATATTAGCGTGCTGTACATGATCCTCACCATGGTGATGTTCGGCTAAATCACGTGACACGGAAGGAGTCACCCACCCAATAGATTGACGCCATTCAGAAATATTGCCTCCCGCCCATTTAGACCAAGTCAGTCCGGTAGCAGAAAAGAATAATAAACCTAAGCTTATCCAAATCGCCACCTTAGCATGGCGAGAACGAGTCTGAGCAAAGCTCCCAGCTTTAGCCGGACGATGAAAAGTACGGCGTTGTTGCCACCATAAAAATACGCCACCTAAAGCCGCTACCCACATCCAAGAAGCCGCCAATTCACTGTAATAACGACCAATAGGACCGAGTAATAAGTCGGTATGTAAAAAGTCAATCGCAATACGTAAAGGCAATACACCGCTAGTACCATAACTGGCGAGCTCACCTTTTACATCTAACGTCACCGGATCAACAAAAACAGTTCTTGCTCGGTAACGGTCGAGTTCAGGATCGTTAAATAAAACACGTGTGGTTTGGCCTAATTCGGGAGCAGGACGAACAGATTTAATTTCAAGCGATGCAGGAACACGACTCTGCGCAGCCGCAATTTGCTCACTCAACGGTTTCACGGTTCCCTCAGTGACACCCGTTAATTCCTGCTGATAGATCGCTTGCTCTAACTGAGGCGTTAAAACGTAAATCGTCCCCGTCAAAGCCGCCAAAAAAATAAATGGGCCAACAAATAGGCCTATATAAAAGTGCAAGCGCTTAATGAAGGCGCCAACCCCCCCTGCACTAGTTTGTACTGTACTCATAATTTCTCTCTTAATTCATAATTAAGCTGAATTTATTAAATAAACCCGCTTATTAAGTAAACAGGATCATAAAGTAGATAAAGAAACAGGAGGGGCTCTTGGGGTGGGGAATAAATAAGCAAAAGATAAACCTAATTGAGGCGCAACATCGATACGGCTCAACATTAAAACAAGCATTGCTGTCAGAATGACAAACGCTAAGCTCACTGTCGCGGCAATGCTCGCCAATAAGTCACAATAACCACACCACCCATGGTCATGAGGCTCTGCCTGCATCGCTTGATGATCATGGTGTGCGAGATCTGAGCGATGTGCTTGTTTCGACATGTCCATCACCGGAGCTGAATGGTGATGCATAGCAGAAGCAGTATGGATCGATACCGCCATTGAAATCAAAGGTGCAACATAAATAAGTAGGATCAACATCACCGGCAAATAGTTCACTTTGCCCCACAAAAAATGGCGAATGGGTGAGGTGATTAACATAGCTTGGCTCTTATGGACATGTGTTCTTATGAACATGGGCTCTTAGAAACAACTGAAAATGAAGCGCAAATGTAACATATTGCTAACCACATGATGATCATCAATTATCCATCACTGCTATATGATTCCCATTTTAAATGATATTTCTTAACATAAACTCACGCATTAAACCGATAATTCATAGCAATAAGATCTATACCCCATTAAAATGCGTCCATCATTTTGGGAGAAATCAATGACGACTCAATCAAGCCAAACACCACCTTGCCTACCAAAAAGCACATTATTGATTCTATATTTCATCATATTTTTAGGCTCTGCTGGCTTTTTCATTACCATTCCAGCTTATGTTAATTTGTTTTTAACGGATCACTCTTTAGCCATTGCCAAAGTAATGCCACTGGAAGATAGGCGTAGCTTATTTGGTACTGTGATGTCTGCGGCACCTTTTATCTCAATGTTCTTTACCCCTTTTATTGCCCGTTTTGCCGACCGTTACAGTCGTAAAGTGGTTATGGCAATCTGTTTACTCGTCGCGGCAATCGGCTTCGTCATGCCGGTTTATGCCATCATTGCCGGTTCAATAACGCTATTATTCACCGGTAATATGATTAATAGCTTAGGCTCTGCCAGCCAACCTATTGCTCAAGCGGTATTAGCGGATAATAGCCAAGGAAAAACCAAAGCCACATTAATGAGTTTTGTTGCGGTCGTAATGACGGCTGCCATGTCTTTTGGCCCTGCACTTGGCAGTAAGTTAACCGCCTTATATGGTGCACAAGCCCCTTTTTATGCCTGTTTATTGATCGCTATTATCTGTTTTATTTTGCTTCATTTGATCCGCCTACCGAAACAAGCCACATTACAACAAGAGAACCCATTTTCATTATCTGCGCCGTTATCTCGTAGTCAAAAAGGATTGCTGCCATGCTTAGCCATTGTCTTTTTATGCCAATTTAGCTGGAGCTTATATTTTCAAAATATCGCCTTTATCCTACCGCAAAAATGGCAATTGGCGGTTGAAGGTGAATTTTATCAATACTTTATGTTAGCAATTGGTGTGGTCATGATTGCCTCTTTACTCTTTGTGCCTCGTTTATTACTATCCTGGATACCTTTACCTAATGCATTAAGAAGCGTCCTAAGTGGTGCTGGTATTGGTATGGTTTTACTGGCAATCACTCCCACACCAACCACTCACATTATGGCAATGATCTGGACCTCTATCATGGTCGCCTCGGCTTTTCCTTTATACATTATCGCATTGTCTGATCGAGCAAGTGATGGCGATCAAGGCTGGGCGATGGCGCTATCTAGTGCCATGGTTGGCTTAGCATGGACACTCACAGGATATCTCACCGCTATTTTAGTCAATGTCGATTTAATGCTGCCAACCTTCATTGCCGCCGTCGGTTATGTCGTCACGGTTATCTTGATACCACGTCAAACACAAGTTGGCTCACAAAAGGCGAAGGTATGAATACATCTCTTGAATCTGCGCTCCAGCAACACCGTTGTCACCCTGTCATACTAGCTGAATTGCAGTTTGGTCCCGCCTTAATTGTTGATCTATCACCAAGCAGTGAAATTTGGGGAAAAGTGAATGCAGGGCATGATTTTTCAGCGGAAATTAAGCGTCAGGTGGCGGAAATAGGTGCGGTACTAGAAATTGGTCGTTACGCAGAACAACGCATGATATATCAAGATACCGATAGTTTTTCCGACCACCAATCTCGTACACTTCATATAGGTATCGATCTCGGCATTCCAGCGGGAAATCCTGTGTTTTCACCACTGGATGGTGAGATTTTTGGCTTCGCAGATCATCATCAACAAGGCGATTACGGCCCCACCATCATCTTACGTCATCAGCTAGAAGGACATACTTTTCATACCCTCTATGGGCACTTAGCCAAATCGTCATTAACCTCATTAGACATCGGCCAACAAATAAAACAAGGCGAAGCATTTGCCACGATTGGTCATACTGATGAAAATGGCGGCTGGGCAACCCATCTGCATTTTCAAATCATTAAAAACATGGACAGATATCAAAATGATTACCCGGGGGTAGTCGATCCCAAAGAGGCTAATTTTTATCTTGATAACTGCCCAGATCCAAACTGGATTTTAGGCCGGAACGACTTAGCATAATCTTATCCATTCCAACCAATTTATATAAAAACAGTATTCCTCATAACTAAGTGTTCTGAACAAAAGTCATAATTAACCTTATCTATCCTTTTAATCTCATAAAACAGCCTAATATCTAGTTAGGTTAGCAATCCCAAAAAAAGGAATCATGATGACAAACCAATACACACCACCAAAAGTTTGGAAAAATGAACAACAAGGCGGTACGTGGGGCAGCATAAACCGCCCAGATTCAGGCGCTCGACATGAGCAAGCTCTGCCAATTGGAAAACACCCTATTCAGTTATATTCACTCGGCACACCAAACGGGCAAAAGATCACTATTTTGTTGGAAGAGCTTCTTGCTAAAGGCATTACCGAAGCAGAATACGATGCTTTCTTAATTAAAATTGGGGATGGCGATCAGTTCTCATCTGGATTTGTTGACGTGAATCCAAACTCAAAAATCCCGGCGCTGGTTGACTACAGTGGCGAAACGCCAATCAAAGTCTTTGAATCGGGATCCATCTTGTTTTATTTAGCTGAAAAGTTTGGTGAGTTCCTACCAGCCGCCATTGATGAACGAACCAAAGTAATGAATTGGCTATTCTGGCTACAAGGTGCAGCACCTTACTTAGGCGGTGGTTTTGGCCATTTCTATCATTACGCACCAGAACAATATGAATATCCTATTAATCGCTTTTCGATGGAAGCCAAACGTCAATTAGATGTTTTAGATAAGCAGCTTGCAAAGAATACTTATATTGCAGGGGAAGAGTACAGCATTGCTGACATCGCGATTTGGCCATGGTATGGCAACCTAGTGTTAAATAATGCCTACAATGCTGCTGAATTTTTAGATGTGGAAAGTTATACGCACCTACAACGTTGGGCTAAAGCCATTGCCGAACGCCCAGCGGTTCAACGAGGACGCATCGTTAATAAACCAATGGGTGAAGCGTGGGAAGCCATTGAAGAGCGTCATAGTGCCGAAGACATTGATAAAGCATTAAGCCAAAAGCCGTAAATAAAGCTCATAAAACCTTAATGTAAATATGCTTTCCCCATAAAAATGGATAGCAAAGAGCCTTGTAATATTCAAAGCTAAAAGGCAAATAAAAGCCGATGTTTCTTATCCATTGAGGGTAGAAGCATCGGCAATATTAAGCGTAAAGTTTGGTTTTTATGTTTCTTTTTTTGCTTTAATGAGACTGACTAATATAAAGGTTGTAGAGTGTTTTCAATCCCATAAAAACATCCACTTTATCGCCATAGATAAAGTTAACATTCAATGTTTCCTTAAACTCCTGCCTGTCTATTGCGCGAATTGAATCGCCATCAATCACAATCGGTAATATTAATAAATCATTCGAGAAAGACATTGGTTTCGTGATAATGGACAACTGAAAAGGGTGACCACCTTTAATCCTTTTATTCACTTCATAATTAAAGTCAAGATAAGTAGTCTTAGAGAAAAGTAACTTTATTTTTGTTTCACCAACGTCCGATAAACCTAGAATAATGCCATTATCAGAAAACAAAAATGACGATAACCACTGAGTTAAATAGGTGACTGATTTAGCGTATTCATACTGAGTCAGCCCATAGCGATTAGACTCGCTTTGTACTTTTAAAATCATGCGATACTTAGCCAATAAACGAACAATACCAACATTCGTCGGTAATATCTTCACTCTGCAATTATCAGGAAATAAAGGTACAGGCTCACTTTGCTTTAAAATATATTGGCCATTTTGAGCAATCAATTCAAATGAATAAACACAAACATTGAAGTCCCCACTCTTATCGTAATCGCTTAAAACTCGAACATTCACATAAGCATGTATTTGGTTGTTTCTGATACCCAGTAACACTTCTTCCAATGCTTGCCACTGCTGAGTTTTATAAGTCAACATCTCAGCAATGGACGATTCCGGATTCATGATTAAATCAACCTCACCATTAGGATGGTGCTTCAATACCGTGATTAGAGCATGAATAAAGCGAACAACATTATATAAATCGCTATGCTGTTCTTTAAACGATGTGAGTTGTAGACTAAGTTTATTTTCATCACTTAGCTGTGAATCTATCGGGTAATAATCATAGCCATCAGGTCGATACCTATTTGGAATTTCAGATTTACTTCTCATAATTACCTGTCAACACAAGTGTTATAACTCATGTCATTACTATTGGGTGATGTATGCGTTTCACTAATAGTATTACTTATGAGAATTTGGATAAACTTAAAACTTCGCAATTTACAGAGTTTTAGTGAAAATTGATTAAAAAGTGCATAAAAAGGTTACTTTTTCTGAAATCCTTTCATAAATCACTTATATTTTATGATGCTTTTCATTCTTCTTGAAATTATCATTTTTATTCAAAATACAATCTATTTATGAACAAATAATGACTCACCTCACGTTTTTGTATATAATCTCGTCCAATAGTAATGGCAGATATTATTGAGCTTGCTTGTCATTGCAGTCTATCTCTCAGTGTTTCAATCGCTCAATCTACTTTCATATAAAAGCACCATGTATGAAAAGTAGCTAGGCTTTTAATTTTTAGCCATATATTTTTTCATTCTGCTAACAATAAAGATTTAAAAAAAAGTAACAATTAACCATAGCAGTCTAGATATGAAAAACAAACTCCGTATGGCTTAAGTTTTTGTGTGATATAGATTATGGAAGCAAAATTATGACAACAGCAATTAGTGTTAAAACCATTCTTTTAGATACTAGACGTTTAAGAGGCTATGCCCGCCATGAAATGACTGTGAATGAACTAAAAGCAGCGCATGAACGATTAGGGCATATCCTAGAAGAACGTATTAAAGAAGAAGAAGAAAGAGCGCTTGAAGCAAAAGTACATGCTGAAAATGTGAAAGAAGTAGCAAAGATTTTGCTGGATAAAGGCGTTGGTCTTGAAGAAGTAATGGCAGCTATGCATTCACCAGATGTCAAATACTCTCATGATTCAGAGAAACCAAAACGTGTTCCCAAGTATGAATATTTTATCAATGGAAAACGCAAGACCTGGACTGGACAAGGCAGAATGCCTTCGGTTATACAAATCGAGCTAGATAAAGGTGGAAAATTAGAATCGTTTAAGATCTAATTTGACCCGTTACATTTCCCTCCAATAATTTTGCTCCAATGACTTAGTAAAGTCATTGGAGCTTTCTTCTATCCATACCCAATACTTTTTCTAGTGATACCCCTCTCAGATCAACCTATCATCTAATATAAATACTATTTATATTTTTTAATCTCATCAAGTATTTAAATAAAAAATATTTATTCATTATTACCTTTATACATTTATATGTATAATTATGTAAATTTAATGTCAAATACAGAATATTCCTACAATAATAGGTGTAAATATTAATATTAGGAGATAAATAGATGTTTTTACAAAAGCTATTAACCTATTGTATTAATAAAAAAGTAAGCATTAATATGGCGATAATGATTGATGCAGTAGGTATGGATGGGCTAACTTATAACCAGCTTTGCGAACGGTATAGCATGGCATTCACACCAAAGAATGTCGCAAAATTGTGCGATATTATTGGTAGGAACCCTGAACATTTTATTAGAACATCGAAAGCCCATATTTTAGCTGAAAAAGGTATAAATTGGGATACTCGGCTTTCTAAGAAACCTCCTACACTAATATGCCTATCAGAAACAGGTGAATTAATATATTTAGATATTCAAAAGATAATTAAACCAAAAAATAAACTTGAGAAAAATACTTTATTTTAATTAAAAAATAGCTAACTGTTCATCATTAATATGTTAGTTAGATATTCTCTAATTTAATAGCGCATGTTTTTACGAATCACATTCAATATTTTTGCATAATCACTCGCATAACGATCCGCATGCCCATTTCTATTCGCCGGATTATGGTAACGCCCAGCAGCTTTAGCCCAGCTCCCAACCTTTGCATACTCTTCAAGCATAATTTCCGCAGCAACTCTTGCATTTTCATAAGGGTTAGCCAATGCTTCAATTGATTCACTTCGATGGCCATTCCATTTCCAATTGACTTGGAAAAAGCCAACATCAAAACTTGTTTTACCTTGTTTAATAAGCAAACGAGATTGATAAACTAAATCTTCATAGCTGGCAAAGCGCATCCCTTTATAGTTAACATTCATGGTATAGGGCCAAGGTGCATACTCTCCATTCTGCAATTTTGTATTACTTTCCATGATGGCTAAAGCATATAACACATCGACAGGAATATTATATAACGATGCCATATTGACAAAAAAAGGAGGGATAGAAACTTTATTTTCTGTGGCGTATGTTTTCCCAATCCCAGAAAGATTAAGAATGAAAAGAAACATCAATATAAACGTGACTTTATTTCGCATATAAGTCCATCATCATACCGATTTAATTAACAGCTTCAAATGAGGATTGCCATTGATTATTCTCTGCTTCATTGGCGGCTTTTTTCTTTGACTCATTAAAATTTTTAACATAATCACCACGTTGATCAAGCCGATTATTTTTATAAATTGTTGACATGATTTCTTTGGCGCTTCGAGTCAATATAAAAAGTTCGACACGCCTATTTACGCTGCTGCGAGTATCATCTGGATTTAATGGGGCGGTATCTGCCATTCCTGTGACTTGGAATATATGAGAGATAGGAAAACCACTCTCAACCAGCGTGTTTCGCGCCACATTTGCACGTTGAGAAGAAAGATCCCAATTAGACTGCTTCCTCCCCACAAATTTAACGGAATCGGTATGCCCAGTGATGACCATAGAGTTTTTTATCGAATAAATAAGAGGTGCCAAATGAATAAGTAGGTCTTGGTAATAAGGCGTAATTCGGCTTCCCCCTCGGTCAAACATGCTGCCTTTATTCGAATCCGAAATGACTAACTTTAAACCTTGCGGTGTAACTTCTAGGCTAATGCTGTCGTTAGGATCAAGATTATCCAACTGAGAGTCGATAAAGTTCGCCAAAGCCGTTAATTCTTGTTGAGTATTAAATTCCCCCTCAATGACCGAACTGTCTTCCATTACAAACTCTTTGTAATCTTCGCTGTGGCTAGTTGCGACCTGTGGCAAATGTATTGGGCTAATGGAATTACCCAGCCCATTACCATGCTCTACCAGCTCTAAATTGCCATCTTTCATAAAATTGATGAACTTTTCTTTATCTTCTGTGTTAATCACTTGAAGTATCCACATGACCAAAAAGAAACACATCATGGAGATCATCAAGTCAGCCATGGCCACTTCCCATGCCCCACCTTTTTTATTGCCTTTATTCTTACGTTTTACCTTTTTGACGATGATGGCATGTTCACTTTGCATAGCTAAGCCTTACTAGAGTGTAATTCTTTGATTGAATTTTCTAATTCGACAAAAGTAGGTTTTTCTTCAATCTCAATATTCTTTCTCGCGGCATTCACACAAAAGTGTGGGCTATTTTTTTGGTAGTAGGCCGTGATGATCGATTTCACACATTGAAGAGGAATGGTTTGGTCTTTTGCAATATTTGACATCGCGCCGGATAATGGCCCCAGTAAGCAATAGCATCCAAACACACCGGTAAAGGTTCCGACTAGTGCGCTGGCAATGTTACGTCCGATTTCAGCCACGCCATTATCAAGGCCTTGCATGGTAAGAATAATCCCCATTACCGCGGCTAAAATACCCAATCCAGGAGCCGACTCTGCCGTTGCATGCATACGTTCAGATGGTTTTTCTAACTCTTCTTCTAAAAAGGCAATCTCTTCTTCCAAGACAGATTCAATATCATGAGACGATAATTTCCCTTTCGATAAAATGAAAACTCGATAAGAATCGACAATAAATGTCATGGTAAATTTATCCCCCATTATCAAAGGATATTTTTGGAATACCTCGCTCTCTTCAGCTTGTTCAATGTGCTTATCTAACGCTTTATCGCCTTTGGCTTGATGTTCTTTTAATAATTCAAAATTGAGACTTAAAAGCTGATTGTAGTAATCCTTATTATAAATCGATTTCTTGAAGCACATTTTCACTTGTTGAAGCATCAATTTCAGTGTGCTTTTTTTGGTGGCAATGATCATGCCGCCAAACGCGGCACCAAAAATAATAGCAATTTCTGAAATTTTAAATAAGGCAGTAAAACGTCCACCATGAAGAACAAATCCACCAAAAACGACCACCACAATTAACGTAAAGCCAATGAGCTGTTTCATGATTCAATCTACCTTTAAGTTATTTTTCAACATTTGAATACCCTGCCTTTTTATTCTTTTTACAATGGTATCGGTCGTTGATAATGTTGCAGAAATTTCAGGTACGCTCAGCCCCACAACAAACATCAGATACATCACTTTCTTAATATTGTCTGGTAAGCTTTCTAACGATTCCTTCACTCGACTGATTAAATACGCTTTTTCAACTTGCTCATCCCCGCCATCAAGCGCCAAAATACTTTCGTACATGCCAACATCTTCAAATGTCACATCGATCATTTGGTACGCACGAAGCTGCTCTAACGTAATATCCATATACTCCGATAATTCAATATCCGTTGGCGTGCGTAATAATTGGCTATTCAAATATTTCTCTGCTTTTTTCAAAGTGGACAACATCTTACGGTCATTACGCTTTAAAAAATCTCGGCCTCGGATCTCATCAATGATCGCACCACGCACTCGAACTGCACTCGCATTTTTAAATTCTTGTCCTAATACATGATCAAATTTACGGATCTCAAGTAACACCGCTAAAAGGGCACATTGCCTTAGCTCATCAAGAACCGATTCATTAAACAGGTTCCCATAAAAACGTAAGTGCCCATTGATCATACTCAGTGACTCATTCACTGCTTTGGCTTCGATTAACTGCTTCTCTTTATCGCTTTTAAGATCTGTCTTTTGATAGGTTTTTTTACTCAACATCGATAACCACACCTTTTCGATCCGAATTCATTAATGATCAACCGTTGTTCATTAATCTGCACACACTTTAGCGTCACCATCAGCGGTTATTTTTCATCAATACACTTTTATTAATATCGATATACTTCAGATCGACCCATTGAATTTGTAAGTCATACAGTGATTGACTGACATGAAACAAAATTTCTTCCATGTAAAAAAGATGAGGAGGGTAATTGATGTAACTTTTAAGGTGACGATAAAAATGACAAGCGAGTACCGTTTCAATACGAGGTTGGCTATCGATCACATGCTGCATTAAATGTGTTGGAGTTTGAACGGTGAACATCAAATTTAGGTAACGTTTTCGCTTACCATCACTGATCTCCAAATCGAAGATAGCCATTGGTACACAGCTCAAATCTACGGTTAAATTCGATTCGTCAAAACACAATGAAGCTGTCTTATCTGTTACCAATTGACTGCCCATGCTCACTCCTGATCCTAAAGTAAAATTTAAAATCTCATTTATTGATAAATGGCTTTCGTGACCAAAACTTCACTAATCGGAAGCCCCATAGTTCCAATCAATAAATCTTCTACATCTTTTTGTAAATTGCTCACAAACTTTCGGTCATAAAAATAAGCCGTTGGTTTCACGCTCAGAGCATTGAGCAGTGCATGACGTATATGGTTTTTCGACTTCTCTACTGCAACTTGGTTTGCTTGTGAGGAATACATCGACAAATCTAACAACAATAGTTTTTGGCGCTTGCCATCATTCACCGGAATAAGCGTCCCTGTCAGTAACACTTCAAAACTGTTGTTTTCTTGCACTGGTTCACTCGGGGCCACTAAATCCTTGATTGGCGTCAAACCATATTGGGCATACAAAAAACCGCCGCTACCAGCCAGTAATAACAACACAATCGCTATTATCGCCCACTTCTTCTTAGTTATTATCATCACTAAATCCTAGCTAAAACCCTATTATTGGTTGACTCATGATCGCTCGACGTTAAGCTTGATGTTTCATCTACACTATTAGCTAAAACTGAACCTCGTTGTTCTTCTCCTTGATTCATCGAGTCATTATCGTTTCGTTGTTGTCCAGATTGAGAAAAAGAAACCGTCACTTGGGCATTCATATCTAATGCTAAGTCAGCTCGCAACCGATCAACGGTGGCTTGAATCGCATCTCGTGTATGAGGGTTATTGGCCGTTAAATGCACCGAGACTTTATCGCCATCCAGTTTTACTTTGAGTTCAATTTTACCCAATTCCGGTGGATCCAAACGGATCGTGGCACTGGGAGATTTTGAATTGATTTGTAGCTCAAGCTTATCGGAAACCAAAGAGGTAATTTGCTGCTGAAAATCTTTCTTCGCCAGCATAGGGTTGGCATAAACATTGGCATTGAAAAACATAGATTGAGAAGCGGGTGTCAGGTGGTTCGCCATCACCACGTTATGAGAGTGAGCGGTATTCATACTCGATATCGATTGAGACAGCTGATTAGAAGATGATTCCATTCCTGCAAGCGATACCTTCCCTCCTAACGCATTCAATTCAGGCTTTTGCCCTTCTTGTTGCTTCAACATCCAAGTATCACGTACCGGTGAAGGTGTCTGATTCTGAGTTAACGCCTGAGAAGACTTACCGTCTAAGGGCAGAACCGATGGGCTGCCAGCTTGAGAAGCATCCGATTGGCCTATTACATCGGCATTCAACCCACCAGCTTGATTCGGTGTTCCCCCTACCGGCATCGCTTCTAACGTAGTGGCTTCTAACGTAGTAGCTTCTAAGCTATTCAAATCTAGCATCACCGCTTCTTGAGGTGTGGTCTCGACGTCGGTTAATAAGCTATCCACAGAACCATCATCTTTGTTTGTCTTCTCAAGTCCTGAGTCTGATGATTCACTTTTTTTCGCAGCATCAAGCGGCTCACCATTCACAAACGCATCATTAGCGAGCTCATTATTAGAAAACTTCTTACTAGAAGAGAATGAATCGGATTTCGAGGATTGCTCTACTCGCACCATTTCGTGAGAAAAAGCTTTTTTTGCATTGGTTGTTGAATCTGAAGATGACACACCAGAATCGTTGACCCGGTTGGGTTGAATGTCGCTATCTCCCTTATTTAAAGAAGATAAGGTGACTGTTCGAGATGAATGGGAAGAGGTCAAGTTCATAATGATCCGCGTTGAATGGTGCTTAGTTTATGAATACCGATCTGCTGCTGAGTTGCGATCTGCATTTTGGCATAAGCCCGCTTACGAGTTTTATTTTGGTTCAATAACCCCATTTGTTGGCTGACTTGTTTTGCTTCGGCAGAAACCGTGTCGTGAGCTAACTCGTAGGCGCATTTCAACGCTTGTATGACGTCAATATGTTTAGATTGATCGATTTTCGGCAACTGTGTCGCAAGCAAGTGAGTGACTTTTTGAATGGTCTCAAAGTCCTTCTCTGCTCTCGCTTTATTTAATACTTTGATCAATTTCTTCAGTTTCGCCTCTAGCATGATCCATTCACCTAACTTGATTCACCTAACTTGCTCTAATAAACCTTCCCAGCCTTCTTTCAGATCCGTCAGCACCTTTTTAACACCGGCCAGCCTTTCAAGATCCATATCTTTTGACGCCGAAAAAACACTTGAAATAGAGTGTTCGTACAACTGATGAATGTTCTCGATTAAAGGCTCTTTTAATTCCAGATCAAGCGATGCATCTAAGGTAATCAGAATATCGATGATTTTTTGAGCGGCTTTAGCTTTCTTTTCAAAGTCTTTGGTTTCAATCGCATGAGCAAGGACATCAAGTTCCGTATCTAATCGCTTATGCAGCATGGCATTCAACTCGAAACTATTAGAGACCGCCGCGTTAGCATTGATTTGAGTGTTGGCATAAGCGCTTTTCGCATTTCGTCCAAGTAACATCATCACTTCCTTCACATAAATAGATTATCTAAATAAATAGGTTTAATACTGAGTCCATGCTCGACTGCAATGAATTCAATTGAGTAAATTGTGCTAAATAACGATCATAAAGTGAGTTATAACGATCATCTAAACGAGCCAGCTGATCGTTATATTCTTGAACGTTATCGTTTAAATCCTCTTTCTTACGCTTGATGATGCCAGTTGAGAAATCGGTGTATTTATCCAAGCTATCTTCTAATTTAGAAAACAACCCATCATCACCTTTAAACACCTCATCAATATCAACATTCTTAATGTTTTCTTTAAAATCGGTAGCATCAACTTTTAATTCTCCGCTTCGATCCAATGAGATCCCCAATTCATACAATCGAACCCCACCATGTTCACTTCGAATAATATTTTTAAGCTCACTGCTTAGTCCTTTAATGCTGCTATCACTGGCTAGAACACCACGCCCTTCATCTGCGCTACCAATGGCGGTGTAATCTGAGATTAACGACAATACTTCGTTATAACTGGTCACAAATTCATTAAGTGCTTTAAGCGTTGCATCTTCATCTGGGGCAATAGAAACTCCCACACTGCTATCATCTACAGCTTGTGGCTTTTTCAAGTTAACCGTGACGCCATCGACTATATTTTCGAATTTATTGGATTGGCTAGTCAGCTTAGCGCCGGTACCTTGTTCACCTAGCCAAACAATGGCATCTTTCGCCACTTTAATTGGGTTCTCGGTGGCACTTAACGCTTGGCTCGCAAGGCCAGTATCCGCACTCGCCGCAATATTAAAGGTATGATCAGTGCCAGTTTCCACAGCCGAAAACATCACTTTTAATTCACCATCAGTACGAACTATCGAGGATGTCACCTGATCGCCCATCTCTTTATTGAAATATTGAGTAAATTCCACCAAAGACACATCACCGGTACCGTCGGTATCGGCCAACGATAAATCAAGATCAACGTTCGTCCCATTCACATCAATCGAAAAAGTGCCGTTAGTGGCAAAAGTATCGGTTACCTTCTCTGCGGTTGTATCCATGATCAATTGATGAGATGACGCGGTTTGCTCAACAAATAAATCCAAATTTAGGTTGGTAACGTTACCTGAAACCGTTAGATCAAAAAATTCATCCGTTGTCGTTTCTGCCGAACTTTTACCAATGGTGTCACCACCACGTTTGGTAAATTCATAAATTTTTTTATCTAACGAATCCAAAGACGCTTTAATTTTGTCATAAGCCGAAATCTGGCTATTGGCGGTTTTAATTTTGGTGCCATAAGAGTTTTCAAATGGTTGCACATCATAAGTAGCCAATTGGGAAGCCATAGCCGCTGCATCTATGTTCATTTTTACTCCTTAAAAACAACATAAGGATGAGCCATATCAGCCCACCCTTACTATCAATTCAGTTCTTGATTAACCCAACATAGACATCGCTAGTTGAGGAACCATTTTGGTGGTAGACAGCATTTTCGCACCAGTTTGAACTAACATTTGTTGCTTAGTCATTTCGCCAGACTCGCTTGCAAAATCCGTATCCATAATACGACCAGTAGACGCGTCTAGGTTTTCTTTCATTTGCGTCATGTTAGCAATGTTATGTTCGATACGGTTGATGTTGGCACCTAGGTTAGAACGTTGGGCAGTCACGTCTTGTAGGAAGCCACCTGTTGCTGGTACTGCATCTCCAGCGCCTACTGAAGTTTCAGGAACAGCCGCAGAACCACCTAATGCTTTCATGGCTGCTTGTGCATTGTCAGCAGAAGAAAGATCACCAATAGAACTCACAAAGCTTGAAATACCGCTCATGTCCATCGCGACGTTCAGCGTCTCATTTGTAGTAGAGCCAGTTTGGAATTTCATACCAGCTTCTGTTGGCCCAATTTTTGCTGCTGATATTGCGGAGTTTGCTGTTTCTTGTGCAGCATCTAAATCTGCTATCAAACCAGCAGTAATATCGTCATCTAATCCATCATCAGCGGTTAAAGCATCTTGAGCAGCAGTTAGCGCATCGTTTGCTTCCGTACTTTCAGTATCCAAGTCAGCTTGAGTTTTAGTTCCTTCCTGCTGAGAAAGACCAGAGCCCGCTAGAAGCTTCTGACCACCAAAGTTGGTGTTTTCAAGAATATTGGCCATTTCTTTGCCAAGCGCTTGATATTCACCATTCAATGCATCTAAGTCGCTTTGAGAGTTGGTGCCGTTTGCCGCTTGAGTGGCAAGGTCGTTCATGCGCGCGCCAATGTTACCTAGCTCTTCTAACGAACCTTCTGCAGTTTGCAGTAGGCTAGTTGCGTCTTGAGAATTACGCATAGCAACTGACATACCACGAGACTGAGTCGACAAACGGTTAGCAATTTGCAGGCCTGCTGCATCGTCCGCCGCTGAATTAATACGGTTACCGGTTGATAGACGCTCCATAGAAGAGGTCAAAGCATTATTTGAGCTGTTAATTTGGTTAATGGTCGTTTGTGAAGCGAAGTTAGATGCAATAGAAATCATGATGTTCAATCCTTTATTAAATAATAACGAGATTTTCTTTCTCACAAACATATAACGACCGTTTTTACCTTTTAGTTCAAAACATTTTATATTTTTTTAAAAATAATAGAAATAACAAATCAACAAAACCACTTAAAACCCCAAAAACAAAGGATTTATACTATTATTCTTTTCATAAAAACCATAAAATAAAGCAATCTACATTAGACAACAATACGATTAATTAAACAATATGGATAGTTAACATTGAAAAATATGTCTTTTATTAATTCTAAATCAGCCATCCCTATTGTGCTGCTTCTCATTTTGGCAATGATCATTCTTCCTTTGCCTCCCCTTCTATTAGATACCATTTTTACTTTTAACATTGTTCTCGCCATTATGATCTTACTGGTGTGCAGCACCACCAAAGATGTATTAGAGTTTTCCGTTTTCCCTACGTTACTGTTAGTGGCAACGCTTTTGCGCCTCACTTTAAACGTCGCCTCCACTCGTATTGTGTTATTAGAAGGCCATAACGGTGGAGCGGCGGCCGGTAAAGTCATTCAAAGTTTTGGTGAAGTGGTGATCGGCGGCAGTTACGTGGTGGGTATTGTGGTGTTTGCCATTCTCAGCATCGTTAACTTTATGGTGATCAGCAAAGGGGCTGAACGGGTCAGTGAAGTCTCTGCTCGATTCACCTTAGACAGTATTCAAGGTAAACAAATGGCGATTGAGTCGGACATGAATGCTGGCGCGATTGACCAAGAAGAAGCCACCAAAAGACGTGAAACACTCGCCCAACAAGCGCATTTTGGTGGCGCCATGGATGGGGTATCCAAATTCGTTAAAGGCGATATTATTGCCGGTATTTGTATCTTATTTATCAACCTCATTGGTGGGTGCTTAATCGGGATATTTGAACACGGCATGAGCAGTAAAGATGCCTTTCAAACCTATGCATTATTAACCATTGGTGATGGCCTGGTCGCACAAATTCCATCGCTACTGCTTGCCACCGCTACCGCGATTATTGTGACTCGCATTAGTGATGATGATAAAGACATCGCGCAATCGGTGCGTGGTCAATTACTGTCTAAACCGTCGATATTATTCATGACGGGTGCGGTCATGTTCGTTATAGGCTCTGTGCCTAATATGCCGCACATGGCGTTTTATCTTTTCTCTGGGATCCTCATTTTTGTCGGGTGGAAGCAGTCGAAACACGTGCCTGACAATATAGATGCCCCCCAAAAAGACGATAAACCGGTTATTAAAAACCATTTAGATGAGCCATTAAGTTGGGCGATGATCCCACATGTCGAGCCCATCAAATTACACATTGGTTTTAAATTGGTTCCATTGGTGACGAAGTCCAAACAAACGGCCTTGCTGAAAAGTATCCGAGGCTGCCGCAAAACCTTAAGTGAACAAATTGGGTTTGTGATCCCCGAAATCATGGTGAAAGATGACTATTCACTGCAACCCAATGAATACGTGATTTACGTGGATGGCGATGCCATAGAAAGTGGTCGCGTAGAACCCGACATGCTCATGGTGGTGGGCGCAGAACATGAACTCAACCAAATGGATGGCGTGATTGGGGTCGATCCCGCTTATCAACTGCCAGCATTATGGATAGAACCCGAGAAAAAAGGAGAGGCTATTCGACGTGATCTTCAAATTATCGATGTGCATGATGTGATCGCCACACACATTCAAAAAGTGTGTATTGAATACCTAGATTCTATTTTTAACTTTGATGATGTAAAAGGCGTGAATGATCGCTTAGCCAATGCGCACCCTGAACTCATGGAGACGCTTGGTAAGGTTATTACCCCAAGTCTTGAAATGCAGGTCTTAAGGCAATTACTGTCGGAGCAAATCCCCATAACTAACATTCGAACCATTGCCAATACCTTGATTGAAAGCATTGAATCCACCAAAGATGCCGTAATGCTAGCCTCGAATGTACGTGTGGCGTTAAAGCGCTCGATTATGAATTTGGTGGTACCTGATTCTCGCCAACTGAACGTGTTTGATTTAGGGCCAAATTTGACCGACAGCTTGAACCAGTCGATCAATAACTCTTTACAAAACAACCCAAATTTATCCTTAGATGCCGTGATTGTTAGCCAGCAAGATTTGATTGTCTTTCAAAATAAAATGCCCACGGTGGTACAAACCATGAATGCGCAGAATGTCCAACCCATTTTACTGGTGCCGCCCACCATGAGGCCGATTCTCAGTAAATTAACCAAATCGTTTGCCAATGAATTAGTGGTACTAAGCTTCAACGAAATTCCGAATGAATATTCTATTAATGTCTTTGGAACGATTGAGAAATAGTGAATTAAGATAAGAAAAAAGGCTTAGAACGATGGGACCAAACTAAGACTTTTCTGTATTATCTATTAAGTTTTAGGCGGTTGATACGCGCTATTACCTTGTTTTAATCTGAAAAGCCGTCTCTTTCATCTTTAGTCGGCACACATTGCCACAAACTGTTCTGTAACCAATCAGTAAATTTTTTCTCCAGAGCATCAGGCGTTCTTTCTTGGCTAAGCAAGATATAACGATGCCCAGATAAATCAAACCCAAATGGTGCAATTAAGTTGCCTCTTTTCAAATCATCCACCACAAGTGGATACGATCCTATTGCAGCCCCTAATCCATCGACGACAGCTTGAAAACAAAAATAAAAATGAGCAAAAGTGTGATGAGTATGACTAGAAAGAGACGAACCCACATGGCGAGAAGACCAACATTCCCACGCTTGTGGCCTTGTCTGGCTATGCAACAGTTTAACTTTACTTAAATCATTTTTCACTTGATGCCAATATTCAGGTGAAAATACAGGCCCTACCCACTCATCGACTAATTTCACCTGTTTGTAATCATGAGGTAACTCAAAATCATCGCGACGTATTGCTAACGACAGTCCTGTGACGCCTAGTTTTACAGGCCCTCCCGCTGTCGATAACCTTACATCTTCCCCTGAAGCCATATGAAAGTCTGATAATCGCGGCATCAGCCAACGCATTGCTAGTGTTGGCTCACAAGAAACGTCTATGCAAGGATTATTAACTTGAATAAGCTTATTTACACCACTTTCAAGAGCTTCAAACGCCTGCTTCGTATAGCTTTTTAATAACTCACCTTCCTGAGTTAAGTAGACATTTCGTCCTTGCTTATAAAATAAAGGCAAGGAAAGATAGTTTTCCAATACTTTGATCTGTTTACTCACTGCCCCATGAGTAATGTGTAACTTAGTTGCCGCTTCACTATAACTTGATGAAGTGGCCGCAACATGGAAGACATGGAATGCTTTTAAGTGTCTCACTTGTGAATTTTTCTCACACAATAATAGAAATTGATTCGATTATAACCACGATAAAAAACACATACAATAAGTGCTCAATACTCATCACGGATCAAATTTGGAGCATAAATGGAAATCATAAGCCTTGCTATTCTAGGTATATTAATCGTAATCAGTCCGGGAGCTGATTTTGTTTTAGTCCTAAAAAATAGTATTAATCAAGGAAGAAAATCTGGGATCTGGACCGCTATTGGGATTAGTCTCGCCATCTGTGTTCATATTGGTTATTCAATGCTAGGAATAAGTTACTTAATCTCACAAAATGAATGGCTATTTAATATAGTGAGGTATGCAGGATCTGCCTATTTAATCTACTTAGGATTAAAAGGCATTTTTTCAGCTAAAGCTAATTTCGAAACAATAGAAGACAGACAAAAAGATTTCAAAGCTTCTCAATACTTAGCACAAGGTTTTTTGTGTAATGTATTAAACCCTAAAACAATGCTTTTTTTCTTGAGTATATTCAGCCAAGTTATTTCACCGGATTCTAGTGATCATCATCAAGCTATAATATATGGCTTATATATGGTGATACTGCACGGAGTCTGGTTCAGTCTTGTGGCAATGCTTTTTACATCAAATGCTCTTCAAACACACTTTCAGAAAATGAAAAAAAGATTGAATCAAGCATGCGGACTGGGCTTACTTACCTTTGGCGCCTTGTTAGCCATAAAATCGTAAAATTGACATCACATTAAATAGCGACTACCTGTCGCTATTTAATGTATTTCAGTTCCCGTTTAAGGCCAGAATAATTCAATGCAGGGAAAAGCGTTCTAGATCATATGGGTGGTATAGGGATATATCGATAAAATTAATTATTGACGCGATACTCGTTTGTTATGTTTCTGAAGCTCACTTTTCTAAATCAGTTTTTGCATGGACGATAAATTCTTTGAGTGCTTTATCTGCGATGGTCCAAATGCTCTTCATAAAAATCGAAGTCGGGGCAGTTATGATAATCAGATAAATAGCATTCAACGACCAATATTGCATTTGAGTTGAGAAGCAAACCACCGATATCTATCGCACGACTAAGCTCAGCTCGACCTTTAACTTGCGCTTTATACAGTTCTTCTTTCTGCTCTTCTGACATCCTAGTGTGCCTCAGAGAAGAACTATAGTGCTCATCATAGTACTTTTTGATCTGATGAAATGCATCGTGAGCTTACGGCAGCATAGCTCAACTTAACTCGCCAGCTCTGGTTTACTAAGTGCTTATCCAATATAAGGAAGGCACCATGCAAAACCAGAAAAACCTGATTCAGGCCACTGCTGACTTTGAGCACTGGCGACAAACCCGCATTAATAAACATGCCAGTATCCCCGATGAACTACGCTGCTTAGCACTCAAGCTGCTTGAAGAATATCCGATCAGTCACGTGACCAAAGCACTACGGATCTGCACCACCCAGCTCAATGACTGGCGCAAGCAACTTCCCGTTAAGTCGTCCGCTCCTGATTTTGTTCCGTTACAGATAGAGCCTGATTTACTACCTAAATCAGACCTGAGCCTTCAGCTCACTCTTCCTAATTCAAGTCAGATCTGTATCAGCGGCCTTGTCTCTCCTGACTTATTGCGAGCTCTGATACAAGAAGCAGGAGAAGTAAAATGATCCACCTGACTGCTGAGAGTAAAATCCTGCTTGCGACTCAACCAGCCGATTTTCGCTGTGGTATTGATGGACTCGCCGCCCTGTGTCGTCATCAGCTAAAACAGTCGCCTCGTAGCGGAACCCTGTTTGTGTTTACCAACCGCCGTCAAACCATGCTTAGAGCATTATGTTATGACGGCTCTGGCTTCTGGTTAATCAATAAACGCCTGAGCAAAGGCCGCTTTCAAGATTGGCCCCGTCATCACCAAGATGGGGTGACCCCTGTCGCCGCGAAGCAGCTTAAAGCTCTGTTGGTGGGGCTGCCTGGCTGGCAAAAAGTATGACCGTACGCACACTATTCCCCCTTAAGTTATCGATCCTCACGATCATGTTGACTGATCCCACAATGCTGGAATAATTGAGCGCATCAGCACTGCAAGCCAGCCGACAGGAACTTAAATGGCGCAAGACTTTACCGATATTGACAGCGAAGAGCTGGACGGGCTTATCCAGCGAGTGCACGAGGCAAAGGAGCACGACTTAGCACTGAGTGCGGAAGATTGCCACATCTTGTTGAAGGCATTAAAGACGCTGGCTGCCTTGCAAGAGCGTCTGTCTGATAACGATATCACCCTGCATAAATTGCGTAAGTTGGTTGGCATGGTCAAGTCATCAGAAACGATGGACACTCTACTCGGCCAGAAAAATAAGAAAAACAAAAACCGCGGTCAAAAACGTCCTAAGCCTAAAAATACCCAACCCAGCACACCACCAGTGAAACCGAAAGTCACTCAGCATAAACTGGACGATCTAAAGAAAGGCGATAGTTGCCCCGAGTGTCAAAAAGGCAAGTTATATAAATACGAGCCCGCTACGCTGTTGCGGATCACTGGGCAAAGTCCGTTCGTCCCAGAGCAACACGTTATGGAGCGGCTACGTTGCAATGCCTGTGGTCAGTACTTCACTGCCAAGTTACCTAATGACGTGATAAATGATGGAGAGCCAAGCCAGAAGTATGGTTACAGTGCCCGCAGCCTGATGGCTCTTCACAAGTTTTTTGCAGGTGCACCCTACTATCGTCAGGAGAGTACGCAAGCGCTGATGGGGATTAAACTGACCGCCTCAACCATCTTTGACCAAGTCGAGTTAGTCGCCAATAGCTTGCAACCCATTTATAACTTGTTAAGAGTGTTTGCCGCAAACGCAGAGCACTATTATTTAGATGACACGACCAACCGAATTTTAGACAAAGTCCCGATAGAAAAGCCGCAGAGAAATGGAACAAAAACCCGAGAGCGCAGTGGTGTTTACAGCTCCGGTTTAGTCGCGGGCTTAAAAGAGGGTCGTACTGTCGTGTTGTATCAGACCAATATCGGTCATGCCGGCGAGTTCATCGACGAGATTTTACATGACCGTGGCCGGACACTCGCGCCCCCGATATTGATGAGTGATGCCTTATCCAGCAACCGCCCATCGCTTGATTACGTGGTCGAACACAGTCTGTGCAACAGTCACGGACGACGGCAGTTTGCCGAAGTCCTTAATCAGTTTCCAGATGAAGTGGAGCAAGTACTACAGTGGTATGGTGAAATCTGGCGACACGATGATGAAGCCAGGGAGCTAGGACTTAACGCGGGGCAACGGTTAGCTTGGCATAAAAAGCTATCACTTCCGGTAATGGAGCAGATCCGAAACTGGGGTCAGGCCGAGCTGAACAGGGGAAGTACAGAAGAAAACAGCGGGCTTGGTAAAGCAATTAATTATTTTACTAAGCATTATGAGGGGCTGACCGCCTTCTGCCGTCTCGAGGGAGCACAGCTGGATAATAACCGAGCGGAGCAAGCACTCAAGCTAGTTGCTCGCAACCGAAAAAATGCCCTGTTCCATAAAACACAGGCTGGTGCGAGCATTGCGGATGTGATCATGGCGATGATAGCGACATCAGCCGAAGCGGGTATAAATGTGCTGGATTACTTTAATACGATACAGCGAATGGAAAGTGAAGTTAAGGCTAATCCACAACAGTTCTTGCCCTGGAATTATCAGTCCAATATCTAATCAAAACAGGCTCTGGCTTTCGGCCAGAGCCGCTTCTTAATACCTATGTACACTATCTTCTCGTAAGCTCACAATGCATCTATCACGTTTTAATAGGCTTGCAGTTTTCTTTCCCATACTTTCTCGGCTCTAAAGCGATTTAAGGAAAGCTTCACCGTAACAACTGCGCTTATGCTTGCTATTGTAATACCAACAAGGATCTGTTGAATAAAGTCCATAACCTACTTTCCCCGATTGAAACATAGACATAATGACTCCCACGAAGGTGCTAGCCTCCAGTTTCGTGGGTTAGCGAGAAGCCAGAGCCATAATTAGTTTGCTAAAGAACTAAATTAGGAGGCTAGCATGAATAACGATACCACTCTTTTTATTGGGTTAGATACCCATAAATCCTTCACTCAAGCCGCACTTTTAAAAGATAATCGGGGTGAAACCCCGATTTCATATGGCCGTATTGATACTTCAAAATCCGCGCTGATTAAACTGGCTCAAAAAATTCAATCTCAATTCCCTAAAGCCACTATTCACTTCATTTATGAAGCAGAGCCATGTGGATATTGGATTTATCGCCTTTTAACCAGCCTTGGTTACCACTGCTATATTGTGGCTCCTTCGCTTATTCCTAAAAAGCCTGGCGATAGAGTGAAAACCGATAAACGGGATGCGGCAAAGTTGGCAAGATTATTTAGAGCCGATGAGCTCAGCACAATTTATGTGCCTGAAGCCGAAGATGAAGCTATTCGCGATTTATCGCGTGCCCGTGAAACCGCAATGAAAGATTTAAAAGATGCCAAGCTTCAACTTAAAGGCTTCTTTCTTCGCAACAACATCAATACTGTCGTGAAAGATAATTGGTCTAAAAAGCATTTACGTTGGCTCACCGAACTTGTCCTTCCCCATCATAGCCAACAAATTGTGCTGCAAGAGATGATTCAAATCATCTCTGAACGAATGCAGCGCCTACAACGACTGGATAATGAGCTTATCCACCAAGTTAAAAATTGGCGTTATTATCCTGTAGTCAAAGCAATTCAAGCCATGCGAGGCATTCGCTTACTGGTGGCCTTAGGAACGATTGCCGAACTTGGGGATTTGCGACGATTTGACCATCCAAGAAAACTGATGTCGTACCTTGGATTAGTCCCTTCTGAAAACTCAAGTGGACAAAAGCGGCGGCAAGGCAGTATCACTAAGTGTGGTAACTCGCGCGCAAGGCGTTTATTGATTGAGGGGGCGCACCTCTTATAAACATAAAGCCAACATCTCATCGGAATTACAAATTCGGCAAGAAGGTCTTTCGAAAGAAATTATCGACATTGCTTGGCAAGCACAACTAAGGTTGTGCCGACGTTATCAACGGCTGATGTTTTTAGGCAAGCATCGCAGTGTTATTGTTACGGCAATTGCGAGAGAAATGGTAGCCTTCATTTGGGCAATCACACGAGAAGTTGGGATCCAACCGATCGATCCTCGTCAACGTATTGCAAGGTTACCCTCATGAATTATGAATTAGTGTTAACGCAACGCATCAAGCATCGGGTGTGGCATAAACTCCGACGGCGTTAGGATGGCAATAGCCTAACGGCTATTGAACCACGAGCATAGACTGCAGACAGGTGCCACGACGGAATAAGTACGGTAAGCTCTGCTCATTTTCGGATGAGTAACCTACGAATACCAGCATGATAACCGACGAATGTGCTTGCTTGAGCAATGCGTTAACACTATCTCTTTTTTAAAGACAAAATGCCCCAAATAATTGGGTAGAATTTTTGCGCTCTACTTGACAGTGGGAGTCATACCAACGCCTTACTAAGAGGCAAATGATAGTTGGTTAAAATAAGCGACGAAGGAGCATTATTTGTCCTTTTGAGTGACTTGTTAGGCTTTTAGCATTGAATTAAAAAGATAATCTTGTATTAACTCCAACTCAATTGATTTTGAACGAAAAAAACGATCATATTTATCACCTATGATTGCACCATTATTAGCTAAAATGTGAGAAACAATATATGGAACACTTTCATTATGCTCATTCTTACTTACTTTCCAGTTATATAGCTTTTCCCCAACAACTTGATTTAAAGAGGAAATTATAGACGACTGATACTTTAATTCATCTGATAATGTTTTTAATTTCTCTGTTCTTTCTGCTGACCATTCAGTTTCTGCTGTTGCTTTTATTTGGGCGAATGTACCAATAACTTTTTGAAGATGATTAATTGCATCTTGATTTTTTAGAAGTAATAGATGATTTCCCTCGATGGTTTTTTGATATCTACCAGCTTTCCAAGAGATGATAGTAGCCGTTATTGCTGCTACACAAGATATACCCGCGGCAATTACCGAAATATAATTAAGATCTGTTGCTTCCATTTAAATCACCATATTTGAAGATAAGCCTAACGCCCGCAGCAACGGACGGTTTAAAGTTGATTGAGTGAAACGAAAGCGGCTTTAAACCGTTCCGATTGACTGCGTTTGTTAGCTTACAATTATTATCGAGTGTAACGAAATCCAATTAGATTCAAGACAGCTTTAACACTTGCATTACCTGCAAAATTATTCACCACCCGATCTTCTAGTTGATAGGTATAGCTATAGAGATTACGCGAACCATCTGGGGTATGTAGATAAGCCATAAAGCCCAAGTTTAACAAGACTGTGAGTACAAATACGATACGAAAACTAACTTTCTTTGTTTTATGACGAAGTTTTTTCTGCGCCATTAGAGCCCCAGGCCAACCTCCAAATAAAGCAGAGAAATGCAAAGTATTCTCCGATACGCGCCACGTTCCAATTTTTGCTGCTTTTTTATCTTTGGCATATAGGAAATATGAAACGATGCTAACTAGAAAATAGGCCAAGCCTATTATGGCTGGCGTATACGCAAACCAATACGAATAAAGCAGAGCTATTACTAATAGGAGAATGGGGAGATGCCAAAATTTCATCAATGACTCTTCTTGTAAGCTAACGCCGTTTTAAGCGGCTAAAAAATAGTTGGCTACAATTTGTGAGGCACGAACAAAGCCAACTGTTTTTTGTCCGACTTGAAAACTCTTGTTATGTGGCCGCTTGCTCAAAACTTGAACCCCGTTGCTTTAATGGGAATGCTTTTAATGGCACTTGTGCTAATGTGTGTTTTCAAGTCTGAGTATACCTCAGTAGCAAAGTTATAAAATTCTTGATGAAATGCATCATCGTCCGAACATTTAGAAGACTGCGCAAAGCATTTTGCTGCTGAAAATAATTTTGATATACCAACGATCATTATCATTTGCTTTAACCCAACTGCACTGTCTCTAATGTCTGGCAGAGGAATAACAACAAACTCACCTTTTTCATTCATGGCATGACTTGTTTCGTCACCTATTTGTTGCAGGGTAGGATGTTTCATTTTGCACAGAAGTTTATAGTTGTGGTAACAAAGTTTCCATGCTTGTTCAAAGTTGCTGTCGTTCGGAGCATGGTTTTTTATTTCACCAAACAAATCTCTTTGCGCTGCCATTTTGGATAGCTTTTGAGGTTGCCATGGAACGTCACCGTTTTTATTCGCAAGTATTTTTTCAGCCAAATCATCTCTACCACTAATACAATTCACTACTAGCGCATTTTCATAGAGGGAAGCGGCGACACATGCTGCTTGATATGGATAACCCCAATTAACGAGTAACCAAGCTCCTCTAAAATCACTCATTGTTCTTTTAAGAAAGGCTGCAGAAAGCTTTAGAGATTTGCTACCAGTTTCCTCACCTTTTAAAAATGGTGCTTTTATTGCTAGATTCATACACTTTTCTGCAAGTTCATCCCATGGCTTTAGTGCAGTGTAATTTTTATCAATCGCATGGACCTCTAGCTGAGCGAGGTAATTCCAGTAATGGTCAGGCCAATTTTCGGCGTTGATTTCCGTATTCATGTTTTGGGGATTCCTCGGGCTGCCTAGGCCATATAACACCACGTTGAGGCGTGAGTGAACGTGTGCCAAAATTGGAGCGAAGCGAAAATGGCACGCGTTTACGAATCGCTCTTGAACGTTTTGTTATATTCAAGATTTAACAACAAACGTCTGATCTTTAATGTGAAAAACAACCAATTTAACTGTTTTTTCCACTAAAGCTATAAACTGCTCGACAGATTCAGAACTCATAATGAAAAATTGCTTTTCATCATTACTTAGTTCCAAACCAAAAAATTCCTCAACAAAAAGCTTCCGCTGTTTATCAATCGCAGCTACGTTTTTCCCGCTAAACCTACCATTTTTGTGAGCTATTGAGTTACGTAATTGCTGAAACTTACCAAATTTGGGAGTTATTTTTTCAACTTCAGTTCTAGGTAGACTTGAAACCATTTTTAAATAGTTAAGTGCTTTTATTATATTTCCGCCGCCACTTACTTCGTCGTAAGAAAATGGAATCTTAGCAGTAACTTTTAACTCCGTGCAGATTTGAGCCAGAGTACTTTCCAAAACTGTATACACGAGCACAATAGAAGAATGGTATAAGTAGCTAGATATTGCTTTATGCTCCTGTTCATACATTTCTTGTAGCATTGTCTCTAAGTCTGGGTTCTCAAGGGTATCAGCATAAATTTTATCTGCTAGACTTTCAGCTCGCTCTTCTACTGACTCCTTTGAGAAATCAAGGTATTCCTTTAGGTATTTTACCTCAAACTTGAAACGATCGTACAATCCATCAAGTCCGATCATTACTTCTTGTGTAGTTTCTTTCTTTGTATACATAACTAACCGATATCACCTTGAATATAACGCTTATTAGACGGCAAACTGCCATCTTTCCTGACGACTCTTTGCCTGTTTAGTTTTTCTACTATACATCAATGAACTTTTAACATTCTGTATCGTAATCACTATTTAATCCATTTTTTGATGTAGGTTGGAAAATACGGCACTTTGCCGTTTAGTCATCGCTGTGGTAGAAAATACGAAAAAATGTGGGATCTCGCTTTTAGGTTAATTTAGTGGGCGTGAGAGATTCCCGCTCTCGCCTAGGCTCGTCTGGAATGACGAGGAGGTGGCTCGGCTGGAATAACGAGCGGTGGCTCGGCTGGAATAACGAGCGGTGGCTCGGCTGGAATGACGGGAGGGAGGCACGGTAGAATGACGGAATTTCGTTATACCGGAAACACCCAACCATCGTCATGCCGGAAACGAGGAACGAGTTATCCGGTATCTACTTGCCGCGCGCGGTATGAGATTTATTGTTATCGATGTCATGGCCTTTCGACACTTTACCCCTAATACACTTCAACGACGCCTTTACGGGTTAACTCACCGATCATTTCACTGCCTGAACTGGTATTTTTGACTGTCAGTTTATCGCCTATCATGGCGGATTCGGTCGCAACACCGTTGGCTTGAATGGCAAAGGATTTAGATTGATACGTGATCACTACATTCTGCCCCGAGATAACATCGTAATCATATTGAACATGGGCATCGGTAAAATATTGCCCCTGCCGAAGCCCGCGCCTAAGCTTTTTGTTAATGAGGGCAGATTGAGAGCGAATAACGCTATGGGGGTAAGAAAGTGTGACCCAGTCTTCTTTCATATCTTTATTGTCTAACCGTTGACCACGCTTTAAAGGCTTGGTGGCAATAGGCAGATAAACGTCTGCAACCGTATTGGTGGACGCTGAAATCGACCACAATTGACCACATTCAATACGCCACCTTTCATTGCCAAGCAAGATGGTGGTTTTGGGTTCGCTATACAAAGGGATATCACAAGGTTCAAAACGTTGCGCGGCAGAAGGAAGACGAATGTTTATCGATAAATTGCGAGAACGATGATACGCATTTTCAATACTTTGATGAATATTCTGCAAAAGGAAAGTACGGATCTGTTGCTCAGCATTCTCATCGGTAGCCGATAAAGCATATGGCGTATAGGTGCAAAGTAAAATCATTGCCAATTGACCGATTTTCAGTTGCACATTCACCTACCTTATCTCACTTATTGCCCATACTGGGCGACCGTTTAAGCGTGCTATTTTAAGCGTGTTTTATCATTACCATTTATGCTTTAATTTCAAATGAAGCGTGACTCATCGCTTCGCTTAATATCGCGTGTTGCTGCTCCATTAACCGTTGTTGTTCTTCCATTTTATCTTTGCAAATAAGTAACTCATCATTGAGCTTTTTATTGGCCCGATACATGGTATGCATCATTTTCTCTGGTAAACGCTTGATCACTTTCTCAAAAAAATCCGATGAACTGACACCAAACTTATTTGAAATTTGTTCGCGCTGTCGATGCATTTTTTGAATATCGCTACTTAAACGAATGATCTCATCGTTATGATACGCCACCATTAAGTGATCAATTTGAATCCCAGCCACTCTCACCTCATCAATATGAGTGGAAATTTTTTTGGCTAGTTCCGTACTTTTCACGGTTAAGGTATAGAAGCGTTTAATAAGATCACTTTGCTTCATTTATTTTTTAACCACACTCACTAAAGCGTTGGCAAGCTCATCCATATCAAAAGTCATTTCACCAGACTTTAACATGGCGCGAACGGCTTCAACTTTGTTCAAATCAAAATCACTGCTTGATTTCAATTGGTCCACACCCTCACGGATTAAAGCTTGATCAGTCGTATTGATGTTCACCATTTGTGGTTCGGATTTTTGTTGTTTTTGAACGCTGGCAGACTCAACTTTATCCTTGATTTGTAAAGGAATAATATTTCGTTGGGACTCTATTTTCACACTGCTCATGTCTTGATTCTCATTATTGGTACGGCTACTTAATGATATATAACGACCAAAAAATAGATTTTGTTCAAATGTTGGCTAAATATTATCATTTTACTTCAATAAAGAGATGACATTATCCTTTGAAGGACCAATATAAGCACGCTGTATAACGCGAGCCGATTTCATCGCATTGCTGATTAAATCGTGTTTAATGCTGGTCACTTGCTCTTGTGTCGCGGTGGCACATAATGGAGTGAGTTGATTGGATTTATCCAAAATTGCCGTCGACACCATGGTCATTTCTTTGAACACCATTTGTAGGTGCTTAATGACCGCATTAACACGTTCTAAAGCGCCACCGCCATTTAAATCCAGCATGGTGATGTATTCTATCGTTGGCACCAAAGGGCTCACTTGAAAAGTCAACGGCTTCTCTTGTGGATAACGATATCCATTTCCTGAAACATGCGCATTCAAATCCCATTTACGCCATTCGTTGTCCGGCATACCAATAATTAACTCATCATTGTCACCAAGACGCAGCGTTAATTTGGCTAATGAAAACATGACTGAAAACTTTTGCAGTTTTGTCGCACGAGCATCAAGGCGATTGAACATTAACGGCACCATACGATTCAAAAGGTGCAAGGTCACCAATTCATCGCTAAAGGGTTCACGCTTTAAATCAAGGCTTTGAACGGTAAACTCGATATGTTGCCACTCTCGTTGTATCGGGCGAAAGGAAGAATCCAGAACATACGCCCCAAAGCACTTGGTATTAACGCACTTTTGAACGTGCTCTTTTGCCATATCGACTCGGTTTAATGTGGCCATGTCACGCTTGCCTGATTGGATCACTTGTTCAATTGAAATAACCGAGCGCAACACCTCTTTAATTAACGATTGAGCAATCTGGATCATAGAGAGGCTCTTATGGGTGTCCGATACCTCTGATATGAGTCTTGGCCTTTCTTGTAACCGAGAAAGGTATTTAAACTTCGCTTTACGAGTTTGATGCACCGAACTGATCGCCGCCGTAGGTGAGGCTTTCGATACCGTGGATGTTTTCGATGTTAAGTGCGTGGAACCAACCCCGATCCCAGAAACAGACTTCGCTTGCATTGAATGCCCTTACGTCAGTTTAACTTCGCTGCCAAATGACAATTCAATCACACCATCCTCTCGCAACATTCTCACAATTTGAAGAATGTCATTTCTGGCTTCATCCACTTGAGATTTAGACACTGAACCAAGAATCTCCATTTGATCACGTAATTCCGTGGCAACACGTGAAGCATACGTTTTTATGACGATATTCTTGGTTTCTTCATCCAAGCCTTTCAATGCCAATGCCCATTGCTGAACATCCACCACACTGGTAATCGATTCGATGGTTTTAATGTCTTGAGAGAAAATAATGAAGAAATCAAATAACGCATTTTCAAGCTCTTGCGCACGTTGTGGGTTTTTGTCTTTCATGTAATTAAATAGCAATGTTTTATCGCCGGAATACCGATTGATCAAACTGGCCGCAATTTTAGTCCCATTAATGCTTTGAGTGCCGCCTGTCTCATACGTGGCTTTGCATTGATCCACCAGCTCTTTTAGTGCTTGAGTCACTGCGCCAGACAACACTTGGTTTTCCGAAATTTGTAAGATGATTTCACGGCATGATTCATCATCAAATTCCCCTAAAACAATCTGAGCATAATCAACAGGCAGGTGGGCTATTAACAAGGCTTGCATTGAAACATGTTCTTGCTTAAGTGTATTAACGAGTACTTCGGCTGGCACCCACGCCAACGACTCTGCGTACACACGCAATTCATCGCCATACAATTCAGCGACGAGATCTTTCCCATAGTTACCATTAAGCGTTTTATGCAATACGTTGGAAACATATTCCCGACTGCCGCCCAAAATGCCTGAATGGGATTTAAAATCGTTGAAAAAGCCGACTAATGCGCTTAAGGCATGCTCATCCTTAATGTCTTTTAATTCACTCATGGCTTTGGAAATCTGTTTAATTTGATCTTGGCTGAAGTTTCGAAGTACCTTGGAGCCGACTTCTTCCCCCATGGCAAGCACCAATAAAGCAACGTCTTTGGTGGTTCTGTGCTCTAGGCTATTTTGCATGGCTGTCTTTCTCCATCATCCACGTTTTCAAAATTTCACTCACCCGATTGGGGTCTTTATCGGCAATCATGCGTAAGTGTTGGATCTGTACATCCAACGCACTATCTGCAGAAGGTAGCTCCGTATCAAAATGGGAGCTAGTGGTGGTGGATGGCAATTGTTTCTCTTTTTCAACATCGATCTCAAGGTCATCACTAACATTGGATTCTTGACCCGATTGTTCATGCTCGTTGGCTATCGTTTTAACTAATGGACGAAGCACAAATATCACCAACAACACAGAAATCAATCCAATAAAGATATAACGCCCAAGGGTTTGATAACTCGGATTTTCATACCATGCGTATTGATTGGAGACGAGACCTGTAGCAGCAATGAACGGCATACTGGTCACGTTGATCACATCACCACGCTGCACATCAAAACCAATCGCGGTTTTCACAATATTAGTCACGCTGTCTAGTTGGGCTTGAGTCCACCCTCCATCGGCAGCAGATGCTTGATTTAAGACCACAGACACATTCAACTTTTCAATCTTGCCTTGCTGGTGCTGAGTACGAATCACTTTACCACTCACGGCATAATCACGATTGGTTTCATTACGCGTTTTTTCATTAGTAGGGCTAGCCGGATCGGCGTCTCCCGTCACTGGCGGTGAATTACTTAAAGAGCCAGGAATGCCTAACGCAAGATCGGAGTTATTAGTATCAAGCATGGTGCGTTCTTTACGCACAACCGGATTAGAGTACAACTCTTCCGTTTCTTCTACTTTAGAGAAATCCATATCTGAAGACACTTGAACCCGAAAGTTCGATAATCCCAATACTGGGGTTAACATATCAGACGCTTGCTTTACCAAGCCTTGTTCTGTTTTATGCTTGAAGTCAGTTTGTTTGGTGGTGGAATAGGCAATATCCCCCGCATTCAGATCAGAGGATAATAAACGGCCAAATTGATCAATCACTCGGACATTTTCCGCTTTAAGGCCAATCACTGCGCCCGCAACAATATTAATGATCGCATCAACTTGATTGGGCTTTAAATCCATTCCACCAATAATATTGGCGACGACTGAAGCTCTTGCTTGTTCCGAATCTTTGCGTTTAAACAAGGACTCTTTTGGAATAGCTAAATGAACCCGAGCGGCATTAATGGCATCTATTGTAACAATACTGCGCGCCAGCTCACCTTCTAAAGCATGGCGATACTTCGCCGTTTCCATGAATTGGCTTTCGCCCACCGTTGAATTCGTGGTTAATGAATCAAAGCCACTCGGTAAACGCTCTTTCAGCCCTTTCGCCGCTAACACCATACGAATTCGTGCGACATCATCATGGGGAACCATAATGATCCCTGAATCTTGACTTAACTCATACTTGATATTTTCGGAATCCAACATTTGCAGAACTTGGCTGGAGTCAAAATTAGAATTCTTACTATACAGCGGCCGATACTCGGTTCCAGCTCCCCAAAGCATTAAAACAATGATGATGGCAACAACCGATGAAAACACCAGCATAATGCCAAAATTACGACTCGATTTTGACCAAAAGGATTTTAAAGAACTGGCCGAGGTAGATACTTTCCCTATGCTATTTATCACGCGTTCTTTGCGAGACGGTTCCGGTGATGCGTTGCCCACTAATGAAGTGTTAGACATGATTGAATTCCTTAATTACACCGGCATTTTAAAAATATCATTGAAGTTACTGACCATCTTATTTCTCACTTGCATCAGCATATCAAAGGACAACGAGGCTTTTTGATTGGCAATGGTCGCACCGATCAAATCATCACTTTGACCAAGCTCTACCGCTGTCACTTTCGTTGACGCGGCTTCTTGTAAGTTATTTACAGAAGAGAGAACCGAAGAAAGGCCGTTAGAAATATTCAAATAATTTGGGGTTACACCATTCGAACGAAACTCATCATTATTAAGAATAACTTTATAGTTATCTATTTTATTAATGATAGAATTTTCCAAAGTACCAATTGTATTAATTTCCATTTACATCCCGATATAAATTATCATTACTGCTTTTTAATGAGCCTAATTTCAACTCTTCTATTTTGATCTCTGCCATCTTGAGTGGCATTTGAACGTAACGGATTACGTGGACCTTGGCCGGTTATCCTTATCATGTCTTTTTTAACACCATTGAGCACCATCGCATAAGCCACTTCTGATGCTCGTTTTTTGGAAAGTTTAATGTTGGCAATTTCGCTACCGATATTATCAGTATAACCATCAATGTAAACCTTGCTAATATCAGAATCCTTATTAATTAAATCACTTATATTATAAATCGATTTTAATTGAGTATAGGATAGCTTTATTTGTCCATTTGAAAAAGTAATAGCCGTAGAATGTGCATCATCAAATCCAACTAAAGGCAATGTCGCAACGCATTGATCAAATTCGACACTCTTTGCTTGAACTCCTGTTGAGGGAAAAGTAAGTGTTTGAGAGGGTGCTTGCCCTTTGTACGTGATCCACCAGCCTGATTTAAAAGCTTGATAAAAACGACCAGAGCTCGTCATGGTCATTAGCTGATCGCTTTCAGCTTGAGTCGGCACCGACATTAATAAAGCTTGATCGGCGGTTCGCTGCCGATGTGACCAAATGGCATTATCTAGGCTCACATTCACTTGAGCCCCCATACTGACTACACTGCGACCCATTAAGATCATATTCAATGCGCTCCCTGCACGCTGCTCAAAGCGTAATGTGTATCCTTTACCATTATGCTGGGCGCTCATCGAACAATAATCTGATTTTTGTTTTACTTCCCACTTCACTTCATCAAATGGAATGGTAACCGCTTGCACGTCTACCGCCACGATTAAAGCCGCCACGACAACAACATGTTTGAGCTTATTCATGAACCTCTTGCCTTTACAATAAATTAAATAACGAATTACTTTGGATCATGGTGAATGCTTTTTGTGTGGTTTGAAGTGCCACTAAGTGTTGATTTAAACGTACATTGGCATCGGCAACATCCAGGGCGGTAAGGTTATCTTTCATCGCTTGGGTAAAAGTACTGACATCTTTATTGGTGCCTAAAATTCGCTCTACACTGCTGTACTGACTGCCAATATTAGCAATGCCTTTTTGCAAACTATTAATGGCGTCTTGGTTACTGTTTATGGCCGTATCTAATGTATTCACGAAGTCGGGAGATTCACTTTCTAGCTCGCCAATGGCTTTGGTTAAATCATTTAAAAAATTCACATTGCCCAACGCATCTTCAACGGTAAAGTTGCTAATGACGCTTTGACCTTCCCCAATGGTGGACTCTCGCTGTAGGTTATTCGCTGTCATGGTGTATTCGGTTCCTGCCGTAATAGCGGGTTTATCAACCGCAGTTCCCGAAAAAATATACGATCCATTATCTTGTTTATTGAGAATGTTCACCATTTCTTCTTGTAACGATTTCAGCTCACTGACCACGCCTAAACGGCTATCATCATCCAAGGTGCCATTCTTGCCCGTTAAAAGTAATTCATTGATTTCATTGCCAATATCATGCATTGAATTCATGTAAGTTTCATAGCGTTGATAATTAGACATCACGCTTTGGGCATTACTTTGATATTTCTCATTCAGGCTTAGATGCTTATTCAGATTCTCCACTTTCATGGAAGCTAAAGGGTCATCAGAAAAATGGTTGATTCTTAAGTTTGAGCCTAATTGCTCCGTCACTTTGTTCAATTTAATGCTGTTATCCATGAAGCTTTGAGAAATCATAGAGGTGTAGCTAGAATCTGAAACTCGCATGATGAATCCTCTTAAAATGCGTTAAGTACGGTATCGAACATATCTTTTGCAGTGGAGATGACTTTCATATTGGCGGAATAAGCATTCATGTATTGCATCAAATTCACGGCTTCTTCATCCGAATTCACACCACTTAAATTACTTCTGGCGGCTTTCGCTTCATTTTGATTATTGATTGACGTGGTGTAACGACTTTCTGAAAGCTTGGCATTAAGCCCAACATCGCCAATGAGTTGCGAGTAAGCGTCAAATAAAGTGCTGCTTTGACCTCCAATCGAAATCGGTTCATTGGCAAGCGCAGAAATATGAGTCGCAATATCACCATTACCAATATTACCATCCGAAGACAGCCCTAGTTCTTCACCTAATAAATCGGTCACACTTAAGCTTCCAGCCGGATTATTGGCATCAAATTCAAACAATGGTTTTCCCGCATTTCCGTTTAAATCCGTACCGGTGGCGAGTAATTCATTCACCTTGTTCGCAAACGACTCAGCAATATTATTCATCGATTCAATGTTGGGAAGAATATCACCTTGAATGAGATCGTTAATCGAGCCCAATTGCCCACCTAGATCATTAGATAACGTGCTGGTCATACCCATAAATTCAGCGCTAATACTGGTGCCTAATGCACTGGTTTTATCCGATGTGTCAGTCAAGGTGGCGTAATGATCATTTTGAACCAGTGGTGAACCAGACGAACTGGAAAGCTCAACGGTACCATTTGAATTGCGTAAGACATTCACCTGCATTTTTTCAGATAAAGTATTTAATTGAGTGTCTAATGCATCTTGTAACGCGGCAATATTGCCACCTGACGATGAGGTTTCTAGAATTTTTTTATTTAAATTCGCTATCGAGGCAAGGTCACTATTGGTTTGAGTAATAATGGTGGAATGTTGCCCATACAGGCCGGTTTGTTGATCATTCAACTGGCTGATAATTTGGTTAAAACGCCCAGATATATCACTAGCAGAGTTCAAAATTTGGCTACGATACACGGGCGATTCTGGCGTTAAACTGGCTTCATCAAACGCCGAAAAAAAAGCCGATAAACCATCGGTGATATTTAACCCTTCCGTACCAAAGGTATTCTCAACCCCAGCCATTCCGTAATAATACGTTTCACTGTATGACTTTTCTTGCCCTGAAATTCTGACTCTTTCAACCAAAGCCGCATCGGTTACTCGGCGAATAGAATCCACGCCTACTCCACTGCCTAACGAAAAGCTCCCCACATTGACACCATTAATACGTGCAGACATATCAGTCACTTGGCGAGTGTAGTTTTCATTATTCACATTAGCGGTGTTATTTGCCGTTACATTCATGGCAACTCTATTGGCTAAAGCACCAGATAAACCGATGTTAATCATTGACATAACTGGTTCCTACCTATTGATTTTTGGATAATTGTTTATAGAGCATGTCTGCCAGCCCTATTCCGCCATTATTGGTCATACTGATCGCCATTTTGTTATCTAGCATGTCTTGAAATGGATCATCTTTTTTGATTTGTGATAACGGGTTATCTTGATCGGCAATGGCGGCGGTCGCCGTTCTCATGCCTTTTAGCATCTGTTGAACAAATAACGCTTCAAACTGTGCCGAAGCTTGACGCAAACTGGCATTGTTATCGCCGGAATACTTCAATGAATTCATATCTTTAGTATCAATATAAAATTCACCTTTATTCATTGAATGGGTTGATGCTGGCCTATTCGCGGTATACAGATTTAATGTGGATTGTGTATTGGGCGTCACTTGATCGCGGTTCTCCGGTTGAGAAACTTTTGCCACAATTTGCAAATTCTTTAGGCCACTCTCGTTGTGTAAATCAAACGCAGGTACTGGCGGCGCGGGCATAGAAAAGGCGGGAAACGCTTGTCGCTTAGCTTGTTCGCTGAGCTGAGTTATATGCGCAGGCGTGCTCTTTAGACCAAACATTTCAAGCGAGAGATCCATATTCAACATTGCGGAAGGCGAAGCATAGTTTGAAGCAAGCTTTCCATCCGTCGTATTTGCCAAGCCATCCATAGTATTCGCCAAGGTCGAGGTAAAAGATGGCGACTCGATATGCGATTGATTATTCACGGTCACTTGTGTAAAAGCGCGCGTTTCACTTGGTTGAATGATATTGAAGATTGGGTTAATCATTGACATTAGATCACCACCAATTCGCCGCTTAACGCGCCCACTTCATCCAGCGCTTGTAAAATGCTCATCAACTCGTCGGGGGTTGCACCAACACGATTAATAGCATCAACCACTTCTTGAAGGTTGGTGCCAGCCGGCCAGATCATAGTATTTGAGGTTTTTTGATCAATGTTCAACTTGGAATCTTGAATCACTTCAGTGTTTCCAGCCTGATTAAAACCACCAATATTATTCGGCTGAGAAACGTATTGATCCTCTTGAATCGTTACCGTAATCCCACCTTGAGAAACCGCCGCTTCAGACACCGTTACATTGGAGCTCATCACTATCGTGCCGGTGCGTGAGTTTAGAATGATCCTCGGTGCTTCTTTGCCCTCATCAATATCTAAAACTTCCACCATACTCATGAACATAACGCGATCTTCGGTATCTTTTGGACCACTGACCTGCACTTCGCCTTTACTCATTGCTTTTGCAACACCATCACCAAACGTACTATTGATCGACTTAGAGATATTCAACGCCGTTTTGTAATTAGGCTTTTTAAGTTGCAGCTTGATAACGTGATCAGAATTGACTTCTTGATACACCTCGCGCTCTAACGTTGCCCCATTCGGGATCCGCCCAGCGGTGGGGGTATTTTGCGTAATGCTGGATCCATCCGCACCGGTGTAATTGTAACCACCAACAATCACGTTACCTTGTGCGACCGCATAAACATTGCCATCGACACCTTTCAACTGCGTAAGTAACAATGTGCCGCCACGTAAACTTTTAGCATCACCTAACGAAGCAACCGTAACATCCAGCGTCTGTCCCGTTCCTGCATGTGAGTTCACGGTGGCAATCACGCTCACTGCTGCGACATTTTTCAATTTTGGGTTGGATTTCTCGCCCAGTTGTACCCCAAATTGTTCCACCATGTTACGCACAGATTGTGAGGTAAATTTCACTTGGCTTTTATCACCAGAACCATCCAACCCCACCACCAAACCATAACCAATTAATTGGTTGGTACGGTCACCATAAACATTGGTAATATCGCGAATAGGCGCGGCCTGAACGTTCAATACCAAGGCCATAACAAGCCATAAGGTATATCGACGAATGTGATTAAATAAGGTCATCAGAACGGGAACCATGGGCTGTTGAACATTTGAGTAAGCCAGCCAGACTTATTACTGTCGGCAAATGCGCCGCGACCAGCATAAGTAATGCGGGCATCAGCAATACGTTGGCTACTGAGCATATTATTAGAATCAATATCTTCCACTCGGACATTACCGGTTAAACGAATAAACTCATCACCATTATTTAACTTAAGCCATTTCTCACCACGAACTCGCAGCACCCCATTGGGCAATACGTCATACACGGTGACAGTGATCGATCCACTTAAACTATTGCCCTGTTTGGCATTCGCGCTGCCATTAAAATCACGTGAAGCATTCGCATCGGCCGTAAATTTATCAATGGTATTCGCCCCAAAAGTCGGCGCAGCGATGGACAACGAGGAATCTTTCCCATACTTAGTCGAAGCGTTTTTATCACTGCTGGTCTTTTCATCTAAAACCACGGTGAGGATATCGCCAATTTTATAGGCTCGACGGTCTTGAAATAACGTCATGGAAGAAGACCCAGTATAAAGGCTTCCTTGGGAGACTCTTTCCACTTCATAATTTAATTCTGGTGGGGCATAAGCCGCATCGTCCGGTTGTGGCGGAATAAATTCATCACCACGCCCCGCACAGCCGGTTAATACCCCGACAAAAAGAATGATTAAGAATTGATATGTCTTCACAATTTTTCTTCCAGTCACCGTTTTCACTCACTAGGTTGGTTATGCGTGGGTTGTTGCTCAGGTTTCTATATGGCTTAAGCGCTTATTACCTTACCTTTAGGCCGATTACGCTTGCTGTGCGATGTATTGCAGCATTTCATCTGACGCGCTCAACACCTTGGCATTCATTTCATAGCCACGTTGGGTTTGAATCATTTCAACCATGCTTTCAACCACTTGCACATTACTACCTTCCAATGCACCTTGCTTAATTACCCCCACGCCTTCTTCACCAGGAATCAACTCTAACGCTTCACCAGAGGCATCGGTTTCCGCCAATAAGTTGCCACCTAATGCCGAAAGCCCTGCTGGGTTCATAAACTTAACGAGGGTTAACTGACCTAGGTTTTCACCGTCGACTTGCCCTGCAACCGTGGCGGTGACCATGCCATCTTCACTAATCGACACTAATGTTGCGTTATCTGGCACCGTGATTTCAGGCTGAATAATGTAGCCTTGGTTATTCACTAAGTTACCATCTGAGTTCACTTGCATTTGACCATTACGGGTGTAAAGCATTTCACCGTCTGGCCCTGCAACTTGAAAGAATCCATCACCAAGAATAGCTAAATCGTATTGTTGATCCGTGTTATTAATACTGCCTTGTGTAAACACTTTTTGAGTACCTGAAATACGAACCCCATTACCAAGTTGCATACCCGTTGGGTGTTGATTCAAATCGGCCGTTTCGGTTCCCGCTTGTTTTTCAATCGAATAAAAAAGAGACTCAAAAACCACGGTGTCTTTTTTAAAACCCACCGTATTCACGTTCGCTAAGTTATTTGAAATAGCGGTCATTTTTGCATCTTGAGCCGCCATGCCCGTCTTTGCTATTGAAAGTGCGTTATGCATAATGATTCCTTAACCTTGAATGATTTTATTGCCAATTTTGGAGATTTCATTCGCCGCTGCCATGACTTTAACTTGCATTTCATACTGGCGACTCAGCGACAAAATACTGACGAGCTCATCCGTACCGGACACATTGCTGGATTCTAAAAAGCCAGTTTTTATTGTGACATCTTCCGCCATTGGCAAGTTTTGCCCTGTCGTTGATACAAATTGACCACTGCGATCCAACGTCATGGTTTTCACATCAGGGTTAACCAATTTAAGTTGATCAACACCTAATGATGCACCGCCACCTACCGGAATAATGCTCACAAAACCGTCATCTGAAATCTGTACTTTTTGGTTTTCAGGCACTTGAATTGGCCCGTTTTCTCCCACTACAGCAAAAGGTCCACGCATCAGGTTGCCAGCAGAATCTAAATGAAAATCGCCGGCTCTGGTGTAGATCTCTTTGCCATCCTCGCCTTCAAGGGTGAAAAATCCACTGCCCGTGATCACCACATCGAGATCACGTTGCGTATTCACATTGGTGCCTTCTTGAAAGTTATTGGTGGCAGAGTTTGTCCTCGTGGTAACCGAAGACTGAAACCCCGATCCTCCCACCGGTATCGGTGATGAATATTCCATAAGAGATTTAAAGCCCACCGTGTTGGTGTGAGCCAAGTTATTTGCTCTTACTTCTTGTGCGTACATAACGCGTTCCGCACCTTTAGCTGCGGTGAATAAAATAGGGTTCATTCAATTACCTACATAGCTTGGAATAAGGCTTGAGTTAACTGTGAATCGGTTGATATGGCCTTAGTATTGGCTTGGTAATTACGCTGAGCCGTCATCATGCTGACTAATGATTGAGTCAAATCCACATTCGATGCTTCCAACGCGCTCGAGGTAAGCTCGCCAAACTGGCTAGTCCCGGCCGTTCCGATGATAGGAACGCCAGAACCAAACGATTGAACCCAAGAAGTATTATTGGTTTGCTGCAACTCTGAAGGGGCGGCAAAGTTAGCCAATACGACTTGGCCTTGCAGTTGTGTCTGACCATTAGAATAGTTCGCATAAATGCTGCCATCGGATTCTACGCGCATATCCACATAGTCCCCAGAAGTGTAACCATCAGGGTTATTGGTCGACACAACAAAGTTATTACCAAATTGAGTCACACCATCAAGTTTCATGGCGATATTCAAATCATCAGCACCAGAAACGGGAGTACTTACAGTGTAAGTATTTCCTGTTGTTAACTTACCCGATTCATCAAAGTTCAATGTATTTGATTTCGTCATCGGCAACGTTGCATCACCATCCACCACAGCATACACGTCCCACTGATTATCCGAAGATTTCACAAAGTATTGCGTCACTGTATGTGGATTACCAAGTGAGTCATACGTCGGTGTCGTATAAGAATTGGTATAGGTTGCTGAATCCTTAGGATCAAAAGGCGTTACCACGCTATCAATCACTTCACTGCGTGCATCTAAATTCGCCACAAATTCAGCATTCGTGGTAGCCTTTGCTGCCTGTGATTGAGTGCTTATTTTAATCGGGCCAACCGTACCTTGTTGCAGGTTATTGTCGCCATCAACCGAGTAACCTTGCAATTTCGCATTAGAATTACTCACAATGTAACCGTTAGAATCCATGTTAAAAATGCCATTACGGGTATACGATGTTTGGCCTTTTCCATCTTCAACCACGAAAAAGCCTGAACCTGACAGCGCCATGTCTAAAGCCCGTCCCGTACCAGAAATTTGTCCATTGACTTCAAAGTTTTGTGAAATACCAACGACTTCAACACCGTTAGACTGACCACCGCTGTACACACTTGAAAATTCAGTACGGCTTTCTTTAAAACCGGTCGTACTCACGTTGGCGATGTTATTTGAAATGGTATTGAGCTCTTTACTCGAAGCATTCAAACCACTTAAAGAAATATTGAGAGACATTGAATTTATCCTTTATGAAAATGAGCTAATTTCGTAGTAAGGGACTTCCCCTACCCCTTGAACATTCAGTACTGTCGAACCCCCGTTAGACGGTATGATCACGCTGTTAATCTGACCATTCACAGTGGTAGTTGGTGAGTAACCTTGATCTTCATCGACATCCACTTTGATGCTGTAATCGCCTTTTAAACCCAGTTTTTCGGTGTCTAAACTGAAATCCACTTTCCCTTTTGCATTCGCACCCAATGAAATGGTTTGCTCCCCCCCTTTTGAATCGGTAATCACCAAATTCACAACATTGCTATTCGCAGACAAATCAATGGAACCATTGATCACAGATTCACCGTCAGCTTGAATAGAATCGGTGCGCACAGACACATTTTGATCAACCAATGTTGACGTGCTCAGCACTTGCAAATTATCTAGAAGGACTTGGTTCGTTTGGGTTAACTTAACCAGATTTTCGCTGCTTTCGACTTGGGAGAATTGCGCTAACTGAGAAACAAATTCGGTTCCATCTTGAGGTTCAAGTGGGTTTTGATTATTAATTTGGGCAACCATCAAGGTTAGAAATTGATTTTGAAGTGAGCTGGCGCTGTTGTCTTCTTGTGCGCTCACTCCCGTTGAAGCCGATTGAATATTAGCTAAAGTATCTGCACCAGCAACGGTCGGTGTGATCATAATTAAATATCCCAGATTTGTAGTAAAGATTGTTGCATCGATTTAACCGATCCAAAGACCGAAGCGCTGGCTTCAAAGCTACGAGTGGCCGACATCATATCCGCCATTTCTGAGACAGGATTAATGCCCGAGTAATAGACCATGCCATCTTTGCCCGCTAAAGGGTTATGAGGTTCGTATTTCGATTCCATTTGAGAATCGACGGAAATAACATCCGCTATTTTCACTGGAACAATCCCTTGCGCATTGCCATCAGCAGAATATTGGTTATAGACAGCCGAAAAAACCGGTTTTAATTGCTTATAAACTTCATTTGGATTGCCTGAAACTGAGTCAGCATTAGCTAAGTTACTTGATATCGTATTTAAACGAATCGTTTGTGCACTCATCGCTGAACCAGCGGTTTCATATATTCCTGAAAATGACATTCATTCCCCTCTTAATCTGCGGCTTAACGACCATCGATGGCTTTTTTAAGCCCACTAATTCTTGATTTAAGAAATTGAAGACTTTGTTGATACTGCATTGAGTTTTCAGAAAAAACCGCTTGTTCATGTTGAAGTTCCACGGTATTTCCATCTCTTGAGCGTTGGGTCGGTATCCGATAAAGCGTTTGCGTTTCTAATTGAGGCTGCTTACTTTCATCTGATATTGAATTCATTACCGTACTAAAAGAAAGATCTCTTGCCTTGTAATTAGGGGTATCTACATTGGCTATATTAGAAGCGAGAACCTGTGTTCTTTCGGCTCTATATGCCAGCATCATTGGTGTAACACCTAGCACTTCATCTAAATTTATCACAAAACCACCAACGCTACTTTTAAAAAATTAAGTTTAATTAATAACATTAAATAACTATTAATAGAATTAATTTTCATTATATTATGTAACCATAGTGACAATAAAATCAAATGCTAAAAAATTTATTATTTGATACTATAAATAAGTAATAAAAGTTTTCATCAAATAAAAAGTAAGATGGGTAAACAAATTTATCCTGTAGAAAGGTCCCATAAGTCACATTCGAAAGGCTATTGATACCAAGAGAAAAATAAGGCGAATAAGTCATGCGAGAAGTGAAACTCATTGAGTTTGGAGACACTAGTACTGTTACTAGAAGAGTGTTAACCGAACTTCTTCTAAAGCATTTTCAACACCATCGTGCCACTATTGCTCAGCTTTATCAGCTTAACCAGGAGGATATAAAACTGGTCGCCAGCGAATCTCATTACGATGCTGATTACTGTGTTTCCATGCAAGAATTAGGGTTGGGAATTATCCAAATACAGGTTAATTCCGAATCATTAAATTCAATTTTCTCAAAATTTATTGGAAACACTACTTCCATAAAAAAAGAGTTAATTGACAAAATAAAGCTGATTAACAAAAGAGAGTTAATAACCCAATCTCACACAAAGTTATTTGACAAAATATCCTCCGCTTTATTTCAGTCGTTAATGAGTAACGATGCAGAATTAACAAATAATAAATCAGATAAAAAAAGCAGTGAACCAGAATCAAAAATGACACTAAGTGCTTCATTTACCTTACATATTAATGAGACTCCATGTCATTTAAATATCAGCATTGATGACAATTACAGCGACTATTTATTAGAGGACTGTGGGTACACCAATAAGTTCTCAAGCGACCAAATTCATCGCCTAATAAAAAAAATAAATGTCGAAGCATCGGCGGTGCTATCCGAAAAATCCGCTACTTTACAATCTGTTAAAGAAATTAAAGTCGGTGACACTTTGCTGTTTACAAAGAAATCTTGGGTTTCACTGCAAGTCGACTCCGTAGAAATCAATAAAGCAAAAGTATCCACAGACGAAAACAACCTTTTATCACTTACACATTCAACAGAATACTAGGGTTAACATGACGACAGAAATTGAAAACACAGAATTAGATTTAGATGATTTAGACTCTGATTTGATCTCAGATTTAGACGATAGCTTGATCGACGACTTAGACTCTGAAGAATCGACATTGGGGAACGAATCGTTTGATGACTCTAGCCTGATTGAAAAGCACCTTACCGGACAACCAAAAGACGCCGCTTTAGGTCTTCTCAGTACTATCCCAGTCAAAATGACGGTTGAAGTGAGCCAGAAAAAATTACCAATTAATGATCTGATGGGCTTTGAACAAGGTCAAATTATCACTTTAGATAAAGGCTTAGGTGAACCTGTTGATATTCGCGTCAATGGTGTTTTATTTGCCTCTGGACAGATTATTGAATCCGATGGTAAGTACGCAGTGAAGATATTAAGCCTCGCAAACGACAGCCTATAGGTCAACAATGGTGAAGCTTCTTCTTTTATTAATACTGGCGTTTTCTTTTCCTACACTGGTCTTGGCAGATGACTCGCTAAACGTTTTATCCGTCAGCACTACCGATAGCGGCAGCGAGTATTCGGTTAAACTGCAAATACTGATACTAATGACGGCATTAAGCTTTATTCCTGCCTTTATCATTATGTGTACTTCTTTTACTCGCATTATTATTGTGTTGTCTATTTTAAGGCAAGCCATCGGCTTACAGCAGTCTCCGCCCAACCAGATATTAGTTGGATTGGCGTTGATTTTTACCATCTTAATTATGCGTCCTGTTTGGACGGATATTTATGATAATGCTTATCAACCCTACGCGAATGGTGAACAAACTCTACAACAAACCATGGCAATTGGAGAAAAGCCACTTCGAAAATACATGCTCGACCAAACTCAAGAAAAAACATTAGAGCAAGTCACCGCCATTGCTGGCCTTAAAATGGTGGATAAGCCAGACATTCCATTCCTCGTTTTACTGCCTGCTTATGTTCTCAGCGAACTTAAAGCGGCCTTTCAGATTGGACTGATGATTTATTTGCCTTTCATCGTCATTGATTTGGTGGTTGCCTCTGTATTGATGTCGATGGGAATGATGATGCTTTCACCACTTATTGTTTCGTTACCCTTTAAATTATTGTTATTTGTTCTCGTCGATGGCTGGGGAATGCTAATGGGTAGTTTGGCACAAAGCTTTTGGGTAGGAACATAATATGCCACCAGAAGCTGCGATCACTATTGTTGGGCAAGCCATTTATCTGGTGCTTATCATTGTTACTGCACTTATTGCTCCCAGCTTATTACTTGGCTTATTGGTCGCTATTTTCCAGGCGGTGACTCAAATTAATGAACAAACACTCAGCTTCCTGCCTAAATTGCTCGCGACCTTACTAACTATTATCATTTTTGGTCATTGGGTCATCATGGAGTTAACTACTTTTTTTAATTTGGTCTTTAACTCGATACCAACGGTGACGCAATAAATGGCGTTATCTTTTAGTGAAATTACGCAATTTCTTGGCCACGTATGGTGGCCTTTTATGCGTTTTACTGGTTTTTTCATGGTCGCCCCGATATTCAGCGACAAAGCGATACCTATGCAATTTAAGGTCATGCTGGCTTTTATTTTAGGCTTAATCTGCTCATCTTTATCAGGACACGTTCCCGCCTTTAATCCATTTTCATTTACGACCATTTTATTGAGCGGCTATCAAATTCTATTCGGCTGGGTTCTTGGCTATTGCGTCACGATTTTCATGGCAATATTCACTATGGCAGGGCAAGCGTTATCGATGCAAATGGGACTAGGTATGGCGATCATGAATGATCCATCCAATGGTGTTAATGAAGCGATTGTGGCAAAAATTTTCTCCATCACTTCCATCTTTTTATTTCTTTCTTTCGATGCGCACTTAGTCGTCATTACCGTAATGGCCGACAGTTTTACTTTCTGGCCTTTAAGCAGCCCGATTCCCGTTTCCGGCTTAGAGCATGTGTTAAAAATGATCACTTGGTTGTTCTCAAGCTCGCTAATTATTTCTATTCCCGCCATGGTGGTCATGCTAATTAGTAATACGGTTTTCGGATTTATGACCAAAGCCGCTCCTCAATTGAATATTTTTGCTCTGGGTTTCCCGCTGACCATGCTCTTAGGCTTAATTGCACTATCAATATCCATTAAAGGGGTCGGCGAAACCTACTTTGACTTAACCATGCAGTTAAAAAATCACCTTTATTACATCATGGGATTAAAGGTATGAGTTCTGAAAAAACAGAAAATGCCAGTGTTCAAAAGCTCAATAAAGCACGAAAAAAAGGCGATATACCCCGCGCCAAAGAATTCATCACCGCCATCGCTTTAATGTCTTGCATCCTCTATTACGCTGTCATTATTCCGACCATGTTTGAAACCATTAAAGAAATGTTCATTCACGCCTACAGCTTTAATCGCTCACAAATCGCTCAACCAAAATTACAAATAGAATTGGTTGGTTATGCCATGTATTTACTAATGATGCTATTCGTACCCCTGCTATTTATAAAATTTATTGTGGTGATTTTAGGCAGTACCATTTTGGGAGGCTTTTCCGTCAATGTTTCCAAACTTGCGCCTAAATTTAACAAGATCAATCCGGGAAGTGGTATTAAGCGCATTTTTTCAAAAAACACTCTGGTTGAGTTTTTGAAAAGTATTCTAAAAATCACCATCTTCTTTATGATTCTCTATTACACCATTACCAGCAATATTAATGTCATTAGCCCACTTGTCCGATCAACCTTAAACTCCGTGATGGCGGTGTCGGCAAGCATTATGATTACGCTAACGTTCATGCTAGTTGCCGTCATCGTGATCTTTGGACTAATCGATCTACCCTATCAAAAACTTCAATTTATGAAGCAAATGAAAATGAGCAAACAAGAGCTAAAAGATGAATACAAAGAATCGGAAGGCGATCCACAAACCAAGGGAAGAATGAAGCAAATTCAGATGCAAATGTCTAAGAATGCCGCCACAAAAACCGTTCCGACCGCCAATGTTATTTTAATGAATCCCACTCATTATGCGGTGGCATTAAAGTACGATTTAACGAAAGCGGAAGCCCCATTCTTAGTGGCAAAAGGGGAAGATGCCGTGGCGTTTTATATTAAAAGCATTGCAGATAAACACAATATTGAAGTGATCACTTCACCAGAGTTAACACGCTCCATTTTTTATACCACGAAAATAAACCAAATGGTGCCTAGCCAACTTTACTCTACCGTTGCCCAAGTTTTACATTATGTGAACCAACTCAAATCCTTTAAGAATGGAAATGGAATAAAACCGAACACGCTTCCTAACTTCTCAATCCCTGAGAAGTTAAGATTTTAATGATCGAATTCAATCCATTCATACCAATGGGTTTATTTTCAACCCATCACTTCGCTTTAAAATACAAATCTTTCGAGTAAATACGACCTTCAGCGTTATGCATTGGATAACCACCTAATTTAGGGTTAACCAAACGAGATTGCATGAAGTAATAAATGGGAGCAATTGGCATATCTTGCGCCAAAATCTGTTCCGCTTGATCGTAATACTGATTACGAGTTTGTAAATCAACGGCACTTTGCGCTTTTTCTAATGCTTCATCGTATTGTAGACTCGCGTAAGATGGGAAGTTTTTATCATTACCAGAAGTGAGCAAGCTCAAGAAAGTCGAAGCTTCATTGTAATCGCCACACCAAGAAGCACGCATAATGTCAAAATTACGTTGTTGACGCGCCGCTAAATATGACTTCCATTCTTGGTTATCCAGAGTGATATCCATGCCCAAATTCTTATGCAGCATTGATGCTATCGCCGTCGCAATGGCTTTATGGTTTTCACTGGTGTTGTACAACAATGTGGCTTTCAGTGGATTAGCATTATCATAACCTGCTGCTTTTAATAATTTCTTCGCTTCAACATCGCGTTGTTGTTGGGTCCACTTGCTGTATTCTGGTTGCGTCGCTTTAAAGTTAGCCACATCTTGATGGGCGAACGTATAAGCGGGAACATTCCCTTTGGTAATGCCATTTGAAATCACATCACGCATGATGGTGTAAGAAATGGCCTTACGAGCACGGGCGTCGTTAAAAGGCTTACGTTCGGTATTCAAGGCGTAGTAATAAGTACACAATAATGGCGTAATTTTGTAAGCCTCTGGGTGATCTTTTTTCAGCTTATCTACCATCGCAACGGGCACATCAGAAGTAATATCAACCTCTCCTGTTAAGTAACGATTCATGGCTGCAGTTTGGCTTTCAAATGGAATATAAGTCACCTTATTGATAACAGTATCGTTATTGTCCCAATAGTTTGGATTACGCACCATTTCCAAACGCTCATTGATCACCCAGTTTTGAAGTTTATACGCCCCATTCGACACCATATTTTCTGGCTTAGTCCAATTATCACCAAACTTTTTCACTGCTTTTTGGTTAATCGGCATCATCACAGTATGCGCTGTCATGGCTACAAAATACGGGACAGGTTTATCAAGTTGGAATTGCAGCGTATGCGCATCAATGGCTTTTACGCCAAGTGAATCAACCGGTTTTTTCCCATCAATAATGGCTTGTGCATTTTTAATACCCGTCAGTTTCAAATACCACGCATTAGGTGAAGCAAATTGTGGGGAAGCTGCTGTATGTAAGCTATATACAAAGTCTTGCGCGGTCACGGGATCACCATTCGACCATTTTGCGTCTTTACGCAAGTGGAAAGTGTAGGTTTGGTTATCTTTGGTTTCCCAACGCTCTGCCACGCCAGGTACAACGCTACCATCTTGGTTTTGAATCACTAACCCTTCAAACAAATCCCGCAAAATATGCATTTCGGGAATGCCTTCCGCTTTGAGTGGGTTCAAGGTAGGCGCTTCAGCATCATTGCCACGTACAAGTTCTTGTGTATCGGCTAATGTAACGCCAGCAGGCACCTCAGCAGCAAAAATGGATAATGGAAAAGAAGCCGTAAGCGCTAAAGTTAGGATTGAAAGAGGAGACTTAAACATGGTTCATCCTTGATTTAATAATAAATATCGCTTTAATTACTATAACGTTAACTTAACGTTCTACCCATTACTTCTTGTAAATTTGTTAACGTGACCCCTTTATCTGTGAGCTCGATTAAGTAATACTCGAGTCAATACAATCAAAACCTTCAAGTAAGAAGCGTATTTCAATGCCATCATTAAATGATGCAATCCGCATAGCGTTGGGATTAGGAATAGATTAGGAAATCACATGGCTATCAATCTTCGTGCCCGCCAACAACGTGGTCAATTTGAACATAAACCGATCACTTATGGACACTCCGTTTTGGGCGCGCCACTCTACTATTTTCCTGCTCAAATAGAAGATAAAAATACCGGGCTTATCATTGCGGGCACACATGGCGATGAAACGGCGTCTATCGTTAGCCTATCTTGTGCGCTTCGATCTATTGAGCAAAACCAACTTCGGCATCATGTCATTTTAAGTATGAACCCTGATGGCAACCAACTTGGTACCCGTTCTAACGCCAATGGCGTGGATCTAAATCGTAATTTTGCTAGCCAAAACTGGCAACAAGGTGGCACGGTATACCGCTGGAGTACTGACGAACCGGAACGTGATGTGCAAATAGGCACAGGTGAATTCGGTAATTCAGAGCCAGAAACCCAAGCCTTATGCCAACTGATCGAACAATTGCACCCCGCATGGATTACCTCCTTCCACGAACCTTTAGCCTGCATTGATGATCCAAGCCATTCCCCCTTGGCAAAGTGGTTAGCCAACAAAATGAATTTACCCATGGTAGAAGATGTCGGCTACGACACACCTGGCTCATTTGGTTCTTGGTGTGACGAACATGATTTGTTATGTGTCACCGTAGAATTACCCCCTGTTTCTGCCGACTACGCGTGTGAACATTATTTGGATGTGCTGATGGAATTATTAGTGTCTGATGGTAATTAGGCAACAGGATTAGGATTTATTGAATAATATGGGTTTAAACTCATCCTGCACATGAGCGATGCTTGATCTCGCTTTCATGTGAGTTTCGTTAGTGTGAGAGATTCCGAAATGACGATCTTCTAGACAGATAAAACGCGAGTTCAATCTCACGTTGTTCTCATTGATATAAATGATTGAGACCCAAAGAAAATGACTTTGCTCCTCGTCACTATATTGATTCTTCAGCTCGTAGAGTTAAAACTTCATACCCTGTCTTTGTCACCAAAATAGTATGCTCTGACTGAGCTGACAGCTTTTTATCTCTTGTCACCACCGTCCAGCCATCTTTTTTCGTTTTAATTTTAGCCGAACCTTGATTGATCATTGGCTCAATAGTGAATGTCATGCCTTCTTTTAAAGTCAACCCCTGGTTGGGTTTACCATAATGAAGCACTTGAGGTTCTTCGTGCATTTCTTGTCCGATACCATGCCCACAATATTCTCTAACGATACTATAGCCACGTGATTCCGCATAACGTTGTATTGTATTTCCCACATCACCAAGTGTTGCACCAGGTTTTACTTGTCTTATCCCTTCCCACATAGCCTCATAGGTCACTTGTACCAGTCTCTTCGCTACTGGGCTGGCATCTGGCATTGCATACATTTTGCTTGAATCAGCAATAAAACCATTCTTCTCCAAAGTTATATCTAAATTAATAATATCTCTGGATTTTAAAATTTGCGATGCTTTAGGAACACCATGACAGACAACGTCGTTAATGGATGAATTTAATACATATTGATAGCCATACTGCCCTTTACTTGCAGGACGAGCTTCTAGTTCATTCACAACGTAATTCTCAACAAAGTCATTAATGTCCATTGTCGATATTCCGGGTTTAATGTAATCGTCTAAAGCATAAAAGACCTTGGCAAGTAACTTACCTGACTCTCTCATCAATGCAATTTCATCGCTATTTTTGATATTAACGGAACTATTCAACCATTGCCTCTTCATTATTTTTAATGTTTGTTGCTGATACTGAAGCAGATAACCATAACTCCGATACCAACTGATTGAATGTGAGGTGTGGATTAAGCTCTGCCATCATGCCCATTTTTATCCAAAACTCAGCCTGAGAGTTAATAGAGCGATGCATCGCACCACTCGCTTTTCGGATTTCTTCATGAAGATCTTCTGAAATTTTAACAATACCCATAACACCCAATCAATATACAAAGTGAATACGAAACGTATATGAATCGAATATTAAAGTAAAGGTAAAACTAGGTTAATATATTCTAATGATGTTCATTCACTATTCCCATCGGAGTAGAAACCTGATGAATCTAATCGCTACAACTGATAGAAATTGATTTGTTAAATCTAAACCATCAATCTATCTTGCGATGGTGGCAATCCAAATAAACGACTGTATTCTCGGCTAAACTGGGAAGCGCTTTCGTAACCAACTTGATAAGCGGCAACCGAAATATCCACATTTTGTAGGATCTGATTTCGGGCCTGATGCAAGCGCAATTGTTTTTGGAATTGCAGCGGCGTCATGGTAGTAATCGCTTTAAAATGCTGATGCAATGACGACACACTCATATTAACGTGCTGAGCTAATGATTCCACTTTCATCGGCTGATCAAAATGTTGATTCAAATATTTGATGGTTTGTGACACTTTATGACTCGAGCTGCCTTGAATGCATAAATGGCGCAAACGGCTTCCTTGCTCGCTGAGTAATAAACGGTATATCACTTCACGCTGTAACATTGAGTAAATCACCGCAATATCATTTGGATTATCAAGCAAGCGAACTACACGAGAAACGGCATCCATTAATGATTCAGGTAGCGTCGAAATTGAAATCGCTTGTGAATCTGGATCTCGATATATCGTGTCATCGATTTCTTGAATAAGCCCCGTCACGATGTTGATATCTAGCTCAAAAACGACACTTAAATAGGGCTTATCTATACTCGCATCCGCAATACGCGATAAGATAGGAATATCAATCGATGAAATTAATCCTTTACCTGCCGATAAGGGTTGGTTATCACCAAATAAGCTGATCATCTTACTGCCTTGTAGTGTCACCACTAAGCTCGGCTTATACATAGTGGCATCACATTGAGTCGGCTTTGATGCTTTAAATAGGCAAAAATCCGCCATTGGTGTACTGGTTACAGTGCCTCATTTGTATGTCTCTGAACAATTTCAATCATCTCATGATATTTATCAAGGCATGAATGCATCTCATTATTTTCCCTATTTCAGAATGTTTAATTATTTGCTTACCACTCACCGTCATTCATACGTTTTGACTAAAACAGTGTGTTTTCATTCTAATCGATGAATCAATCACAGGCTTTGACTTAATGAGGGTTTTGTAGAAATAGGCAAGCATAGTGTAGGAATAAGATAATCACTTCTTCAATCCTTGACTACAATGACTATCAACAACTTGTTACTCCCCTACCCACTTTTAACGAACAAAAAGGTCATCAAATGAAAACAATTGGATATTGTGCTCACGATAAAAACTCACCATTGGTACCGTTTACCTTCGAGCGACGCGCTCTACGCAGTAATGATGTGGCAATGGAAATTTTATACAGCGGTGTTTGCCATAGCGATTTACACACTGCACGTAATGACTGGGGTTGGACAACTTACCCAAATATTCCGGGCCACGAAATTGTTGGACGCGTCATTGAAGTGGGCGATCATGTCGCGGTCGGTTGTATGGTTGATAGTTGCCAAGAGTGCGATCCCTGCCACCAGCACGAAGAACAATTTTGTGAAAATGGTATGACACAAACTTATAACAGCCCAGATCGCCAAACCGGTGACATTACAATGGGTGGGTTTTCTAAGCACCTTATCGTTCGTGAAGAGTTTGTACTGAGCGTGCCGAAAACATTGGATTTATCTCGCGTTGCGCCACTACTGTGTGCGGGCATCACTACTTACTCTCCTCTAAGAACTTGGAACATCACCAAAGATAGCCGTGTCGGTGTGATTGGCATGGGCGGTTTAGGTCATATGGCCGTAAAACTTGCCGCCGGTATGGGCGCAGAAGTCACCGTGATCAGCCGCTCTGAAAGCAAAAAAGATGACGCGATGGAGCTTGGCGCTGATCATTTCTTAATTTCAGAAGACAGCGCGCAGATGGAAAATAAAGCCAGCCATTTTGATCTGATCATTGATACGGTACCAGTGAAACATGACTTAAACCCGTATACTCCGCTGCTTAAAATTGACGGTACTTTGGTATTAGTTGGACAAATTGGCCCTGTCGCAGAAGTCATGACAACACCACTAATCATGGGACGTCGCCGTATTGCAGGATCTCTTATTGGTGGCATTAAAGAAACTCAAGAAATGCTAAATTTTTGTGCGGAGCACAATATTTTGCCTGAATGTGAAATGATTCGCATGGACGAAATTAATGAAGCGTTTGAACGCATGGAACGTTCTGATGTGCATTATCGTTTTGTGATCGATATGTCTTCACTGCAAACCGAAGCGTAATTTTATACTGAATAAACCGAACCATTTAAACCAACCTGAAGACGCATTTTCAGGCTGGTTTTATTTCTGAATTCGTAAGGCATCTGCTACCAATTTAAAAGCAGGAGAGGACAATTGGCGGTTTGGATAATATAGATAATAGCCATCAAACGGCTCACACCAATCGGTTAATACTTCAATCAATTCACCAGATTTTACGTAATCTTGTACCATATCCTCAGGTAAATAAGCTAAACCGATTCCAGATAATACGGCATCTAATCGATTTGCAGAACTATTGAATACGACTTCTTCTATTGGCTTACTTTAATGATGGATCAGCTTCAGCAATAATAACCATCATGTGCTTATTCACACTATTAAGCTTCTTGATGGTTTTCAGGGCTCCCCGCTCTCCGAGGGCTACCCCTAAATATAAAAATTAACCCCATAACTTTTCATCCATAACTTGCATGGATGAGACCGTAAACTCAAAGCCACTTGGTTCATCTTCAGCGAGCAAAAGTGGCCCATCAAGATCAACAATGTCAGCACCTTGTGCCACAACAAAAGCCGGAGCCATACCTAATGAACTGCCTACCATGCAGCCTACCATAACTTTCAGACCTTGCTCTAGAGTGGCTTTTTTTAAGGCCAGTGCATGCGTTAAGCCTCCGGTTTTATCCAATTTAATGTTAATCATGTCATAGCGGCCGGCAAGTGTTTGTAAACTGTCAATCCCATGACAAGATTCGTCGGCGCAGACGAGAATTGGGCGATCTAATCCATCTAACCAATGATCATTCTCACTAGGAAAAGGCTGTTCGATCATCGCGACATTAAGTTCAACCAATCTTGGGATCATTAGATGATATAAGTCAATATTCCAACCTTCATTGGCATCGACAATAATCATGGTTTGAGGAGCATTAGCTCTGACTGCTGCTACCCGCTCAATATCACCTAGGCCTGCAAGCTTCAATTTTAAAATAGGGCGTGCCTGATTTTTTTTCGCGGCTTCACCCATTTTTTCTGGTATATCAAGCGACAATGTAAAGGCGGTCGTTAACGCACTCGGCTTTATATCGAGTAATTGCCAAATCGATTGATGTTGCTGTTTACACTGTAAATCCCACCATGCGCAATCTAATGCATTACGCGCAGCGCCAGCCGGTAACCATTTTGCAAACTCTTTAGCCGTTGTATGTGCTGTCAAATTCGGTGCTATCATGGCAAGATCTTGCTGTACTTGCTCTATCGATTCACCGTATCGAGCATAAGGAACACATTCTCCACGACCAGTATGGCCGTTAGACATTAATTCAACCACCACCACATCAGCATGAGTTTTTGAACCACGCGAAATGGTAAACGCGCCAGCAATGGGCCAAGATTTTGTGGTTACCATCATTCTCATTCGTCCATTCCTTCCACTCTTTTCGTTTACTCGCGCAATAATTAAGATAGTTGATTTGTTATAAAATCGTCTGTTCGTCATACCCAATGGCGAGTAAGGATTCTAATGCGTCATCCAGCTCTGGAGACCACGGTTGTTCAGCAAAAAATCCTTGAGGTGGATAGTGTTTCATACGCTGTAACTCCCCAACCATTAAGTTGATGACTTCCGTCGAAGGATGTAGTGCACTACAGTAATCCAAAAAATCATACTGAGGAGACGTCACTTGCGCTTTAATATTTGGCCAAACCTTTTCACTTGTTGCCAGTGCTCGCCTTTCCATATAGGGTTTCTGCACTAACGTAATACTTTGTAAAGTGATTCCTTTTTTCTCTAAAAGCTGCTGTGTGAACTGAAAATTCTCCCCTGTATTAGTCGATTGATCTTCTAATAAAATAGCATAGTGAGGTACCCCACAATCCATCACAACTTTGGCAAAGGTTTCAGCTTCTGATAATTCAAACACTCCATCGGTCATCCGGCCTTTTCCTCCAGAAATAATCACCAAAGGTGCAATTCCTTGATGGTAGAGCTCTGCCGCCCTTTCCCCTACTCGTAAATCTGAACTACCTAGTAGTAAAATAGCATCACTCGCTTGAAGGGTTTGATTGAGCTTAAAGTAATTCCAAACTGATAAAACTTGCTGATAATAACGAGCCATTCTTTTCTCCTTATTGATAGGTCGACGAATATAACCATGCACAACGCCATAAGTGTCTAAACCATATCGCGGTAACGTCGCCAAGTTAAGTAGGTGTTTCAAATACGAAGGCCGTATTTGAAACACCTACTTTTGTATACTCTACTCGAGTTCAAGGATGGGAGTAAGGAGGGATATCAATAAAATCGCACAGAAGAAGATATAGTGGTGTACCGTATTCCGGCACTCTAAAAGTAGTGTAAAATTAATGTCTTGAAACTAAACTTTTCTCAGCATTTTGACGATTACAGTCTCGGCAGAAACACACGGGGTCCATTTTGTGGTAATGTACGCCGCTGAAAAGTTGATTGATCAATTCATTAAATTTTTGCAACTTAGTTTTGATCGACAAATCATCCTCAGCGCGTCTGCGTAGCACTTCCTTATGTTGTGTGTCGCGACAACATGAGTGGCAGAATAAAACAGGCATGACGAACTCCAAGAATATTATATAGATACGAAAAATTTATTGTCCCAGATGGTAAGTCTTTCAATAAGTAGCACGTCATAAAATTGAAAACTTAGTGTCAATAATGCAATCAACATCAAAGTTTGTCGGATCTGTTCACATTTTATTCACTCATTATTTCTTTGGCTTCAAACTCTCTCGTCAATACTGTGCATGGTATTGACGTGACATTCTTCAGTATAGACAAATGAATATCGCTTTCTTTGCCTACGCTAAAAATCGAGCCAAATATTTTCTATTTTAAAATTACTTTTAGAGGCAGTATATGAATACAGTTTATCCTGTTGGTTCTATCGAGTCTTTTTTACTGGCGATTTTCGTCTTGCTGTTAGGTCACTTTATTAATAGTAAAGTACCATTTTTAACAAAGTACAAAGTGCCAGAGCCGATTGTTGGTGGCTTGATCGTCGCGGCAATCATCACTATTCTACATTTTCAACACATTACTTTAGAGTTTGATCTGCCACTTGAGCACACATTAATGTTGCTCTTTTTTACCACTGTTGGACTCTCTGCTAGCTACTCGCAATTGTTGAAAGGTGGTAAGAAGGTTTTTATCTTCCTTGGCGTAGCATCAATTTATATTATTATTCAAAATGCGGTAGGGGTTGGCTTAGCTGAAATGTTAGGGATTGATCCATTGCTCGGATTAGTTGCAGGCTCAATTACCTTATCAGGAGGACATGGAACTGGTGCAGCTTGGGCAAGTACTTTCCAAGATAGATATGGCTTAAATACCTTAGAGTTTGCGATGGCCGCCGCCACTTTTGGGTTAATTATGGGGGGTATTATTGGTGGTCCGGTAGCTCAAAGACGCATTCAAAAACACAATTTAATGTCCGAATACGGCGCAGGGGATAAGCACCACGATGCCTTCCCAGATGTTGTTACTTATAACGATCGTGAAGAAGACAATGTCTCTGCCTATCGTGTCATTGAAACCTTAGCAACCATGCTCGTGTGTGTGGTTGGTGCCATTTATATGGAGCAATGGGTCAATACTCTGCAAATTAGTTGGATGAAAATTCCTGATTTTGTTTATGCTCTATTTCTTGGTGTGATCATTACCAACCTATTTGAGCTAACGGGAAAATATAAGCTTAATACCGATACGGTGGATATTCTTGGTACTGTATCGCTTTCACTGTTTTTGGCAATGGCATTAATGAGCCTTAAATTATGGGAGATTTTTTCTCTTGCAATTCCTCTACTGGTTATTTTATGTGTTCAAACCCTTATTTTGGGGGTGTTTGCTTACAATGTAACCTTTAGAGTTATGGGATCTAATTATGATGCTGCGGTTATCACAGGCGGACATTGTGGATTTGGTTTAGGGGCAACGCCAACAGCGGTCATGAACATGGGGTCATTAGTCACTCACTATGGTCCTTCACCTCAAGCGTTCATGGTCGTACCCATCGTGGGAGCTTTCTTTATCGATATTGTTAACTTAATTATCATTCAAGGTTATTTATCGTTTATTGGCTAAGCTTTGATCTCGTTCATTGTTATATTTAATAGAGCAGTTAGATACTGCTCTATTTGATTACTTTTCCCAACTGTCTTTATTTTTCAGTTGTGTAACTCTTCCGAGGATAGATTGTGACTGAACAGAAGATGGTTTCCCCGCAAAAAATATTTATGAGTGTTGCACTCGTGATAGCTCTGGGATCGTTAGAAAAAAGTATCGTTACGACACCACTGCCGATGATTGGCGATGCGTTAAATGCCGGTAATGCGCTTACTTGGGTCGTAACCGCCTATCTACTTGCCGCAACGGCCGTTTTACCAGTTTATGGAAAACTAAGTGATATTCTTGGTCGTGTCAGGATGCTGTACATTGGCATTACTTTATTCATTATTGGTTCTGCCGCTTGTGGCTTTGCACAAGACTTACAGACATTAATTATTTCAAGAGTCATCCAAGGTATTGGTGGAGGGGGGTTAATCGCTCTCGCCTTTACCGTTATTGCCGATTGCATTCCAGCACGTGAAGTCGGTAAATACCAAGGATTTATTTCAATGGTATATGCCGTTTCAAGCATTGCAGGCCCTTTACTTGGCGGTTACTTTGCCGAACACCTTTCATGGCGCTGGGTATTTTGGATTAATATTCCATTAGGGTTGATCGCAGTCTTTTTAATTCGACGCAATTTAGCTCATCTTAATAAAAAGCGAGATTCAAAATTCGATTGGCTTGGTGCCATGATGTTAATGATCTGTTCCACCAGCTTATTACTGCTTTTGTCACCAGAAGCTGAGTTGCCAATATCTTGGACTGGAGGCGCTTTTATCGCTTCCATTTTATTGCTCATCATTGTTGAAAGACGAGTCTCCGATCCCATGCTGCCAGCCCGCCTCGCCAAACTGCCAAATTATTTGGTCTGCATTGTATTAATTCTTTGCTCACAATTACTGATGTTTGCCATTTTGGTGTATTTACCCATGCAAATGCAGTGGCAAAAAGGATTATCGGCCTCAGCAAGTGGCGAAATCATGGTTATTTTCATGATAAGCATTACTCTCGGTGCTTACTGTGGCGGTAAGTTAGTGAATAAATCAGGTGAATATAAGCGCTATGCTTTGTTTGGTTTCTTTTTAGCAGCCGTCAGCTTTGCGATGATTCAAAATCACCTTTTCCCTGCCGTTGCACTTGGATTATCAGGGCTTGGCATTGGCTTCACTTTACCCGCATTAGGCGTCGTCGTACAAAACGTGCTTCCACCAAAAGACAGAGGAATTGGGATGTCTTTATTTAACTTTGGTCGGGAACTTGGTGGTGCTATTGGTGTTGCCGCATGTTCAACAGTTTTCCAATTAAGCTTAAATCATAATGGTGTAGCCAAAGAATCTAGCCTCGCCGATTATAGCCCACAAGCTTTAGCCAGCGGATTTAATTCTATTTACTTACTCATGGCTGTCATGGCACTTATCGCCATGTTCATCACCTTATTTGCGCTAAAAAAACAAACTTTAGCGACTGAAATCGATCAAGATTAATCCATAGGGTATACACTTAACGTCATCGCATATACCCAGAAAAAATAAAGGTTTGTCATCATGAATAACGTTTCTGATATTTTTAATCCTGAAGATTGGCAAGAAGTCGAAGGCTTTTCTTTTGAGGACATCACCTACCACCGGTCAGTCGATGCGGGCGTGGTTCGAATCGCCTTTCACCGCCCGGAATGTCGCAATGCTTTTCGTCCGAAAACCGTAGATGAATTATTCTGCGCTCTTGAACATGCTCGTATGTGGAGCGATGTCGGCTGTGTTTTAATTACAGGTAATGGGCCTAGTGCACGCGATGGTGGTTGGGCATTCTGCTCCGGTGGTGATCAACGTATTCGCGGTAAAGATGGTTATAAATATGAAGGTATGCCTCAAGATCAAGTCGACCCTGCCGCGCTTGGACGCTTACATATCCTTGAAGTACAACGGTTAATACGGTTCATGCCAAAAGCGGTGATTGCAGTAGTGCCTGGCTGGGCGGCCGGTGGTGGCCATTCACTTCATGTTGTTTGTGATATGACCATCGCTTCTAAAGAACATGCCATCTTTAAACAAACCGATTTAGATGTTGCTAGCTTTGACTCTGGCTATGGTTCAGCTTACTTAGCCAAAATGGTTGGCCAGAAAAAAGCCCGTGAGATCTTCTTTTTAGGTTTAGATTACAGCGCGCAAGATGCATTTGAAATGGGCATGGTGAATAAAGTCGTGCCTCATGCCGATCTTGAAAAAGAAGCACTGGAATGGGGTAAGATCATTTGCCAAAAATCCCCAACGGCACTGCGTATGATGAAATTTGGTTTGAACATGACCGATGATGGCATGGTTGGACAACAACTCTTTGCAGGAGAAGCCACTCGTCTTGCTTATGGTACTGACGAAGCACGCGAAGGCCGTGATTCTTTCTTAGAAAAACGCCCAAAAGATTTCTCTAAGTTTCCATATCACTATTAATTCTTTTAGTTAGCCTAGATAAAACAACGCCCTGAGCTTAACAAAGTTCAGGGCATTTTTATCCCTGTTGATGCTGGGAGGCAATGCTTTTAACTGATTTTTGGACATGAATGAGTTTAAGATCTATCCAGTAATATTAGAAATATCCAACAACCGTCATGCCGGAAACGAGGCACGAGTTATCCGGTATCTACTCGAAGCGCGCTGTATGAGATTCCCGCTCTCGCTTAGGCTCGGCTGGAATAATCAAGCGGGAAAGAAAGTCAAAAAACGGATTCTGTCCCGCTCTGAATTATTGCCATTCTTTAGTACATTAGAGCCAACTGTTGTGGTGATTGAATCTTGTGGAAGTGCCAACCATTGGGGAAGAAAATTTACCGAATTCGGCCACGAGGTGAAATTGATAGCACCACAATATGTGATGCCTTATCGAAGAAAAAATAAAAACGACTTTAATGATGCTGAAGCAATAGCGGAGGCGACTCAGCGAAGTAATATGACATTCATGCCAATCAAATCGATTGAGCAACAAGACGCACAAATGTTATTACGTATTCGGGATAGGCATGTTCAAAATCGAGTACAACTCAGTAATCAAATCCGTGGATTACTTGCCGAATATGGCTTAGTTATCCCATCTTTGGGAAAAGCAGCGTTAAGAAAAGCATTACCTGAGTTTCTAAGAAGATGCCGAGAATACTTTAACCGCTTCCAGCCGCTCTTTATTCTTAGAGTTATACGAAGAATTGCTTCAGTTAGATGAGGTAATTAAGGGACATGATAAAAAAGTAGAAGAAGTCTCTAAGTTGAATGACATCTGCCTTCGAGCTCAAACGGTTGTGGGCATTGGGCCAATTACCGCAGCCGCTCTTTATGGAGCAATAGGCGATGGGAATAATTTCAATAATAGCCGTCATTTTTCAGCTTGGTGTGGATTGGTTCCAAAACAGAATTCAACGGGAGGAAAGAGCGTTTTGTTAGGAATAACAAAACGAGGTAACCCTTACTTGCGAACCTTGCTTAATCACGGAGCCAGAACAGTTTTAAAAAACTGTGAAGGTAAAAACGATAGATTGAGCCTATGGGCTCAAAAACTCAAGAAAGAAAAGCACTATAATCAAGCATGTATTGCAGTAGCCAATAAATTGGCCAGAATAGTCTGGGCTGTCATCAGCAAAGATGAAGAATACCAAGTAAATTACCTCTAAGTAATAAAGAAAAAGCGATACAAATATAGAGTTACAACGCTCACCATCAGTTGCGAAATGAGTTTGAACGGATAATAGACAGTTAAACTGTGCTACTTAAAAACTATCCTTGTCATTGGCTCGAAGAAGCCGCCGGAATGATAAAGTTAAGTAGAAGCAGATTGCATCCAGGCTATGGGATTAATGCCCAATAAATAAGCCGAATATATGAAGGCAATGACTATTTTATTAACTGCTCAAAATCACTTGCAAACTGGGTGGGTCCATATACCCTCTCTGTCAGACTAGTTGTCGCGCTTAATATTCAACCATTAAACAGAGGGCGTGGAGTAACAATGAAACATTATTCAGCGCAAAGCAAAGAGTCGGCTCTTCAGAAGATGATGCCTCCAAATAATATAGCAATAGCCCAATTATCAATCGAGATGGGGATTGGTGAATCAACCTTGTATAATTGGCGAAAACAAGCAATTGATAAGGGGCATTTAGTGCCAGGTGATGGAAAGAATGCTGAGCAGTGGTCATCAGCAAATAAATTCTCAGTCGTGTTGGAAACAGCCTCTTTAAATCAAGCTGAGTTAGCGGAATATTGTCGAGGCAAAGGTCTTTATGTGGAACAAGTATCGGCTTGGCGAAATGCGTGTATAGATGCAAACGCTAACGTTAAAGAGCAAGAAAAAGCCTTCTCCACCGAAACAAAGAAAGATAAAAAACAGATCAATCAATTAGAAAAGGAGCTACGTCGAAAAGATAAGGCACTCGCTGAAACCGCAGCACTATTGGTGTTAAGAAAAAAAGCAAATGCGATCTGGGGGGAAGCCGAGGACGAATGATCCTCGACTCAGCTCGCATTCAAGCAGTTAAACTAGTTAATGAAGCTGTGAGTTCTGGTGCGCCAAAGTTTAAAGCTTGCCGTGAACTTGGGATCAGTGTCCGGACGTATCAACGTTGGACTGTTGACGGGAACATAAAAACAGATGGTAGACCAATATCTCAGCGCCCTGAGCCAAAAAATAAGCTATCAAAAGCAGAGAGAGATAACATATTAGCCATCGTTAATAGCGATGATTTTAAGAGCTTACCACCAAGCCAAATCGTCCCTACATTAGCAGATGAGGGTATTTATCTTGCTTCTGAATCAACATATTATCGTGTTCTTCATGAAGAAAAACAGCAAAACGCTCGCGGACGTAGTCAGATAAAAGAGAGAAAAGTACCGACGACACACTGTGCTACAGGGCCAAACCAAGTGTGGTGTTGGGATATTACTTGGTTACCAGGCCCCGCTAAAGGGCTGCATTTTTATTTATATTTGATACTCGATATATTTAGTCGAAAGATTGTTGGATGGGAAATTCATGATGACGAATCAGCAGAAAATGCATCAATATTAATTAAGAAAGCTCATTTAAAAGAAGGAGTTAAAGATAATCCTCTGGTACTGCATTCGGATAATGGAAGCCCAATGAAAGGCTCATCAATGCTTGAAACACTTTATAGTTTAGGTGTCGTGTCGTCTTTTAATCGTCCTAGGGTGAGCAATGATAATGCTTATGCTGAGTCGATATTTAAAACGTGTAAATATCGCCCTGACTATCCGTATAAAGGGTTTTCAACAATTGATGAGGCGCGTAGTTGGGTGTTGAAATTTAGCCACTGGTATAATTTTAACCACAAACATAGTGGCATCAAATACGTCAGCCCACATCAAAGGCATTCAGGATTAGCGGGTGACATATTGGCTAATAGAAAAGAAGTTTATCAAGGTGCTAAAGATGCTCACCCTGAGCGCTGGAGCGGTAATATCCGTAATTGGGATTTACCAAAAGAAGTGTACTTAAACCCTGAACAAAATAGTGTCAAGGCTGAGAGTGCATAACGTAGTGATCGCGACAACTAGTTTGACAAACACCGTATATGACACACTTGAGGATAGTTAAATCTTAGTGACAAGTATTTTCATTGGTAAAGAGAAAATATTGCTTCGTTGGTGTTGCTTCGCTGGTGTAGCTAGATGAAGTAAATAGCACGACTCTCTACACATACTCATAGTTTATTTTTACGGTAGTCTCTTGGCGACATGCCATACCTTTTCCGAAAACGATGCGTGAAATTATAAGGATCAGGATAACCCAAACGATGAGCGATCATGGTAATACTCCAATCTCGATGGTGAAGCAGATCCAAAGCTTTTTCCATTCTTAACCGGATCAAACGCTGACTTGGACTTTGATCATACAGTTGCTTTGAAATTCTATTTAATTGCTCTTCACTCAAAAAACTACGTTTGGCGATTTCTTTAACCGTCCACGGCAAGTGCAGTTGCGCTTCTACTTGGTTAAACACACTGTGCACGCGCATCGAAGCATTGGACGGATGCACATCGGTCGAGCCAAGCATCACACGGGTTAATTCGCTTAAAAGCAATTGTCTAAATGTCGTCCTCCCCTGTATTTCTTGATGTGTTAAGTTTAATAACGACCATACCGATTCGCATAAATGTGTCTGCTCTACACGCTGTAGGCTGCCTTCAATTTGTCGCCATTTAGAAACCGGTGGCAATAAAATCCAAGCCATCTTCCAATATGGCTGCTCGCCCAATTCAAATCGAAATGGCATCCCCTGAGGCAATACGGTGACGGTGTTCGATTGTATCTGTTGTATTCCATGGCGAGTGGTTAAGCATCCACCACCTTCAAGCGTAAATAAAATAGTGTGTATCTCAGGTTCACGTCGTTCTACAGAATAACCCTGAGAAAACTCCCCTAGGCCAGCCATCGAGATTTCTTCCATTATCAACTCAGGGATCTCGGAAGACACGATAAAACGCTCTTTACAAGCCTCGGCTAAATACACTTCATCTTGCCAATGACGATTGAGCAACTCTTGTTCAATGACGGATTCACACAGGTTTTTCGTGATTTCAAACATGTTGATTAACCCAAAGCTCTTTTATATTTGCGACTTACCGTGAGGATCGCCCTATGTCCATTCAACCACACTCTTGTACTCAAACCAATCCACCCATATCACACTTACCGCCTCGGTTGTTTTCAAGAGTGATAAAATTGGCTTTTCCGGTCGCTCTACAAAGTGCACTCGTCGCAATTCTAGCCTTGGCCGATGTATTAATGGTGAGTGATTTTGGCCAAACGGCAACTGCCGCAGTGGGAATAGCCTCACGTTGGCATTTTGTTGCGATCATGATCATGGCCGCATTGGCAACCGCAACCGGTACTTTAGTTTCCCAATATTGGGGGCGAGACGATAAAGCTACCGCCAAAACGGTCAGTATGATGTCCTTAAAATTTGGGTCATTGATCATGATCCCTGTCACGCTATTAATGGTGGGATTTGGATCGCAGATCATGCGCATTCAAACCGATGATGTCCTTGTGATCCAACAAGGCGCAGACTACTTATTGTATAGCCTACCGTTATTAATGCTGACTCATTGGGTGATTACAGCAGAAGCGAGTTTACGTTCCAGTGGTAATGCGGTTTTGCCATTAATATTGGCCGCTATCACTATCGCCATCAATATTGGCCTCAACTTTTGGTTAATTCACGGAGGGTTTGGTGTGCCGGCGATGGGAGTAGCAGGAGCCGCGCTTTCTACTACCATCTCACGAGCCATACAAGTGGGCTTAATTTACGGTACCTTAAAATATCAAAAAAATTGGCTTATTATCAGCGGATATCAAATCAATAACCCTCGTTTATGGCAATCCTATAAACGACTCGCCATTCCAAATGCGGCGAATGCTGTGTTATGGGCATTCGGGACACTAACTTACCAAACGATCTACGGACATATGGGCACCACCGAGCTCGCTGTTTATAGCATGATTGGGCCTTTTGAAGGGTTATGCTACGCCATTTTTATGGGGATTTCGGTAGCATGCTCCGTCATACTCGGACAATCACTCGGGCGCGATGAATACTTACAAGCTCAAGCCATGTCTCAGTTTTTTATAAAATCGATCATAGCGATGGGTATCGTAGCCTGTGGCATTATGTTACTACAACGCGATAACGTCATCGCGTTTCTTGACTTAGACAGCCCAAACTTTAATGGTATTGCCGACCCTGCTTTTACTGTCATGAGTTTTGCTATCATTATTCGTATGCTAAATATGTTGATCATCAATGGTATTCTACGCGCTGGTGGTGAAAACCATTTTTGTTTACGTATGGATTTCATCGCAATGTGGATGGTGGGTATTCCTTTAACCGCTTACGGAGCTTTTGTAGCAGAGCTAAGTTTTGCTTGGGTATATCTACTTATGATTTCAGAAGAAATTGTTAAGCTATCTTTATGTTTTACTCGTTACTTAAAGAAAAAATGGCTCAATAATCTTACTATTCAAACCGCTTAGCCGTTTGATTCGTCTTTGATCTTAGCCTTAATATTTGCACTGCAATGTGAGGATAAGGTCAAAAAGAGAAATTCCTCGCAAAACAATCACCGCTATCAACTTGATGCTTGGAGATCCCCTTCTCTTCATTCATGGTGTGCTCATTAAATAGCCAACATTTATCGGTTAATGGCACCATGAAAAAAATCGCCTTTATTTTTTTACTTATCCTGGCTCTATGGCAATTTTTTTACCAAGAGCCGCCACAATCAACAAAAAATCAAAAACAGAGAATTGCAGCATTCTTTGATATGAGCAGCTCAACATCGTCTCCTCAATCATCCATCCAGGAAGGCTTTCATTGCGATCGTCGACAAACTTGTAATGAAATGAACACCCAAGCAGAAGCCGCTTATTTTTATCAGCACTGCCCTAATCAAAAACTGAAAATAGCTCCTGATGGAACACCTTGCGGAACCTTCTTTAAGTAGAAAAGCGAACCAGACGATTCGCTTTTAAAATCATGGATATCAATAGTATCACCATTTTATGGCGGTCTATCCTTTATTAAAACAACTCAACCATTATCCTGCGTTTTCACTTGCTCATCCAATTCAGCAATTAACCCAGCTTCCAGGTTAAGTTTATTGGCAAGTTCTGTTAAGTACGCTTTTTCCATAAAGTTTTCTTCCGCTACAATAATTTTACTCATTAAATAGACTTCAGCGGCTAATCCTGGAGCATGGGTATTTTGAGCTATCTCTGCCGGATCGAGGGGTTTCTTCAACTCTCTTTGTATAAAATCACTCAACTCTCTCGATTCGCCTAAATTATCAATAAAAGAGTCGATTGTGGCTTGCTCTTTTTCATCAATATGACCATCCGCTTTCGCCGCAGCAATCACAGCCTGCAGCAACTTTTTGCTTCTCTCATCCAAGTCATCATTGATCTCTTCTAACGATGGCGTTTGTGACGGGGCAACTGCGCTTTGATTTTGTTGCTGCCAATTTTGGTAGGCTTTAAAAGCCAAACCTCCTAGAGCAGCAACCGAACCTATTTTCAGCGCACTCCCCCCAAGTTTACGGCCCTTTTTTGTCCCAAGTAACAAAGCGACAGCTCCAGCGGCTACCGCCCCTTTTCCCATACCACCGAGCATGGCTTTTCGCTCATTACTATCATCAGGAACATTTAATGAGCTTTGTGCCAAGCTTCCACCTTTCTGAGCCATTTGTTGACCAGCGGCGAGTAAACTATTTAGTAGGCCTTGAGCTTTCATATTAATTCTCCTTTACTTAACCAAAGAACATACAATGACAATGATAAAGACGTTATATGAGTTTATTGTTAAAGATAAATTATCATACTCACTTCAAATCAAACGGTTATTTTAGGCTATCAAAGTCAAAAATTCACAAAGTAAGTGACTGGTCAAAGTTCAGAGTATTCAATGGAACTTATCGTCAATTCAATAACCTCTTTTTTGTGGTAAATGATTTGAAAAGCGAATCACCATCCTCAATTGATGATAAAAATCGAACCAGATGATTCGCTTTTTTAAGTGGTTTACAAACACGTTATAGTTTTTATTGCTTCGATATTTTCTGAACCGCTTTGTGCAACACGGAAGTGTCCATGCGGTTATCCCCTGACTCTGCAAGAGAAACATAATCATCATAAGTTTGTTTGGTATGAGCTAAGTTTAATCCATGCTTACTGGCTTCATCTAAACAAAAACCTAAATCTTTAATCATCCAATCAATCGCAAAGCCAAAATCATATTTCCCCTCAGACATCGTCACGGCACGGTTTTCCATCTGCCACGATCCCGCGGCGCCATTTTTTAAGCAATTGACTAAATTTTCAATATCAAGTCCAGATTGTTGAGCTAACAATAAACCTTCTGATAAACCACGTAATGCCCCTGCGATGCATATCTGATTCACCATTTTAGCCCTCTGCCCCTGCCCGACGCCTCCCATTAATACCGATGATTTACCATAAGCATTAAAAACTGGTTGGAGTTTATCAAATAGAGATTGTGCGCCACCACACATGATGGTCAACACACCATTTTCTGCCCCACTTTGCCCACCGGAAACAGGTGCATCCATAAACTCAACTTGAACCTGCTGAGCCGCGAGTGATAATTCTTCCGATAAAGATGCTGAAGTGGTGGTGTGATCCACTAAAACAGATCCTGGTTTCATAAAACGTAGAGCCCCTACGTCACTGGTCGTCATGCTGCGAACATCGTCATCATTACCTACACACAATACAACGACATCAGCGTCTTTCACACACGCTTCAACGCTACTCTCCACCTTACCTTTATATTGAGTTACCCATTCTTGCGCTTTAGCATATGTACGGTTAAAGACCGTGACATCAAAACCGTATTGGGTTAAATGGCCTGCCATTGGAAATCCCATAACACCTAAACCAATAAAACTCACTTTCATACCGACATCTCCTTTTTATATCAATCTAAAGTCAATCAATGATAGAAACAAAAACACCGAGCGGTAGGGCTCGGTGTTTGGTCATTAATCTAACCATTCAAGCTATTAAGCCCTTTCTGGTTATTCTTCTTCTAATTCCGCATTGTGGTAAACCTGTTGAACATCATCACAATCATCTAACATGTCCAAAAATTTCTGGAATTTAGCCACATCTTCACCCGTTACAGGTGTATGGTTTTGAGGGACAAAAGTAATCTCTTCTACATCAACCACGAGATCTGGGTATTCTTCACTTAATGCTGTTTTCACTTTAAAAAATTCAGTATGTGGTGCAAAAACCGTGATCACACCATCTTCAAGTTCAATATCCGTCACATCGACATCTTTCATCATTAAAACTTCTAATACCGCTTCTTCATCTTCACCTTTAAATTGAAAAACGGCTTGATGATCGAACATATGTGCAACCGTACCAGGACTACCTATTTTAGCACCTGTTTTTACAAAGCACTGGCGAACGTCTTGAAACGTACGGTTGCCGTTATCGGTTAAGCAATCAACAATAACGCTCGCGCCACCAGGTGCAAAACCTTCATAACGAGCGGGTTGGAAATCCTCACCACCACCGCCATTCGCTTTATCCAATGCTTTTTCGATAACATGAGCGGGGACATTATCTCTTTTCGCTTTGGTAATAAGATGCTTAAGCGAAAGGTTCATATCTGGGTCTGAACCACCATTTTTCGCCGCAACGTAAATTTCTTTACCGTATTTTGAATAAACTTTAATTTTTGCGCCTGCAGTCTTCGCCATTGAGGCTTTGCGCACTTCAAAACTTCTTCCCATGGGGTTCTCTCTGATTCTATTTAACGCATTATGTTCATCATAAGAGCTTGCGTAATTGATCTGTCTCTTATGATCTCAGATGATGGTTAGCCGTTTATGCTACACCCATTATCCGTTTGTATTTTTGGATGGCTTGTTCAAAAAAAGCCCGCTCATCCGGATTCCGAATTTTTTCCGCTTCACTGATCAACAAATCAGGCCCAGCTTTCGCTTGCTTCAATTGCCACACAGCATAAGAAGCTTGTTTATCTAATTCGATTTTATTTTTCTCAGCTGAAGGCAGCAAAGATAAATTGATGGTCATTCTATTGCCCTTTATTCAAGAGTCTTAAGACCTCGAAATATACCATAGCAGGTTACAAATAATAAAAAATATTGAAAAGTTTACACTGTAAATTGCATTTAATGGCGCAGTTGCTTCTCTTTATTAGGCTATAACCTTTCTATCAGGATAACGCCGTTGAGATTATTTAAAGATAAATTATAGAAAATCTAAGTAAAAAAACAGGGTGTACTGAATTATCAGTCACCCTGCTATTTGCTTACGATCTAAAATTACCATGAAAGGCAAAGAGAAAACCGAGCGCAATAATTCTTTTTTAGTGAAGTAAACCTAATTCTCTTGCTTCTTCTAATGTCAAACCGCTTTCACGGATCTCTTTTAACATTTCAATTCGACGTCGAGCTTCTGCATTCTTCACTTGTTTTGAAGTGACTTTTACATTGGACTCATCTTTGGCATCCCAAGTTGTTGCAATTTCAGTCATGTCATCGTGATCAATTGAATTAATCGACATAATTACCTCCAGAAAACCATGTAGAAACAAAGTGGATATTAAGCAATATAATGCCGCTTTGTTAAGTAAATAAAACACAGAGTGTGACCAAACTCAGAGTTCAGAAACATGGCCTTCATCGCATTCATTTACGGCTTATTGTTTCTTAGCAACTGGGTGTAGTTCAAAAACTTCATCACCCACAAGTCAATACTTAATAACGCTTCACAGAGCATTAAGTTCAACACTCCTAACTATATAGATAGCAGATGCGCGCATTTTAGGTAAATTTTTTTTACTGGCAAGCTCAAACTTGATGAAAATTTCTTTCACTATAACAACCGCTTAAATTTAGCTCGATTTGATAGACAAAATTGATACTTTCAAACCGATAATTCAATAATCCACTACAATAATAAAAACAATCAAGCGCACGAGGCATACTATGGAACTCATAACTTGGTTAGAACACATGCAAAAATGGTATCAACGAGAGCATAAGTCTTCGATTTCAGATCTCGTTTCATTAATCCACTCTCCACCTGATATGCTCTGGCAACCACACCACTCTCATGTTCAGTTAAAAGCCATTGAGATATGGTTAGATGGCTGTATGAAAATATTCCAATATTTCCAAGAGCTTTCACACGAGAAACTCGCCTATCAATATATAGAATTAGCCTACGGTCGAATTCAATCGATGACAGCCAATCCACACTCATCCTTAGAATTACGTTACTGGGGGGCCCATAAATTGGATCAATTAACTGTTTTAATGCTGGAATGCTGCCAATCACAGCCAGATTGTGTAGAAGCAAGTGATCAGGTAATCGAATTACACGTCGCTTTTATGAGTCAATTAGGCGAGATTAATATGCACCAACATGATCAAAGAAAAGAGTCGGAACGATGATCAAGGTAACGAAAGCATGATCAAGAGATCCTTGATCATGCTTTCTTAATAACACATCAAACGCTTATTTTTAAACATAAAAAATACGGCCATATAAGCCGTATAATATTATCGAAATAAAAAAGATATCGAATATGATTAAGCGGTATTAGCCATTTCATCTAATGCACGTATGACCATTTCATCAATATGTCCTTCAAAAACTTGTTTACAGACCTTCCGGCGCACCGCTAACCCACCAATTAACTTTTCTATTGAAAGGTGCTTAGCTTTCGTCTCTTGATTAAATAATTCAATGGTTTTACTTAACGTTTGATATGGGACTACCTGCTCACCTACTCGCAGCCAATCTAGCTTACTAACAAGCTCATTACACTCTTCCTGAATAGAAGCAAAGGGATGACCAGTCATTGCTGATAAAGCCGTAATACTGCGTTCTAGCGCTTCTGGTGACGTATATTTGGATAAGGTTATAGTAATTTCATCAGCATTTATTTCAACTAAGTGCTTCTTCTGTTTTACACGACGGCCTAAGCGCCCTCTTGGTGAAGGATCTTTGCGTTGAATCGGTTCAAATTCTCCATCAATGATTTCAGATAACTCTTGCAATTTCTGCTTTGAAACCAATTCATGACGTAGCGGGTTTGGTAATGTAGGAGCCATATTCCGCTTACCTGCATTAGTAGTACGAGCACGAGAAAAACGTAATACTTCTTCCGCATCACAACGAATATCAATTTGATAATCTTGAACTTTCCCTTTATCCATCAAGGTCGTGATTGTCAAATGATAGCCCCATAAATTAACGACAAAAAGATCTTCTGTCGTTTTACCTTCAGACAGCTTTCTTAATTCACGAATAAGATCCATTGAAAAACGACGCCATTCAATATTACGAGCAAGTTTTTGATTAATCTCACTAAGTAACATAGATTCAGTTAAACGGCGTACTAGGCGGCTTCTGAAGAAGGTGTATAGCTGAAATACTAAAGTATGCTGTTTCAATATTTCAGGTGGGAATAAGAAAAAGTAATCTTTCGTTAATAATTCTTCAAAAAATGATGGCTCCCAAACCAAAATATACAAATTAGGTTTAATTCGAATTTCGCCTGTTGAGCTTTCTGTTGGTGCTTCATCTGACGCAGTGATCGTTCTAGCAATAAATCGAAAGCGATCACTTTTAAACCCTTCAGGCATATTTTCGCTTAACCATCTTCCCGTTAGTTCATGTAATTGAAAGTCAGTAAACTCAATACGATCAATACTATCTCGAATAGAGTCGCGAGCCGGTCCGCTGTCTTTCTTTCCCCGTAAAGATAAGATGTCCGTTATATATAATGGGGTCTTATTTGGCATCTGCTTTGCGTTCATATGATAGTCATCTTGATGATGTTCATGATATTGAACGGTTAACGTAAACAGAGCAAATAGAGTCATGAGATCATCGACTGTCATGATATTTTTTGATGATCGCGTTTCAATAATCGCACGAGTACCTGAAATAGAAACCATTGATTTTTGGTAGTTTTTTCTCGTTCTTGGTGGTGCTAAAGCTTGGTCAATAATCCCCGCCCAATTGGTTGGAGATACTATAAATTGATCCGCTTCATCGCGCATAGCTGGTGGTGTGTATAATCCGTGCTCATTCAAAAGTTGACGATTTACTTGTGTTTGAGCTAATGCTTTTGAACGTTTTTGTTTTTCATTTTGCCGAGTAGTGTCAGTTTTTAGGCTTGTTGCCCCTAAAATTGAAATTAATTGATTCGGATTTACGAAGGAATGAAGCATGGTTTTACCGGCTAGACCTTCTTCAAATCTAACTGGAACTTGGCTAAATAGACCAATAGAAACGGCTGCTCGTAACCTTTGCTGAATTGCTGCTCTGGTGAGTTGTCCATCAGTTGATTCAATAAGTTCAGTGGTTGAGACTAATCCATCTTTACTTGAAAGACCTCTAAGCGAAATTAAGTTTAATAATTCAATAATGCTTTTGGTTACGCCTTTAAAATGTTGATACTGCTCGATCCAGTCGATCGTATGCTCTGAAATCAAAAATAAGTGGCCACCTTTGTGGTCTCTCGGTAATTTTATTAAGATCTTTTCAGGGCTAGGCATAGCGATTCCATTTATCATTGGCTGTAAAATTAGCATCGTTCCAAGAGAATAAATAAAAAAGATCAAAAAAGAAAGGAAAAAATGCTTTTCTTTAAATAACTGATCTTTTTGTTTATATGATCTTAAATGGTTATATGATCTATTGATCTGAACATAAATCTCCTTCCAAGGTAATGATAATAAAAGCTATTTTTTTTTAACGCTTGAAAGCATGATCAAGATGTAATCTGAACGATGATCATTGTTATAATGAAAGCATGATCAATTTCAAGCAGAAGAATGATCATAAAATTATCGAAGCATGATCATATTCATTTTGAAACGATGATCATCATTAATTGACAACTTATCCACAAGCCTTGATGTTGTCTTTTATATTTGGGGTTAAAAATATAGGGAACGATGATCAAGTATTCGTATTTCTGATGCTTATTTTTTCTTTCAATGTTCCATTTTCAGAGAGATAGCTCATTTTACGAAGCATGATCAAGCGGATAGCGATAATTTTTATTTTTATTATAGGGATATTATCGTTTAAGGTGTCAGTTCAAATAACAATAGATGTAATCTATACAAGGGATTGCATGCTTCCAGAGTTATATTTATCTTGATCATTGATCCGAATATTGATCTTCTTTTTCATCCTGTCCAAATTTACACGTCTCTCATGATCATGTTTCCTTTGGTGTATTTCAACGGTATAGGAAACATGATCAAGGCTATATTTTAAAAAATTATTATTTATATTGTATTTTTTCTTTCACATTAAAATTGTTTAAGGTGTTTAGAGTGTGTCGTACCCTCCCTTTATCCTTTTATGTCGGCATTATTAACGTATATTTTATTTTTTGGTTATTATCGATTGTTTATTGAGCAATATAAAGGTGACTAATAATTTGTATATATTATTGACAGGTTGAAATGACAAAGACCGTAAAATTTTACATATTTATAATCGTTCCGTATTTATTCTTATTTACATTGTAAATAGGTGACACCGTAACAGTTTAAAAGTTTTTAAATTTATTAGTAAATACTTGCAAAACTTTCAAATAAAAACGTGATCTAATTTAAGTTTTTTCATTGTTATTGCAAATAAATTACAATTTCGCATTAAAAGTATCATTGTGTTAAATGTTCACCAAATTATTGTTTTTATGGTATTTTGGTGTACACTGTTGGCATTGGTTAAGTTGATTGGAAAAACTT